>JAOAFT010000004.1 GCA_026416125.1 Bacteroidota bacterium
CGTGTTCACTGGTTCATCAGGAACTGCCCAGAGAGCATATCCAGCGAGAGGAATCATAGAGTTCATCCATACTCATTTTACTCTTTTGATTAAATTTGTTTCACTCTCATAAAGTATCAAGAATCAAATCATTTGCAAGCTAAATTGCACACCGACTGAAAAAACGCTATATTGTAACGTTAGCAATGGAATCAATAGGAAAAATCATTGTTATTGCAAATCAAAAGGGTGGCGTTGGGAAAACAACAACCGCCATTAATCTTGCAGCTTCACTCGCCGCAGCAGAGAAACGCATTCTCCTCATTGACAACGACCCCCAAGCGAACTCAACAAGTGGCGTTGGTTCAGTTGGTCCAAAGGGAAAAACAACCTACGAAGTACTCATTGGGGAAACAAGTGCTGACGAAGCCATTCAACCTACACAAATGCCTTTCTTGTTTCTTATACCTTCGAATATCAATCTCGTTGGTGCAGAAGTTGAGCTCATTGATCGAGCTGGGCGTGAACATTTACTTTCTACCGCCATTCAGACTGTCCGAAAAAAGTTCGACTTTGTAATTATAGATTGTCCTCCATCACTAGGTTTATTGACACTCAACGCCCTCACAGCAGCAGACTCAGTGCTCATTCCTGTACAGTGTGAGTATTTCGCACTGGAAGGATTAGGGCAACTTTTTAACACTATTAACCGTGTGAAGCGTGAACTCAATCCAAAACTCGATATTGAAGGTGTGTTGCTAACAATGTATGACGCTCGATTAAAACTGTCGAACCAAATTGTTGACGAAGTAAAAAAATACTTTGGAAAAAAAGTATTCAACACAATCATTGCTCGCAATATCCGTTTAAGTGAAGCGCCAAGTTTCGGCAAACCCATTATTCTTTACGATGCAATTTGCGCTGGAACTCGGCATTACATGGAACTAGCACGTGAAATATTGCAAAATAACAAATTTTTTGCATACGAGCCGTTACCTCACCAACCATGAGAGCCATAACCATGAGTTCTCCCAAAAAATCTGTGCTCGGTCGTGGTCTTGATGCACTTCTTCCAAAAGGGTATGAAGAAGTAAGCATCTATGATACAATACGTAGACCTGACTCTGGCGAAAGCGGCATCATTGTCAACATTGAAATTGATGCTATAAAACCAAATCCATTTCAACCACGCATGGAATTTGATTCGACTGCACTTAACGAACTCGCAAATTCAATCCGTGAAAAAGGTGTTATACAACCGATAACCGTACGACGCATTCAGGGTGGTTACCAAATTATTGCTGGAGAACGTCGTCTCCGTGCTGCCCAGATGGTTCGACTCAAACATATTCCAGCATACGTCATTTCCGTCTCATCTGACGAAGAAATGCTAGAACTCGCACTTATCGAAAACATCCAACGCGAGTACCTAAATCCGATGGAAATTGCAGCAGCCTACCAACGACTTATTGAAGAATGTCATTTAACACAAGAAGAAATTGCAAAGCGTGTGGGGAAAGACCGTACAACCGTGGCTAATTTCTTACGTCTCCTAAAGCTACCCCAGAAAATTCAAGACGGATTACGAAAAAATAAAATATCAATGGGCCATGCACGTGCCCTCATTAATATTCCCAACGAAAAAGTACAACTTCGGTTATTTGAAAAAATCATTGAGGAAAATCTTTCCGTACGGAAGGTTGAAGAACTTGTACGAAACATCGGAAAGAAACAAAAAAGCGTAGTACCAACATCATCAATACCTGCATCCTCTTCGGAACTTGAACATCTCGAAACACAGCTCCGAGAGCTTTTAGGAACAAAGGTACGAATACACCATAAAGAGGGAGGACGGGGAGAAATAATTATAGAATTTTACTCGTTCGACGACTTCGAGCGCCTTTTTGACCTATTTACTTCAATTAAACTTTAACCAAAAAGGACACACGCTATGTCTCTCAGGGTTATCTACACACGAACCGCACCAACACCGATAGGACCATATTCTCAAGCTGTTCTTGTCGATACCAAATTTCTCTATCTTGCTGGACAAATTCCACTTGATCCTGCAACTGGTACCATTGTAGGCACTACAATTCAAGAACAAACTGAACAAGTTTTTAATAACATTGAAGCAATTTTAGCAGCAGCAGGCACTTCGATCGAAAAGGTAGTGAAAACAACAGTATTTCTTACCGATTTGGAGAATTTTACAGGAATGAACGAAGTGTATGAAAAGCGAATGAAATATGCACCACCCCCTGCACGTACAACCGTTGAAGTCTCACGCTTACCTAAAAACTCCCTTGTAGAAATAGAAGTAATTGCTGTTATTGAGTAGTCTAGTGAAACGTACTCTGCAATATTGGCTCCTACTAACTCATTGCTTTGCAATTCCTTACTCTCTCTCTTCACAACAAGTACCAACTATTGGGATACAAAACGACAGTGTAACATATCCACGAACTGGAGAAAACTCACCAGTGTACTATCGACCTAAGAAGTCAGGAACACTTGCGCTTTTTCTCTCAGCTGTTATTCCAGGTGCCGGGCAGGTGTATACAGAGCGTTATTACACAATTCCAATTATCTGGGGGTGCGGTGTGTTCTTTTACTCCCAATATAGGGTGGCACACAACTACTACAAAGAATTCAAAAACAAGTACGAACAATCTATTCGCCTAGATACTCTTTATCGGACAGGGAACAGTTATTACAAAGAAACACGCGATTTTTACCACGACAAACGTGATGAGTTTGCTATTTACTTACTGCTAACGTACATCGTAAACATTGTTGACGCTTACGTGGGAGCCACACTGTACGATTTTGATGTTTCTCCTCACCTTGATGGGGTTACTTTTCACTATCGATTGTACTTTCGTTAAGCTAATAAATCCGAAATAGCAGTTAGAAAATATTCAAATTTAAATGGATAACCTACCTTACAAAGCTTTTCTGGCACTGCTCGCTGACTCCCCAGGATTAACTCTTTTCCCATCTCTCCTGTCAATCTAGCTAAAATATTTGGTGATATTTGAAACCAAAGTGGCCGGTTGAGTTGTTTCGCGATAGTGGTATAAAACTCTTTCGCTAACACAGGATGTGGAGCTACAAGGTTCACTGCTCCAGAGAGTGAAGTCACTGCAATAATATACTCAATTGCTCCTACAACATCATCAATATGAATCCAGGGTATCCATTGGTTCGTCGTCCCTATTGTTATTCCGCCGAATAATTTCATAGGCATGATTATACGTGCAAACAACCCACCATAACGTGAAAGTACAATACCAAGCCGGAGTAAAACCACTCTAAGTCCAAAGTCCGATGCTTTCTGTGCCTCGTTTTCCCATTGTGAACACACCTCTGCAAGAAAACCTTTTCCTTTTGAAGCATGTTCTGTAAGTATATCATCGCCTCTCGATCCATAGTATCCTACTGCAGATGCGTTGATAAAGAGTCTAGGTTTCTGCGTTGCTTTCCTTAAAAGTGTACACACTTCTCGTGTTACAGTTATCCGGCTTTGGATAATTTTTTCTTTACGTCTTTTCGTCCAATACCCTACTATTGGTGTTCCGGCAAGGTTTATGAGAATATCGCTTTTCTCAATAAATGGAAGCAGTGTATTTAAATTCTGAGGATCCCAGAGAACATAGGTTGAGGATAATTTCGTAAAATACTGTTTGCGGGTTACAACGGTTACAGTATGGTTTTTACTTAAAGATGGAACAATTGTTGAACCAATAAGTCCTGTACCACCAAAAATGAGAATATTCATCATTAAATTAAAAATGAAAACAAGGCACGAAGTTCACCCACGTGTACACAGTAACGTAAAAAAAGAAGCCCTGTACCTCATTGGGTACAGGGCAGTTACTAAAAGTGAAAATCTTTCCTTACGCGTGTTTGTTAACAAGCTTTGTGAGCTTCGATTTTTGATTACTAGCTTTATTTTTGTGAATCGTACCTTTCGCAGCAAGCTCATCAAGGTACTTCACTGCCTTTTTTAGTGCTTCTTGAGCTTCGTCCTTCGTTTTTGCAGTACGAACACGTTTGATAAGCGTCTTCATCTTGGAAATTCGAGCTTTATTAAGTGCTGTTCGTCGCTTAATCTGGCGGACACGCTTTTCCGCTGACTTATGTTGTGGCATTCGTTTCTCCTTACTAAAACTAAAATCCCTTCTATTGTCAACTTAACTACGTTGAAAATAATGAAGAATCTTCTGAATTCCAAAGACTTTTTTATTTGACCTTTCATTTCAAGTGCGTTCTTGGACTTTCTAAGACCCTCTTTTTTCTCCTTCCCATGAAAAGTGCCGTAACTCTGAATCTAGTTTGGCTTTGAACTTTCACTGTTTTCTCTGAATCATTTCACAAGAAGAATTTTAACCGCATTGCTGATTTGGCCAAAATTTATACGAACAAAATATACTCCACTTTGGATTGCAGTTCCGTTGAGAACTAGCTCGTGTGTCCCGGCTTCATAATGACCATTAACTAATGTCGCAACCTCGCGGCCAAGTATATCAAAGAGTTTCAAAACAATAGAACCACTACTTGGTATTGAAAATTGTATTCGTGTATTTGGATTGAATGGATTGGGGTACGCCCTAACTATAACACGTTCAATCGGTTGGAACGCGTTTTCCTCAACAGACATTGGCGGTTGAGGAATCTGGAGATATCGATAGAACACTTCATCGTATCCTGTCGTTGTATCAACCCATGCAATTGCAAGGTAATCAGAACCATCAAGTTTCATGTCAAACCCGATGTCGTACTTTCCACTTGCTGAACCAGGAAATGCATTTACCATTACAGGTGGCGAAAAATCTCTTCCATTTGCGCTTGTTCGTACATACAAATTTCCATCACTACTAATTTCAGCAAAGACGAGATAATTCCACGTGTTTACAGCTACATCAATTTGATTGTTGTTTGGAAACGTAATGGTATGTATCCATGTTGCCCCTTTATCTTTTGAACAATATAGTCGTGTTCCAAACATATCGTTAAGCTCTCCTCCTCCGTGCGGACTTACCATTTGCCAGTAATTCGCCGCTATGTAGAAGTAGTTTCCTATTGAACCAGCAACACGTATACATGAAAAATAACTCCACTGTCCCAAAAGCGAATCAATCACCAATGGTTCGCTGAAGGTTTCACCGCCATCAATCGATCGAGTCACGCAAAGTAATGAATCTTTTGAAAAAGCAACAACAAGGTAATCTCCTGATTTGAATGTGACAGCTTCAGCATCGAAATCACCAATTTGCGAAGTCGAACAATCTAAAAGAAGCTTTTTAGATGCGAATAAAGATGGAGAAGTAGATTTTGCAAAATAGATTCCTAATCCTTCACCGATCTGTTTTCGCCAAAATGCGTACAATGCAGTGTAATTAGTGTTCGCCTTCAAGAGCTGATTCGTATGAGTGGTATTAAGACCATATCCACCTGAAACTACATCGAGAATTGTAGGAGCAGACCATGTGAGACCATCGTTTGTACTGGTAACACACTTAAGTGTATACAACCCTTCCGAATTTCGTTCAAAATCTGTGTATAGAATGGTTGCTATGTTCCCAACGTGTGACAATGACACATGAACTGGTGCCCAAGCATTTTGATCCGGTCTTGATGGAGTACTTATTGGAATTTCTGGCCCAAGGATATGAAACGAATAAAACGAAAAATTCGTACCATAGGCAATGCGGGCATTTGTCCCATAGACATCAAGTGAAGGTACATCGATACTGTATTGCTGTGTTGTTGTAATTTGTCGTATTTGTGCTTCTATACCCACGCAAAAGGTAACACAAAACATGATGATCGTGTTAAAAAACCTCATTTATTAGACTCCTTTCTGTGGTGAATTTACTTTTCTTTGTAATATGTAATAAAGTGTGTATATCACCTCACTTTTCCTATGACATTCATCACGTAATGTTCCACTGAAACTTACTCGAATTGACCCCATATAAGCTCGAGAAGCCCATCTGTTTTAAGAGGGGAGGAGGGAGGCTTTAGGGATAGGGAAGGCCGATGGGCTTCTCGTTTGTGTTAGCGCGTAAACTTTAATGGATTAGACTATTTTCCTTATCTTTTTGTTCCAACTCCTTATGTATTGGATGCAACAAACCTCAAAAAGAACCATACTATAACGTAACTCCTACTACAATTGATGCTTGCTCCCATGCTGGATTTAGCACGTAGGTAATTGACATAGGTAATGTGAATTTCTCTGAAATTTCTATACTTCTTGTTGTCGAGAGTGAAATATTGATTACAGAAAATCCGTTTGTCCCATACGCAGCACTCTTGTTAATTGCCGCCCCAACTGTTACTGAGATTGTCGTTGAGCTCAATGTAAATGGATACGAACACTCAATATAGGCAGATTGATCAGGATCGTTGTAAACATTCACGTACCCACGGAGAGCTATAGGGAATGATTCTATTCCTAAATAACCAGCTCCGATTTCAATGGTATGAGCACCTCCTCCATCATTGATGTTCCCTAAACGAATTCCTGAGCTTGGAAATGTGTAGTCTGTAATAATAAGAGAGTAAGTACCTGTTGACGATGGAACATCCAATGTGATCCAATAATCGTTTTCAGCATACCCATTAGGAGGAAATGCATATGCTCCCCAGATTCCGATGCTGAGAACATTGTATTTATACGTGAGGCTTGGTTGAATAGATGGTGATGCACCAAAGTCCATACCTCGCCAAACGTACCTACTTTTGATGTCCGTTGAGAGTGAGAACTGACTATATGTTATCGATGTAATCATAAGAACGCAAGTAAGAAGACCGAAGAATCTATCCTTTTTCATCATTGATCTAACTCCTTAATATAATAATATTATAATATTTTTGTTCATCTACAGTGAATACCCACTTTCACCATGCTGACTCACATCTAATCCATCAATTTCGTCAGCGACATCAACCCGAACACCCATAACCTTATCGAGAACTTTCAGCAACACCCATGTTACAACGAATGAATAGAGAATCGCAACTCCCGCACTTAACGCTTGAACCCCAAGCAACGAGGGATTTCCATAGAACAATCCATTACTTCCTGCTGGATTTACAACTTGGGTTGCAAATAATCCAGTGGCAAGTGCACCAAGTGTTCCACCAACACCGTGGACACCGACCGCATCCAGTGAATCGTCGTACCCGAAAAAATTTTTCAATGTCACACCGCCATAGCAAACAGCGCCAGCAGCCAAGCCAATGAGGAGTGCTGCAAGTGGTGTAACAAATCCAGAAGCAGGTGTAATGGCAACAAGTCCAGCTACACAACCTGAAGCTGCACCAAGCAAGGTTGGCTTTTTCCGAACAATCCATTCTACAACAAGCCATGAAACAGCAGCACTCGCAGCTGCAATGTGCGTTGTCACAAAGGCTGAAGCTGCTAACCCGCTCGAAGCTAGTGCACTCCCACCATTAAATCCAAACCAACCAAACCACAGCAACGCTGCACCGAGAAGTGTCATCGTCAGGTTGTGTGGAGGCATTGGTTCGTGTGGGTGACCAAATCGTTTCCCCACAACCAATGCTGCAGCGAGGGCAGAGAACCCTGAGCTGATGTGTACAACAAGTCCACCAGCGAAATCTAATGCTCCCATCCTTCGCATCCACCCACCAACACCCCATACCCAGTGAGCGAGTGGAGCATAGACGAGTGTCGACCACAGAAATAAAAAGACAAGATAGGTCGAAAATTTAAAACGTTCAGCAAATGCACCCGTAATGAGTGCAGGAGTAATGATAGCAAACATTAACTGAAATGCCATAAAGAGTTGGTGAGGAACTGTTGCTGCATAGTCTGGATTGGGCTCTAAACCAACACCATTGAGCCCAATCCAAGACAGATCGCCTATGATCCCTCCCACATCTTTACCGAAAGCAAGACTATACCCAAAGAGCACCCATTGGATGGTAACAACGCCGATTGCGATAAAACTGAGCAAGAGAGTATTGAGTACATTCTTCTTCCGAACCATGCCGCCGTAGAACAACGCTAGTCCTGGCGTCATGATCATAACAAGCGCTGTTGAAATTAACAGCCATGCAGTATCGCCTGTGTTGATTGTCATAACGCACTCTCCCCAGATTCTTCTGTTCGCACACGGATGACTTCCTCGAGTGGAACTACGAAAATTTTTCCATCACCAACTTGCCCTGTACGTGCAACACGGGCAATCGTTGAAACAACTGTTTCAACCAAACGATCTGGTACTGCTATTTCGATTTTCACTTTTGGTAAAAAGTTTATTTGATACTCCGAACCACGGTACACTTCAGAATGACCTTTTTGTCGACCAAATCCTTTCACTTCTATCACAGTCATTCCTTTTATTCCTTTCTCAAGTAATGCCTCACGTACTTCATCGAGTTTGTGTGGGCGAATTATAGCTTCGACACGTTTCATAGAACTACCCTTTCTTATTGTTGTTATGTGATTCAACTGAATGTTTCGATGGTATTGATGCATGGGGACCTGTCGATTCAAAGAGGAAGCCACCATATGCAACATTACCATGTTCACCTAAATCTAGCCCCTCAAGTTGTTCTTCATCCGATACCCGTAATCCAACTGTTAATTTCACCAACCAGAAGAACAGAAACATTAGTACAAATACATATACAAACACAACAGCAACACCAAGGAGCTGAACACCAAGCTGATGGAACCCTCCACCGAAAAACAACCCATCCCGGATAGCTGTTGCTTCAGCCCAGTATGCTATATCTATTGACCGCTGACCAAATAAGCCAACAGCAATTGTACCCCACGCACCATTCACAGCATGCACACTGATAGCTCCAACAGGATCATCAATTTTCAACGTACGTTCGATAAAGAGTATAGAAACCACCACAAGGATACCAGCAATGAACCCTATGATAGAAGCGCTTACTGTACTGACAGAAGCACAACCAGCGGTAATTGCTACAAGACCTGCTAACGTACCGTTGAGTGTCATTGAGAGATCCGGTTTCTTAAAAAGTATCCACGAAAGAATGAGCGCTCCTATTGTACCTGTTGCTGCTGCAATCGTAGTAGTCACAGCTATGTGCGATACACCCCCCACAGCAGCTAGTGTCGAACCTGGGTTAAAGCCATACCACCCAAACCAGAGAATGAAGACACCTAACGTTGCAAGTGGCATGTTGTGCGGAAGAATAGGATTTACCGACCCATCTGGGTTAAATTTGTGTAAACGAGGACCAACAAGGATAGCCCCTGCGAGTGCTGCCCACCCCCCAACAGAATGCACTACTGTGGAGCCTGCAAAATCCCTCATCCCAAGGTCATTTAGCCACCCACCACCCCAAATCCAATGACCACTGATAGGATAGACAACAGCAGAGATAAAACAGGAGTAGATAATGTATGAAATCAGTTTTGTCCGCTCAGCCATCGCACCCGAGACAATCGTCGCTGCCGTTGCAGCAAAAACTACTTGGAAAAACCATGCTGCACTTGATGCATAACCACTTAAATCCGACGGAGCATTGGCAGTACTCAAGAATGCCAACGATGGTTCAAACCCAAAAATATTTGCATCGCCGCTTGAAAACATGATAGCATAGCCAACTGCCCAAAACAATACTGCACCAAAACAAAAGTCAAGCAAGTTCTTCATCATAATATTGACAGCATTTTTTGCTCTGGTCAAACCAGTTTCAACGAGAGCAAATCCGGCTTGCATAAAAAACACAAGGAAAGCCGCTATACTCAACCAAATAATGTTCGCGACTTCTTGCGACAGCGGGGGAGTTGAATTATCACTCGCATTCACAGGAGTGGAAACAAAAAGACAAATAAGAACACTGACTAAAAGAAATCTGATCACTGAAAAATTTTTCATTGTACAATCTCCTTTTCATTGTTGGACAATATTCGATCGAAAGACCTCTTCCGCGTAACTCGCTTGGCCACATTGGTCCCCAATCGAACACCGGGGCAGGTACTTAAGCCCCTCCCCTCGACAATTCAGAACTTTGACTTCTAAAACTAAAACCATCCAAGAACCTTAAAAAATAATGCATAATAATATTACTACATAATAAAATAAGGAATAATATAAAAAAGTCAATAGTAAATGAAGATTTAAAATTATTTAACAGAAGAATCTATCGGCCCGAGTAAGGGAGATTCAATACAAGGGAGAGTTTGAGTGCATCAAGGGGTCACATTTAGCTGAAGAGATTCATTGTGAATACGAAGATCTTCCAAAATTCTTTCTCGTATTCTCATCTTTCTCTCTTCACTGAATACTTTCTCACCGTGGTCATCAAGTATGTAGAACGTATCAACAACGCCATCGAGACGTGTTGCAATTTTAGCAAATTGTATTGTACACCCAAGAGTTGCAAGTGTGCGCGTGACTGTGTACAAAAAACCAATTGTATCTGGTCCATAGACATCTACTATAGTGTAACGTGGGTGTTCTGAAAATTGTACGTCAACTTTATGGACAACAGTCTTGCTTCGCTGAAGGTGCCGTTTCCACCGTTGTTTACACACCTCCAATCGTTCATCAACATTCAGTGAATGCTTAAAAAGACTTTGGGTGTCTGTCAGAATACGGTGAAGGACTTCCTCAGTAAGAATAGTTCTTGTTGTGAAATCAATCACTCGAAATTTATCAATGACACGCCCATCTGTCCGAGTAAAAATCTGTGCATCGAGAATATTCGCGTCGTTTATTGCTAAAATAGCACAGAGGCTTGAGAGCAATCCCGGTGCGTCATTTGCAAAGAATGTAATTTCTGTCCAATGTTCCTTTTGCAACCATGTTACTTGAATAGATTCAAGATGTTCAAGAGTCTTGATGTGTACCGTAATTTCGTCTGCTGTAAACGCTTTGACATACTCAGGCGATTGTACTGATGACAGATGATACTCAACAACTTCTCGTGAGAATTCTTTTGCAAGCTTTCGTAGAATCACTTGCTTTGTAGCGTGGCGTTCCTTCCGTTTAAATTCCTGGAGTTGCTCAAGTGACCATCGTTCTTCGAGGTACTGCACAGTCTGTGCATAGAGTGTTTCGAGAAGTCCTTTCTTCCAATTTGTTAGAACCGAGGGATTGACTGCGGATAAATCGGCACTGGTCAATACATAGAGATACTTTAGCTTGTCAATTGTACCAACGAGTGCTGCGAAGGAAGCAATTGTTTGTGGATCATCGATATTTCTTCGAAATGCAACTTGCTCCATTGCAAGATGGTGGCGTACCAAAAATGCAACATCATCTACGATGTCATGAAAACCAAGGCGGTGAAGTACGCGCTTTGCAATGGTACTTCCAACTCCATCGTGTTTAGAAAGATTGAGGGGTTTAGCAATATCGTGGAACAGACAGGCAAAGATAAGAATATCTTTCCGTGGTAGCTCACGGCACACACTTCCTACCGGTGATTGTTCGTTTTGTACTTCCTCAGCGTACTGAATAACACGAAGTGTATGCTCATCAACTGTGTAAACGTGGTACTGACTATGTTGATAGAATGCTCGTACTTTTTTCCATTCAGGAATCCACCGTTCCAGGAGTCCTAGTGTTGAAAGTACACGGAGTGTTGTACTTACTCCATTTGGATTGTTAAAAATTTGGTGTAGTAGAGTTGTTTCTTCATCAGAGTATGTTGGACGAATCGAGGGTGCTAATCGGGAGAGTGTATCTTCTAACTGAAATGAGAAACGTACACCATACTTACAGAGGTACCATGCACCTTGGAGGATGGTACTTGGTGTTAACTTCTTCGTTTTTGAATACAAGGTATCAGATTGTACATAATACGTGTCATCGAGGATAAACACTCGTGATGTTTTTTTCTCTTCAACCCATTCCTCGAAAGCCCAACGAAAGAGTCGTTCCGTGAAATGTTCAATCGATCGTGCTGCTGTATAGTATTCCTGCATCACTGTTTCCACAATAGATTTTTTCCCTTTCGAGTTACGATGTAACGCGTTTGCTACTGACTGTTGGAACGAGAAATCCAATGTATCATGGAGTGAACCTGCCTGTAGGTGCATTTCGTTCCGCATTCGAAGTATGAAGTCGTAGGATGTCCGTACCTCCTGCACCATGGATTTAGGAAAAAGTTGGATAACTGCAGGAGTAGCAAAGAGTTCCTCAAGTGCATTTTTTCTTCTCGGTGTGAGAATTTCGCAGAAGCCAAGCGCATACATTAACCATAATGCAGAATGAATATCACGCAGTCCTCCGGCACTATTCTTTACATTTGGTTCAAGTAATTGTGATGCATAACCATACTTTCGGAGACGAGCTTCACGCGCACGAGCAATTCTCCTTACCATTGCTTTTGGAGATTGACTTTGTACGTAGAGCCGCATTTGCTTTTGAAAATGTCCAAAAACAAGAGCATTACCACACACAAACCGCCCTTCCAATAACGACATTGCAGGTTCATCTACTTTTTTTGCAATCCGAATGCATTCCTCGACCGTGCGAAAACTGTGCCCAATACTGATGCCGAGTGTAAGAAGGTTGTGAAGAACTTGCTTAGCACCATCAGCAACTCGGTGTTTTCCATCAATGTCGTCAACTAAAAAAACTACATCAATATCGGAACCGAAATTTATTTCTCGACGTCCATACCCACCTGTTGCTATAATTGCCAACGATTCCCCTTGTTCATGCGGCAGCTGACTGAATACCCTATGCAATACTTCATCAGCGCTTTCTGCAAGGAGTGATGAAACTCTGATTCCACCAGCACCCCGACGATGAAGTTCAATGCACCGTTGGCGGCGCTTTTCAAACAATTGTTTCCAGTCATTAAAACCTTTTTGCTCACTCATTCTGTAGTGTCTCCTGCGAAAAGGTACTCCAAGACTATGTTCATGAGTGCATTGGCAGTTTCGTACTGTAGGTGAGGTGTCGCAAGAATACTCCTCTCAGATTGTATGAATAGTCCATCTTTAATCTCCCCTTTACAATGTTTAAGAAGTTGTCGCACTGCAGCTGGTGTAACTTCAAGGTGAAATTGAAGTGCGAGTACCTTGTTCCGGACAATAAATGCTTGGTGCTCACAGGCACGGGACGAGGCAAAATGCACTGCACCATCAGGAATATCAAAAGTCTCACCATGCCAATGGAAAGCAGTAAACAGTTTCGGTAATTGCCGAAGAAACAGGTGTTTATTGTTTCGCACCGATACAGGAAACCACCCAATCTCTTGTACTCTGTTCCGTCGAACTTTTGCACCAAGTGATGATGCAATCAATTGTGCACCCAGGCAAATCCCGAGCGTTGGCTTATTGCTTTCAATTACCTCATGCACAAATCGTTTCTCCTCTTTAAGCCACGGGTATCGCTGCTCGTCGTTTACACTCATGGGTCCACCAAGGATAATCAGAGCTTCAACGTTTTCAACAGATGGTAATGTATAGTCATCAAAAAAACGAACATAACTTAAACTGTACCCATGTGTGCGTAACCATGGTTCAATAGATCCCAATCCTTCGAAAGGTACATGCTGGAGTATTACTGCTCGACGTTTTCTCATACTTCTCACACTTGAAATAGTGGTTCGTTCATAACTTCGTCGAGAAGAGCGTGAGCTTTTTCTTCCTGAGCTTCATCGCCATCGATCGCTAACCAGATTGACCCTTCAGCACCACTTACACCACCACCACCAATGAGTTCAACATGGGCCCCTGTGAGTATATGCAAAGCATCGAGTTCGGTGAAAACTTCACCTGGCATTGGCATAATACGTGGTCCTGTACTTTGTGCCGTGTTGATACGCTGTGCAATATCATCGATAGAACCGTAAACTCGCTTTTCTAAACCAACCGGGAGAATGAGACGAACACGACGACCAATCACTGCAGGAATAATTGCAGCTGTTGTTCCCCCTTTAGGATGTTCAATAAAAACACCGGCTCGCCTGTTTGCGATATCAAGAATATTGGCACCCTTAAGAATAACATCCCCCTGTTCAAGATCATCCACAATATCGAAAATCGTCTTTCCCTTTAACCAGTTCCCTCGACGAATGACAACATCGCCCAGGAATTCACTATCACTACCTCCCTGTCCACCTGATAGCTGCAGGGTTGGTGGAAGCGTTATACCTCGAAAGAACCTTTTTCTATCAAAACCCTCACGCTGACCAAGCGTTGCCAAAATCTCTTCTGCGATGTACGCATTCGTTGTACCGGCAATGATAACGACTGTCCGCTGCTGTAGTGCTTGACGTAGAAATGGGTGCAGAAGAATACCTTTTGCAATAAGCCGTTTGCATGCAGACGGTGTTAGTACACATTGTATCATATGTATCTCCTTCTCTGTATTTACAATAGAGTTCCTTGTAGAATAATTGAAGCAACAGTAAAGTAAATTACTAATCCAGTCACATCAACTAATGTTGCAACGAACGGTGCAGAAGACGAAGCCGGATCAAAACCTAATCGTCTGAGTATAAACGGAAGCATCGAACCCGCTAGTGTTCCCCACATCACCACCCCGATAAGTGAGAATCCTACCGTCAATGCAATGAGTATCCAATGAGGTCCATAGATGTTGGTAAACAGTGTCCACAAAGCAATGCGAAGAAATCCGATTGTACCGAGCGTTGCGCCGAGTAATAGCCCGGAAAGAATCTCGCGCCTCATTACAAACCACCAATCACGAAGTGTGATTTCTTGGAGAGCCATCGCACGAATGATCAATGTTGCTGCCTGAGAACCAGAATTCCCACCACTGGAGATGATGAGTGGGACAAACAGTGCAAGTACTACAGCCCGCGCAATCTCTTCTTCAAAGTACCCCATTGCTGTCGCTGTAAGCATTTCGCTCAAGAAAAGTACAACGAGCCACCCAGCTCTCTTCCGAACGAGCTCCAAAACAGGCGTTCTGGCATACGGATACTCGAGTGATTCCAATCCACCAAACCGTTGAATATCCTGCGTATCGATTTCTTCGACTATATCAAGCACATCGTCCACGGTAACAATACCTAGGAGTATTCCTTCGCTACTCACAACGGGTAATGATGAACGGTCATATTGTTTAAACATTTGGACAGCGCTCTCTTTTGTATCAGTTGCCTTCAATACCAAGAAATTACCATCCATAAGTTCTTCAACTCGTATTGAAGGTTCCGCAATGAGAATTTCTTTTAAGCGAATATCATCAAGGAGTTTACCCTTATGATCAATAACGTAGATGTACTCTAGATCCTCAATATCTCGGGCTCGATTACGGATGTACCCCATTACATCATCTACTGTCCACTCCTTTTGAACAGCAATGTATTCAGGTGTCATCAAGCGACAGAGAGAGTCTGGTGGGTAGCCGAGGAGTGTTCTAGCAACTGCACGTTCTTCTGGGGAGAGAAGTTCAATGAGTTGTTTAACCACGGTACTCGGAAGTTCTTCCAAGAACGCTGTTCGATCATCAGGCGACATTTCATCAAGAATAGAAGCAACTGTCTCTTGTCCTAGTGT
Organism: Bacteroidota bacterium; assembly: GCA_026416125.1. GTDB lineage: Bacteria > Bacteroidota > Ignavibacteria > UBA10030 > UBA10030 > JAOAFT01. The sequence goes on from JAOAFT010000004.1 coordinate 15,485, forward strand.
TTTAAGCAATGATTTTTGAATATCGTGATCCAAGTATTCGAAGGTCTCTGCAGCTTTCTCTTTTGCAAGGAGACGGAAAACAATTGCCCGATCAAGTTCATCAAGTTCACTTACTGCTTCTGCCAAATCACTTGGGTGCCAATCTTCAAAAACGTTCCGAAGAGTGGCAAAATCACGTGCTTCTATCAGCTCCTTTATTTCCGGTAAGATTGCTTTACCAAGCATATCCCATCCTTTCATGTTACAGCAACTATGTCGATACTACCAATATACAAACTTTTTTAAGACGCATGTATTTCTTTCATACCTTCCTGAGAAGCAACAACACTAATAAACTATTTTAAATTAGAAATTATTGTTCCAGCGCATTGAGTAGAAATCGCACCCACGGGGTAATCTCTCGGTATGTACGTACAACATCATCGAGGAAGGAACGCTGAAAACACCGTTCGTGTTGGAGTGCGACACCGATATAGAATTGTTTCATTTTAATCCACTCAGCGAGTGGGTGATTTTCATTGTACCCCAGTGGCATACGTTTCAACGACTCTCCTTCCGGTGGAAGGTATTTTTTCTTAAACTTGAGAGCTGTAATGATTGCTTCAAATTCTTCTGTCTTCGTTGCAATTGCACGACGAATAGCACGGAGTTGAGTGGAATCAGGAATATAGATGCCACCTCCTATGTACACCTCCCCTGGTTCAATGTGGAGGTAGTACCCAAGACCAGTAGTACCCTTTTGTTTCCCACGAACCACAAAATGTGCAGCAATATGTGTTTTATAGGGTTGCTTGTTTTCACTAAATCTAACATCACGATTAACACGAAACAAAGACCGTCGTGGATCAACATCAAATTCAGGGGCAAATTCTGCAAAGTGCGGTTGGAGTGCTACTATCAATGATTGCATTGGTACTTTTACCAACGACTCGTACTCTGACCGGTGTGCAGAAAACCACTCACGAGTATTGTGACGTTTGAGCTGCCGAAGGAACCGAATCCCTTCTTCTGGAAATCCCTCGAACGGTGGGTAACTTTCAATTTCAAGTGCAGGGAGTCGAAGCTTACTCATTGCGCAATGCTAATCGTACAAATCCATTGACTCGTTGAAGACGCTGTTGTGCTTCTTCTCGAGTAACTCCAAGTTTTGCCATCACAATAGCTGTTTTAACATGGTAGCCAGCTTGTTCAAGTATATTTGCAGCACAATCATACGATAGTCCCGTACTGATCATTACTATTCGCTTTGCCCGTTCACGAAGTTTATTGTTTGTCATTTGCAAATCTATCATCATGTTCTCATAAACTTTTCCAAGACGAATCATCGACGCGGTTGACAGCATATTGAGCACCATTTTTTGTGCAGTCCCCGATTTCATCCTCGTCGACCCCATAACGACCTCTGGTCCCACTTCTGGACAAATCGCAACATCAATGGCTGAAGCCAATTCTCGAAATTCGTCTTCATCTAATTTTGATCGTGGATTTGTTGTTACAAGAATTGTTTTAGCCCCCTGTTTCTTTGCCTGAATTACAGCAGCACAAACGAAGGGGGTTCGAAGACTTGCAGCAATACCACAGACAACGTCCTTCGAACTTACATTCTTCTGTTGAATAATGGCGGTACCTTCCTCAACTCGATCTTCAGCACCCTCGATAGCACGAAACATTGCTTCATCGCCACCTGCAATAATCCCCTGAACCATTGATGGATCAATACCAAACGTAGGTGGGCATTCTACAGCATCAAGCACTCCAAGCCGGCCACTTGTGCCAGCTCCAACATAGAGTAAGCGACCACCGGCATGTAACGCTTCGACAATGAGTTCAACAGCGTTTGCAATTGCTGGAAGTTCACGTGCAACTGCACTCGCTACTTTGGTATCTTCGGCATTGATGATTCGAAGAATTTCTTCAACCGGTGCACAGTCTATCTGCATACTTGCCGGATTTCGTTGCTCAGTTAGCAACCCGTTAAGTTGTTTAAAGAGATCCCTCTCTTCTACCATCGTTTCACCAATGAATGTAGAGAAGCTTTTTGTTCGCTGCTCGAAGCATCTCACCGCCTTCAAATGTCAATTCATGTTGTTCAATTGAAATGTCTCGATATTTACGCAATGTTTCAACTATTTCTTTCTCAAGGTTCCCACCTTTAAGTACTAGCAAAGCAGGTGCCCTCGGAATAATCCTTTTATTCTGCGACCTCCATTGCTGCTCTGCTGTCGTCAAGAGTGGACGCGTCCATCTAACAAGCTCAGTAAGATCAGCAACAGCTCGTGACACACCATATGAATATTGTCCCTTATATTCCGCTTTCATCGAAAGTTCTTCTGCCCTCGCCCAAATGGCAGTTGCATTCTTAAGTGATAGACGTGCTATCATTTCATTGACAGCATCTACTTTCTTTCTTGTTGCATCAATGAGCGTTAATGAGAGATCAGGGCGTAGAATTTTTAGTGGGATACCCGGAAGACCCCCTCCAGTACCAATATCAACAACCTTTGCACCAATTGGATAGTCAACGAGTAAAACAAGTGCTGCGGAATGAAGAATGTGGTGCTCCCAAATGTGTTGTTCATCCTTCCTTGAAACAAGATTAATTTTCTTATTCCACTCGAGGAGGCGCTGTACATACTCGACAAGTTGTTCAAGTTGGCTCGATTCAAGATCGATGTTGTTTTTTCGGAAAATCGATCGTAGCCAAAGGGCTTTTTCGATCATCTCTTTCCTGTTTCACGTGAAACATCAATTCCGTAAGTATACCATCAATACAGAAACATCTGCCGGGGTAACTCCAATAATTCTCGATGCTTGACCTATGGAGCGTGGTTGCACCTTCTTGAGTTTCTCTCTCCCTTCTGCCGAAAGTGACTTTACTTTATCATAGTCAAAACCTTCAGGTATTTCATAGGTTTCGATTTTTTCAAATCGTTCAATCTCTTCTTGTTGCCTGTCAATATAACCTTCGTACTTAATTTCTATTTCTATCTGTTCAATCACTTCTTTTACAACCCGCTCCTCCTGATGTTCATAGAGAAATGAAAAATACGGATTCCTGCGAACACTTGGGAGTTGAAGAAGTTCTTTCAGGGCAACTTCTGGTCGTTTAAGGAATCGCTCTATTTTGTCTCCATCAACCCAATCGTCATGCCCCTTTGTTCGCAAGTAATCATTAATATCTTTAGCTCGAAGCGTTTGAGTCCGGACAGTTTTCAATCCATCCGCTATGAGTTCTTCTTTTTTTCGGAGTCGTTCATATGTTGTTGCATCTATAAGCCCCAATGAGTATCCCAGTGGTGTCAAGCGCCGATCAGCATTGTCTTGCCGTAGTACTAAACGATGCTCGGCTCTAGAGGTAAACATACGGTATGGTTCATCAATTTCTTTGTTTACAATATCATCAATGAGAACGCCAATGTACGCTTCAGAACGTTTGAGTATAATCGGGTCTTCATTTCTAATGTACTTTACTGCATTAATCCCAGCAATAATTCCTTGTGCGGCTGCTTCCTCGTATCCCGATGTCCCATTGACCTGTCCAGCATGGAACCATCCACTGATAAGTTTTGATTCAAGTGTCAGTTTTAGTTGGTGCGGTGGGAAAAAGTCATACTCAATGGCATATCCAGGTCGAAGCATCGTTACGTTCTCAAGGCCAGGAATAGTTTTTAGTCCTTTCAATTGAACATCGGCAGGAAGGCTTGTAGAAAACCCATTAACATACACAACATTTGTATCGTACCCTTCGGGCTCCAAAAATATTTGGTGGCGTTCCTTTTCAGGAAATCGGTCGATTTTTACTTCAATCGATGGGCAATAGCGTGGACCTATTCCCTTTATAACCCCAGTGAAAAGCGGTGAAAATTCAAACCCTGTTCTGAGAATTGCGTGGGTTTCAGGATTCGTGTATGTGAGATACATCGGAATAAGTTCGTTTGTAATGCGTTCTGTGCGAAACGAAAACGGTTGCGGATCTGGATCACTGTGTTGTATTTCTACCTTTGAAAAATCAATACTTCTCCTATCAATACGAGGAGGCGTGCCTGTTTTTAACCGACCACTTGTAAAACCTAATTTCTCTAAATTAAACGTCAACCCCTCAGCAGCTGGTTCGTTATATCGTCCACCCACTGTTGCTGTAAGCCCAGTATACATCACACCACGGAGAAATGTCCCTGCACAAAGTACAGCTGCTTTACAATTGATAAGCCCATGGTTATTTAGGAACAGACCATCGAGTATATATCCTCTTGGGTGTTTTCGTTCTCTCACTGCAATATCTGAAACAATATCTTCTACAATGGTAATTGCTTCCTGCGTAGAAATATGATCCAATGCAACCTGTGAATACCACTCACGTCCATTTTGACAACGTGGTGACCATACTGCTGGGCCTTTCGATCGATTAAGCATACGAAATTGAATTCCAGTTGCATCAGCAATAAGCCCCATTTCACCACCAATCGCATCAATTTCCCGAACGAGGTGCCCTTTTGCTGTACCACCTATTGCTGGATTGCAGGACATTCTTCCTATTGCATGTTTAGCCATTGTGACAAGTAAGACAGAACACCCCATCCGTGATGCAGCAAGACTTGCCTCTATACCCGCGTGACCACCACCAATAACAACAACGTCATAGATTTTTTTGAGTGACTGTTCCACGTGAAACTTTTCTACTTGCCAATACAGAATTTTGAAAATATGCCGTTGAGTATGTCGTCTGTCGTAACAATGCCAACAATTTCACCAAGGTAATCAAGCGCTAATCGGAGATCGACAGCTATAAATTCATTGCTAACATTCTTCGCCATTGTCTCAAGGGCCCGTATGAGTGCCTGTCGTGCCTTTTGTAGAGATTCGACGTGCCGAGAATTTGTGATAATTACAGATGCTTCCGGTACATTTCCCTCTTTTGCTAGAACTACCGAAACAAGTTTTTCTTTTACCTTTTCTACTCCCTCTCCAGTTTTTGCAGAAACCGCTAGGCATTCTTCCTTACGTTTCACCAAACTATCAAGTCTAATGTTTGAAAGTAGGTCTACCTTATTGTACACAATGACTATGTGAGCAGATGGATTTTTCTCTTTGACGTACTGTAAGTAATATTCGGTGTTGTTTAAGAGTTGCGTACTATCAAAAATAAGGATAACTATGTCTGCCCTTTCGACAATCTCTGCGGTACGCCGTACTCCTTCTTTTTCTACTGGATCATCGGTCTCACGAATACCTGCGGTATCTGTAATTCTATAGAGCACACCTTCAATTGATAAAGCCTCTTCTATAAAATCACGTGTAGTACCAGGTATGTGCGTGACAATAGCTCTCTCCTGCTGTAAAAGCGCATTCAACAAACTCGATTTCCCGACGTTTGGCTCACCGATGAGTGCAACCCGAATCCCTTCTTTGTACACTTTCCCAATACTGAAAGTCTTCAACAGCTCTTCGATTTTTTCATTTATCTGTTGAATCTGTTTTTGGATTGTACTCTTATCAGCAAATTCGATGTCTTCTTCAACAAAATCGAGCTCAAGTTCTAGCAAACGGAGCGACTCAACCAGTTCGTCCCTGAGTGACTTAATCTCTTTCGAAAGTTTTCCGGAAAGTTGGTCAATTGACGATTTGTGTGCTTTTTCAGAACGAGCTTGAATAAGGTCAGCAACCGCTTCAGCTTGGGAAAGGTCGAGCTTACCATTCAGAAACGCTCGTTTTGTGAACTCACCCGGTTGTGCCATTCGTGCACCAAGAGACAAACATTCATCAAGAATTCGACGTGTGAGAAGAAGCCCGCCATGACAACTTATTTCAACTACATCCTCTCCTGTATATGAATGCGGCGCACGGAAAACGGTGCACAATACCTCATCGATTGTTTTTCCGTACTGATCTCGCACTGTACCAAATTGGACTGTGTGGGATTGTTGATCTGAAACTGGTGTTTTCCCTTTGAATATTTTCTCTGCGATAGCGAACGCTTGCGGCCCGCTTAACCGGATAACAGCAATTGCACCTTCCCCTACTGGAGTTGCCAAAGCAACGATTGTATCTTCTGTGTCACTAAGAATCATAGCGATTCAAACACAATGTACAAAACACTCACCTTGCATACAATAAAAAAGGGTTGCTTGTAACCACGCAACCCTTTCAACTGGAGAAGAGTATATCAACTCTTTAGTTTATCTTCTGAGTCTAGGAATCGTAGGAATATTTTTAAATACACCACCTTTTCGCTTCTTTTTTTGCTCAACTTTTCGTAACGGTTCATCTTTATGCGTCTTGTTACTTATTGCTTGCTGCACTATTCCTAGCACATTGAACATAGCATAATACAAATTCAGTCCAGAAGGAAAACCATTGAAAAGCAACGTCATAAGAATAGGCATCAACCACACAGTCATCTTCTGACGTGGGTCTTTGATAGTCATCTTCGACTGAATGAACATTGTTATTCCCATAAAAAGGGCGATCCCACTTACATCTTGAATTCCTACCAACGGTATTCGAAATGGCAATGAATAAATAACATCTGGAACTGACAAGTCAGTAATCCACCAAATGAAACTTGATTGACGTAATTCTATTGCACCTCGAAAGACAAAATACAGCGCATACATGATTGGAAGTTGTAGTAACAATGGTAAACACCCACCAGCTGGGTTCACACCATACTCTCGATAAAGATTCATTATCGCCTGATTCATTTTCTGTGGATCCTCTTTGTACTTCTCACGAATTTCTTCAAACATCGGTTGGAGTTTCTGCATTTTTTGCATCGACTCTGTACTTTTCTTTGTAAGTGGATGGAGTGCAATTTTTATAATGATTGAGAAAATTATAATTACAAGACCCCAGTTAGGTACAAAATCATGAATGAACTTAAAGAGTGGTAAAAAGAGATATTCTGCAAGCGGCCGCACTAACCATGACCAACCTAGACTCATCAATTGTTCAAGGTTTTTGTTGTACGATTTCAATACCGAATGATCGAGGGGACCTGCAAAGAGCTTCAACGTTGTTTGTTCACTCACTAACCCTTTGAATGGCATTCTCAATGCTACGCTATATATTTCATTAACACCATTATCTGGAATCGATATCCTTGTTCCAGCAAGGTAAGCTCCTTCTGTTTCATGTGTGATTGGAATGAGCGCAACACTAAAGTACTTGTTACGCACCGCAACCCAATCCACTGTTCCTCCCATCTCTTTCTCAACAGTTTTCCCGAGCTCATGTGCATCTATTTCCGTCAGCTCATGACCAGCATATACAAGTGCTGCACCAAAGCTTGCTTCATCGACACTGTTATGTTCGAAGTACCGAACCCCATGTTCCCACGCTACTTCGTATTGGTAGTTTGCTAGTACGTCCTGAAGGTTGCTAAACTCTATCGTTACATCACAATCATAAACACCATTCTTAAACTTCATTTTCTTGGTGAGTGCGCCACCATTCGATGCAGGGAGTACGAATTTTATTTCAAATTCTAAATTATTATCAATAACGATGTGTGATGTAAGTGCATCTGTATCGAAGAAGAGATTCCCTGTATTTACAACTCTTCCATCCTTTGTTGTAAAAAGAACAGAAAGATCTCCACCGTGATTGTAGCTTACAAATTGTACAGGGTATCCATCCCATGTTTTAAAGCCTTTTAACTCCCATCGTCGTATTCGTCCACCCCTTGTTGTCAATTCAGCACGAATCTTGTCTGTTTCGATTGTAACAATACGCTCAGTGCCTTTTGCACGTGCTGCAAAAAATTTACTGTAGAGTTCAGTTTCTTTATCTACACTTTTCGATGGAGTTCCATCTTGAAGTACTTGTGACGTCCCTGTTGTTTTCACTGTATCAACAACTTCTTGCTTGTTCTCAATACGTTGTGGTTGTTGAGGTGCCGGTGCATTCCACATCATCCAAATCACTAAGAGGATGAATATTAATATCATTCCTATTGTCGATTGCCTATCCATAGTATGTCCTTTTGTGCTTAAGTGTTACTTGATGCTCTACGGTACTGGATCATAACCCCCGTGCTGTGAAAACGGGTGACATTTCAATATTCGTTTGACACTCAACACGATACCTTTTCCTATACCCCATTTTTCTAGTGCTTCTACAGCGTACTGAGAGCATGAAGGGTAAAATCGACAGTAATTGAATGGAAGCAGCGGAGAAACGAAATGCTGATACAATCGTATGAGTGTACTTAAGAGTGTCTTCATCTCATTACACAATTCGCTATGATGCGTTCAAATATTTTGCTCATATCGTTTTGAATGTCAGAAAATCTCATTCTTCGCACTGAAGAACTCCTCTGTGCCCTAAGAAGAAAAAGAAGAGCACAACGCATTCTACACACCACCAATGCTTCATACAGCCTATGTTTGGTTTGCCTGTATGACTCTCGTAATAATCGTTTCGCACGATTTCTTTCACATGCCTTCCTGATCGACCGAGAAATTGCAAACCCAACTTTGAGATCAGGGGTGTCTCTTTTATCTATGACAACGTACGCCCGAAGAATGTTGCCATCAAAAACCTTACCGGTTGAGAGAATTGTTAAAAATGCGTTGTGCCCACGAAGAATTTCTTTTTTCGGCAGCGTATTACGTCGCCGTTTGTACTCTATGTCTCTATCGTTCGTCACTCACTGTAAGCTTCTTGCGCCCTTTCTTTCGTCGTGCGCTGAGTACTTTTCTGCCCGTTTTCGTTGCCATCCGTGCACGAAAACCATGCGTATTTTTTCGCTTCCTACGGTGCGGTTGATATGTTCGTTTCATTGTTACCTCATTATTACTATCTGTATAAGGCGAAATTTACAAAAATATTCGAGCGTTTACAAGAAGTTGTTTATAACATCATTACATTGCTTTCTGACTGTAATGATTTACTTTGCTGGTCCTCGTTTTACATTACTTAGCACTGCTTTTCTTTTTCTTTGAAAATTTTATTCGATCATCTCCTTAAACAAGGGCTTTGCATAAACAGCGAGATTTCTTAAGAGTCTTGCCATGCTCATTTGTTTATAAGCCTATGCACGCACTAAATAGTACCATTAAATTTTTGTAAACTTTTCTCTTGCTTTCTCAGCAGAAGCATTGTACAATATCACGCTCACAAAGAGAAGGCATGGGTATGTTAACAAGTTGTGGATAAGTTGTACTGCGTTGTAAATTCTTGTTTTGTGGAAATGTGGATAACTTGTTATTTCTTTTATAACTGCCTGTGTTTGCTTTGTTTTCTGTCATGCGTTAGTATTGATACCTACTCAGTACGCTTATAGCATGTTTTCACGTGTGTTTACAACTATGTGGATAATTTGTTAATTTTTTTGATGGGGATTGCTATGTCGCAGGTGTCTGCTTCTCTTCAGCCTTGTAAAAACGACGGACAACTATCTGCTGAAAAAATCTGGTCCGAGTGTTTAAAGCTCATCAAAGAAAATACTACGTCATTAAGTTACAAAACTTGGTTTGAACCTATTAAGCCAATTAAATTCATCAACAATGAACTCACAGTGCAAGTACCGAGTCAATTTTTTTACGATTGGGTTGAAGAACACTATGGTTCCCTAATTCAAAAAGTTATTTGTTCTGTAATCGGCGAAGAAGCCAAATTATTTTACCTCATACAACCAGATGAAATGTTTTCGCACGATTTACCAAACTTGACGCTTGTCCAACCCATTACAAACCCTGACCCAGTTCGAAAGCCATTTACTCCACACATTAATCTCCGTGAAGAAAACATTCTCTCTATCAAAAGTAATCTTAACAGTCGCTATACATTCGATAACTTCATCAAGGGAGACTGTAACCAGTTAGCTCGTGCAGCTGCACTTGCTGTGGCTAATAATCCTGGCGGGACATCATTCAACCCATTAGTTATCTATGGAGGCACTGGGTTAGGTAAGACTCATCTACTCCACGCTCTTGGGAACCATTCAGAAGCAAATGGAAAAGCGCGCCGTATTCTTTATGTGTCGAGTGAAAAATTTACTATCGACTTTATTGAGGCAGTACAATCCGACTCAGTAAATGATTTCTCTCTTCTTTACAAAAGTATTGATCTTCTCATTGTTGACGATATTCAGTTTTTTGCTGGTAAAGAGAAAACACAGGATAACTTCTTTCACATCTTCAATACTCTTTACCATTCAGGGAAACAAGTTGTTTTGTCTTCCGATGTTCCACCAAAAGAACTAAAAGGTCTCGATGAACGTTTGATTTCTCGCTTCCAAAGTGGGCTCATTGCTGATATCCAACCACCAGATTTAGAAACAAGAATTGCAATTCTTCGGAAGAAGAGCGAAGAAAATCAACTTGAACTTCCACAAGATGTTGTTGAGTTTATTGCTGTAAATGTAACAAGCAATGTTCGTGAGCTGGAAGGATGTCTCATAAGTCTCCTTGCTCGTGCCTCACTTGAGAACAGAGAAATCACTGTTGATCTTGCAAGAGATGTGCTACGTGTAGTAGTGCAAAATATTCGCACACCGATAACAATAGAACATATCCAGAAAGCTGTCAGTCAGTACTTCGATATTCCACTTGATCTTCTCCGTGGTAAATCTCGTCGGCAAGAGATTGTACACGCCCGGCAGATTGCTATGTACCTTGCAAAAGAACTAACGAACTCATCATTAAAGACAATAGGTCTTCATTTTGGTGGTCGTGATCACAGTACAGTAATTCATGCATGTCAAACAGTTGATGAGATCATACGCAGTAGTGAAGAAGAGAAACAACACATTCAGTCAATTCGAAAGATTATTGAATTACAATCCTAGTGTTGTTGATATTGTGGTATAAAAGTCAATGTAAGATGTGAATAAAATGTTCATTACAATTATGCTTCTGGTTTCGATGTATACATTTGGTGTTGATCTGTTAATTCTTCGATGGTTATTCACATTCTCTACACTCTGATACCTTTGGATATGCTCCGTAAATTCAAGTTGTTTTGTAACTTTTCAACTTTTCAACATTTATATTACTAAACACTATATATTCAAAAATGCTATCACCTTGTAGGTTCAACCTTTTTTTTGTAGATTTTATTGAATTAAAGAGACCTCCAAAGGAGAAGGTACAATGAAATTTACAGTTCAAAGCACAATTCTGCAAAAAGCTCTTTCGAAAATTAGTGGTGTTGTACCAACCAAATCAACACTCCCAATTTTAGAACATATTCTTTTTATGCTAAGTAAGAACAAACTCCGACTTCTTGCAACAGACCTCGAAATAGCTATGTTTGCAGAATTGGAAGTAAATGGTACTGAAGACGGTTCCATTGCTGTTCCTGCACGACGACTTATGGACACAATTAAAGCACTTCCAGATGTTACGTTAGTTTTTTCTGTCGATGAGAATTCAAAAAAGATTAAAATAATTACTGAAAGTGGAGAGTACAATTCAATTGGTGAGTCTCCTGAGGAGTACCCCACAGTACCAGAATTTAAATCTGAGAAAGAAATTTCATTACCACCGCAAATACTAAGCGGCATGATCCATAAAACTTTATTCTCAGTAAGCACTGATGAACTCAGACCTGCAATGACAGGACTGCTTCTTCAAATTCGGGATCAAGAACTATGCGCTGTAGCTACTGATGGACATAGACTTGTACGTGTAATTTACACGAACATTAACGATGCGCATGAACAAAAAGATATCATAATACCAGCAAAAGCTCTTCAACTTGTGGCGAAGGCTATCGATCCAGAAATGAACACATTGTCAGTTAGTACAACACACGTCAAGTTTACATTTGGTAATTTTACGCTTATTTCGCGACTGATTGACGAGTCATATCCAAACTACGAAACTGTGATACCACTGGATAACGACAAGAAGCTCATTGTAAGTAGGGAAGCACTGTTATCTTCTGTTAGACGAGTTTCGTTATATTCCAATGCAGCAACTCATCAAATTCGCTTTTCCTTAAAAGAGAATGAACTAAAAGTAACAGCTGAAGATGCAGATTTTGGAGGTGAAGCGAAAGAAAGAATTCCGTGTATGTACACACATCAAGAGCTGGAAATAGGATTTAACTGGAAGTACATAGAAGATGTTTTAACACATATTGATACAGAGAGCGTCGAGTTTCATTTTAGTACTCCGGTTAGAGCTGCGATCATAACACCAGCAGAACAGAAAACAAATGAGAGCATTCTAATGCTCGTAATGCCTATGCGTTTGAACGCGTAACAGAGGAAAGACTTTTATTATTCAATAGCCCCAGCCACATAGGTATGGGGCTATTGTGTTGTATAGACTGTAGGAGAGTATATATACTTGAGATTAGTACAACTAGCCATCGAAACGTTCCGAAACCACTTCAACACATTGATAGACTTTTCTGAAACAGGGAATATCATTCTCGGTAATAACGGCGAAGGGAAAACAAACATTATCGAAGCAATTTCATGTCTCTGTCTCACAAAGAGTTTTTTCACGCCAAGCGATGCTATAATAACAATGTTTGGTCAACCTGGGTACACAGTATCTGGAATTTTCAAGTCAGATTGCGGAATTGAATACAAGGCAACAATTTCATATACAAAAGTTAATTCCGCGAAGATCTACAGTTTGAATAGAAAGAAAATTGATCATCTCTCGAATGTCATTGGTCTTTTTCCTGTTGTTATAGTTTCGCCAGAACATGCTCACATTACGTTCGGTGGTCCTCAGGAGCGAAGGAAGTTTATTGATGGAGCTCTCTCACAAACGCATAGGTTGTACCTTGAAACACTCCTAGAGTATCGGCAGATACTAAAGCAGAGAAATGTACTACTCATGAATGCACGAGAAAAGAACGAACGAATTGATGCAACGATTGATCCATGGAATGAAGCATTTGCTCGAACTGGCACACTCCTGCTTGTGAAACGGAAGGAATTTGTCTCAGAATTTCGTAGGTACTTTGAGGAAGCTTTTGCACAGATAACAGAGAGTGCAGAAAAACCATCTATAGAATACCAGTGCACTCTCGATATAGGAGATGCATCTGCACAAGAAGAAATAGAAGTACTATTCAAACAGAGTATTGCTAAACATTTCGTAAACGAAACAAAGATGGGATTTTCGCTAATCGGACCACATCGGGATGAGCTTCTCTTTAGTATCAACGGTTCAAATTTGCGGATGTATGCTTCCCAAGGTCAGCACAAAAGCTTCCTCGTTGCTCTTAAAATGGCAGAATTTTCCTACATACGTGAGAAATGTAAGGAAACCCCAATCCTGTTGCTGGACGATGTGCTCAGTGAGCTTGATACACGTCGGGCGACAAATCTCCTAAAAGCCATTTCATCAGCAGGGCAATTTGCACTCACATCAACGGAGAGAGATTTTTTTGCAAAATTTCCCCAGAGTTCCAAGTCTTGGAAAATAATTGAGGTAAAGAATGGATCGATTTGCTATGCGAACTAGAAAAAGTAGCACCATGAAAAGTCTTGGTGAAGCAATAGAAGAATTTACGAAAGTGCTTGGTATTGATGGAAAACTTCGTGAGTATGAAGCAATTTCCCGCTGGGAAGAATGTGTTGGTGCACGAATAGCTGCTGAAGCTGTCCCAGAAAGAATAACAAAGGGAATACTTATTGTGCGTGTACGATCAAGTGTGTGGCGGAATGAGTTAACAGTACGTAAAAAGGAAATTATCACAAAAGTGAATACGACACTTGGTAAACAAGTTGTGAAAGATATTAAGTTCCAATAACAAGAGAGGGAACACTGTGGCAACAAAAGAAAAACATCTTGAAAACAATGGAGCGTCATCCTACACGGCAGATGATATTACGGTTCTGAAAGGTCTTGAGGCTGTACGTCGACGGCCAGCGATGTACATTGGAGATGTCAGTACGCGAGGACTACATCACTTGGTCTATGAAGTAGTTGACAACTCAATTGACGAAGCGCTTGCTGGCTTTTGCAAGAATGTTGATGTTACACTGAATGCAGATGGTTCAGTGTCAATAGAGGATGACGGTCGTGGGATTCCAACAGACATTCATCCGGAAGAAAAACGCTCTGCTTTGGAAGTTGTGATGACGGTTCTCCATGCTGGGGGAAAATTCGATAAGACAACATACAAAGTTTCTGGAGGACTCCATGGGGTTGGAGTGTCCGTTGTCAACGCGCTCAGTGAATGGCTTGAAGTAGAAGTGCGTCGTGATGGGAAAGTCTTCTACCAAAAATATAGACGTGGTGAACCAATTGCCCCTGTGAAGGTTATTGGGAAGTGCGAAAAGAACAAAACAGGAACAAAGGTTACTTTTCTCCCTGATGCAACAATTTTCAAGAATAGAAACTTTAAGTTTGAAACAATAGCTGAACGACTCCGAGAACTTGCGTTTCTCAACCCTGAGGTTACACTTCGTGTGCGCGATCTCCGTGGGAAATCAAAACAGGAAGAGGAATTCCACTACAAAGGTGGCATTGTTGAGTTTGTGAAGTATATTGATTCGACACGGCATTCAATTATGAAGAAAGTCATGTATGCACGAGGAGAAGCAAAAGATGAGAGCGGTCGAACAGTCGAGGTCGAAATAGCATTCCAATACAACGACCAATACAATGAGAATGTGTTTACGTATGTGAACAATATTAATACTCATGAAGGAGGGACACATCTTATTGGGTTCAGGACAGCACTTACTCGTACCTTGAATAACTATGCGTCAAAAAATGGACTTGTGAAAGATGATAAAATACAGCTAACAGGAGATGATTTCCGCGAGGGACTTACAGCGGTTATTAGCGTAAAAGTCCCTGAACCACAGTTTGAAGGACAAACGAAGACAAAACTCGGAAACAGTGAAATAAAAAGTATTGTTGAATCAATTTTTGGTCCACAGCTTTCTGATTGGCTCGATGAAAACTCTGCAGATGCACGGCGAATCATCGAAAAGTGTTTGAGAGCAGCTGAAGCGCGAGAAGCAGCACGGAAAGCTCGTGATTTAACGCGGAGGAAGAATGCGTTTGATTCTGGTGGACTCCCAGGGAAGCTTGCAGATTGTTCGATCAACGATCCAGAGCACTGTGAACTCTTTATTGTTGAAGGTGATTCTGCTGGTGGTAGTGCAAAGCAAGGGCGAGATCGTCGGTTCCAAGCAATTCTTCCAATCAAAGGAAAAATTCTCAACGTAGAGAAAGCACGCTTACACAAAATACTTGAGAATGAAGAAATACGTGCAATCTTTACTGCAATTGGTGCAGGAATTGGTGAAGAATTTGATCCGTCAAAAATTCGCTATGGGAAAATTATTCTTATGTGCGATGCGGATGTCGATGGTTCTCACATTCGTACTCTACTCCTCACATTGTTCTTCCGATACATGAAAGAAATCATTGAACTTGGTCGCCTCTACATCGCACAACCACCTCTCTACAAAATCAAGAAAGGAAAACAGGAATTCTATGCGTACGATGATGATGAACGCGATGAAATACTAAAACGATTAAAGAGTGAAAAAAAGAAGTCCGAGTCTGAAGAGGAGCTACTCTCCAGTACCGAAGAAGGAGCATTCATAAAAGAGGGAGGCATTGTCATTTCTCGATTCAAGGGATTAGGGGAAATGAATCCGGAGCAACTCTGGGCAACTACAATGAATCCAGAAACGCGTACAATTCTTCAAGTAACAATCGAGAATGCTGCCGATGCAGATCGAACGTTTTCAATTCTCATGGGTGATGAAGTTGAACCACGACGAGACTTTATAGAAAAGAATGCAAAGTATGTGAGAAATTTGGATGTATAGAAAGTTGTGTGGTATAACAAGAGGATTGATGGAATTTGAACAGAGACCGAACTACGGAGAAAGAAGACTATGGCAAATGTTGTGAGTGAGAAAATTATTCCTGTCGATATTGAAGATGAAATGAAAGGATCGTACATCGATTACTCGATGTCGGTCATTGTTGCTCGTGCTCTCCCTGACGTTCGTGATGGAATGAAACCTGTACATAGGCGTGTACTGTACGGTATGCACGAGTTAGGTCTTGCAAGTAACAAGCCATATAAGAAGAGTGCTCGTATTGTTGGAGAAGTGCTCGGGAAATACCATCCACACGGTGATATGGCGGTGTATGACACTATGGTGCGGATGGCACAAGATTTTTCAATGCGGTACCTCCTTGTTGATGGACAAGGGAATTTTGGTTCAATAGATGGAGATTCTCCAGCTGCAATGCGATATACTGAAGCACGGTTAACGCGAGTTGCAGAAGAAATGCTGCGAGACCTAGAGAAAAATACCGTTGATTTTGTACCGAATTTCGATGATACACTTCAAGAGCCATCCGTTCTTCCCGCACTTTTCCCGAATCTCCTCTGTAATGGTACTAGTGGAATTGCTGTTGGGATGGCAACAAACATTCCACCACATAATCTTCGAGAGGTAGTAGATGCATGCATTGCATACATGAAGGATAACGCGATTACGAGTGAGAAACTCCTAAAACATCTCCCGGCTCCAGATTTTCCTACTGGTGGAATTATCTATGGGTACGAAGGGGTCAAAGAGGCATACACCACTGGTAGAGGCCGAATAGTCGTACGTGCACGAGCAACTATCGAAACAGCAAAAGGAGATCGCCAACGAATTGTTGTTACTGAACTTCCATACCAAGTAAATAAAGCAGCTCTTATTGAAAAGATAGCTGATCTCGTTTCGGAAAAAAAACTCGAAGACATTTCAGATATCCGTGATGAATCTGATCGTGACGGTCTTCGTGTTGTTATTGAGTTGAAACGAGAAGCAAACGCTGAAGTTGTACTGAATAACCTCTACAAGCACACGCAAATGCAAACGACGTTCGGCGTCATCATGCTCGCACTTGTTGATGGACGCCCCCAGATCCTGCAACTCAGAGACATTGTTCGTCACTTTGTTGAACATCGGAACGAAGTCGTCGTGCGACGCACGAAGTTCGATCTTGATGAAGCAGAAAAACGTGCCCATATCCTCGAAGGGTACATCATCGCCCTTGATAATATCGATGAGGTTATCGCTCTCATCAAAAAGTCGAAAGATGTGGAAACCGCAAAAGAAGGATTGATGCGGAAGTTTAAACTCAGTGAAATACAGGCAAAAGCAATTCTTGACATGCGGTTGCAGCGATTAACAGGGTTAGAACGGAAAAAAGTAGAAGAAGAGTACCGTGCAACGATTCAACTCATTGAAAAACTCAGAGCTATTTTGAAGAACAAACACTTGCAATTAAAAATAATAGAAGATGAACTCCGTGAACTCAAAGAGAAGTATGGAGACGAACGAAGGACAGAGATTGTGTACAAAGCTGAGGAGTTTAGCATCGAAGACATGATTGCCGAAGAAGATGTTGTCATTACAATTAGTCATGGTGGATTTATCAAGCGGTTTCCTGTTTCAGGGTATCGTCGTCAGTCACGTGGAGGGAAAGGTGTGACAGGTGCAACGACACGTGAGGATGACTTTGTGGAACACATGTTCATTGCAAGCACACACGACTATATTCTTATTTTCACCGACAAAGGTCGAAGTTACTGGTTAAAGGTATTTGAAATTCCAGAAGGCGGCAGAGCAGCAAAAGGGAAATCAATCAATACGCTTATCGAGAAAAGCCCCGATGAAAAAATTTCGGCCTTTATCTCAGTCAAAGAATTTGACGACAAACATTTTGTATTCATGGTTACAGAGCATGGAGTTGTAAAAAAGGTCTCACTTGCAGAATTCAGTAATCCACGCAGAACAGGTATCGTTGCAGCCAACCTTAAAGAGGGAGATCGTCTTGTTGATGTTAAACTTACTGATGGGACCCAGGATATTATTTTAGGTACACGGAATGGTATAGCTATACGTTTCCATGAAGATGAGATCCGTCCTATGGGAAGAACAGCAGCTGGTGTGCGGGGTATAAACTTAGCTAAGAATGATCGTGTTATAGGGGCTGTAAATCTCCGCCGGAAAGGAACCACTGTACTGGTGGCAACTGAGAAAGGCTTCGGTAAACGAAGTGAAGAAGATGAGTATCGTATCAGTCACCGAGGGGGGAAAGGTATTATTACTGTTAAAATATCAGAGAAAACGGGTCCGATGGTAGCGATGAAAGAAGTTGTTGACACAGACGATGTTGTTGTAGTAACGACTAACGGTATGATCATACGACAACACGCTTCAGATATTCGTGTTGCAGGCCGTAATACACAGGGTGTACGTCTTATTCGACTTGAAGAGGGTGATGCGGTTGCGGATGTTGCAGTTGTTGTTGCAGAAGAGGAGGAAGAAAAACAGTTAGCATCTGTTGAAGAGCGAAAGCGGCAAAATACCAGTGGAGAGGATTATAAACAGCAAATGACACTACTTGAAAATGAAAAAAATAATTCTAAAAAAGAAATTGAAGTGAGAGAAGAAGTTCATAAAAAAATTAACGAGAAGTCAAGAAAAAACGGTAGGCAAAGAGCAAAAAAATTGGTGAATAGTATGCAATTGAAAGGAAAAAGAACAAAGAAGAAATAAGAAAGTATGAATTAATTACAGAATGAGAATATCGAATCTTTTCGAGCAGTCTTGTTTAACCTGGAAAATCCACATTGTAAGTATTTTCAATTATAACATTTTTTCATTACAAACAGAAAGAAGTGTGTAGATTTTGTTGTTTTTTGTAGCATCTTTTCATTCTCTCTTGTACATTGTCCACGTTAGTGCTGTGTAAGAATTGTGTGCGATGTGTAAGGAGTTAATTGTATGAAACGAGTGTGTGCGTTTCTGGCAATTTTTGTAAGCATCACTACAGTGGGATTCGCTCAGAGTGAAGTAATTATCCAAGAGTACGAACTTGGCCTCTGTACCTACAACGGTACAATTATAACTTCATCAAGTACTATTTCTGGGTGGACAGGTCCAGGGTTTATTGACTTTGCCAATGGCATAGGTGTTGCGGGAAGTTGGGAAATTTATGTTTACACAGAAGGAGTATATTCCATCACGTGGCGTTATGCATTTGGTGGGACAGCCACAAACCTTCGTGATGGGAAACTATACATCAATGGCAATGTTGTTGTTGACACCGTGAGATTCCCTTACACAGGGTCGTGGGCAACTTGGGCAGAAATTAGCCCAATACAGGTCTATCTTCCCGTTGGTGACCATAAAATTCGACTCGAGGCTATATACACTGGTGGTCTTGCAAACGTTGATTACATAAAGGTAACTGGACCACATGTAACTGCTTACCAGTGTTCACCACAGTACACTCTAAGTGTAGCAAGTAACGATACGAATCGAGGGACTGTTTCCTATTCTCCCAAGTTACAGTTGTACGACAAAGGTACAATTGTTACACTCCGAGCATCGGCGAAGCAAGGGTATTTCTTTGAGAGCTGGACAGGTGAAGTACCAAGCAACGATAGCGTCTTCTCTTTTCCCATAACCTGTGATGTTCATGCAGTAGCACGCTTTTTGCCAAACAGCATCAAGGATCGAATTGATACAACAATTCTTGGGTATGCAACTGTACAAGATGATAAAGGAACACGGTACTTAGTGACAGGAGGTGCAGAAGGTGATACTGTTGTAGCAACAACGCTGGAAGAGCTACAATCGTACCTGGGCAGTGAGCAACCTTACGTTGTAAAGTTTTCTGGGTTCCTTGAGGGGAACGCTGTTATACCGATACGGTCAAACAAAACGCTTCTCGGTGTTGGACCTACTGCACACTTGAAAGGGATACAGTTGTCCATCAATTTAGCCCGGAACGTCATTGTACGAAATATGACAATCTCACACGTACGTGACTATGGGTTAACAAATGATGCACTTGAGATTAATGGTGCGTCGAAAAATGTTGTCATCGATCATTGTGAATTCTACTCTGATCGTGACCATGATAAGGATTACTACGACGGTTTACTCGACATCAAGAATCAATCGACGTTCATAACAGTTTCCAATTGCTCCTTCCACGATCACTTCAAAGCAATTCTCATAAGCTCTGGCGATACCCAGTATGCCGATACAGTCATCCGCATAACACTTCATCATAATTACTTCTATAATTGCAGTTCTCGGCTTCCACTCATTCGATTTGGGAAAGCGCATGTTTTTAATAATTACTACAAGAACTGTGAAGATGCAATTAACACACGTATGGGAGCATGTGTACGTGTAGAACGCAACTACTTTGAGAATGTTGGAAAAGCTGTGTTCTCAGATTTTAGTGTTCTCGTTGGTAATGTTCACCTCATTGATAATTACTTTGGAAACAGCTCTTACATCACAGCTCCAGTGTGTTATTTGGATGTGCCATACTCATATCAACAGTACCTACACTCAGTGAGTGAACTTCCAACGGTTGTACCACCTAACGTCCGTACTAATGTTGCAAACCAGTCAGCAGTACCACCGAAGGAAATCCGTGTTGAACACATATACCCGAATCCTTTTAATCCTATTGCTACTTTACAGTACACAGTGCCTTCACCAATGCATGTGACAGTAAAGTTGTACAACATTCTTGGAAAAGAAGTTGCTACACTTGTGAACGATATCCAATCGGAAGGGATCCATACAGTTGAAATTAATGGAGAACGTTTTTCGAGCGGTGTGTACTTTGTTACAGTACAGGCAGGGACTGTGAACGTTACACGACGGATAGTGTTGCTGAAATAATTAAGATAGAACGTTCTTTGTTGTAACGATTTTTAAATTTCACGTAACGATGGGTATGTAGGCGCGTGTAGCACCCCTCGAGTGCCTCAGCGAAAACTTATTTTGTACCTAGTCACTATATTTTCGAGCACTTAGTTCTTTGGGTAGGCAACAATAAAAACGAGATCTTCAGTTCCCACTTGTTGCATACCGTGGTAATTTCCTTTGCGAGTAAGGATTGCATCACCTGGCTTTACTGAGAAAGAAGTTCCATTAACAACCATTATACCCGTACCACTTACAATGTAGTACACTTCATCTCTCGTCTGCTTGTGGTATCCTACTTCAGCGCCAACATGTAAGACGTGTTTTTGGAACGACAATCCTAAATCCTGAACGCTTCTAAAGAACACAGATGCTGTTGCGTTTCCTTTCCCACCGTGCGGACCTTTACCACGCGTTGCTAATGTCGAATCGTTCTCTACGATATATGCTTTCATAGTATCTGGCACAGCTTGATACACTGTACCTGGAGATATAGTTACAAGAGTAAGTAGTATTACAATCGTGAACTTCATGGAAGTATCCTTCTGTTGTTATTAAAGAGTAAGGTACATGCTGAGAAATACAAAGTCAAAAATAGTATTCAACCAAGAGAGCGGATATTTTCAAGATAATATGCTAGTGGAAGTTTACATCGGAAAGGAGACACTGGAAGTAACAAACAGAGAAGTGGCTATATGGAGATAATGAATATGCGCACCTTTTACTCAGGTCACTTTGAATTTTAAGAGCCTCGCATGAGCGAGGCTCTTGGTGATTATTGCTTTATTTAACTACAACCATCTTTCGAGTCTGAGTAAACGACCCAGCTTCAATTCTGTAAAAGTACATACCGCTTTGTAAGTACGTTGCGTCGATAGTAACTTCATGGTATCCAGGATCAAGGAGTTGATTAAGGACAGTGTACAATTCTCGTCCTCGTATATCGTACACAGTTATCTTTGTCGATACTCTCTGAGGGAGTTCGAATCGTACTTTGGTTGTAGGATTGAACGGGTTAGGAAAATTTTGGTGGAGCGCGTAGGTATCTGGGGGGTAGTCGTTCTTATTAATTCCCACAATGACAACGAGGAAACTATCGATATCGCTCCACGGACCTTCGCCGGCCATATTGAGTGCACGGACTCTCCAGTAGTATGTTTTACCATTCATGAAGTTAGAGTATACTTTCGAAGTATCGGTAAGAACTGAGCCATAGTATATACTAAGAAACGAACGGGATTCGGAAACTTGAATCTGATACTGATCAGCATAGAGGGTTTTCCTCCATCGAAAAAGGAAATCGTTGCGAGTGGGAGAAGCTTGTTTAATACCGGCGAGAACAACTTTAGGAGGTAAAGGAATTTTTGTTGTAAAGGAAAGGAAATCACTCCACGGCCCATATTTTCCTTCAGTGGTTTTCACTCGAACACGCCAATACAGCTTTTTCCCTTTCACGAAACCAGTCTTTGCTATTAGTGTATCAGTTGTTGAATCACTTGCGAAAGTTGTGGTGAAGAGTGGAGAGAGTGAAAATTGAATGTAGTACCGTTCGGCTTCCGGTTTTCGTTGCCACACGAAAAGAGTAAGTGAATCGGGATCAATCATTACATTGTTTGGAGTAATTAACGTTGTTCGACCGAAGTATGATGTATCGTTGCGGAGTGTTGGCGTTGACCATGGAATCCACGGGGAAAGGTTTGTTGTGTAACCGGGATGAATCGCAACGTTTGTGTTCACAGTGTCAATTCCCAAGAGAAACTTTTCGACGAAGGCGATAACCTCTGGACGTTGCACAACAGGAAGTACACAGTGGTCGCTGTGGCCTACTTTGGAGAATCCGAAGCGATCTGGTACACCAAGTGCGTTCCAGACTTGGTGTGCAGCACGACACCCGACGTATCCAGATTCTTCAGCCAGCCACACCATGCTCGGATTACCAATGACAAGTAGTGCGCGTGGTGCAATGAGAGCCATTACTTGGTGGTGGTCAAAAGGTAACTTAGTTACAGCATTGTTGAATTGGCTAAGATCTTGATGGTACCAAAAGTAACTTTGTGCGTTACTTAAAATTTCAACAGATGAACCAAGTGTTTGGGAAAATCGCCATGTAGCATCCCCACCTCCGCCAGGTTCCTGCGCAATGGTGAGAGCAATACGTTCATCGAGTGCACCTGAGAAAAGGGCAATTTTCCCTGCAAACGAGCACCCTGTAATAGCGAGTCGTTGGAGATCAATGTTTGAGTTCGGAATTCTCTCTAACCCATCGATGATCCTACTGACGCCCCATGCCCACGCAGTAAAGTATCCAACCTTTGTATCAGGATAGAGTTTGTAGAAGTTGCCTAATCCGCGTGCACTCTGTGTCCAGGGAGCTACATCGCTGAACAGGTATTGTATAGTTGCAATTCCGCGACTTGTAAAGATATCGGAGGGTAAACTACCTGTACCACTCCAACCTACTCCGATCACTGCTGGGTAAGGACCCACCCCACTTGTTGGCATTTTCACAATTGCACGAATTGTGATGGAAGTAGTTCCTTCTGTTATGGTTACACGTAGCGTGTCATTGATAAGGGTAGCTTGGAGGTTCCCTGGAAGAGGTGGTTGTGGTTTCCAACCAATTTCGTACTGTTGAACAAGTGCGCTAATTTCAGCACGCCGCACACGCCAGTCGGAAAAGTTTTCAATACGACCACGTCCATCAGCCCATGCGAATGGATCTGGTAAATATTGGATCTCTGGAAGTTCAGCAAATGAAGGAAAATAGGGCTTGGGACACTCTGGACAAGTGTTTTCGACGGTGTAGACACGAGGCATTGATTGTGGGGTTACAAGGGTTGGTGAAAGTACAAAAATATATAGAAGAACGAGCGTACGTGGGCGTACCATAGCTTTATGTCCTCCTTGCTCTAGAGTGTTATTTATACACCATTGAGCATACGAGATTGTTCTTTGAAAGTCAAGACAACCCCATATACAGGTGGTGTCTTTGTACTGGAGATGACAACGTAAAACGTACCTCAACACTCCTGTATGGAGTGGAAATATGATTCCCGTCTAATTGTTCGTCGTGGGAAACTATGCCTGTTTTAGTGAAAGAGCGTAGCGGTACGCAGCTTTGAGGGTATTTTTCATAAGCATAGCAACAGTCATTACCCCAACACCACCAGGAACAGGAGTGATCGCCTGTGCACGTTCTGCAGCTGATGAAAAATGAACATCGCCGACAATTCTGTACCCTTTCGGTGCGCTTGGATCCTCAACACGATTGATCCCAACGTCGATAACAATTGCTCCATCTTTAATCATAGAGCCATGAATACTTTCTGGTTTTCCCATAGCAGCAACAAGAATGTCAGCTTGTTTCGTATAGTATGAAATATCAGGAGCAGCTGTGTGAACAATTGTGACAATTGCATTTGCGCCCGCTTGTTTTTGTACAAGCATAGCAGCGAGTGGTTTACCAACAATGGTACTTCTCCCAACGATGACCACGTGTTTCCCTGCAGGATCGTAGCCACTCCGGAGGAGAAGTTCTTGGATGCCAGCAGGGGTACATGGTTTAAAAGTATCTTCGCCAATGAGGAGTTTTCCGAGTGTGATTGGATGAAAGCCATCGACATCTTTGTCTGGATTAATCGCTTCGATTATGCGGTGTTCACTTATATGCTTAGGGAGGGGAAGCTGAACGAGGATACCATGAATTCGTGGATCGTTGTTGTACATATTGATGAGAGAGAGCAATTCGTGTTCTTGGAGAGTTGCTGGTTGATGGTTTGTGAATGAGTAAAACCCAAGCTCGGTGGCGACTTTTTCTTTTGTTCGTACGTACGCTTGTGATGCTGGGTTTTCACCAACAAGAATGACAGCGAGGCCAGGAACAATCCCGTACTGTTGTTTCAGGTGTTCTGTTTCTCGTTGTACTTCCTCTTTGATTGTATCTGCGAAGTACTTCCCATCAATGATATGAGTCATAGGGAATATCCTCAACTTCTTAGTACTAGAATACTGGGAATATCACATGCTCAATTTTCAATGCTTTACCTGTATTGGTGTCAACTTGAATGTACACTGCACATAGCCGGACGTCGTGTTCGGCAATTTCAAATTTGTATGGAGTTTGGAATTGGAAACGCTTAATAGCAACTTCTTTCTTCATTCCAATAACTGAATCGTATGGGCCAGTCATGCCAACATCTGTTATGTATGCAGTCCCGTTAGGGAGTATTCGGGCATCGGCTGTTGGGACGTGAGTATGTGTGCCAATGATAGCACTGCACTTGCCATCGAGGTGCCATGCCAGTGCCATTTTCTCTGCGGTTGCTTCAGCGTGCATATCGATGAGGATAACCTTTGTCTCGTTTGATATTTTACTAATTGCCCAGTCTGCCGCTTTGAAAGGATCGTCAATTGTTTGCATAAACGTTCGTCCTTGGAGACAGATTACACCAACCTTTCCTTTTTCTTTTAAATCGTAGAGAACATACCCATTCCCAGGATTTTCCTTTGGGTAATTGAGTGGGCGAAGGATATTCCGTTCCTTTGCAAGGAGTGATTTTGCTGACCATCGGTCCCACAGGTGATTCCCTGTTGTTATCACATGGACGCCGAGCTCGAAAAGGATCTTCGCTTCTCGTTCTTCAATTCCTTTGCCATCAGTGACGTTTTCGCCATTGACAACACAGAAATCAATGTTGTACTTCTGATGGTACTGTTTGAAAAGGTTGGTGAGGATAGTAAGGCCAGGCTTCCCGTTTACATCGCCAACAAAGAAAATGTTTATGTGAGCCACTATATGTTCCTTTTTCAATGTGAAATAGTGAGAAAAAATATACAAGAAAAAGTCTGCGGATTCCAGAACCAGGTGGTCCGCGAGTAGAAACTTTAGTGAAGCAACTCTCGAAAAGGATAAAACGTGGAACAGAGAATTAGCGGCGTGAAACAGAAAAGAAGAATACTTTTCAGCACTAAGCGTATTGTTCCTCAGTATGAAGAAAAATAATTAGCAACATTCGGAAAATCTTCTCATATTAGAAGGTGGAAGTCAACGGTGTACTAAGCGCGACGAATGGAAACAAATGACTCACACGGTAAATCTTCAAAGCACATCCAGGGGAAAGTAGTACTTGTTACAGGTGCAACTGATGGTATAGGAAAGCAAGTAGCTCGGGAGCTTGCTGAGCGTGGTGCATCTGTTATCCTCCATGGGAAAAGCGCAGAACGTGTTGATGGGACGTTAAGTGAACTTCGACGAAGAGTACGCGATGCAACGTTCTACACTGCAGTAGCAGACTTCACATCGCTCGAACAAGTTCATGCTATGGCTGAAGATATTCTCCAGCGATTTCCTCGACTTGATATTCTCATTAATAATGCAGGTGTTTACATGAAACAGCGTGTGCTTACAAAGAACGGATACGAAACGATGTTTCAGGTAAACTACCTTGCTCATTTCTACTTAACGATATCATTGTTGGAGCTTTTAAAGAAAAGTGCACCCGCACGGATCATTCACGTAAGTTCGATTGCGCACTCAAGTGGTCGAATTGAATTCGACAACCTCCAAGGAGAACAGTACTTTGATGCGTACCATGCATACGCACTCTCAAAGTTGGCTCTTCTCCTCTTCAACAAGGAATTATCGATTCGTCTAAAGAATACGCACGTAACATCGAATGCATTACATCCTGGCGTTATTAATACCAAGTTACTTCATACAGGGTTCAACATTCAAGGAGCACCGCTATCACTCGGTGTTCAGACAATTCTCTACCTCGCCACGTCGCCCGATGTTGAGAAAGTGTCGGGGAAGTATTTTGTGCGGTGTAAACAAACCTATCCGTCGGCAATTGTTGAGAACAGAGAGCTTCGAACAAAGTTTTGGGAATATAGTGAGGCTCTCGTCCATAGTACACTCGTTCATCACTAGATGTTATTGTGATGTGGTGATGAAAAGTGCACACCAACGTAGTTTTCAAACGAGTGAGTACTTGTTATTCGTATGAAAAATAATTAAATACTGAGTAGCAAGGAAACAAGCAACAACACTCACCGTACGGTTAATCAATTAAAAGGGAAAGGAAAGCAGTGTCGATTCAGGTTATAGTTGGTGCCCAGTGGGGTGACGAAGGGAAAGGAAAAATAGTTGATCATTTAAGTGAAGACGTTGATATTGTTGCACGGTACCAGGGAGGAGCAAATGCGGGACATACCGTTGTGATACCAGGGAAACGCGGTCAACCTGATAAGGAGTATGTTCTTCATCTCATTCCTTCAGGCATTTTCCATACCCACGTTACATGCGTCATTGGAAATGGTGTTGTTTTGGATCCCGTTGCTTTAATGTCTGAAATTGATCAGCTAAAGAGCTCCGGAATTCGCATTGAAGGTCGGTTATTCATTAGTCACAATGCCCACCTCATTATGCCATACCATAAGTTGCTCGATGCTGCACGCGAGCAAGGTGATGAAAAAATTGGAACAACTGGACGAGGAATTGGCCCTGCGTACATTGATAAGTACATGCGTACAGGAATTCGAGTTGTAGACCTTCTTGATCGTGATGTGCTATGTAAGAAATTAAAACGGAACATTGAAGCAAGTAACAAACTCTTGAGCAAAGTGTACAATACCGCTGTACTTGATGTTGATGCTATAATTCAAGAATACCTTGACTTCGATACGAAAATTGATCCGTACGTGAAAGATACCGCTGCGTACCTCAACACCGCAGTGAAGCGAAAAAAGCGAGTTCTTGCAGAAGGAGCTCAGGGAGCACTCCTCGATATTGATTTTGGGACCTACCCTTATGTAACGTCGTCAAATCCGACGAGTGGAGGGGCATGTACAGGTCTTGGGATACCACCAACTGCAATATCATCGATCATTGGTGTTGTGAAAGCATACAGCACTCGGGTGGGGAATGGTCCTTTTCCAACAGAACAGGACAACGACATTGGTGAGTACTTACGTCAGCATGGTGGTGAGTACGGAGCAACAACGGGTAGGCCGCGTCGCTGTGGGTGGCTCGATCTATTTAGCCTGCAGTACTCAGTCCGTGTGAATGGAATAGAGAAAATTGCTGTCACAAAGCTCGATGTGCTCGATGATGTTGATGAAATCAAGGTTTGCGTTGGGTACAAATTGGGCAATACACGGCTCAAACATTTTCCTACGGACGCGCAAACACTTGAGCGTGTTGAACCGATCTACCGAACATTCAAAGGATGGAAAACAAAAACATCGGATGTGCGGAAGTACCACCAATTACCACGTGAAGCGAAACGGTACCTTGAAGCAATTAGTGAACTCTGTGGTGTAAAAGTGTGGATGGTTTCCGTTGGAGCACGACGAGATCAAACGTTACTTGTCAAGTAAAGATGAAAACTCCAACATTGAAACCAGGGGCAACGAGTTCCCTCCCTTCGTCAGGGAAGTTGAAAATCACTCTCCTTGTTGTTGCATTTCTTCTTGCTGGACTAATTCTGTGGTACACTCACGGCCTTGTTCAACAGCTTACGAAGAAAGAACAAGAAGTTGCAGATCTCTACGTACGCTCGTATGAGTACATGATTAATGCTAAGACGCATGATGGAGAGTTTAATTTTATTTTCACAGAGATTCTAAAAACAATAGATTTTCCGCTTATCCTGACAACGCCGGATATGGAGCCGATTGAACCGTACCATACGAACATTCGAAACATTCCGCTGGACACAACATTACCAAAGCAGCAACAGTATGCATATTTAAAAAAACTCATTGAAGAGTTCGATAGTGACCATCCACCGCTCAAAGTAGCATACCAAGATACCATTGTACTCAGCTACGTACACTATGGTGAGTCGAGCATCGTTACATCACTTCGATGGTTACCATACATCGAAATAGGGATTGCTGCTATCTTTATACTCATTGCTTACCTTAGCTTTAGCTATGTAAAGAAAAGTGAACAGAGCAACATTTGGGTTGGAATGGCCAGGGAAACAGCTCATCAACTAGGTACACCTATTTCAGGACTCCTCGGGTGGATTGAGCTTCTCAAGGAGCAAGGTGTGGAGAACAAACAAATACTTAGTACTATCCTTGAGATGGAAAATGATGTACAACGACTTCAAAAAATTGCTGGACGATTTTCAAAGATAGGTGCTAAGCCCGATGTAAAAGAGGAAAATGTGGTCGATTGCATTCGTACGGTACTATCGTACTTCGAACACCGTATTCCTCAATTGAAGCGATTTTCTGCGGGAGGAGCAAATCTCCGCCTCGTACTCAATGCTCCGGACTCTGTAGTTGCACCGTTGAATCGTGAACTCTTTGAATGGGTTATCGAAAATCTTACGAAGAACGCTCTCGATGCAATAGAATCCGCCCCTGGTACAATTCAATATACTGTTCACGAAGAAAAACATGCTGTCATTATTGATATCTCTGATACTGGAAAAGGCATAGATGCAAAGTACCGAAGAGATATTTTCAAACCTGGATTTTCAACAAAACGCCGCGGTTGGGGATTAGGATTGAGTCTTGCAAAGCGAATAGTTGAAACATATCACAAAGGGAAACTCGTACTTCGGGATAGTGAACCAGGATTTACAACAACGTTTCGAATCAAACTATTAAAATAGGTGATATCATGAAACAACGAACTGTATACATGTTCATATTCCTGGTATTGTTCATTGGTGTAGCTTCTCATGCCCAGTATCAGAGTTCTATAACCGAGGAACTCTATGGGTACGTTTTGGGGATAGAAGGGAGTGACATTGCGAAGCGAAAAGCGTTTATTCTCGACCAACTCCAGGCACTTGGCATTGGGTATGTCGTCGCTCCGTTTAGAGAGGTATTTGTACAACGTAATGATTCAACAAAGAAAGCAGATACACTCATTATTCGTGGAGAAAACATCATTGCTCGTGTTGGGACAGGGTTTAAGAAGATTGTACTTGGTGCACATTACGATGTGTACGAAGGTTCCCCTGGTGCGAACGATAATGGGAGTGGAGTTGCTGTTGCGTTAGGGTTACTCAAGTACTTCCGCGATCGTGAAATGAAGCACTCACTTGAGGTCTGTTTCTTCGACAAAGAAGAGCAGGGATTGTGGGGGTCGATGAATTACATAAAAAATTTTGCAATAGGTGCAAAACACCTTGCATATATCAATATCGATGTCGTAGGGGCAGGAAATGAAATTTTCATTGGTCCAATTGGTGGGGGTGACGATGCGAATCTTATGCCAATCGTAAGAGAAGCAATGCGAAAATTGCCATTTAAGTACGTTGAACGTTCAGAGTACCCTTACTCTGACTACGTACCATTTGCAGCTGTGAAGCTTGAAAACATCTCAATTTCGGTTGTTCCTGAAGGCGATGCTGATAAATTAATACAGTACGAACGTGCACGCGGTATGACTGATACACTCTCAACATCACCACGTCTCCTTTCGATCATTCATACACCAGAGGATCGAGCAACATACGTTTCTCCCCACTCATTGAAACTAGCTTTTGAGTTTGTTCGGGAGATAGTGGAAATTTTGAACGTACGACGGTAAAGTCATGAGGAAACTATACGAAGAGGGGATGGAAGTTGAAGCCAGAGAAGCATGCACGTGAAGAAATTGATCAACTTCTTGAACTAGCTGGTTGGAAAGTACAGGATCTAAGAGAACTCAATCTTAGTACCTCGCACGGTGTTGCAGTTCGGGAGTTCCCATTAAAAAATGGTATCGCTGATTACATTCTGTTTGTAAATAGAATTCCGGCTGGTGTCATCGAGGCAAAACCCAAAGGCACCACATTGAGTGGTGTTACTGAGCAGTCACAAGCATACATTGCAAGCATTCCGAGAAATCTACCGGTAATTCAGGAACCTCCACCTTTTGCTTACGAAAGTACAGGAACAGAGACGTTTTTTAGAGATTTGCGAGATCCATCCCCACGCTCGCGAAGAGTGTTTGCTTTCCATAAACCAGAAACACTTGCAGAATGGTTAGCTCAAAAAGATACCCTGAGAAAACGACTCAGAAATCTACCACCTCTCATTACAGATGGGTTACGAGACTGTCAAATCGAAGCAATTAGAAATCTCGAAAAATCTTTTGCAGACGATAGACCAAGAGCTTTAATCCAAATGGCATCCGGTGGGGGTAAAACATATACTGCTATTAGTTTTGTTTATCGACTTATAAAATTCGCAAATGCCAGGAGGGTTCTCTTCCTTGTCGATAGAAGCAATCTTGGTCGCCAGACCAAAAGAGAATTTCAGCAATACATTACACCAGACGATAGACGAAAATTTGTAGAACTCTACAATGTTCAGCACCTTACTTCCAATGTTATTGACCCTGTGAGCCGTGTCTGTATCACGACAATTCAACGACTTTATTCGATGTTGAAAGGCGAGACCGAATTCGATGAGACACTCGAGGAACACTCTGTTTTTGAGATGTATCCCGTTGATGGAACCACTAGAGAAATAACATACAATCCTAACATTCCAATGGAACGACAATAATCTAGACGGCAGGTGGCGTTGCTTTACCTATGATGAGATTATCCAGAGGGATAAGGTCAACCTCGATATCTTTTGGCTAAAAGATAAAAGTCTTGAGGAATCAGAAAATTTACCAGACCCAGATGAGTTAGCCCGAGAGATAGCAGAGAATCTCGAGTATGCATTGGAGCAGTTTGAAGAGATATATAGAGCCTTAAAAACTATTTTGTTCTTATATTTTATTGCAGGAATAGTTTAGTAGTCAAACCTTTTCCTCTCTCTCTCTTCGTCCTCCAACACCATACATCAGTAAACTTCCAATCATAGCAAAAATCGGGTACACGATGAGAGAAAGGACAAGCTCTTGGAGTACTTTCCCTAGGGTTAGGCCGCGACTGAGTGATTCTTCGATGTCTTGAAGATATTCGTCCATTGTTCCAGGAGGAAGTGCACCACTGGATTCCATGCGATCAATGAGTTTCCTAAGGAGAGTGAGGAGAAGTTCTACATCAATGGGTCCGATTGCAAGGTACACCAAAACACTGATGAATGTTGATACGAATGCTCCCACAATACCAGAAAGTATGCCAAGGATGAGTGCATCTGAGGACTCAAAGTAGAAAAGCTCACGATTTTGAATTTCTTTTTTGTAGAGGAGCACGGCAACTGCACCACCAGCAATAATACCAGCGCAACAGCAACAGTTGATAAAGCTAAGACCTGGTACTCCTGATATTGCACCTATTACTAACCCTCCGATGAGTACTGCATTCACTTTCGATGGCTTTTGGTATTCGTTGGTGTACTGGGTTTGTTCCATGGATTATTTCCTTTGAAGTGTATAAATACGTGAGACCGCTTCTGCCATAAGAGGAATAAGAAACCATGAGAGTGTTAAGCCAAAGCACATTCCGCTAAGAATACGAGAAGCGGTTGAACTTTTGTATAAGGTTGTGAAACTCAAGCCAACATCAACAAGCATCAACGCTCCAGCAACAAGAAGAAGATATTTAGTGAGAGGGCCAGGATGTAGCACTTCCATGCTTGTTCGGTGGTAATGTGCAGTAAAAAAGATAAAGAGTGTTCCGAGGAGAAAACTCGTGTAAATGGCAGTACAACGTATACACACTGCGCATTGTTCACCCCAGAGGTAGAAGGAACGGTCGCTCGACTGGTGACACACTTTACCGTAGAGAGCGTACAGAAAACGAGCTTCAACATCGTTACCGTGTGATTTGAAGTATGGCGCAGCAATAATCCCTGTCCACCATAGGAAAGAAGCAATAAGGCAGAGCGCGCGAATTTTCGATGAGTGTGGAGTCATTGTACTCTATTATCGAAACAAAAGTTCTCTTTTTCAAGATGGGGTAAAAATACAGTTCTCGTCCCTTGTTACTTTGTCAAATGAGCGTTATAATTATGGTACTATGAGCGAAGGGAAATTAACACAGAGCAATGTCAAAACGCTTCTTATCATTGATGAAAACGAGAGTTTTATTGAAGCGATCGAAGATAGTTTCCGGAGGCATGCGAGTGAGCCTGTAACGATTCTGCGAGAAACGAGCGTGGAAGGAGCACTCGAGTACCTCATGAAAAAGAAAGTAGTTGATATTATCCTGACGAGTTTTACATTTACAAACTCACCCTCAAACGGACTTGATCTCTGCCTTGCTCTCAATGAGCGCCAAGTCCAGGTGCCTATTATTCTCCTTACCGATGTGCAAGATGCTCAACTAGCAGTTGACGCAATGAAACTTGGAGTTGAAGATGTATTCTTAAAATCAACAATTGACTTCCAAGCGTTCCCGCGTACAGTTCTTGCAGTTCTGGAACATGTTCGGCTCCGTAAAAGTAAAGCAGCTGTTGAAAAGCGTATTGCAATGGCAGAGAGCCGTACACAAGCGATTCGTGAACTTGTAGTCACTGTGTGCCATGAATTCAATAACCCACTGGCCGCAGTGAAAATTAGTTTTGATCTCTTGCAACGTATTCTCAAGGGGGAGGAAGAAAAAGCGCTCCTTCAAGAATTTGAGAAGTACTACACACGTATTGAGAGGGAAATTCGTGAGTTCCGCGATATGAATTTTGATATGATAACGAATGGAAAGTTTGATACGGCAGAGTAACCCTGTCTATATCGTGTTTTCCCCATACCTTGCTTTTCCTTGCATTATTCGCTACCTTTTACTGCATTACATTAGAAGAGAGACATCATTCCGATCAACGTACTCCGAACTTTCTATTATGAGGAAGTGAAAAAACAAAACTCAAAAGTGAACACACATTTTTTTCTCTCGGGAACACTATGACCACAAAGCGCATTCGTGGTGAAGCAGTAACATATGACGATGTACTATTAGTACCAGCGAAGTCAGCTGTTCTACCGCGAGAAACGGATGTTCGAACGAAACTCACGCGGAACATTACATTGAATATACCCCTTGTAAGTGCTGCAATGGATACAGTGACAGAGGCTGAAATGGCAATAGCTATGGCTCGCGAGGGAGGAATTGGGGTTATTCATAAGAATCTTTCCATAGAGCGACAAGCAGAAGAAGTTGATAAAGTGAAGCGATCGGAGAGCGGAATGATCCAAAAGCCGATTACACTCACACCATCACAAACAGTGGGCGAAGCTCTCGAAGTGATGAAGAAGTACAGCATTTCCGGTATTCCTATTGTCGACAACGAGAAACTTGTTGGTATCCTCACAAACAGAGACTTACGGTTTGAACCGAACCTCGAGCTCCCTGTTCATCAGGTTATGACGTCGGGAAATCTTATTACCGCTCCTGTTGGTACGACGCTCGAAGAAGCAGAACGCATACTCCAGAAGCATCGCATTGAAAAACTACCTGTCGTCGATAAACAAGGTAGGTTACGAGGACTTATCACATTCAAGGACATCCAGAAAAAGAAGCGGCATCCAAACGCTTGTAAAGACACACTTGGTCGTTTACGCGTAGGTGCTGCAGTTGGTATTACTGCCGATACTGTTGATCGCGTTACTGCACTCATAGCTGCGGGGGTTGATGTGATTGTTATTGATACCGCTCATGGCCACTCACACGGTGTCCTAACGATGGTTAAGCGACTCCGCTCGAAATTCGATATCGATATTATTGCTGGGAATGTTGCAACAGCTGAGGCAACGCGCGATCTCATCAAGGCAGGTGCCGATGCCGTGAAAGTAGGTATTGGTCCTGGATCAATTTGCACAACACGTGTTGTTGCTGGTGTTGGCGTACCTCAGGTGACAGCAATTATGGAATGTGCAGCGGTTGCCACAAAAGCACGAGTTCCTATTATTGCTGACGGTGGTATTAAACAAACAGGCGACATAGCTAAAGCCATTGCAGCGGGTGCAGATTCCGTTATGATCGGTGGGTTGTTTGCTGGTGTTGAAGAAACACCGGGTGAAACAGTCCTCTACGAGGGTCGAAGCTATAAAGTATACCGTGGGATGGGCTCTATTGGAGCGATGAAGGAAGGGAGCAAAGATAGATACTTCCAAGATGTAGAAGAAGACATTAAAAAACTTGTTCCTGAAGGGATTGAAGGACGTGTCCCATTTAAAGGCCCTCTCAGTGACACAATTTACCAAATGATTGGTGGACTTCGTGCAGCAATGGGATACTGTGGGTGTCGTACAATTGCGGAGATGAAGACGAAAACAACCTTTGTCCGCATGACCGATGCCGGATTACGCGAGAGTCATCCGCACAATGTCATTATAACAAAAGAGGCGCCGAATTACCATCTCTAAGTCAAACATCATATCGATGCACCGAACACATCTCGAACAACTCCGTCAATACATGCGCAAGCATCACCTCGATGCATTCTATGTCACAGACCTCGTTCATGTGCGATACCTCACTGGATTTTCTGGATCACACGGTGCATGCCTTATCTTTCGTAATGCACAGTACTTCTTTACTGACAAGCGATACAAAGAACAAGCACCTCTAGAGGTACAGAACTTTAAGATTGTCATTGCTCCCAATCAAATACTCCACACGATTGCAGAAAAAAAACTTCTCCGACCATCTCTGCGTGTTGGATACGAAGGTTCAGCACTTACGGTGGAAGAGTTTGCTGCATTGAAGAAAACATTTCCCCACTGTTCTTTTCGGAAAACCACAGCGGTTCTTGAAACTATTAGTGCTCATAAACAACCATACGAGCTCGAGTACATCCGAAAAGCTGCATCGATTACAGATGAAGTATTTAAAAAAATCCTACCGCAGTTGAAACCCGGTGTCACAGAATGTGATATTGCAGCAGAAATCAGTTACTGGCACCGACGGTTAGGTGCAGAAGGCGATGCATTTGAACCAATTGTTGCAAGCGGTCCACGGGGAGCATTACCTCATGCTCGTGCTTCTGAAAAAAAACTTAGGTCTGGTGAAATGGTGGTGCTCGATTTCGGATGCAGGTACCGCGGCTATCACAGTGACTTAACTCGAACAGTTGCACTTGGTAATCCACCCCGTGAGATGAAAAAAATCTACTCTATTGTTCTCGATGCTCAAGCACGAGCACTGGAAGCTCTCGCTATTGGACGAGAAGCAAAAGCGGTTGACGCTGTAGCTCGATCCTACATTCGGGCGGCAGGCTACGGAAAGTACTTCATTCACTCATTAGGCCATGGTTTAGGTATTCGAATTCACGAGCCACTCCGTCTTTCAAAGTTGAGCACTGATGTTCTCCAGGAAGGCCATGTTTTTACCGTTGAGCCTGGGATTTATCTTCCCAACCAGGGTGGTGTTCGCATCGAAGACGATGTTGCCCTCCACAACGGATCATTCGAAGTGTTAACACAATCGCCGAAGGAATACCTGAGTGTTTAACATGGATCGTGATGGCTTTCGAAATGTTTTAATGATTGCATACTACTTCCCCCCAATGGGGCTAAGCGGTGTGCAACGTACCGCAAAATTTGCGAAGTATCTCACACGGTACGGTTGGAAACCAATTGTAGTTACAATAGAACCGATGGGGTACTATGCGTTTGATGAAACTCTTCTTGGCGAATTGGAGGAAGTTGGGGTTCAAATTGTTCGTACCCCTGTACGCGATGTGAGCCGATTGTTTGGGAAAAAAACGGTTGTTAAAATGCCACCAGAGTGGATGCGGAAAACACTCCAGTACGTTGGCGACTTCTTCTTTATTCCGGATACCAAACGAGGGTGGAAATCTATTGCAGTAAAAGCAGCCAGTGCCGTTGTAAAGAGTGGGAACATTGATATTATTTTTGCTACAGCACCACCACAAACCGATTTCTTGATAGGAACTGAATTAAAGCGACGATTCAATATTCCGCTTGTTGTTGATTATCGTGATGCGTGGATTGAGTACCCGTTTAAATATTTCCCCACACCACTCCACCGGTGGTTACACGTTCAACTTGAGAAAAAAGTACTGCGTGCAGCAGATAGAGTGATTGTTACCCATCGCCGTGTCAAAGAGGCACTTCTCATGCGATATCGGTTTTTAGAGTACAACGATATTACTATTCTGCCTCAAGGGTATGATCCCGACGATATTTCAAGTCGCACTCCGCAGAAGAGAAGTACACGGCGGAAAATGGTGCTTGTACACGCTGGGACATTCTACGGCGGTCGTAATCCCAAAGTTTTTGCGCAAGCATTATCGCAAGCTCTACTGCATTACCCTAAAATGCGTGGGCGCATCGATGTCAGGTTCCTTGGGCAAACACGGAAGGAAGATGAACTCCTCATCCAACAACTCAATCTTCAGGAAGTTGTTACCTTCTACGGGTACGTTTCCCATCGAAATTGTGTTGAACAGTTGTTAAATGCAGATGTGCTTTGGTTTGTTATTGATAACGATTACCAAACCCCGGGAAAACTCTATGAGTACTTTGGTGTACGACGACCGATTCTTGCGTCAGTTGTTGATGGGTACACAAAAGAGCTTATAGAAAGTTCAGGAGCAGCATTCTGCGTACCATTGAATGATGTATCTGCACACGAGCAAGCGCTGGTAGATCTTTTTCAGAAATTCGAAAACAACAGGCTCCCAAGAATTCCAACACAGTTTGCACAGAAATTTGATCGTTCACTACTCACGGGAGAGCTTGCAAAGATTTTTGAGTACTTAGTTGACTACGAGTGACATTGTGGAGGTCAAAAAAGAATGAATATCCTCGTTATAGGTTCTGGAGGTCGAGAGCACGCACTTGTCTGGAAATTGAAACAGAGTCCACATTGTACAAAGCTTTTCTGTGCACCTGGCAACGGAGGTATAGCAGAACTGGCAGAACTTGTCCCAATACCTTCACACGATGTTCAAGGACTGCTCCAGTATGCAAAGAACCAATCGATTGATCTGACAATTGTTGGTCCCGAACAACCGCTCGTTCTCGGTATAGTGGATGCATTTCGGGCAGAGGGATTGAAGGTTTTTGGTCCAACAAAAGCGGCTGCACAGCTGGAAGGGAGTAAAGTGTTTGCCAAGCAATTTATGGAACGACACGGAATACCAACAGCGCGCTTTCGGTCTTTTACTCGCACGGAAAAGGACGATGCAATTGCATTTGTTAAAACCCTTCAACCACCAGTTGTTGTAAAGGCGGATGGACTTGCAGCAGGAAAAGGTGTGTTGGTTTGCGAAACAATTGCTGATGCTGTTGGTGCTATTGAGGAAATATTTGTAAAAGATACTTTTGGTAAGGCTGGAAGTGCACTTGTTATCGAAGAGTACCTTCATGGAGAGGAGGCATCTGTATTTGTGCTCACTGATGGGAATCAGTATGCGCTTCTTTCACCTGCACAAGACCATAAGAGAATTCTCGATAATGACCTCGGAAAAAATACTGGTGGCATGGGAGCATATGCACCAACACCGCTTGTGACAGAGGAGGTTCTCCAACGCGTTGTAAATGACATTATAAAACCTACTCTCAATGGAATGAAGGAGGAGGGTACTCCCTACACAGGATGCCTCTACGTTGGGTTGATGATTACGGATCAAGGGCCAAAGGTACTTGAATATAATTGTCGTTTTGGTGATCCCGAAACCCAAGTCGTTGTTCCTCTCATCGATGGAGATTTCGTGACAATCTGTACGTCGATTGCGGAAGGGAATTTCAACCAAGCGCAGGTCAAACTTCACAACGCATGCGCTGTGTGTGTAGTAATGGCATCACATGGTTACCCCGATCACTACGAGACAGGTAAAAAAATCTCAGGGCTCACCTCCATTATTGCAGAAGATGGGGTTATTGTTTTCCATGCGGGTACGCGACGCGAAGGGAAAGACTTAGTTACAGCTGGTGGACGTGTTCTTAGTGTTACGGCGCTTGGACTCCACAATGAACTTGAGCAAACTATCCGTCGTGCATATGAAGCGGTACAGAAAATTTCGTTCGATGGGGCATATTACAGGAGTGATATTGGAAAGAAAGCCTTGAAATACATTCATCGTGAAGCGTAGAGTAAAAGCTAATTATATAATTTCACGTATTCTTCCCCAATTTTTCGTGATGTGTTCTAGGATCGCGGAAGAATGTATCACCTTTGACAAGCCATGAAATTCCAAAAGCTAAGAGGGCAATCGACTCACAGAGCAGAATCGGATAGAATTCAGAAATGATGGTATGCACGAAGTACGTTTTATACAAGTAGATACACAACAGAGAAATCAGCATGATTATACCGCATGTACGGTATACAATATTCCGCTTCCGTTTTGCGCGGCTCATGACACCACCAACTGGACCGCGTTTGGTAAATAGGAAGATTGAATTGAACGCAAGGAGCGTGAAAAACACAGCTCCGAACGAGAGGTGAATCATCTCCGACACAGTATCCTTTACGAGGAGCATACCAACCTTCATAACAGTACCAGTATGCAGCGAAGTCGGGAAGAGGATGAGCCCAATTGCGCAAATGCCGCTGAGTGTACTTACAATACTGTCAATTTTTTCGTACCCTTTGTATGAAATGAGGAATAATGCCACACTACTGAGGATACCAACAAAGAAATCACGCATATGGGTATAGTAATATGCACTAATTGATGCTTGAATTGTAGGTTGCTCTTGAACTAAACCACCGAGTACGAGGACGATGGGGAGAGATATGCCTAAGATACCAATAATCCGACGCATTGCGAGGTAGGAGACTATGAGAGGGCGTTCACGTACTGTGGACATAGAAAGTAATCCTTGTTGTACAGTCTATAAAATAAAGGGAGTTTTCAAAAGAGCAATAGGGATTTCATAAATATGCTAAGGAATTGCACGGAAAAATTTTGTACGTTGAATCTATGAAAGGAGAGCATCGCATGGTAGAACTTGCAATCGACGCAGCACAAGAAGCAGGGGCGTACTTACGCGATAACATAGGGAACATTCAACACATTGAACGTAAAGGTGGTGAAGCAACCAATTTAGTAACCGAAATCGATAAACAGTCGGAGCAGATTATCCTAAGAAAAATCCGTCAGCACTATCCCGATCATGACTTTTTAGGAGAAGAATCAGGTGCACATAAAATTTCATCACCGTACCGGTGGATTGTTGATCCTCTCGATGGGACAGTAAATTATGCCCATGGAGTACCTATTTTTGCTGTATCAATTGCAGTGGAGTACAACAACGAGCTCCTCCTTGGGGTTATCTACGACCCAATGCGCGACGAGCTGTTTACTGCAGAACGAGGAAAAGGTGCATTCCTCAACGGTGTACGGATTTCGGTATCGAGGACCTCAACGCTTCTCGAAAGTCTACTCGTTACAGGGTTTCCCTACGATGTTCGAAAAGAGCTGGATTACCATCTCCGTCCGTTCAATGAGTTTCTTGTGAAAGGGCAAGCGATTCGAAGGCTTGGTTCTGCAGCTCTTGATCTTGCATATGTCGCGTGTGGTCGGTTCGATGGTTTCTGGGAAGGGAAACTTAATCCGTGGGACATGGCTGCTGGTGTACTCCTTGTAGTTGAAGCTGGGGGGCGATGGACCGATTACAATGGAAATTCAACAACTATCTATACACCACAAATGCTTGCAACAAATGGTATTATTCACGATGAAATGGTGAATGTGCTTCGGACATGTTTCGAAGACAATCACAGAAGTTGACTATTTGTAGTAGGTAGGTGCGAAGATCTAAAGTAGCATTGCGACACTGTTCTCTCGCAGATGAATTCACATGGTTTTGCATGGATAACATACCAGTTGTGTAAATTGACAATGATACAACTGCAGTAAAGAACTTGGTTCTAGTATTGTTTTACCTTCTTGCATCTCCTGTGAATTTTTGGTATTATTTTTTAAGATGACAATGAGAAAGGTAGTAGAACAACAACGTACGAAGTTTCTTGTAATAACCTGTAGACAATAGCACTAAAACAAGAGAATGTCCCGCCGAATGATGCGGGACATTTTTTTTCCATATGATTATATCACAGTTGATTGAAGTACTGGAAGAATGGGCTCCTCGGTGGACAGCATGGGATCGTGATAATGTAGGCTTGCTCGTGGGCGATCCACATAGGAGAGTTAGTAGGATACTAGTGGCACTTGAGGTTACCCCAAAAGTGGTTGACGAAGCGATTACCCGCAAAGTAGAACTTATTATCACACACCATCCATTACTTTTTCGACCGTTGATGCACGTGACAAGTACCGACCCGATTGGAGCCATGGTACTAACGCTCGCTGAGAATAGAATTGCTCTCTATGCTGCTCATACAAATCTCGACGTTGCAAAGAACGGAGTAAGTTTTCTACTAGCTGAAAAACTAGGATTACACAATGTTCGATTCCTGAAACCGTTGGAGCAATCGCTTGCAAAGATTGTTGTCTTTGTACCAGAAGTGTACGTCGAAAGTTTGCGAACAGCTATGGCACGCGCTGGTGCTGGAGTTATTGGAGAGTACTCGTACTGCTCGTTTGCAACTCGCGGTGAAGGGTCGTTCTTTGGTTCGTCGGCATCGGACCCAAGCGTTGGGAAAAAGGGAAAACTTGAGGTTGTGCCCGAAGTGCGGTTGGAAATGGTTGCTCCCCGTGCTCGACTCTCCCACATTGTTACAGTAATGAAAGATGTTCATCCATATGAAGAGGTTGCATACGATGTGGTAAACATCGAAACACCAAGTTCGAATTACGGTATGGGAGCAATTGGAGAATTTCCAAAGCCAATGCCGATGAAGAAGTTCTTAAAACATGTGAAGAAAGTACTCAGGACGCAGTACCTTCGGTGCAGCACTATCAACGGTGTCTCTGTCCACCGTGTTGCTGTGTGTGGTGGAGCCGGAAGTGAACTTTTGCAAGATGCAGCGAGAGCAAAAGCTGATGTATTTCTTACAGGAGATGTTGGATACCATAAGTATCACAATGTACCAAACTCTCTTGTGTTAATAGATGCTGGTCACTGGGAAACGGAGCAATTCATTGTACATGGAATTGTTCACCACCTCCAAAAGGTTCTGTCCCAAACGGGTTCTGCAGTGAAAGTGCTTGTTTCAACGGCACAACGGAATGCGGTAACGTATGAGTAGCTATCGATTGAAAATGTGTGGTCATTTGTATTGTGAATAATATTATTATTACAGAGAGGGTACCATTGGAAAAAAAATTACAACTTCTATACGCGCTACAGTTAGTTGATACAAGTTACGATGAGCTTCAAGAGCTGAAGGGAGATCTTCCGCAAATTGTTCAGGAGTTAGAACAAACGCTCGACGCCAAGAAAACATTGAAGAAGGAGCTTGAGAAGACGGCAAAAGAATCAATTACACAACGAAATGCTGCTGATGCTGAAATTATCCGTTTCAAGGAGCTGATCGAAAAGTACAAAAACCAGCAGTTCCAAGTGAAAACGAATAAACAGTACGATGCACTCGCACGGGAAATTGATTATTGTCAGGAACAAATTGTGAAGCTCCAGAAGGAGATGGATGTTCTTGAAGGAAAAGCAGCGATTTCGAAAGAAGATGCCCAGAAGCTTGCTCCTGAGATCGAAGCGTTGGAAAAACAATTAGCAGAGAAAAGGAAAGAGCTTGCAGCCATCAATAAAGAGCACGAAGATGAGGAGCTTAAACTCAAGAAACAGCGTGAAAAAATTGTAGAAAAACTTACTAAAACAGACTACAAAATGTACGAACGGATTCGTGCTGCACGTGATGGCAAAGCAGTTGTTCCTGTACGGCGGAACTCGTGCGCTGGGTGCTACAACCGAGTACCACCTCAGAAAATATTGGAACTCAGAAAGAACAATGCACTCCATACCTGTGAACGATGCGGAAGGATCCTTGTCTCAGACGAGATCGTCGAAAAAGCAAAGACGCTACTATGACAATCTACGCATTTATCGATGGTGCATCACGTGGAAATCCTGGTGAGAGTGGAATAGGCGTTCTTTTACACGACAGTGAAGGGAATGTTGTGCAAGAGCTTTCTGCATACATTGGGATGACGACAAACAATGTTGCAGAGTACATGGCGCTCCTTGCTGCGCTCGAGCTTGCACAGAAACAAAAGTGTGGACAACTCGTTGTGCAGTCGGATAGTGAACTCCTTGTTCGGCAAATGTGTGGGATGTACAAAGTGCGGAATGAACGGTTG
This sequence comes from Bacteroidota bacterium, assembly GCA_026416125.1. Lineage (GTDB taxonomy): Bacteria > Bacteroidota > Ignavibacteria > UBA10030 > UBA10030 > JAOAFT01. Next base: position 58,245 of record JAOAFT010000004.1, read on the forward strand.
AAGCAATTGAAAGAAATAATCGATGTTAAAATTGCAACAACACCGTTCGATGTTTGCTTTCGCCATGTACCTCGAGAGAAAAATATGGAAGCGGATGCACTTGCCAACCGAGGAATTGATGAGAAACGACAAGTGCCACGTGGGATTCATCTTCCAAGTATCATGTGGGGTTTGAAAAAGAGAAGTACTTTTCGGAGGTGAACTATGGTGTGTCAGGCAGTCGCCTACTCGGTAAAGCGAGTGGGAGGAAAGTCCGAACACCGTAGGGCACAGCGCCTCACGTTCCCCGGTGCAAACGCATCGGTGCTAAGTGAGGGTCTTGCAGGCGATATCCTGCAGGAACGGATAGTATCACAGAAAATACACATCCCGTCTCCATAGCAGGAGGCGAGAAACAGGTGAAAAGGTGGGGTAAGAGCCCACCGCACTGTCAGTAATGACAGTGGTCCCGAAAGGGATAGAGCCTCGTGAGGCTCTACAGGAGAAACCCCGCTGGGTGCAAGACCAAGTAAATCCTGTGCACCACTGAGTGGTGGAAGAGTTGCCCGCTCAACGTCGTTATACGACCACAGGAAGGGTAGGTCGCTGAGAGAAATGACTGCCTCTTCGCTCTTTGAGCGAAAAGACAGAATTCGGCTTATCGACATACCGTAGTACACCTCTGAATGTTTACCATAGAACAGGCGTTGTCTTGTTCATGGAGGAACGCGTTTATACGAGAAGGGTTAACCGGTGACACCAGTCCGTGAATATCGTTGGTCAGTACGAACAGAAACAGAAGTTCTTTCACCAGAAGCAGCAGAAGCAGTTAAAGTTTTAAGCGAGCAACTAGGTATTTCTCCTATTCTCACTGAAATTCTTGTGAGTCGAGGAATTGATACATTTGAAAAAGCGCGCTTATACTTTCGTCCACAGCTCCAAGATCTCCACGACCCGTTCAAGTTCCGTGATATGGCGAGTGCCGTTGAACGAATTGAATTGGCACTTCGTCGCCGTGAACGTATTCTCGTTTATGGTGACTATGATGTTGACGGTACCGACGGGACAGCAATGTTATGGTCCTTCCTTACAAAGCTCGGAGCAGATGTTCACTACTTTGTTCCCGATCGAATCCGTGACGGATACGGTTTATCGACACAGGGGATTGAACAAGTGAAAACCTACGCTCCTTCACTCCTCATTGCTGTCGATTGTGGGATCACAGCAGTTGATCAAGTAGACGATGCCCGAACGTTAGGCATTGATGTAATAATCTGTGATCACCATGAACCGTCGGAACGAATTCCAAATGCTGTTGCAGTCCTTGATCCACTTCGTCCTGAGTGCCCATACGAATTCAAGTACCTCTGTGGTTGTGGTGTTGCTTTTAAGCTTATTCAAGGATTGTTACAATCGCCCCCAATTCGAAATCGCATCCATGAGGACGTAAATGAACTCTTATACCAGTACCTCCAGTACGTAACACTTGCAACGGCTGCGGATATTGTTCCCCTTGTTGGCGAAAATCGCACACTCGTCAAATTGGGACTTGAATGTATGAATAGGAATCCGTTGCCCTGCATCCGTGCACTGATTGAAACAGCGGGATTTCAACTTGGAAAAATCTCAACAGGTCAAATTGTATTTGGACTTGCGCCACGCATCAATGCTGTTGGCAGAATCGGTGATGCCACCCGTGCTGTGGACTTGCTAACATCAACATCATATGAGCAAGCATGTGAAATTGCACGGGTGATGGAAAGTGAAAACACACAGCGGCGAAAAATTGATGAAGAAACGTTTCTCCACGCGCAAGAGCTTGTTGAAACCCTTTTGAACACCGATAATGATTGTGCCATCGTTCTCCACGAAGCTTCCTGGCATCCGGGTGTCATTGGGATTGTTGCTTCTCGTCTTGTTGAACGATACTATAGGCCAACCATTCTTATGACAACAGTTGATGGTGTTGCGAAGGGGTCAGCACGGAGTATTTCAGGGTTCAATATTCACGAAGCGCTCAAACGATGCGAAGATAAAATTCTCCAGTTTGGTGGTCACAAGTACGCTGCTGGATTAACGGTTGAAATCGAGAAGCTCGATGAATTTCGGGAAGCATTCCAACAAGTGGCGCAAGAGTTACTCTCTGATTCGTTAAAAACGCCAGTCATTCATATCGACACAGAAATTTTCCTCACCGATATTACACCAAAGTTTGTACGGGTGTTAGCGGAGTTTGCTCCCTTTGGTCCAGAAAATATGCGTCCGATCTTCGCCGCTCGAAATGTTGAGCTTGTTGGACAACCACGAATCGTTGGGAAAAATCATCTTCGGTTCAAAGTGCGGAGTGGAAACTTTGTCATGGATGCAATCGGATTTAACCTGGGTGACTTTTTGCCTCGTATTCAGAATCGTGAAAGAATCGACATAGCATTTTCACTTGATGAAAGTGAATATGCAGGAGAACTTGTACCCCAATTGAAAATTCGAGATATTAAGTAATAGGTAATTATTCGTAGAGTACCCTCGTGCCAATACGAAAAAACAGTGCGTGTGATCTAGAAGGGAAGAGAGTGATCATTGGTATTGATCCTGGTACACTCGTCACGGGGTATGGTATTATTGAGTGCTTGCATGGAGAGAGATCGCTAGTTGTTTACGATATTATTCGTAATGCTCCATTGGAACAGATGCCCCAACGCTTACAGAAAATTTATGACACACTTCTAAACGTCATAGACACGTACCATCCCTGCGAGTGTGCCATTGAAACAGCGTACTATGGGAAGAATGCACAGTCGGCACTAAAAATTGGTCATGCACGAGGAGTTGCCATGCTCGCTGCTGCTCATCGAGGAATTCCAACAACAGAGTACACACCACGCGAAGTAAAACAGGCGGTGACTGGTACGGGAGCTGCATCGAAAAAAAAGGTGCACTACATGGTGCAAGCACTTCTCAAACTCACGCAGGTTCCGCAACACTTTGATGAAACAGATGCCTTAGCATTAGCGCTTTGCCATTCGTTGCGTGCTGTGGCACCTGTCACACATCCAAAACGGAAGCCCATGAACTGGGCACAGTATGTTCAAGCACATCCAGAGAAAATCATTCCACAGCTATGATTGCGCGGATTACAGGTACCCTTGTTTCGAAGACTCCAACAGAGCTCGTTGTTGATGTTCACGGCGTGGGATTTCATATCCACATTCCTCTCTCAACGTACGAACGCATTGGTGCAGTCGGAACGAACATCACTTTATATACATACCTCTATGTACGAGATGATGCTCTCCAGCTCTTTGGTTTTGCAACCGAGAACGAACGGCAGTTGTTCAAACTCCTCATCTCTGTTTCTGGTATTGGACCTCGTATAGCGCAAGGGGTACTCTCAGGTATGAGTGTTGAGGAACTACAGGTAAACATTCTCCAAGGAAACGTCAATGCATTAACCTCAATACAAGGCATTGGGAAAAAGACAGCAGAACGAATTGTGCTCGAACTCCGTGATATTCTTGCAAAGAGTACACCAGATGCTACGCTAACAATAATCAAATCAGCAACGAGTGTTGAAATTCGGAACGAAGCACTGCTTGCACTCCTCTCACTTGGTTTTACCCAGCAAGCTGCTGAGAAAGCACTTCGTGCAGCTCTCAATGACCTGGGAAGCAACCATTGTAGCACTGTCGAAGAGTTGATCAAAGAAGCCCTCAAGCGTTCAGCTTCTCGCTAGGCTTTGTTGTTGTATTCCCATCGTCTGTTCAGTATATTTACAGTGTTCTTTTTACACTCATCCAGTGTCACCAGTGGAGAAGGGAATGAATGCATATCCAGTTGTTTTAGGAGTCGATATCGGTGGGACGTACACGAAACTCGGCTACGTAAATCGTGAAGGTAAGGTTCTCGTACACACTTCTCTTCCAACCGAGGCTCAGAAACCCGCTGAGAAGTTTTTTACGCGTCTTGTAGGAGAAGCTGAATCACTTCGTGCCTCACTCCCTCAGGCGTCTGTCCTTGTTGGTATTGGTATTGGAGCACCAAATGCGAACTACTACAGAGGAACCATTGAACAACCACCGAATCTCAGTTGGAAATATGTGGATGTGGTTCAAACACTGCGACAGTGGTACGCAATACCGATTGCACTAACGAACGATGCAAACGCTGCAGCATTGGGAGAAATGCTCTTTGGTACAGCGCAAGGTATGAAACATTTCATTGAAATAACGCTTGGTACTGGACTTGGCAGTGGTATTGTTGTCAACGGGGATCTTCTGTACGGACATGATGGTTTTGCAGGAGAACTTGGTCACACTGTCGTTGATCCAGAAGGTCGAATGTGTGGGTGTGGAAAGAAAGGATGTCTCGAACAGTACGTATCTGCAACAGGGATTAAGCGAACTACAGAGGAACTCCTCTGTTCATGGACAGCACCGAGCCTTCTACGTTCAATACCGATCCATCAATTGACATCGAAGGATGTCTTTGAAGCGGCGTGCCGTGGCGATGAGCTCGCAAAAGAGGTGTTTGAACGTACAGGAAAATACCTTGGTATAAAACTCGCGGATGCTATTGCCCATACGAGTCCGGAAGCAATTATATTATTTGGAGGGGTAGCAGAAGCGGGGGTGCTTCTCTTCGAACCGACAAGGCGATGGATGGAAGCATACCTCTTCCCTGTGTTTAGAAACAAAGTTCAACTCCTACCATCGAAACTACCCTCAGGAACTGCTGCAATTCTTGGTGCAGCAGCGCTCATATGGAAAGAACTAGAAAAACAACAGTGATAGTAAACAAAAGAGCATTTGCGATAGAGGAAAAATCCTCTTAAGAACTGATGACCGGTTTGTTTATTTTGTAATGTAGTAATGTAAAAATTGGAAAGGAGTATACGAAGATGGTTCTTAGTGCAAAACTAAGGAATGTAGTTATGCTGAGGTTGGTTAGTTTTGTCACTGTTGTTCTTGTTTTAAGTGTATTTCTTGGTACGGTGGTGCTCGAGGGACGTCAAGGAAAAACACCGCGCTATCGTTTGTGGTATCGGCACCATGCAACCGATTGGGAGAACGAAGCACTCCCAGTAGGAAATGGTCGCTTGGGTGCAATGGTGTTTGGGAATCCGACTGTTGAGCAAATTCAATTGAACGAAGAATCACTCTGGGCAGGATCGAAGATCGACAACAATAATCCGAATGCATTGAAATACTTACCAGACATTCGTCGTCTCCTCCTCAACGATAGTGTTGCGGAAGCCTATACACTCGCAGAGAAGTACTTGTCTGGTATTCCTGGTAAACTTCGTTCGTATCAGGTGTTGTGCAACCTCTATGTTACATTCCTCGACACTGCAAAGGAGGTAACAAGGTATTACCGCGAACTCGATCTTGAAACTGGTATTGCACGGACCACATTCACACGAAATGGGAAAATTATTGACTGCGAAATCTTTGCTTCGGCTCCGGATAATGTGATTGTGCTCTCTTTCCGATCGAGTGCCCGAGGTGGGTTGGATATGGATATGACCTTGGAGCGAAAACAGGATGCAACGATCAGTGTTGAGAACAACGCGATTTCGTTACATGGACAAATTATCGATAAAGATGACCCACAAAGAGGTCCCGGTGGTGCACACATGCGGTTCTATGCGCAAGTGCAACCGCTCATTCACAATGGGACACTTAGGGGGGAGAATACGAAATTGATGTTTCGCAATGGTACTGAACTGGTTCTCCTTATCAATGCTGCAACAGATTATACAATAGATAGTTTGAATTTTTCACGTTCAATTGATCCTGTTCAAAAATGTCGACGAGTTCTCCAGAAAGCGCTCAGAATGTCGTATGATGCATTGAAGCAGCGACATACCGCTGAGCATTCTGCACTCTTCAATCGAGTTGTGTTCCGGCTCGAGGGTGATACGCTCTTCGATTCGCTTCCAACAGATGAGCGGTTAAAACGGTTTCAACAAGGTTATGATGATCCTGGTCTCATTACAACGTATTTCCAGTATGGTCGATACTTGCTTATGAATTCATCACGTCGACCGGCACAATTACCTGCGAACTTGCAAGGAATATGGAATAAAGACTACAACGCTCCGTGGAACAGCGATTACCATGTTAACATCAATCTCCAAATGAACTACTGGCCAGCAGAAGTGTGCAATCTTTCTGAAACACTTGAACCACTGACAGACTTTGTTGAAAAGCTTGCAGTACCTGGGAGTGTGACAGCTCGAACGATGTATGGTGCTCGTGGGTGGACAATGCACCACACAACGGATGTGTTTGGTAAAACAGCAGTTATTGATGGTGTCTACTGGGGTATGTTTCCACTCGGTGGGCCTTGGATGACGCTCCCATTATGGGAACATTTTCTCTTTACAAATGATACCAATTACCTTCGTACACGAGCATACCCTCTCATGAAAGGTGCAGCGGAGTTCATCGAAACATTTCTCATAGAAGAGAAGAATGGATACCTCGTCACTGCTCCAAGTTACTCGCCGGAGAATAGCTACGTCGATCCTACAACGGGGAAGGAGTATAAGCTAACATATGCTCCAACAATGGATATCCAGATCATTCATGAAGTACTTGCTGCGTGTCAGCGTGCAAGCGACATCCTTGGTGTTGATCAAGAGTGGGCTGCTCGTCTCAGTAGAATTCGAGCTAAACTCCCACCTATACGGGTAGCATCGAACGGTACAATTATGGAGTGGATCAAAGAGTACAAGGAACACGATCCTGGTCATCGTCATATTTCTCATTTGTTCGGATTACATCCTGGCACACAGATTACACCATCAACACCAGATCTCTTTGCCGCAGCTCGAAGAACACTTGAGCGGCGTCTTCAACATGGTGGTGGTCATACAGGGTGGAGCAGAGCCTGGATTATTAATTTTTACGCACGGTTATATGATGGTGAGGAGAGTTACAAGCATGTGCGGCTTCTGCTGAGCAAATCAACACTCCCAAATCTTTTTGATACCCATCCACCATTTCAAATCGATGGAAACTTTGGTGGTACTGCAGGGATTGCGGAAATGCTTCTCCAAAGCCACAATGGCCAAATCCATCTCCTCCCAGCGTTGCCATCGGCGTGGAAGAAGGGAGTCATTAGCGGTCTTCGTGCACGTGGTGGATTTGAGGTTGCAATTGAATGGAACGAAGGAAAGTTAACAAAAACACGTATCAAGAGCATTAATGGGAAAGCATGCACACTGCGGTATGGCGATATTGTGGTTCAATACACGTTGCAACCAGGTGAGAGTAGGGAGTTTGATGCCGCGTTAACCCCCTTGAAGTAAATTTAGGTTACCGAGTCGTTCTCACTAATTGAGGAGCGAGCATCCGATATTTACAATTTTAAGGAGAGTCGAATGCCACGTGGATTTTTTATACCCAAGAACTACAAACCGTTACTCAATGTCTACGAAACAGAAATTGCTATAAAACGGATCAAAGATTTTTTTGAGTTAAATCTCGCCCTCGAATTAGATCTTATCCGATTAACAGCACCGCTCTTTGTGCTCAAAGGAACTGGGGTGAATGACGACCTCAATGGTATAGAACGACCAGTCTCGTTCACTGTGCGTGCGCTTCAAAACCAAGAGGCAGAAGTAGTACAATCACTCGCAAAGTGGAAGCGCTTAGCACTCGCTGATTATAAAATTCCTGTTGGACGTGGTATCTACACGGACATGAACGCAATCAGACCCGATGAAACACTCGATAATCTGCATTCACTCTACGTTGATCAGTGGGATTGGGAGAAAGTTATAACAGCCGAACAACGTACACAGTCGTACCTCTTCAAGGTTGTTGAAAGGATTTACAGTGTTATCCGACGGACGGAATTGTTTGTGAACCATGAATACCCACACATTGAACCACTCTTACCGGAAACTATTACCTTCATTAGTTCTGAAGAACTTCTCCGATTGTACCCTACACTCACACCACATGAACGTGAAGATGCTATTACACGAAAATGTGGAGCTGTGTTTATTCATGGGATTGGTCATATACTCTCAGATGGACGCCGACACGATGGACGTGCCCCTGACTACGATGATTGGTCGCTGAACGGTGATATCCTCGTGTGGAACCCAGTTGTCGAATGTGCGTTCGAGTTATCTTCAATGGGGATCCGTGTCGATAAAGAAACACTCGTTGCTCAGCTACACATTGCAGGGAAAGAGGAACGATTGCACCTCATGTTCCATAAGCGATTGATGAACGATGAACTTCCCCACTCTATCGGTGGTGGTATTGGGCAATCAAGACTCTGTATGTTTTACTTGCGAAAAGCTCATATTGGTGAAATTCAGGCTAGTATTTGGCCAGCAGAAATGCTCGATATGTGTAGGAAACACAACATCATGCTACTATGAAACGAATTCACCTTCCAACCCTAAGTCCGACCAATGGATTTTTACAAAATTACTTGATCGAGTCCCAGAGAATTCAGTGCGGGCTTGACACGTAAGAAGAAATTTAATAATATTACGAGCATGAGGGGGTAGAAAGAGCCACCACGGGAGTTCCAGTTTATCCCTCAGTCCTATAAAGGTATGCGTCCGATGAAGTGAATACTCCAAGGGAAGGATCATCGTGTGGTGCCCTTTCCGTTGGTGTGAATATGCGAGAGCATGTCTACAAGCGCTTCTTTGATTCATTAACAATAATACTTTTGTCACATCATCATATGGAGGGAGTTATGGAAAAAGTATGTATGTTTGTTGTCGTTTTTGTTACAGTAGTATTTACTACGTACAGCACAACGTACTATGTAAAAACCGATGGTAGTGATGGAAACAATGGCACAAGCTGGGCAACTGCGTTTGCAACAGTGCAGAAGGCACTCGATGTTGCACAGGCTGGTGATCAGATTTGGGTTGCAAAGGGAACATACAAACCAACATATGATTATGGACTTGGTGGGGGTTCTCGTTACTACCACTTTCGGTTGAAAAATAATGTAGCACTTTACGGTGGATTTGCGGGGACAGAAACTTCAGTTGACCAAAGAACAAATTATGGCGTTGGTGGAGTGAATGAAACTATTCTGAGTGGTGATATTGGTACCCCCGGAGATAATTCAGACAATTGCTACCACGTGTTTTACCACCCGGATAATGAGTATTCTTTAACGAGCCATGCAATTCTTGATGGAGTTACAATTAAGGATGGTTTTGCAAATGCTTGGACACCACATGACCATGGTGCAGGAATGTTTAATGGAAATCAAAGTCATCCAACAATTCGTAATTGTGTTATTACAAATAATCGAGCAGATCGTGGTGCAGGTATTTATAATGGCGGGAGTAGTTCAACGTATATAAATTGTCTTATCTATAATAACATTGCTGGTACATGGGGTGGGGCAATGTATACTAATGCTGCTGCTACGACGTTGATCAATTGCACTATTGTTGCTAACAATTCATCGTCTGCTGGGGGTGGATTTTACAATTATAGTGAAGTTTACAATGTTAAACCCACATTGAAAAATTGTATAGTGTGGGGAAATAATGCAATCCACGGCAAACAATTTTACAACGATTATAATGCTTATGCGAATGATAGTTATTTCGTTTTAGAACACTGTTGTTATAGAAACCTCCCGAATGACATTGCAGGAGCACTGTCTGCATCGAATTGTATCACATCAGATCCGATATTTATTGATTATGGAAACAATGATTTTCGAGTTTTAGGAATTTCACCATGTGTTGATGCTGGGAATAACAGTTTCAATTCAGAGTCATACGACATCCGGGGCGCTGGGTATCCACGGAAATTAAATAAAACCACCGGCAGCGAAGGTACTATCGATATTGGTGCATACGAATATAATGTAAGCGACGATCCGTTGCCGGTAGAGCTCACGTCACTACATGCATCGGTAGTGAATGGCGCCGTTGTGCTTCGGTGGTCCACCGCAATGGAACTCCACAACTATGGGTTTGAAGTTGAACGTCGATGGAACGAAAGTCCAGTGAGGGAAACAATTGGTTTTGTTCGTGGTTTTGGTACGAGTAACGCACCACGGGAGTATACGTTTACCGATACCCAACTTAGTAGGAGTGGTCGGTATGAGTATCGGCTCAAGCAGATTGATGCGGATGGGGGGGTATCATATTCCCAGGGTGTGGAGATAGAGATTGCAGTGCCGAAAGAGCTTGTGTTGTATCAGAACTATCCGAATCCGTTTAATCCGACGACGACGATAGAGTTTACCATAGCTGAAGATGGGTATACAGAGCTTAGTGTGTATGATGTGCTTGGTCGTGAAGTAGCTCGGTTAGTAGATGGGGAGTTGCGAGCTGATCGGGTGCACCGAGTTGTGTTTGATGGAGCGAAGTTTTCAGCAGGGGTATATTACTACAAACTGGAAAATGGTAAACAGGTGCGTGTAAAGAACTTCGTGATGGTTAAGTAACAACGACAGGAAAGACAAGATCATTCGTTCCAATGTCCCAGCTTGTATCACGGCTGGGACATTGTGTTTTTATGTATGGAGTGTGGTAACCGGGAACGCTCTCGCTATGCGAAGATTATTGTTATTCACTGTTATTGGGGGTATTGGTATTCCTTTTTTGAGAGTATTCTGAATAGAGTGCCTGAAAACACTCAGGACATAAACCGTGTGAAAACGTAGCATCCGACTTGCTCGTAATATAGGCTTCGAGTACATGCCATTCTCCCTTGTCATCGCGAATTTTTTTACACGATGAGCAAATTGGAAGAAGACCATGTAACGTCTTAATTTCTTTAATTTTATCTTGAAGTTCTTCATTTGCCCGTTGGAGATCTTTTGTTCGCTCTTCAACAAGTTTTGTAAGTACCTTGTTCCTTTCTTCGAGCTCTTTAATAGGGTATGCCTCATTTTCTCCATGAGCTTCAGTAGGGAAAGAGATATGCATATGAACGATAAGCCACTGCACCTCGAACTTTACAAGGATGAGACTCAATCGGATTTTGTTGAGCTTTAATTCTTGGTCAAGAATTTTTGTGCAAACATTCAGTTCACAGAGAACAACTGCAACATTGTCGGAGGGAGTATAGAGAGAACTCTTCGTTATTGTATAGTCTATGCGATTTGGTGCTTCTCTAATGTCACGACGATACAGCTCTTTTAGCACGTTATAGTCATGAGCGATTTCGCTGTGCCCGGTACCCACACACGTTGCCTGGTTCCAAAATAATTGGGCTGTTCGATCAAGATCGCGGTTAGTAAAGTAATGTTCAAAATACATATGAACAGTGGAAAGTATTTCGTTGGTATGGTCCCTAGTTGGTTGCATATGTGGATTGCTATTAGGTTCCTCTAATAGTTTTATTGAATTAATTGTACGAGGATTCACTATGAGAATCAATGATATTTTTGAAAAAGAAAGGTTTTTCTGGAATGCACGAGGGTATGGTAGATTTTTCGCTGGATGTGAAGGACTGGGACTGTGGGATGGTTGTGGTAAGGGAGAATACCTGGGAAAATAGGAACACAGTGGAGCTTTTTTACGTCTACTTTAATAAAACTAGTAACATACCCCCTCAACCTCCTTCTTGAGAGCCAGCCCCCTCCTCTCCACAAAGGCTGGCTCTTTTGTTTTTCTCTCTTTCTTCAGCTATATTCTCACAATGTAAGGAGCATGGAATGGATAAGTTTGTCATTCATGGTGGGTATCATCTTGAAGGCACGGTTTCTGTAAGTGGTGCAAAAAATTCAACCCTTGCCCTTATGCCTGCAACTCTTCTTGCGAATGGGGTGTATCATCTCTTCAATACACCGCATTTGCGGGACGTCAAAACAATGAGCGACTTATTGCATACCATGGGAGTTGAAGTATCTCTGAACGATCATGTGTTGAGAATTGATACCCGAGGAATTCAAAAGTTTGAAGCACCCTACGAGCTTGTAAAGAAAATGCGTGCGTCTATCTATGTCCTTGGCCCACTTGTGGGACGTTTTGGCGAAGCGAAGGTTTCACTCCCAGGTGGTTGTGCGTGGGGTCCACGCCCTGTGAATTTACACATTGAAGGAATTCGCAAACTCGGTGCTACTGTTGAACTCGACGCTGGGTACATCGTTGCGAGAGCTCAACGGCTCCATGGTGCACGTATTCTCTTTGATATATCAAGCGTAGGTGCTACTGGAAATGTACTGATGGCTGCAGTACTTGCAAAAGGAACGACTCTCATTGAAAACGCAGCTCAGGAACCAGAGATTGTTCAACTTGCAGAATTTCTTGTGAGCATGGGGGCTAAGATTCATGGCATCGGGACGGGGCGTTTGGAAGTTGAAGGGGTGGATGAGTTACACCCTGCAGATGTTACCACAATTCCTGATCGAATAGAAACAGGTACGTTTCTCATTGCTGGAGCATTAGCAGGGAAAAAGCACGGTGTTGTACGCGTTGAACAATGTAATCCACAACACGTTGGCGCATTACTCGTGAAACTCGAGGATGCAGGTGCATCAATTTCCGTGGGAGATAATTGGATTGAAATTGTTCCTCCTGAAGAAATACGTCCTGTTAACGTTACGACTGCAATTTATCCAGGTTTTCCAACTGATATGCAAGCACAGTGGATTGCGCTAATGACGCGCTCAACAGGTACGAGTGTTATTACCGACACGATTTACTACGATCGGTTCATGCATGTACCAGAGCTTCAACGACTTGGTGCAAATATTACAATGAAAGACAACATTGCAACGGTAGTTGGCGTCCCAAAACTCATTGGTGCGACAGTGATGTCCACTGATTTACGTGCAAGTGCATCGTTAATTCTTGCAGGACTTGTTGCAGAAGGTACAACGGAAGTACTCCGTGTGTACCATATCGATCGTGGCTATGAGTCTGTTGAAAAGAAACTACAACTCCTTGGTGCTCGTATTGAACGGGTAGAGTACGATGAATTTGGGTAAGTAGGTACTATGGTATGAGTTTCACGTCTCCCCAAAAGCGTACTCTCCTCAGCATGTTTTTACTTCTCGTAGTACTCACAGTTCTCGTTATTCAGAACCCACTCTTTAGTACTGTTGACAGTGATTTTTCTTACGTTCTCGCGTTACCATTGTATGGGGTGAGTGGAATTGTCATGTTTACGTATTTTCGGAATAAAACATTTACCACTCTTGAGGAACTCAGGTCCCAAACAATCAATGGAATTGGTACTGTGCTTTTGCTTCCACTCGTTCCACTGTCTGTAGCATTGGTGCACGGAATTGTCATTCAGACGTGTGTTGATCTTTACGCTATTGCTCTGTATTTCCTCGTAGTTACTCCAGCGGTACTCCTTGGTGCAGCTCTAGCACTGATCTCTGTGCTCATCTTCACAAGATTTCAGAAACTACTTTTTGGTGTAAGCAGTTGTTTCATCCTTTGTTCAGCAATTATTCCGCTGATTACATCTCCTCAGGGGTACGTCTATAATCTTATTTTCGGGTACATTCCACTTTTGCGATTCGATGAGGCAGTTCGTATTACAACACATTTGGTTGTCTACCGCTCTCTTACAATTGCGATTGCTTTATTCCTCATTGCACTTGCTCTCTGGGTGTGGAATAGGAAACATACCCATCAACTTCTATCTACGGCGAGTATAACACGGAAAAGTGTATTGGAAATTTTCAGTATGGCATTTCTTGGGCCATTTGTTGGAGTACTCTTTCTTTTCAGTGAGAGGATTGGATTTTCATCGTCAACAGAGACAGTGAAAGAAAAACTTGGCGGGCATTATACTACAGATCATTTCGATATTGTGTATGCGCTTGGGAAAATTCCCCGTGAACGAATTGTGTACATCGGGAAACTTCAGGAGCATTACTATAATGAAATTTGCAACTCGCTTGAGGTGAAACCAGTGTCAAGAGTGACAACGTTCATCTACGCAACTGAAGATCAAAAAGCGCGGCTCGTCGGTGCTAGTACACTGAACTTTTCGAAACCGTGGTTACGGCAGATTCATATAAATGAGAGAGATATTGAATATTCACTAAAGCACGAGCTTGTCCATGTACTAGCAGGAGATTTTGGGTGGTCACCCTTGAATATTGCTCGGAGCGCTGGAGCTTTGGAAGGGCTTGCTGTAGCAATCGGCGATCTGACGTGGTTTGGTGAACCGATCGATCGAGCTGCTGCGTTCATTCTTGCCGTGGATACTTCGGTGTCTCTTGAGGAAGCTTTCTGTTGGTCAAAAATTTTTCTCTGGATTCCAACTCGATACTATCCTGTTGTGGGCTCATTTACGAAGTTCCTTATTTCACAGTACGGTGTAGAAACATTCAAACAATTCTACAGGACAAACGACTTCGAGAAGGTGTATAAACAACCACTCACAACAATTGCTGGTCAGTGGAAACAGGTACTGTCACGGTATCAATTTACTTCTAGTGATTCGGCGAAGGCTCGCTACGTTGTATTTCAATCACTGTCGTTGCCGAGAAAATGTACTCGTGCACTTGCCAGAATTCATACTGAAGCTCGAGAGTACATTAGACTTCGTGAATACGTGCATGCACAAGCGAGTATCGATCGTTCACTCGCTATAGTACCAACGACCGAAGGTATACAGCTGAAGGTTATAGCTCTCTTAGGTCGGAAACTATTTGATGATGTACTCAGTACAGCAACAGCAGCGCTGGGAACATATGGTGATGGAGTACTTCCCCTCCGTTTACGACGTGGTGATGCGTATTGGGCGCTCGATTCGGTACTCCAAGCACAGAGAGAGTACGAAATTATACGAGCAACACATCTTTCGAATGCATACACAGAAGCAGCTGCCATTCGGCTCGAAGCACTCGATCGAAAAGATGAGCAACAAGAGTGGCGTATCCAAATACTCTACGACCTCGATGATACCACAAGACTTGTGCGACTCTCACACCTAACAAGCGGGTTGGCTGAGTACATGAGAGGAAAACTAGCACTTGCACATCGTCAGTATAGAAGAGCCGGTGATGCATTTGCCCGTGCAGAGAATCTTCGTTCGCCGGTACTTCGATTTTATCGGTATTACTATTGGGCACAGGCACTGCAGTACGACTTTCAGTTCGATTCTGCTGCAGCGCTCTACGCGCGAGCACTCAGAGTTGCTCCAACGGATGGACTCAGAGAAGAAACAAAATTCCATCTACAACGTTGTACACATTGGAATACTATTGAACAAAATCAATAACAATGAAAGGGTACACACAATGGCAACGTACGATCGTCGAAGCTTTCTTCGGACAACGGTGAGTACTATTGCACTAGCGAATCTACCGTTTCCGATTTGTGGAGAGGAGAATGTAGAACAACCAACAATTATTCGGCGAGTACTTGGCAGAACGAACCTTCGTCTTCCCGTGGTTAGTTTTGGTGTAATGCGAGCAGATAGTGCTGCACTTGTGCGAGCAGCGTATGATGCTGGAGTGATACACTTCGATACAGCGCATTCGTACCAACAGGGTCGGAATGAAATGATGCTTGGAGAAGTTTTTGAAAATGTTCCTCGCGATTCGTACATCCTTGCAACGAAAATTCAACCGCGTGATCGAGAAAAAGGAAAAATTGGGAAGGACATGTTCTTAGAACGATTGGACATTAGTCTCCAACGATTAAAAACGAGTTACGTTGATATTCTTTACGCACATGCACTTGGTTCTCGTGATGATGTTTTTGATACCGATATCCTCTCTGCGCTTGAAGAAGCGAAGAAGAAGAAAAAAGCTCGTTTCATAGGTGTGTCCACGCATCGAAATGTCGAAGAAGTTATAGAAGCTATGATCGAATGTGGGGCGTACGATGTTGTTCTCGCAGCAATGAACTTTCAGCATCAGAATCCGAAGAGGCTCCGTGAAGTCACCGCTGCAGCTGCCAAGGCAGGTATTGGTATCGTTGCAATGAAAACGATGGCTGGTGCCTATTATGACAAAGAGCGGACAAAACCCATCAACTGTAAAGCGGCATTGAAGTGGGTGTTAGAAGATCCGAATGTTGCGACAACGATACCTGGCGTTACAACTTTCGAGCAGTTACGTGAGAACCTTAGTGTTAACTATGATTGTACACTGACTGATGAAGAGCGAGCATCACTAATTGTTGATCCACAGAGCAAGGGGATGTCGTGCGACGGGTGTGAACAGTGTGTACAAACGTGTAAACATCATATCCCAGCACTTCCAGACACTATGCGAGCGTATATGTATGCATATGGGTACAGTGCACCACGTCAGGCACGTGAAATACTGGATGAAGTCTCAAGGTTCTTTGAACTTTGCTACACATGCGGTGAATGCACAGCCAACTGTGTAAAAGCATTTCCCATTGCGGAACGCATTCGTGATATACAACGTCTTACCAGCGTACCACAAGAATTCCTTGCATAGGTGAAGCCATGAAACGATGGGTTATTATGAGTCTTGTAGTTCCTCACATGCTCCTTGCTCAGGTGGAAACAATTTTCCCTGTGATCGAAGGATTTCAACGGAAAATTTTCCCTGAAGTCTATACACCGGAAACACTCTTTGAACTTATCGATGGCGCTGCTGATATGTTTCTCACGTACGATTTCGAGGAGCTTACATTAGCGGAATACTCGAATGATCGTATTTCGTACATTCGTGTCGAGGTGTACAAACATCGTGATGAGGCCAATGCTTTTGGTGCGTATGCACAGGAACGGAATCCTGAAGCCACCTTTGTGCCGCTTGGGTGTGAAGGGTATATTCTCGATGGTACAGTAAACTTTTGCGCAGGTCAGTACTACGTAAAACTTGTTACAAACGATCAAGGTCCAACAGTACAGAGTGCACTAATGCGTATTGCTGAACGTGTTGCTGAAGGGGTAGCTCGACACAAAGTAGAAAAACCACGAATGTTCACGTATTTCCCCAGTGATCACAGAAAATCTCATGCTGAGTACTATGTAAATCGTGACTTCTTGGGATATTCCGTTTTTCAAAAAGCATACGTGGTACCGTACACACATTCCAATCTTTTTGTAATGGAGTATTCAACAGCAGAACATGCGAGGAACGCTCTGAAGTCGTACTCACAAATCCTCAAAGTGAACGTACCTCTTGAAAATGGTGCAGTTGTCCATGATCCCAACGAAGGGCGTCTCCTCTTTTACTGCGTGGATAAGTATATTGTTGGTGCAAAAGAAATTCAGAATGAACAAGGAACACACCAAGCTTTACGAAAGGTTCAAGAGGCACTTCGTGCTACAAGCGAATAATAGAACAGAGAAAGAGCTCCCTCTCACAATGTTTGTAGGGGCTCTTTGTGCAACTCTGATCCATTGTATTCTCATAGCGAATGGAGTTTATGGGATTTCTGCGGATGAAAGTGGGCGAATTTATGATACACTCGTGTGGCTTCGTACAGGTACTCCATACTCTAGTGTCTGGTTGCCCGGGTATCGTATTCTCCTTGCAGGTGCATTCTCGGTGTGGGAAGATTTCTTCTGGACTCCAAGAGTCCTTTCGTTCCTTTTTGGAATGTTCACATGGGGGGCAGGTGTATGGTTTGCTCACGAAGTGTGGAAGAATCGGACGATTACAGGTGCTACAGCACTCCTTCTTGCGGTGTTCCCGCAACGAGTTCTTCTCAGCGTCGTACCGTTAACTGAAATTGTTTTCTGTGCTCTCATTCTCGTAGCACTCGCTTCTTCTATTCGGTGGTTATCAACACAAAACGCCAGATTTTTGGTAGTTTCCACACTTGCACTAGCACTTACAACAACTCTACGGTACGAAGGATGGGGATTTGCATTGCTCTTTATAATCATCCTTGTGCGTGAACGTGTACGTAAGAAACACCCCCCATGGTTCGTTGTGTTGCTGAACATTGCTGTAGTTGTGGTTGTACCTGCATTGTGGATGGTCCGAAACTATACTCACTTCGGTACACCATTCACTTTTTTTGAAACGACTATTGATATCAATTACAATATTCCCTTTCTACGTCAAGTATGGCATAACCCATTGACACAATTTTTCTTCATTAACGCTCTTACGTTTAACCTCCTCGGTATAGGTACATTTCTAACGTGGAAAAATTCATTTGTGAAAGAATTACTTTGGGTATCGTTGCTACTATTTTCCTGTACTGTACTAGTTGGTTCAACCCTTCCAACACATACACCATGGAGAGTAACTGCGGTGTGGGGAATGGCTCTTCTACCGTTTACAGTAGCATGGTTCTATGATCAATGTAAGTGTACCAGTGCAAGTCGGTGGTTTTTTCTTACAACGCTCATAGTAATGCTTTGTGTGCAAACAGTTTTGCTTGGGAAGTATTACACGTCGAATGACTCTTCATTTACACAGGATGAATTGAGAACAGCAAAAGACCTTGAAGCAATTCTTTCGTCGTATCCAAAAGAATCGAAAGTGCTTATCGAAACCTCGTATTGGCGGTATCTCCATATTCTCATTGCATCACACAATCCTTTTCGATTTGTTTTAAATGGTGCCTACCGACCTCAACCACGAATTGAAGGAATGCTTGCACTTCCCTGCGATTCTCTACAAAACGTTTTGAAAACGCATCGAATTGCCGCTGTTGTTGTGGAGTCAACTGGGTACAAACACCAAGCAAAGCTGTGTTCACTGTTGGAACGTTTCTCTGAACATGGGAAGTGGACAATATTCATAGTTCGGTAGCTTGTTCAATAAGTGTGGTTGATTTATCGTTTCACAAAGTGATAAAGTTATTCACTGTTGAAGGAATTATTTGTACCTTTCTGAGTGTCGTGGGGCCCCATAAGGTACTATATATGTGAAGAGGAGGAAAAAGTAAACGTCTTGGAGAGTATCGATGAAAATTGCACTTCTTCAGTTGAATCAAACAGTAGGTGATGTGAAAGGCAATGCGTTGAAAATCAAAACATTTGTGGAACGGGCATCAAAATATGGTGTTGATCTTATTGTGACACCTGAACTTTCGCTCATTGGATATCCACCGCGCGATTTGTTACTCCGTGAGAGTTTTGTCTACGAAAGTTTAACCCAACTAAATATTTTAGCCCACGAACTCTGCGCAGCCCCTCCAGTTCTTGTTGGTGTAGCAACTCCAAACACGCAATCCCATGGTCGTCCACTCTACAATTCATGTGCGCTTATTTGGAATGGTAGTGTACAGAAATATTTCCATAAAGTGTTGTTGCCAACGTACGATGTCTTTGATGAAGATCGATATTTTGAACCAGCCCCATCATCGCAAACATTTATCGTGGGTGCAACAACAGTCGGTATTTCCATTTGTGAAGATATTTGGAGTGATGAGATGTTGTTTAAAAAGTATCGATACCACCATAACCCAGTACACGAACTTGTGCAGCAAGGTGCACAGTGCATTCTCAACATCTCAGCATCTCCCTTCACCGTTGGAAAACACGATCAGCGAAGAAGGTTGCTAAAAGGAATTGCATCAAAATATACCATCCCAACACTGTATGTGAACCAGGTAGGTGGAAACGATGACATACTCTTTGATGGCCGAAGTGTTGCGTACGACGCAACAGGAGAAATTATTGCAGAAGGAAAAGCATTCGAGGAAGATATTATTGTTGTCGATCTTGAAACAAAGGGTCCCGTGAAGGTGTTACCATCGCTCAGTGCGGAAGAAGAAGTATGGAACGCACTTATACTCGGGACACGGGACTATGTCCATAAATGTGGATTTACTCGTGTACTGCTTGGTCTATCGGGAGGAATTGATTCTGCATTAACCGCAGCAATTGCAACAGAAGCCTTAGGAGCATCGAATGTACTTGGCGTGTTGATGCCATCGCCGTACACAAGTCGAGCAAGCATTGACGATGCACACGAACTTGCACGAAATCTAGGAATAAGGACAATAACAATTCCAATTCATACTCTCATGAATGAGTACGACGCTCTTTTACAAGAATACTTTCACGGGTATGAACGCGATATAACAGAAGAAAATATCCAAGCACGAATTCGTGGTACGTTGCTTATGGCGCTCTCGAATAAGTATGGGGCAATGCTCCTTTCGACGGGGAATAAATCGGAACTCGCCGTTGGATACTGTACACTCTACGGTGATATGTGTGGGGGTCTCGATGTGCTCTCTGATGTACCGAAAACACTGGTGTACCGTATTGCAGAATGGGTTAATCGTTTGTCGCACCAAACTATTATTCCAGTGAACATTCTCAGGAAACCACCGTCTGCGGAACTCAAGCCAAATCAGAAAGATCAAGATACTTTACCTGAGTATGAAATTCTTGATGCGATACTACAGTTGCACATTGAAGAAAACATGAGTGCAAAGCAAATTATTGAACGTGGATTTGAGCCACAGGTCGTTACTAAAGTTCTAAAAATGGTAAAGAATGCAGAGTTTAAACGGAAACAAGCAACTGTAGGGTTGAAAGTCACAGACCGAGCGTTCGGAACAGGGTGGCGCATGCCAATTGCATGTGTGGTACCGTACTAACACCCTGTTCCGAACTTTTTATGCGTGTGTTACTTACACAGTTCAAGAATTTCTTTTACTTCGTTTGCTCCAATTGATTGATGCTCTCCTAAACGTTCGTTGCGTAACTCGAAGCGTTGGACTATTTCATCAAAGTAACGATCATCGCAACCGTACTCGTGGAGCCGAGTGTTGACACCAAGTGATCGGAAGAACTCCTCTGTTCGTTGAATTGCAACATCAGCAGCATTTGATCCATCATACTGCCAGACGCGACGTGCAAAGAGAGCGAGCTTCTCCTCTTTGGCTCTCTTTTGATGTTTCCACACCGCTGGCATCACGATAGCAAGTGTCTGTCCATGATCGAGTCCGTAGAATGCAGTGAGTTCATGACCGATTGCATGAGTTGTCCAATCTTGAGGAACGCCGCACCCAATAAGGCCATTGAGTGCCATAGTTGCACTCCACATGATATTAGCACGGACAGTATAATTTGTAGGCTCGCTCAACGCTTTTGGACCATCTTCGATAAGTGAGAGGATAATGGCTTCTGCAAGATGATCTTGAGTGAGTGCACCAATTGGGTACGTCATGTATTGTTCCATAACGTGTACAAACGCATCGACAATACCATTCGCTGTTTGTCGAGGTGGTAAAGTAAATGTTGTCTCTGGATCGAGAATAGAGAATTGAGGGTAGAGGAGTGGTGAGCCAAATCCATACTTTTCTTTAGTTGAATCACGGGAAATAACTGCGTAAATGTTCATTTCAGATCCTGTTGCGGGCAATGTTAGCACGCATCCAAGAGGAAGTGCAGATCTTGGTTTAAGTCCCTTTGATAAGAAATCCCATGGGTCACCAGTTGTGTAGTGTACAGCAGCAGCGATAAACTTTGTTCCGTCGAGAACGGAGCCGCCACCAACAGCAAGGAGAAAATCGATGTTCGTTGTTCGACATACTTCAACAGCCTTCATCAAAGTT
This sequence comes from Bacteroidota bacterium, assembly GCA_026416125.1. Taxonomy (GTDB): domain Bacteria; phylum Bacteroidota; class Ignavibacteria; order UBA10030; family UBA10030; genus JAOAFT01. The sequence continues at coordinate 79,648 of JAOAFT010000004.1, forward strand.
TCGTAGCGTGGATTTGGTTCAATACCACTGAATTCTTCAATCGAGTACCCCCTCAAGGCACGGATGACTTGCTCATAGACCCCATTTCGTTTTATAGATCCTTGTCCGTACGTCATGAGAATCCGTGCGTTTTGGGGAATAAGTGTTGGTAATTGTGCAATTGTCCCTTTTCCAAAGACGAGTTTGACTGGATTGTAGTATGTAAAGTTTTTCATAGACACCTCGCTTTCATGGAGTAAAGTTTTTTGAAACCTACTTTAAAGTACTACTCATATCGCAAAGCTTCAATTGGATTCAGGAGCGCTGCTTTTCGGGCTGGGTAAAATCCGAAGAAAACTCCAACAGCAATGGAAAAGCTGAATGAGAGAAGTATCGAGAAAGCAGTAATAAATGTAGGCCACTGTGCAAAGTGTGATACGAGGGTTGATCCTATTATACCGAAGAGGATTCCAAGAATTCCACCAATAAGACTGAGTACGAGAGCCTCTATAAGAAATTGTGTGAGAATATCTCGACTTCGAGCGCCAATCGACATACGAATACCAATTTCACGGGTCCGTTCTGTTACAGAGACAAGCATAATATTCATAATACCAATACCTCCAACGAGGAGTGATACCGAAGCAATACTCGCAAGAAGAATTGTAAGAATTTGTGTCGTTGCGGTCGCAGCTTCGGCAATATCGGCTTGATTGCGAATTGTAAAGTCGTCTTGTTCGTACGGTTGAATCTTATGTCGCTGACGGAGAAGTTCTGTGATCTGTTGTTGGGCAAGAGGGATTGCCTCCGGCGAAATAGCTGATACAGTGATGTAGCGCAGGTAAGGGAAACGGGAGAGCCGTCGGAGTACAGTTGTGTATGGCGCTAGGATAATATCATCCTGATCTTGTCCCATTGCGTTTTGGCCTTTTGCACTGAGTACACCAAGAACTTTGAAAGGAACATTGCGAATACGAATTGTTTGTCCAACAGGTGATGCATCAGGAAAGAGATTGCTCGCTACAGTTTTCCCAAGAACACAAACCTTTGCAGCACCTTTCACATCAGCGTCTGTGAAGAACTCTCCATACTCAATAGGCCACTGCCGAATGTTGAGGTATTCAGCGCTGCACCCTTCGATCCCCGTTGACCAATTTAAGTTCCCTGCAACAACTTGCCCACCTGCACGAGTACCTGGGGAAACGTACGCAACAGCGGAGCATTCACTTTTAATTGCAAATGCATCGTCTTCCGTTAGTGTTGTTACAGTACCAGCCCCAAACCGAATACTTCCTTGCTGTTGAGAGCCAGGGAAAATGATTAACACGTTTGTTCCAAGTGACGCAATTTGCTGCTTCACTGAGTACTGTGCTCCTTCTCCAATGGCGAGCATCATGATAACAGCGGCAACACCAATAATGATACCCAACATTGTGAGAAACGACCGCATTTTGTTCCGTTGCAGTGCACGAAATGCTGAGAGTACGATATTCCATAGTTTCATAGTTCATCCTCCTCATCAATGTTGGGGAGTTCTCTGAGTACCTCAGCAGCGCGTCGACGACTTTGTGTCGGTCGATCAGAACGTACTTTTCCATCACGGAAAATGATTTGCCGTTTTGCATACTGTGCGATGTCAGGTTCATGTGTCACAAGAACGATAGTAATACCTTGATCGTTGAGTTGTTGAAAGATGTCCATAATTTCTACACTTGTGCGACTGTCGAGATTTCCTGTCGGTTCATCTGCAAGAACGATGCTTGGGTTGTTCACAAGTGCACGTGCAATGGCGACGCGCTGTTGTTGCCCTCCAGAAAGTTGGTTGGGGTAGTGGTACAAACGATCACCTAATCCCACGCGCTGTAAAGCCTCGATAGCTCGTTGTCGACGGTCTTTCGAAGGAAGTGAGCTGTAGAGGAGAGGGAGTTCTACATTTTCCAATGCTGTTGTTCGGGAAAGAAGATTAAATCCCTGGAATACAAATCCAATTTTTCTATTCCGAATTACAGCTAGTTCGTCACGGGATAACGTATTTACGTCAATACCATCAAGAAGATAACTACCACGCGTGGGCTTGTCCAAACATCCAAGGATGTTCATGAAGGTCGATTTTCCTGAGCCAGAAGCTCCCATAATGGCAACGAATTCGCCCCGATCGATCTGGAGTGTAACACCTCGAAGAGCATGTACATCAACCTCTCCGAGTGTATAGATTTTAACAAGGTGGTCAACAACAATAAAATGTCCGTTCCTCTGCATAGTGATTGTAGTGCCGATCATCGAGGTGGCCCTCCCATTGGGGTGGTACTTCGTGTAAGTGGACTCGTTTGTGTTGGTGTATTGTTCGAGAGAAGTCCGGTTACAATTTTTTGTCCTTCATTCAGGGGACCAATACGAATCTCTGTGTACTTCCCATCGTTTAACCCTGTACGCAAGTGGACAGGTACAAGTTTCCCCTTCTCATTTGCAATCCATACGCGACCGAAACCAGCGGTTTTCGATGCGTCGTACGCACTTTTCTGGTATTCAGGAAAGGTTGGGATAATACCATACGTCCGTCGTGTTGGTGGGAGGAGCGCTTGTTGTCCTACGGGCTGAGCAGTCGAAAATTGTTCCTGCGAAGTAACAGAAGGATGGAATCGTGTTCCACCAGTACGTGCAACACGGTCTTTCTTCTCATGTGAATGTTGTGATGGTTGCTGCTGTGATTCAGTTCGCGTTGTATCAACGAGTTCTGACGGTGGCTGAAATCGAAGAGCCATGTTCGGTACTCGGAGTACGTTGAATGCCTCACCTACAAGAATTTTAACGTTTGCTGTCATTCCTGGCATTAACTTCAAGTGAGTATTATCAACATCGATAATGACTACATAGTTGACAACATTTTGAATGGTTGTTGGTGCTAATCGAATTTGTGAAACAACGCCTTCAAATTTCTCTTCGGGATACGCGTCGACTGTAAAAGTTACGTGCTGCCCAGTTGAAACACGACCGATATCAGATTCATCGACGGTAGCTTCAACCTGCATTTTTCGCAGATCGTTTGCAATCGTATAAAGAGTAGGAGATGAAAAGCTTGCAGCAACAGTTTGACCAACATTTACTTTTCTATCAATAACCACTCCATCAATTGGAGCATAAATTTTTGCGTATGAAAGGTTTACTTTTGCTCGCTCGAGAGATGCTTCGGCAGACTTTACTAATGCTGCTGATGTTTCGAGAGCTGTGAGTGCTGCATCGTACGTCGCTTGCGATTCAAGGTTTCGTTCGTAGAGCGATTTCACACGCTCAAATGCTCGTTTGCTGTCTGCATACTGGGCGCGTGCTTTCTCAAGGTTTGCTTCTGCATCTCGTACTGCTTGTACAAGAAAAGTTGTATCTATTTGTGCTATGAGTTGACCTTTCTTAACAACGGAGTTGTAATCAGCATACAGCTTCGCAATGATGCCAGAAACCTGGGTCCCTACTTCAACGGTTGTTACTGGATTTATTGTCCCTGTTGCAGTGACGTAAACTTGAATGTCGCCTCGAGAAACTGTGTCGAATCGATACTGAACTTGAGACTCCGATGTTCCTTTCACAATGAGAATCGCAATAACGGTGAACGAAAGTACAATACTAGGGACCCATACTTTCCAAGTTCTTGCAAGAAATTCTTTCATAGTGCCCTCATTTAACATGTAGTATGTAAGTATTTTTTGAACGTCTATTAAATAAAACGAGGAAAATGAAAAAGAGTTTCTCGAGTGTAGATTTGAAGGGAAGAATTTACACAGAGAGAGGTTGCTTTGAGAGTTTGCAGAAAGGGCTTCGTTAATGACGAAGCCCCAGGAAAAAGTTATTCTTCTTCGGCTTTTCGTTTTCCTAATTGGTGATCGAGGTGTAGTAGCATCCCTTTTGAATCGCCGATCATTTCTAATTTTGCAATGATTTCAGAGGCGTTCTTTTCTTCTTCAACTTGTTCGTCGATAAACCATTGTAACATTACTTGAGCAGGATAGTCTTTTTCTTTCAATGATAGTTCGTAGAGTGAATTAATAAGTCCGGTCACTTTTTTCTCGTGTTGAAGTGCTTGTTGGAAACTATCGAGTGGTGATTTGAACTCCGTAGGAGGTTGAGCAATAGATTTTAGTGTGACTTTATCACCCCGATCGAGAATAAAGTTGTAAATTTTTAGTGCATGTCCAACTTCTTCTTGTGCTTGTACTTTCATCCAGTGAGCGAAACCATTGAGGTTGTTCGCCTCGAAATATGCAGACATCGAAAGATAGAGATACGCTGCGTAAAATTCATGGTTTACTTGGTCATTCAAAGCTGTAAGCAAGGTCGTTGTCATACGTAATCTCCTTTTGGTTGGTTAATAGTGTTGTTTCTTACCTTGAAAGATAAAGAATTTACACCTATTTTTAAATAGTGAAAACTCTACAGTAGAAAGGATAGGTGAAACTCAATGCCGACATATCAATACCGTTGTAGTCAGTGTAACTATGAATTTGAAGAATTTCAATCAATAAACGACGAACCCCTCGTTAAGTGCCCTTCGTGTACAGAACCACAGTTGAAACGATTGCTTTCTGGTGGTACAGGGCTCATTTTTAAAGGGAGTGGGTTCTACCTTACAGACTATAAAAAATCGAACTCTTCACAACAACAAAACTCTTCCTCTTCCCAACCACAAGAGTCGACAAAACACTCGACGAAGACAGAAGTTTCGACTTCCACAAGCTCTTCACTCGAGAAGAGTACCGTATAATAGTGCATGGCGTTCTGAAAAAGCCCTGTACACACCAGAGTACAGGGCTTTTTTATTCACACCGTGTGAATTAGTGAGGTACATTTGAAATGTTTGGAACGATTCCTATATTACATCAAACGCGAGGGCTTGGTTGTGCAAATAGCTATTCTCTCCGATATTCATTCGAATCTCGAAGCACTAGAAGCGGTACTCCGATCACTAAAGCGCTACAAACCGGACACTATTGTGTGTTTAGGTGATGTTGTTGGATATGGTGCAAATCCGAATGAGTGTGTTGATCTTATACGGCAACACTGTCACCTTGTTCTCCAAGGAAATCATGATGCAGCTCTTCTCGATCAGCAATTAAAGTATTACTTCACTGAGCATGCGAGAATTGCCATCGAATGGACATTAGAACAGATTAGTACACCACGCTTGGATTATCTTCGATCGTTGCAATTGACAGCTCGCATGGAAAATCTACTGTTTGTGCATTCTGCTCCAACAGATCCAAAACGGTGGGAATACATTGTTGATGAATATGATGCTATAAAGCACTTTTCGTCCTTTCAAGAACGACTTTGTTTCGTTGGACACTCACACATACCAGGAATATATTCGGAAGAAGGTCGAAAGCCTCTTATCGATGCTCAAAGACGATTCATAATTAATGTAGGAAGTGTAGGGCAGCCACGAGATGGTGATTCACGCGCATGCTACGCACTCTTCAATACAAAAACCACAATGTATGAGTGCATAAGAGTTGAGTACAAAGTAGAACTTACAGTAAAAAAAATTCTGGATGCAGGGTTACCATCTCACCTTGGGTATCGGTTGTACAATGGGGTATAGTAAAAAATTGAGATGCCCAAAAACTTGATAAATTCTCGAGACTGTTTTAAATTACCAGTAAACATCCTAGGAATAGAAAAGGGGTATTTACTGCTATGAGGTGGAGGTAAAGCGAGGAGTGATAATGGATATTTCGCCAGAAAGTGTTAGCAAAACATCAGGGAAAGTAGTCCTCTACCTTGCGGGGCTTATTTTAGCTGGAATTGATGGTGACTTGAATAAAGAGGAATTAGATAAACTTACCTCAATTCTCCAACCTGAAGATTGGATGATCAGTGATGCGATGGAAATATACAGTTGGCTTCCAACAAGTGAAAGCATTAAAGTTGTTGCAAATTCGTTAACGGAGGAACAGAAGAAAATTGCTTTCAAATTTTTGTGTAAGTATTCCCACGTTGACAATGATTTCCACCAATCCGAACAACTCCTCTTGAACCGTTTTGCAGAAGTTTTTGGATTTGATGAGGCGACCAAGCAGAAACTAGTGAAAGAAAAATTCAGTCCTGAAGAGTTAAAGATTTTTAAGTAATTTCGCATCAACTTTTTTTGTTGTCTTTATACCACGCGCAGTGCTGAAAGAGGGGGCAATTGTCGCAGTGAGGATTTTTTGGACGACAAACTTCCCTTCCGAGATATGAGAATGCCATTCCTGCGTCATGCCAGAGGTGTTGTGGCAGAACACTCATCAGAGCTTTCTCTATTTTTTCTGGTTTTGTTTCTGATGTAATACCTAATCGTGGTACAACACGAGCGACATGAAGATCAATGAAGATGCCTTGTGGAGGTGCGCCAAGTTCCCTAAGAATAACGTTAGCAGTTTTTCGGCCAATACCTGGGAGACTCGTAAGCTCTTCAATGGAACGAGGGTACTCCTGTTTATTAGCTAATGACTTTGCAATTGCAATAATCCATTCAGCTTTTTTCCGATATCCTCTGACTGATTGGATGAATGGATACAATTCCGATGGTGTTGCCTGTGCAAGTGATTTAAATGATGGGTATTTCTCAAATAAAGTTGGAGCGATTGAGTTGATCAGAGCATCAGTAGTTTGTGCTGAGAGGACTATCATAATTGTTAGTTCGTACACATTCCGGTATGCTAAAGGATGTTTGCGGGATCCGTAAATTTTGAGTAATGGTTGTAAAATTGTTTCCCATCTTTTGGTAGTTGCGTTCATACAGAACGTTTCCCTTCGTACTCTTTCCAAGCGTCAGCATATGACTGTAGCTTTTTATCGACTAAAGAATACACTGTCCCTGTCTCAAATGTACCATTTCGTAGGCGTTTTCCAGCTTTCACGCCTGTAAGGATTTCAATTCCTTCGTCGATAGAACGCACTGCGTAAATGTGGAAAATTCCTTTCTTTACAGCTTCATAGATTTCTTCTTTGAGCATAAGGTCACCAACGTTTTGAACTGGGATGATAACCCCTTGTGTACCAGTAAGACCTTGAATTTTACAGACATCGAAAAAGCCCTCAATTTTTTCGTTCACACCACCAATAGGTTGTATTTCTCCTTGTTGATTTACTGATCCTGTTACGGCTATATCCTGGCGGAGTGGGAGTTCTGCTAAGCTTGAGAGAAGTGCGTAGAGTTCAGCAGACGATGCACTATCTCCATCTACACCACCGTAGGATTGCTCGAAAGTAAGACTCGCGTCCATAACAAGAGGTTTGTTTTGTGCAAAAAGACTCCTGAAGTATCCAGAAAGAATAGCAACACCTTTGTTATGGGTTGGTCCACTTAGTTGTGCTTCTCGTTCGATGTTGATAACGCCATTGTGTCCTAACGATGTTCGAGCTGTGATACGAGTTGGTTTTCCGAATGTGTACTCACCAGTGTTGGTGATAGAGAGTCCGTTGACTTGCCCAATCGAAAATCCTCGTGTGTCGATAAGAATGGTGCCATTCGCTATAAGTTCCTGTATTTTTTCTTCGACAAGCTTGATGCGGTAGATTCGTTCGTTCAGAGCCTTGTCAACGTGGTATGCACTGACAAGTGTAGTGTTATCTTTCTGTGCCCAGTAGTTTGCTTCTCTGATGACATCAGCAATAATGTTGAAGCGAGTAGAGAGTTTCTTTTGGTGTCCAGCGAGTCGAGCGCCGTACTCAATGATTTGGGCGAGTGCAGAAGCATCGAAAGGTAAGAGGTGTTCATCATCGCAGAGCATTTTTACAAACCGGAGGTACTGTCGTATAGTGTGTTTTGTTCGGGGCATTTCGAAGTCGAAGTCTGCTCGTACCTTGAAAATTTTTTTGAAATCCTCGTCACGGTAGTAAAGGAGATAGTAAAGGTATGCATCGCCGATCATGATTACTTTTACATTAATATCAATTGGTTCAGGCTTTAGAGTGATTGTTGAAAATCCAATGAATGGTTCAAATGATTGGATGTCGACAGCTCCGGTACGGAGTGTACGCTTTAGCTCTTGCCACACGCCAGGTTCAAGTAGAACATCGAGAGAATTGAGAACGAGGTATCCACCGTCTGCTCGTAAGAGAGATCCAGCTTTTATCCGTGTGAAGTCAGTTCTCCATATACCACCTTTCTCATACTCACGTTCAATTGTACCAAAGATATTCCGATATTTTGGATTCGTTTCGATGATGATTGGTACATGGTTCGTTTCTGAGTTATCGACGAGTACATTGACGTGGTACTCGATGAAGGAATCCTCTTTTACCTCTTCTTTTTGTTCCGATTCACTGACTTGTTGCTGTTGACCACGAAAACGCTCAAGGTTAATCTTGATGCTGTTGCGTACATCATCAAAGTAGGCTTGTACTTTCGGGTAAGGGTAAATGGCTTTCAACGATTCTATAGCATCGTCAACAACGGGCATAACAATGGTTTCATCGAGTTGAGCAATTGAGTGTTGGACTTTTTTCTCAATATTTCTGAGTTCTCTGAAAACAGCACCCATTTGCTTTTCAAGTTCTGTAAGGGCAGATCGGAGTGCATCGAGTTGTTCTTGAGAAAACTCACCTCTTTCCACCATTTGTTCGATCTGTTCAAGAGGTGTGGGGGTACCGTTTACAACGGGGACAATATCCGGACGTAGGATATTTCCGACCTGTACTTGGACTAAATCGAACCCCTGCGATTTCACACGTCGTTCAAAATCTTGAAGGACACTTTTTTGTCGATCCTGAAAGTGTTGCACAATAGTTTTTCGTGCATGTTGGTACCGGCGACTCTCGTACACAGAAGGTATGGTTGCTCGAAGTTCTTTAATGAGGGATTGCATGTCGTGAGCGAGTTGTTTTCCTTTCCCTGCAGGAAGAGAGAGAGCGAGAGGTGTATCGGGACTTTTGAAGTTGTAGACATAGCAATGATCTCGGAGAGGCACATTTTGAGTTTCAAAATCTCGAAGTAACCGTTTAATTGTTGTCGTTCGTCCTGTTCCACTGAGACCCGTAACAAAAATGTTGTACCCAAAGTGATTCATCTCTAGTCCAACACGAAGAGCACGAAGAGCGCGTTCCTGTCCGATGATTTCGCGTGTTGGTTGTATATCATCTGTTGTGCGAATACCAAGTGATTGAGGATCACATTGCCACCGTAATTTTGACGGAGGAAGTGTTTTGTAAGATTTCGCTTTTTTCAAAGAATTGAGTGTTGTGGTTTTCATTGTCAACGTTACCCTACTTATAGTTCAGGATAGATCATTTAACAATGCGTTCGCGTAATACTTTCGCAACGAGTTGTTCTCGTGTATGGGTTCCTAGCTTTTTGAAAATGTTTTTTATGTGAGTACGCACGGTATGTTCACTGATGAAAAGTTGCTCTGCTATTTGTTGGGTTGAATTACCATTGACAACGTGCTGGATAATTTCACGTTCACGCTCGGAAAGAGCATATGTAGCGAGAGAAGGTTGAGTAAGAGGAAGGATACTGAGAACCTTAGGAACGATGAGCGGATCGAGCGGCATACCACCTTTCATTGTAGCGTGAATACCTGACACAAGTTCTTCGAACGATGAAGATTTAAGAAGGTACCCCGATGCTCCTAGTTCAAGTGCTTCCTGAATGGCAGAGTCTTGAGAATTAACTGTTAGCATTACCACGCGTACTTCAGGTGCAACAAGCTTAATTTGGGCTAACGTTTCAATACCTGAAATACCGGGCATGTTAATATCGAGGAGGATAATGTCAGGTTCCGTTGATTGTGATTCGAGATATTCTAAAAGCGATCGTCCTTCTGAGAATACTTTCGTGCAAGCTATGTCAGAATGTTTGGTGAAAAATTCGCTGAGAACAGTTGTAAATCGTGGATTATCGTCAACCAACCAAATTGTAATAGATCGATTCTCTGCAATATTCGCGTGGTTATTTTGCATGCGGTTTTTTTTCATACCCTCCTCTACTGAGATTGATTATTCTGTCCTAAGCCTAGTAATGTCACCGCAGCTATCGAACCACCCCCTCACTACACAAAATAGTGTATTTGACATACTTAGGCAAGACAGTTAAAAAGAAATGTATGAGCTTTTTCTTATAGAAAAGTTGATTCTCCACAACAGTTTTTCTAAATTCAATCGTGTCAGCCCAGTTTCCAATATACATTTTACGAGGCGTTCTATGAAAGTACGGCTTTTGTTTGTGGGGCCCATTCTTCTATGTTCTCTCGTGTTTTCACAAGTACCAACAGTGCAATTGAAAATCAAAGAACGCTCTGGATTCCTTGGTATGGGAGGGCCACGAATTGTTCAACTTCAATTGTCGAACCAGCAACCTCTTACTCCTATATCCTCAGAGAGTGTAAACAGTGGCGAGTACTACTACTTCTACGCCACACCGGTTGGTGACTGGAAACTTGAGCCGGAATTTGTCGATGAAAACCTTTCGAAAGTCTCCATTTATCAAGATGGTCAGACCTATCCGATCATGTGGCGTAGCCAGGTCTTTACAATTGGAAATGGAGGGGTGGTGCTTGGTTTTTCAAAGTCGCTAAAGTTGTACAAACTTTTCCTTTTTCAATGTCCAATTGAAGAAACTGTAAACCAAGTGGAAGTTTCAATTCCACAAGAGTATTGGCCGGGGTATACATTTCTTATTATGAATATTGAAAGTGGGAAACAGTTCAGCGCAGCCAAACAGTACCGGCAAGCGTTGTGGTATTTTGAGAAAATAGTTGCTGATCAAAATTTGAAAATCTTTCCACAATTTGATGAGGTAAAAAACATACGCGTTGAGTTATACGAAAACATAGTAAAGTCTACGATGGTCGAATTTGAAAATCTCATGCGTACTGATATCAACGCAACGTTGAAAAACGCCATAGCGCAAATTGATACCTATAAGCCAACCATACAATTTGTCATTGATTCTTTACCTCGACCTACATGGGGAATAAGTTCACTCGATCCATCAGTAGCATCAGTGCTTAACGTTGCACGAGAAGCATTGCTTCGGGTATCAACTGTACGAGATTCCCTTCAACAGGTTCTCGATGAAAGAACAATACAATGGATTCTAACCAGTTCATCTACGGGGAAAAATGGTTACCTTTACCAATATATCATCGAAACATTCGCGTACGCGTTTGCATCGCTTCCTTTTGAAGATACTACGATAACCAAGCTTGAAGTCCGAATCTCAGAAGATATTAAACAACGACTTGTAAAAAATAATTTAATGGAGTCGTTTGAAACATTTATTCGTGTCTGTAATGAACGTTTTCAAATGCATCTCCCTATCTACCCCGTTGGCTTTTTACCAAACCTTCGGAAAGATACTGCCTCGTTTTCACTTCCGTTTTACTCAATGTTGAAAGCGGTAAGTGACTACTACTATGGTAATTGGAGCGACGCAAAAGCAGAAATTTTCAAAGTGTTTAGGACTTGTTACGAAACAGAGCTCAACACTCGGTTTGATTTACTTCGGGTAGTTATTGTCAATCGAGAATCAAACATAACACCGGATATCGTTGCCCTCATTAAGGAAGCGCAACAAGCGGAATCAAAACGTGATGTTGCAACAGCAACTGAACAGTATCGACAACTCACACTCATTGCTCCCAATTTTGCGTATGGATATTTTTTATTTGCTCGATTTTACTCACGTATTGGAGACGTGAATCGGGCTATTTTTTACTACCAACGTGCATACCAAATAGACACACTCTACTTAACTGCATATCGTGAGTGTTACAATAGCTATCTTAAACTTGGTAACTATAAGCCGATGATTGAAGTAATGACTACAGCGCTTTCGAAAGGCAACAATTTTTGGGAAATACATTACAACTTAGGAACAGCCTACATGGGTGACGGAGATTTAGCGAAAGCAATTCAGCATTACGAACACGCATTAACACTTAACCCAAAGAGTTACAAAGCAAACCTTCAGTTGGGGTTGGCGTACCAAAATGCAAGGAATTTTCAAAAAGCCCGAGAGTATTTCAACAATGCGATAGGTATTGATCCAACACGCCAAGAAGCTGTTGATTACCTTACTAAACTTAACGAATTGCAGAGGATGGGGAAATAAACTGTATAAAGGATAGAGCAATGGCGATTCAAAGTTTAAGTCATGAAGAAAAAATACGGCGTGTTTCTGCTCTTCTTCGACAAGTTGATGAAGATGTGAAGGAGAAGAGGTACGAACAAGCGCTTGATAAAATCCGCCAAGTCTATGAATACGACATTAAGAACATTTATGCACGTGCGTACGAGGAGCGCATTCTCATCCTTATGATGGAACGCGACAGGGAACAAATGTTAAAAGAGGCAGAAAAGAAGGCTGAAGAAAAAATTGATGCAGAAGTAAAACGACGGTTGAAAGAATTCTATAAACTCCAGGAAATTGAAGCAGAAAAGCGAAGAGCAGCTGAACAAAAAGAACAGGTGTTAGAAGAGCGAGCACGACAAGCCTCTGTGAGTGAAGTGAAACAAGAAACAACCAGAGATCTGACAACGATTGAGAAAGAAGCATTAAAACGGATTGAAGAATTAGAAAAACGTCTTCAAACAGCGCTCCAATCGCAAACGACCTCAGTCGATGCTACGACAGTACAAAAAATGAAAGAGGAGTATGAAGCAAAGCTCCTCCAGTACAAAAAACAATTCGAAGAAGCTGAAGCGGAACGAAAAAAAATTCAAGAGGAAGCATTTGCTCGAATGCGAGAAGAACAACAGCGGGCACAAGAACAATTAGTCCAGAAATTTGAGGAGGAACGACGATTGCTCATCGAACGTGAGCGAGAGAAAGAGAAACAACGAGCTCTCGATGCCTATCGTTCCGTGATGATGCTAATGATGGAGCTTGCTGTTCCTGGTGAGGTACAGTCGTCAATACTCCAATCGTTGAAAATTTCTTTTAATATTACTGATACTGAACACATGGCTGTGGAACGAGAAGTACAGGTGCGTTCCTATATTGAAACAGTGCGTACCTTGTACCAAGCTCAGGTTCAAACGGAAGAAGATTTCGAACATCTAAAGAACTTGCGACAACTCTTTCGCATTTCCGATGATGAACATGTAGCAATTGTGAAGAGAGTTAAGAAAGAACTTGGATTACCTGATGAAACCGCAGTCATTGTTGCTATTGATGATGATCCAGCAATTCGAAAATATATTGAACATATACTCAAACGAACATACAAAACAGTTATAACTGCTATTAACGCAGAAAGTATCGTTTCAGAGCTTCCAAAACTCCAACCGTCGCTAATTATTAGTGATGTTAACCTTGGTGTTGGAGTCATGAGTGGTTTTACATTTTTTGAAAAGGTACGAAATGGTGAATTTGGTGACTCTCTCAAAGCACTTCCACTCATATTGATCAGTTCCATGGAAGACGAATTCTTTATTCGGAGTGCTCGGCAACTAGGAGTAAAGACGTACCTTACAAAGCCATTCACAAAAGAGCAGCTTGAAAGTGCTGTTAAGGATGCACTCGCGTAAATTATGGAAGCTGTAACAACCCCTCCCACCGCACGTTCCATGTACCGTCTTTAGGAAATCCAGGAGCTTCGATTGTACATCCCTCGTATCCAGCACACATCATTGCAACAGCTGTAAGGAGCGCACCATTGCCCGGGAGGTAGACGCGCAAGCGTGAATCCTGGTAATTATGCCCGTTCTTGAGAAAATGATTTTTCCCACTGTTCCGGAGAAGTATCTCTATGGCGAGATGTGGGAGATGAAGACGTGTTGCAGTCATTGCAGCAAGTGGAAAATCCCAACCCCAGGTGCGCTCCCAATCCCATTCTTCAAGAATGCGGAGGAGTGTACGCTTCATCGTGAAAGTATCAACCATTCCTGTGTTAGGGAGCATGCCATACATTCCGAGTACCATTGGGTGATCGTGCATAAATTTGGACGAGTATGAGTCGAACCGATTTTCTGCAAAAAGGTAATATCCGTTATACGTTTGTGGGCGTGAGAGGTAGTGAACAACGGAATCCCAGAGAGGTACAGACGGGAGTAAAAGACTTTTTCGCCATTCTTGAGCAATGTGAAGACCATACTTCCAGTAGGCAAGTTCAAAAGGTGGATTGTACGTTGCTTCTGCGGGAAAGCATTCCTGAGCAGGAATGAGCGGCGGACCTAATATAAAACGGTGTTGTGTAGAATCGAAGGTGGCAAAGGTGGCCATAAAGTCAGCTGTTTCAAAAATAAGCGGTGCATACTTGGAGAGTATAAGTGTATCTAATTTCTTCTTTGTGAGGAGTTTGGTAATATATATGATATGAGGTTGTTGCCAGATGAGGAACGCTCCAATGCTCGATGGACTATCCATCCCAGTAGGGGAGGTCATCTTTTGCCATCGAACTCCCATACAACCGTGTCGTTGGGCTGTTTCACGGGCGTATTTTCTAAATTGAAAGTAACAACTAAGCATACGTTCAAGATATTCACTTCTATTCCATAGGATGTAGTGCACTCCATGCCACCACATCATTTCAAGGTGAAATTTCCCGTACCAACTGTTGTAGGTTAAGCCAGTTTCTTGGGGAGGATATAACCCTGCACATTGTACTCGTGTGAGGTATTGGGAAAGTACAATGCGGCGTTCCAATTCCAGTGCTCGTGGATCAGTACAGTGTGAAAGATCGATAGCACCACCGCTCTGCCAGAATGATTTCCAACTTTGGACATTTTGTTCATACACTGTTGTGTAAGGAAGAGTAACAAGTTCATTTGGTAGCGATTGTAAAAAGTGCGCGACGAACGAAAATGAAGTATTTTGTGTATGTGGTTGGAGTATGAACGTGTGCTGTGAATCGGGAACAATGCAAGCTGTGTCTGTCCATGTAAGCATGAGGTAGTACGTGAATGTATCGATTGAATGCACGAAAAGGGCACAATGGTCCGTTGCAGTAAGGAGTTGTGAAGTATGGAGTGAGTCAAAATTCCATGTGTAGCCAGGACTGGTATGCTCAAAGGATGGGTATGGGAAACGGAGAGAGACACGAATGCGACCCGTAGGTAAACACGATGATGTTATTGAACAAGCAACGGCATCGTATAAAGGATGAACACAGGTTTGCACGTGAATAGGTGTTCCATCAAAAGTGTAGGTGCTTTGGATTGTACCTTCCCATACTTGAAGTACTTGATGAATGTTTGCAATATCATAGCGCGTTGCCTTTCTACCCTGTTGAGTTCTAAAATCGAACCCGAGTACACCGAGGTGGACTCGGTGAGGATTTGATCGGAAAAAGATTGTAGCATCTTTTTTCCGAGGAGGTGCATCCCACTGTACAGAGTAGGGTACACTGCGGTTGTTAATTGTATAATATTGGTACGTTTCCTCAAGTGTAAAGTTATCGTTGTTAGGGAGAGAATGCCATCCCCAGTCGGAAAAGGTCCCGAGGCAGACACCGTTTTATAGTACTGTGGAAATGTTTGAAGACCGGTAGGGTCAACGGTAAAAGCGAATTTTCCATTTCCTACAGTTAGTGAGGATAATGAGTCAAAGGTTCTTACTATTACATTGTGCCGATGGACAACAGCATAACGATCGATAGGTTGAGCAAATGTTTTGACTATGATACAATAAGAGAGAAAAGTGTATATTATGATGTACAATTTCATATCTCATTGAGAAGTAAAAGAAAAATTTACTAACATGAAAGGAGTTCGCCATGGTTACAAAAGGAGACAAAGCCCCATCTTTTTCGCTCTACGACGCTGATCGGACAGAGCGATCGCTTCAAGAATTTACTGGTAAGAAAGTTGTGCTTGTTTTTTACCCAGGTGCGTTTACAAGTGTTTGCACGAAAGAGCTATGTACATTCCGCGATACACTAGCGAAGTTCAATAAGTTGAATGCAGTGGTTCTGGGAATCAGTGTTGATAGTCCGTTTGCCAATAAAGCATTTGCAGATGCTAACAAGATAAATTTTCCATTGCTCAGTGATTATGAGCGAAAGGTTAGTGAACTGTACGGTGGAGTTCATAGAGATTTTGCAGGTTTAAAAGGGTATACAGCGGCAAAACGAGCTGTGTTTGTAATTGATGAACGTGGTGTAGTGGTGTACACGTGGGTAACAGAAAATCCTGCAAATGAACCACCATACGATGAGGTAGAGCAGGCATTGCACTAAAGAGCCACTCAATTAGTGGAATGGAGTATAGCTATGCTTAGTGTTGGTGATCGTGCACCAGACTTTACATTACCAGCGGTCGATGGGTCCATGTTTTCATTAAAGGAGCACCGTGGGAAAAAAGTGGTCCTGTATTTCTATCCAAAGGATAATACACCAGGTTGTACAAAAGAAGCTTGTTCGTTTCGGGATACCCATGCTACAATAGCAAAGAGAAATGCAATTGTTGTTGGGATAAGTGCTGATAGTAATGAATCCCATAAAAGGTTTGCTGAGAAGTATCAACTTCCATTTCTCCTTCTAAGCGATGCAGGGAAAGAAGTTGTCCGACTGTATGGTGTGTGGAAGCAAAAGAGGCTGTACGGGAAAACTACATATGGAATCGAGCGCACAACGTTTATTATCGATGAAGATGGCATTATTAAAGGTATATTTCGAAAAGTGGACGTGGAAAACCACATTCAAGAAGTGTTGAGCGTTCTATGAACGTTTATTACACGTTCCCCCTAATATTTTAGGTGCGAAAAAGAGGTTCTTGAACGTGAGCATTGAAACCAGTCTTGTAGTTTTGAAGAAAGTACCTGAAATTGCTTTCGAAGTGGATAATTTAACAGGAGAAGTACGGTGGTCAACGAACGAAACGTTCAAGAACTCATTCGACAGTTACTTATAGAACTTGGAGAAAACCCACAGCGCGAAGGGTTGCACCGAACACCGGTGCGTGTTGCTTCGCTTTACAGTTATCTCCTCAGCGGATATGATTTAAGTCCCGATGAAGCAATCAATGGAGCTGTTTTTGAAGAGCAATACAGCGAAATGGTTATTGTGAAAGATATAGAATTCTACTCGCTGTGTGAACACCACCTCATACCATTTTTTGGGAAGGCGCACATTGCATACATTCCGAATGGGAGAATCATTGGTTTAAGTAAAGTACCACGGATTGTTGATATTTTTGCCAAACGTCTTCAAGTTCAAGAACGAATGACACAACAGATTGCAGATACGCTCGAAAAACATTTGCAACCTATAGGTGTTGCTGTCGTGCTCGAAGCATACCACCTGTGTATGATGATGAGGGGAGTGCAAAAGTCTGAGTCAGTAGCTGTAACTAGTGCAATGCTCGGTGCATTTCGAAACGATGTGAAGACGAGAAACGAGTTCCTCACTTTAATTCAACGATCATTGTAACCACTGTATCCTTGTGGGTAGAAACATCATTGTGGTATGGGATACTACGAATTTAATTGTGCATATGTTTGTTTGAGTTTCTCAGCAGACTTTCGGAACCCTTCCTCCTCTTCGTAACTCATTGGAAGTGTGAGTACTTCTTCAATCCCATTTGAACCGACAACACATGGTAGGCTCAGGCACATATCCGTGACTCCGTACTGTCCTGTCATAAGAGTTGAAACAGAGAGAACAGACCGATAATTTCCAAGAATCGCTTCGACAATAGAAAGTAACCCTAATCCTATTGCATAATAGGTAGCACCTTTCCGTTTGATTATTTCATATGCCGCATCTCGTACATTGACAAAGAGAGTATCCATATCAGCTTGGTTGTACTTTTTATTTTGAAGGGGTGCGAAATCGCGAAGGCGTACTCCACCGATGTTTGCCAAACTCCAGAGTGGGATTTCACTATCACCATGTTCACCGACAATGTATGCATGCACACTTCGTGGATCGACACCATAGTACTGTCCGAGAAGAAATCGGAACCGTGAGGTATCGAGAATAGTTCCAGAACCGATAACTTTTGTTGGTGGGAGTTTGGACTCCTTGAGCGCTATGTATGTAAGGATGTCAACTGGGTTTGAAGCAATAAGAATGATACCATCGGGATTGTATTTCACAACCTCGGGTATGATCGATTTCATGATAGTTGCATTTCGACTTAGGAGGTCTAATCGGGTTTCACCAGGGCGTTGAGCAGTTCCCGCTGTGATAACGACGACGTTAGCACCAGCTAGGTCTGCATAATTCCCAGCTATAATACGCATGGGCTTTGTGAACGAAAGACCATGATTCAAATCCATCATTTCGCCGATTGCTCTCTCTACGACATCGTTGATGAGTACGAGATCAGTTGCAATGCCGCGTTGCATGAGAGCGTAGGCAAACGATGAACCAACCATGCCAGTACCGACAATGCCTACTTTTCTCAATGACCGTTGTTCAAACATACACACCTCTCTTTCAAGTATCTTTTCCTACTGGTCGATAAATATGGTATTCATCTTTTCAACGGGGAACTCGTTTTCAGGATATACAACCTCTGGGTTTAAGTATCGTGTGGAACCATCAATTTCTTCGTATGCGATAAATGGGGCTAAGTCCCCAATATCCATAATTTTTGCTGTACTGTGTATAGAATTTGTGTGAACACCCGATGAACGATTGATGTTGATCCCAACATCGACACGAACTGGCTCTATTCCTTTTTGTGGTGAGTAAAGTGCATTTCGTACTATATAGTCGAATCCATATTCGGCATTGAAAGGAAGCGAGTCATACACATCGCTCGTGTAGTGTGTATATTCCTTTTGTGCGATAGCATAGAGAGAAGTTAAGAGTACAATTGTATTCATTTTTCGGATAAAAAATTTATTGGGGTCATTTTTCCATCCACCAGATTCTATAAGTAAGATGCTGGTTCCCCACCGCTGGATGCTTTCGCCAAATGCACGAGGTTCATAAAAATCGTTCCAACGGGCAACATGTCCCGGAATAAAGTGGTGAGCTACAGTTGCAATGAGCGAAGCGAGTTGCTTTGCTCGTAACCGCGATGTCGTATCGGAATTAATCTCGTCAACTGCAGGTGCAAGGAGAGCAAGAGCAGTGAACTTTTTTGTAGATCCAACTGTCAAACGAGGATTCTGGTCATGGAGGTTAAAACAAAATTCTGGTTTCAATGTCTCATAGAGGTATTTAAGAGTTCGTGCTTCAGGTGTTTTGAGCGTTTGTGCATCGCGATTCATGTCGATGTGGTAGGCAGTTCGTCGTTGAAATCGTTCGGCACCATCGGGATTGAGCATTGGTAGAAAGTGAATTGTTAACTGCTCACGGAGGTACTGCGCAATAGGAGATTGGTTCTTCGTATTGAACCATCCAATCATGTCGAGAAGAGCCATAGTTGCTGTTGGTTCATCACCGTGCATTTGTGACCAAAGGAGTACAGTAGTTGGACCAGATCCAAGTGAGTAAAGCATTAGTGGGCGACCTTCGGTTGACGTTCCCACACATTGCGAACGATATAGTCCTCTCTCTCCCATCGGTTTGATCCACTGAAGCATCTCACGTTGGGTAAAATGAGGCGTTGAAATAGCACTGAGAAAAAATGATGGGTACGAAGTAAAGAGTTCGTGCGCAAATGTATGAAGTGGGACCATACAATTTTACTATGAATTCTATCTCATACGAAGATACAACTTTCTTTTTTAATTGGCATACTGTACCTGTACAATGCAGTTCCTTGCTCCTCAGAGCTTTTTTTGCTACCATTTTTATAAGTAAAGTAGATCGATGTCAAGCAAGAATAAACAGAGAAACAAAGAGACTAATCCATTTACTCCGGTATGTGGACAACGTGAAGAAAATCGATATAGCGATAGAACCATCATACGTTCTGCGAAGAACGGAGATGAAAAAGCATTCCTTGTCTTGAAACAAAAGTACGCGGAGCCGCTTTATAAATTCCTTGCTCGTATCATAAAGCAACGAGAAGAACTCGACGATCTTGTCCAAGAGTCGTTTATAAAAGCTTTTACGTCGATCCAACAATTCAATGAAGAATATGCATTTTCCACATGGCTGTTCAAAATAGCGACGAACACAACTATTGATTTCCTTCGAAAGAAAAAAATTCCTACGATATCAATCAATAGTACTCTTGAAACAGAAGAAGATGAGTACTCATTTCAACTCCCCGATAAGGAACCAATACCTGATCAGCAGTTAATTGCACACCAACGTTCCAGTGTTCTTATGGAAGCGATTGAAGCGTTGCCGCCTAAGTATCGAAAAGTAATTATACTACGTCATGTGGAAGAGATGGAATACACTGAAATTGCAAAAGTATTGAAAATTCCACTTAGTACTATCAAAGCACATATTTTTCGTGCTAGAGAAATGCTCTATAAACAACTTAAACATAAGTTACGGCAGTACTGAGTGTAACTTTACCAGACGTACTCTCGTAAGTACGGTAGTGCATGCTATGTGAAAGTATGGTATGAAGTATGGGTATTTCCTCTCAGCAGCTATTATTTTTGTCGGTTGGAATCAGCTCTTTGCACTCATTGAAAGTCGACATCGTGAGTATCCACACACGAGAGAAGAACAACTTCGGGTTGAAGTAGAGCTATCGTTTGGGGAAGTACAAATTCTAAAAGGGGGGAATCAGAGAGTCGCAATTATCGATTATGAAGAGTACGGAAAAGAATCCCAGAAATTTCAGATGTCCTATCAGCTTGAAGGAACAAAAGGAGTTCTTCGGATCACTCTAAAGGACAACGTAGGCTTATTTACTACAAGTAACGAAGAACGGAAAAATTACAGAAAATTGACACTCTGCATTACTGACCGTATTCCTGTTGAGATGGACGTAGCGATAGGTGCAGGGAAGTGTTCACTGAATCTTTCGTACATTTTACTTGAAACACTGAAGTTGAGTACAGGAGCCAGTACAGTGGAACTATGGTCGGAAGTTCCAAATAAAGTGACAGCCCGAATAATAACGATCGAAAGTGGAGTCGGGAAATTCACAGGCCGTAATCTTGCAAATCTCAATTTTCAAGAATTGAATTTTGAAGGGGGGGTTGGTGCCTATACACTCGATTTCGATGGAGCGTTGAAACAGTATGGTAAGGTGAACATTGAAGTTGGTATAGGATCGGTAACTCTATATATCCCGACACGAATCCAAGCCAAAATCAAGCGGGATGGGAACTGGCTCTCGGGGTTTCGAATAAGTAATGATTTTGAAAAGCACTCCCGCGGTCACTACCAATCAAAAAACTTTGTCGATACTATTCCGCATATCGATATCAAAGTTGAATCTGGTATCGGCAGTGTGAGCATTAAGCAAAAATAGATTTTAAACTCCCTACCCCTATAATTTTATTGCGTTTTAGTGAGAACTCCAATAACTTGTACCTATGAATATCAAATTAGAAGATTTAGGATATACAGAAGAAGTAGCAAAGTGTGCTGAACCTTACCACGCTGGTGGGTATACAATTGCCCGTGTTACGCAAATGGTAAAGCAGCGGTATCTTGTCCGTACGGAGGCACTCGAAATTCCCGCAGAAGTTTCGGGTCGTTTTATGTTTACTTCCCGTACGCGGGAGGAATATCCTGTGGTAGGTGATTGGGTTGCTGTCACACTCCATGATCAGGATACACACGCTGTTATCCATCATGTTTTACCTCGTCGAACAGTTCTCCAACGACGTGCTCCAGGGAAACGGATCGAAAATCAAATTATTGCCACCAATGTTGATGCTGTCTTTATTATTTTCCCTCTTAATCAATCGTGGACACCTCACGCACTTGAACGGTATCTTATTCTTGTGCGGCAGAGTGGTGCACAACCGTACGTTTTCCTAAGCAAACGAGATGTTTGTACAGACGACCATGTACGAGATGTTCTTGGTCGAATAAGTACTGTATGTGCCAATGAAACCGTCTCTGCATACTCACTCTACGACGCTGCGGATATTCACTACATTGCTTCGTTCATTCATCGAGGAACAACATTTTGCCTCATTGGCCCATCGGGCGCGGGAAAGTCTTCTCTGATTAATGCGCTTGTGGGGAAAGAAGTTCTCCCAACAGGTGAAGTCCGTGAGTACGATGCCAAAGGTCGACATATCACTACGAAACGTCAATTGGTAGTCCTTGAGAAGGGGGGCGTTCTCATCGATACACCAGGAATGCGAGAAGTTGGGCTGTGGCAAGCAGAGGATGGTCTTTGGGAAACATTTGATGATATACTTGAAATTGGAACAGCTTGCAAGTTTAGAGACTGTACTCACACACATGAACCACAGTGTGCCGTACGGAAAGCAGTAGAAGAGAAAATATTAGCCGAAGATCGGTACAATAGTTACATTCGCTACTACCAGGAGCTCCATGAGCTGGCTACTCACCTCAATCCAAAAGAACTGAAAGAACGCCGTGAATTAGAACAGCGGAGAAGTAAGCAGGAAAAAATTTTGAAGCTTAAAAAACGATAGAGCAGAAAGAGCCGATAGTACTATAGCTCACACTGTACAGGTATGAAAAAACCTGTATACTTCTACGAGCAAAGGACTGAGGTGCATTGTATGGGGGTATCATTCTCAGAAACAGTACTTTCTTTACTTCGGGATGAGTACGAACAGAAGAAGCTAACACTTCGAACGATAACTCTCTTTGGAGGAAAACGTGTAGCGACTTTTGCTGGATTTGTGTACTACTGTTTCGAAGTACCGGAAGAAACGGTACCACAGTGGGGCAAAATAGTAACGTGCACAATAGGGACGAAGGAACAACTTACTTTCGAAGGATACATTGTTGAACTCGAAAATCAATTTCTTACGATTGCTTTTCCACATGATTTTGGTGTTGATGTACCTGAAGTCCAATGCCTCTGGCGTTTAGAGCAAGTGTACACGTGTCTTCACAATCTTCTACAGTCAGAGCAGGTTCGGGAATTTGTTGCAACTCAACTTTTTTCACCTACAAAAGTCCCAAACACACATTGTGTGTATTCTGAGCCGTGGATCCCGGAACAACACTTTCCTGAACAAAGAGAGGTTGTTCAAAAAGTGTTTAGGAACAAAGTAACCCTTATATGGGGGCCTGCTACTTCGGGAAAATCGTACGCACTCGCGCTTGCAGCTGTGAACTACACAATGCTTGGCAAAACAGCACTTGTGGTAACTCCAACGAGTACTAAAGCAGATGCTCTCTTTCTGCAGATCCTTGCGATTGCACAACAGTCGGGAGTACCACATGAACGTGAGTACACACGGTACGGCTTTCCCATGTCAAATACATTGAGATGTATTACAGGATATTCATTTGCTGAAGAAGTAGAAGCATTGAAAGAAAAGAAACGAGCGGGAGTTCGAGATCAATGGTTACTTCTAGAAAAGTATAAAAACCTAAAACGAAAACAAGTACTCAATGAATATTTTTATCGATCGGTACAAGAACTTCGAGAACAAGTAACAGGGTTGAGAGCGCAAATATCAACCCTCGAACATGAAATCGAAGACTATACTCGTCAAATAGAATTACACAATGGTTCGTCGTTACTTCAGCGAGTTAAGAAAGGTTTTTCACGGGAAGAGCGGGAAACCCTTCAAAAACGGTGCACCGTAGCAAAACAAGAATTGAAGTATCTCACTACACTCCAGACGAAACTCAGTGAGACAATAACATTAAAGGAACTTGGTGCCCCTATCACTGTTGATGAATGGAAAGAATATAGGGATGTGCTCCGACAAATTGATGAATTCGGTGGTCTGGAAACTGTCCAGAGAAGTGTGGATGATTTTGTCCATATCAATGAAAACATGGTGTTTCTCTCGAAGCGTTTGGTGTGTGCGGATACTGCAGAAATTTTTGCTCACCCAATGCTCTGGGAACGTCGCTATGATATCGTGCTTGTTGATGATGTACAGTACGTCGATATACCAACACTCTATGCTCTTTCTATGCTTGCACGTGAGAAAGTTGTTGTTGCTGGTGATCCCTTGTGCTACAACCAGGATATGCTGGCTCTAAGTGTCCCGAAAGACCAACAATGTTCACGCACTATTTTCCAATGCATAGCACATACAAGTGAGCTTCATAAGTTACTCATGTGGTCAAAACAGAACGACGATTGGGTTGTTCTAATGAAATCACATATTACTTCAATCCCGAAGGTGTCATCGTTCATTTCTTCTGTACTCTATGATGATGGAATTACTATTTTTATTAACCCACGTTTGAAAGGGAAACTGTACTTCATTGATACAACCTCACTTCAACCTGAATGTAAACAGTACATTGGGAAGAAGAAAATTGTACCATTCAACGAACAACATACCCGTGTTGTTCTCAATTGTGTAAAGCATGCTTTGTTGAAAGATAACCGCACGGGAAATGATATAGGTATTGTTCTTCCTTTTACAGGACCAACACTCTATACGAAGCTCCAAGTACGTTTACAGGGTATGAAGAACATCGAAGTTGGCACTCCAAATAACTTCTATAATCGGCGAAAACCTGTGATTATTTTCGATACTACTATGGCTGGTGTCGATTACACAATGCGTCCACTAGACGATAAGAAAGTGGGGAAACAGAAAATACTAGAACTGTTGAATACGGTGTGCTCATGTGCAAGTGAAGATCTCTACATCCTTGCAGATCTTTCTCACTTTAAAAATGTATACAAAGATCGGCTCATTACTCAACTGCTCCACACATTACACGCTGAAGCTGATGTTCGAGAGATTTCATTCGATGAGGTACTCCAACGATACCAAGGAATTGATCTGCGAAAACGGGAGGCTCTTTTTGCCCTTACTTCTGAAGTACAACGACCTGAAAGTATCAAGAAAAATACGAAGTCTGTGCAGGAAGAAGATGCAGAGTTTGCCTTGCGCATGAAAATGATGACAGCAAAAAAAACAGAACCCCCAATAGCTACAATGTCGAAAAACGAAGAACGGTTCTATACTACTGTTCACCGCGTGTTGGGGTACTGGCGCGATATCAATCTTCTTGCTCAGTATACAGGATACGGCATAGTGTTCCATAGCTCATTAGTTGCAGAACGAAGTGTGACTGTTCTACCGTTTGAGAACTGTGATTCAGATAAACAGTTCCGAATACTCGTTGAACAATGGAACCACATCATTTATGAATTATCAGGGGGAAATGAACCGTTCTCTGAGTGGTGTTTGCAGCGGAACATCGAAACACGACCTCGCTACGATATTTTTAAGCTCAATGCAGTCCTTAACTCTCGGGCAGAGGCATTACTCCAAGAAGGGAAACAAAAACTAGCAGCAGATGTTACACGAATATTTCAAGAAATACTTGGTAAACCGCAACCGGTCACGCCAAGTGATTGGGAAACACTGTACTACAGCATGTTGGTACGATTAGAAACGTACCTTCATTGGATTGAGGAGCAGATTCGAAAAGGGTAGGCAATGTTGGTAGGGGTTCTTAATGCAACCAACAGCACGGTGAGTATGTAAATGTGAGGAGTTTTAGAGAAATTTGGACAAACAAGAAGTGATCATGAAAAGGAAGAACATGTGTTTTCTACAAATGTCTCACTTATAGTTGCTGTATCTCGTTGGCTAGTTCAGCAGAGATAACATGTTCTTTGCGTTTCGACATGAAATATGAGGGTAAGCTCAAAGTAAAAAGGTGGATAATCTTGATAATAACTGGCTCGATTGGTATATTGTAAACGTATGGTAGCACAAGTATACCACTGGAAACTTGTCAGTAGCCTCGAGTCAACGACCTCTTGTTGTTGTCTTACCACGCTACGTTAATTGCACTTAACATTACCCTTTATTCCTTATTTTATAGTTAACCAAAATCCACTTAATATTGAAACGGTGTACTGCTATGAATACACAATTCGAATATCAAAACAACCTTCAAGCATTTGCTACTACCTTGAAGCAGAGGCGTGAACACCACAACCTCGGAATCGAACTTAAGAGAGAATCACAGGAGTTTGTCGATACGCTATTAAGTATTCTCTTTCCTCATTTCTCCAGGGAGAGTGCTATTACCGAGTATGAAATACTTGCTCATCTGGCACTTCTTGAACGAGATCTAAAGAAGATCCTAGTACCTGTTCTCCGGGAAAGCTCACTATCACCTGAGGATGTCGCTCACCGTTTTATAGAATCGTTGCCACGTATTCACGATTTGCTATGGAAAGACGCCGAAGCTATTAACGAAGGTGATCCAGCTGCTGAGAGTGTTGACGAAGTAATACTAGCCTATCCTGGTTTCCTCGCTATTGCAATGTATCGGATCGCCCACGAATTTTACTTGATGCACGTTCCAATATTCCC
This sequence comes from Bacteroidota bacterium, assembly GCA_026416125.1. Taxonomy (GTDB): domain Bacteria; phylum Bacteroidota; class Ignavibacteria; order UBA10030; family UBA10030; genus JAOAFT01. Next base: position 105,866 of record JAOAFT010000004.1, read on the forward strand.
TCGACTCATTACCGAGTATGCACACGAGAAAACAGGAATCGACATTCATCCGGGTGCGCAAATTGGTACCTCGTTTGCTATTGATCATGGAACAGGGATCGTTATTGGTGAATCGACAATTATCGGTAACAACGTAAAGATTTACCAAGGTGTAACACTTGGTGCATTGAGTGTTGATAAGAAACTTGCAAAGTCAAAACGACATCCAACAATTGAAGACAATGTGGTGATCTATGCACAAGCAGTTATCCTCGGTGGTGAGACGGTTGTTGGACACCACAGCATTATTGGAGGAAACGTTTGGCTTACTCACAGTGTACCACCATATTCTGTTGTCTATCAGGAACAGCAATCGCATGTGCACAGTAAAAATGTGCCTGGCGAATCACTTGTATATTACATTTAATTAAAAGGAGGGTTACTAAATGAAAGCTACATCTATTCTCAACCTCATTGGGAATACACCTCATCTCCGGTTGCAACGACTCTTTCCAAACACAGAAGTGTGGGTAAAGCTTGAGCGCGCGAATCCAGGTGGAAGTATAAAAGACCGTATTGCGCTTTCGATGATTGAAAACGCCGAACAAAGAGGAATTCTTACACGGGAAAGCGTTATTATTGAGCCAACCTCTGGCAATACCGGAATTGGGCTTGCGATGGTTGCAGCGGTGAAGGGTTACAAAGTGATTCTCGTTATGCCAGAGTCGATGTCGCTCGAACGGCGTCGGTTACTGAAAGCGTACGGTGCTCAACTTGAACTTACTCCACGCGAAAAAGGGATGAAAGGAGCAATCGAACGTGCCAAGGAACTAGCATCACAAATTCCCCATGCGTGGATTCCACAACAATTCGAGAACGAAGCGAATACTGAAATTCATCGTAGAACCACTGCCCAAGAAATCCTTGCTGATTTCCCTGAAGGGTTCGATGTTCTCATTACTGGTGTTGGTACTGGGGGTCACATTACTGGTTGCGCTGAGGTTCTTAAGCACCATTTCCCAAAACTCAAGGTCTTTGCTGTAGAGCCAGCACAGTCACCAGTACTCAGTGGTGGCCAACCAGCTCCGCATCCCATTCAAGGTATTGGAGCTGGATTCGTGCCAAAAATACTGAATGTTTCTATTCTTGATGGAATTATTCAGATTTCGAAGGAGGAAGCATTTGAGTATGCCCAACGTGCGGCACGTGAAGAAGGTCTCTTCATTGGAATTTCAAGTGGTGCATCGTTAGCAGCAGTAGCCAAAAAAATCCCTGAACTTCCGAAGGGGAGTCGTATTCTGACTTTCAATTACGATACCGGTGAACGCTATCTCTCTATTGAGGGACTGTTTCCACAATGAATGCGGCTCTGAAGATTTTACTGAAATCAAACTACTGTCTAAGGAACAAAATTCTTCTTGTAGTCGTTTAATAAAATATAGAATAATGAAGCAATTATTAACCATAGGGATACTTACGACATATTTGGTTGTAGCTATCGGTGTCCCACTTTTGTTGCATTTTTGCGCAAACGACCTGTCGTCAATACGCTTCTTCTTTATCGATTCACCATCATGTGGATGCAGTGATAATGAGTGTTCAACAGAATGTTGCACAGAAGTTCTTCATCTCATCCAGTTCAAAGAACCACAAGGAAATGGTGTACTTCAACTTCTTCTGAAATACACTGCTGATTATTCACACGTTCCCCCATTATCCAAAGATCATTTCGCTCGCTGGAACTTGAGCGATTACCATCCCTCAGCAAGGTACTCTACCACGCTATTCCTGTTTCTTCTACATTGTACACTTCTCGTGTAGGTATACATTGTGCTCTCCACACTTGCACTCAGCACATGTTACCAAAGTGTGCCGTTGGGTATAATGAAAAACCCGAATACTTTGGAGCAATAAGTTACTAAAAATCCTCCATAGCCGTATGTGCTCGGACTTTACTACAGTGTACAATGTTTGAACAAGGTGTTGTATGGTAATGACTGCTAAACTTATAGTTTGCTTTGTAGTTTTTTTAGGTATCATCCTTCCCCAAGTGGAAAATATTGTAGAAACAAAGTTTTATGTTTTTGGAAACTGTGCCCATTGCAAAACCCGTATTGAAAATGCTCTTAAAATTCCTGAGGTAGTATCCTCACAATGGAGCATATCAACGAAGTATGTACGTGTGGTGTACAATCCACGAGCTATTTCTCTCGATTCACTCCAGAAACGTATTGCAGCAATCGGTCATGATACCGAACAACATCGGGCTCCAGATTCCGTCTATAGCTCTCTTCCAAAGTGTTGTAAATACCGCAGACAATAAATCATCACATACCTGTGGATGGAACGAAATGAGGTAGATGCTTTACTACTTCGTTGTTTACTTAAAGTGGATGTTGTTGCAGAGAGAGTGTCTAGTACAAATGTATATTGATGAGGTGCGTATGAAACTAATGCACAGCGTTTTGCTTTTTCTTTCTTTTATAATTCCACTCTACAGTCAAACTCTCTTACAAGGCGTTGTTGTACGAGAAGAAAACGGCGATGAAATTCCTCTCATAGGTGCATTAGTCAGGTGGAAGGGTACATCAATTGGCACCACTACAAATGAAGAGGGTCAATTTTCAATCCCCAGAACACGAGAAACGAACCAACTTATTGTTAGCTACATTGGGTATCGCAGTGATACTGTCGATGCAGCAATGAAACATTTTATTAAGGTTATACTTACACCAACACCACAATCAATTGCGGAGGTAACAGTCGAAGGGGAACGGTTACCGAGATACATTGATTATTCAGATCCCTTCAATAAAAACGTAATAACAGAGAAAGAACTCTTCCGTGCTGCATGCTGTAATCTTTCAGAAAGCTTTACCACAAATCCATCTGTTGATGTAACATTCACCGATGCTATTACCGGAACGAAACAAATAGAAATGTTGGGACTTTCTAGTGTATACACTCAAATAACAGCGGAGAATATGCCATTCATACGTGGTTTTCTTTCCAACGTGGGCTTAACGTTTATTCCTGGCCCATGGATTGATGTCATCAATGTGTCAAAAGGTATAGGTTCTGTCGTTAATGGTTACGAATCAATCACCGGACAAATAGATATTTCATTTCGACAACCCAATGATGAAAATCAAAAGACGATTTTCCTAAATCTTTACGGCAATCATGAACAACGGTACGAGGCAAATCTTAATATTCGGAATGAGATAACAGAACACTTACATTCAATGACATTCCTCCATGGAAGTACACAGCGCCACGCAATTGATGGTAATCGTGATGGTTTCCTTGATAGTCCGTTATTTTCAACAACGAATCTCCTCCAACTCATAGGCTATCGCGATGAAACTGGTTTTGAGAGTCACTTTGGTGTCCATCTTCTTGATGAGACAAAGCACGGTGGTACGTACGATCGAGACCCTCCTACATCGTATCACTTTAATGCACAACACTCGTTAGTACGAATGTTTTGGAAGTCTGGGATCGTTGACCAAACGCATGAAGGGAGAAGCATAGGGCTGCAATGTTCGTACACAGAATATCGAAGTAAAAATCAATTTGGAGTACACCCATACGAAGCTCGTGAACAAAGTGGGGGTATTAACCTAATTTACCAAGACCACGTTGGAAGTGAACTACACACGTATCGAACAGGTATTAGTTTCCTTTACGGTTTGTACAAGGAACGCTTTGACAGAGTACCCTTTGCACGTCTTGAACGAATTCCAGGAATTTTCGTCGAGTATACATTTACACCGAATGAAGACGTAACTGTTGTCGCGGGAGTTCGTTTTGATAAGCACAATGCATATGGCACGATGGCAACTCCACGAATTCATCTCCGTTTGAGTCCAACACCAGATTGGGTATTCCGTTTTTCAGGAGGTCGAGGGTTTCGAACAGCAAATATCTTTGCTGAAAACACATCAGCCTTAACAAGTGGACGAGCAATACGTATAATTCCAACGAATAACATCGGATATGGCATGCTCCAGGAAGCAGCGTGGACATTTGGATTCAACCTTGTTCACTTCTTTTTGGTGAACTCACATGAAGCAACCGTCGCAGTCGATGTGTATAGAACAATGTTCGATCGGGTTGTACTCGTCGATCTTGACTCTGATGCAAGTGAAGTACGGTTTTATTCCGTAGCGAACGGTGCAGTTTCAACAAGCATTCAATGTGAAACAACTATTCGACCATTCAAGCACTTTCTTATTTCAACTGCTTATCGATACCTTAATACACGCCAAGCGTATGCCGGTGTATGGAAATTACGACCGTTCACAGCAAAACATCGTGTACTCGGAACGTTATCCTATCAATTTGAACAAGGGGAAAAAGTTTGCACACCCTCAACAATCGATCTTACAATTCAATGGTTTGGGGAAAAGCGGTTACCACCAAGTGCTTCAAATGTTATTGGTGAAGAAAATTCACCGTCGTTTGCAGTTGTTAATATTCAATTGACTACTTCGCTTACAACACACACAGAACTTTACTCTGGGGTTGAGAACCTCTTTGATTTCAAACAATCGCGAGTAATTATTAACGGTGATGTGCCACTACATCCTACTTTTGATGCTTCTCGCATTTGGGGACCTCTTATGGGGAGAATGGTATACCTTGGGATAAGGTATAGGCTCTAAACTAAGTATAAGTTTTACTATTGACAATAACGTGAAAAATCTGTACTTACCCGTAAGTTAAGGGTTTGGGAGGTTTGCTCGCATATTACAAAATACTACCAAAAGGGAAAACCAAGAGGTACAAAGTTTCTTCTAAAGATAAATGATGAGCGGAAGAATAAATTTTAGTTAAGAAATTTTTGATTTCTAGAATTTTTAAGAATAACTCTATTCAAGCTTTTCAACATGGAGAGGGAAGTGAAGGAGGAAGAATTATTCACCACGCTAATTTAATCACTTAATCAATAAAGTAGAAGTAGAAGTTTGTTTATAGTAAAACTATAATAGCAAGTGCACAGAAGATCAAGATAGATGAGTTTTCTTGGAAACTGTTTCATTTTCAAATTGATTTATGGCAAAATTTTAAGGCTGTGTTTTCCAAGAAATAGGGTGAAATTCAGGTAATAATGAAAAAAATATTTTAATGTATTACATATTTTTTCGACTTGCGTATGTTGATAATTATTCGGTCACCACCGTACTCAAACATTTTTAGTATAATTGCTCCAGTCTAAACTTTACTGAGCACTATAGTTGTTACAAACTATAAAAAAAGGGGGATAACGATGAAAACTATAAACGTTTTTTTGATTGCGATTCTTATTTTATCTTTTTTGTTTTTAAGCTGTAAAGGTGACAAGGGTGAGAAAGGAGATATGGGACCCGTTGGGCCAGCAGGTCCAGCAGGGCATACATTCACACCACTGTGGGAGGACTTTGAAACAGGAGACTTTTCTAAATATCCCTGGCAACATTCAGGAAGTGCATACTGGTCTGTCACGAGTGCAACGGCATTCTTTGGTACGCAGTCAGTAAGATCCGGGACAATATCGCATAATCAGAAATCTGATCTTACAATTGCAGTAAATTTGTCAAAAGCATCACTCTTATACTATTACTACAAAACAAGTTGTGAATCAGGGTATGATGGCTTAATTTTTTATATTGACAACATACAACGAACTAGTCATTCCGGAGTTATGAGTGGATGGGGATTAACATACTTTGTATTACCACCAGGTAATCATACACTCAAGTGGTCATATGTAAAGGATGGAACAAATTCAGCAGGGTCAGACTGTGCTTGGCTTGATGGAATTTATATTTCTGATTACACTACAGCTAAAGTGAGTGAATTAGCTAGTATTGCCGAGCAATTAAATAAATCGGTGAACTGTGTACCACTTAAACTAGGTACCGTTGAAAAGAAGTACTAATCAATATAATATAAAAAGTATAAAACTGAGGAGGTTATTGTAAGGTAATGATGAGATCCAACGATAACCTCCTCAAAGTCTAGTTGCTTACCTTTGAAGTAGTAAAACTACAAGAAAGAATCTACAGTTAAAGGTTTAGATAATAAATGTGAAGTAAAACGAGTAGGGAAATGTGACTATAAAATCGAGAGAGATTTTCCTATCTCCAAAGATAACTTGTTTGTAAAGCACAAACTTAAAAATCAATAAGTTATTAGAGTAGAACAAATGGAAATAGCGCGGGACTGTATTGTTGTTATCGAAATTCAAACCAAGTACCAAATAACCAAATCACTCGTTTAATAAGTAGTTTTTAACGTGATATACATTCTGAGATTTGCTTGAGAAATACACTCGTATACGACCTAATACACTGTGGATAAAAAACACCCCCTCTCATTCTAACCTATCTTACATAGTGTTTTTTTTGACTTTATAAGCAAAAAAGGTTAAATTTTTGAATGCTTTACAACATAGTTTCCATTGAGCAACGGAGTTACAGTGCCTGAACGGAAGGTGAGCAGTGATACGAAAGCCCAAGAAGCATTGCGTGCACGCGGTGAGATTCCTCAGCATATCGCAATTATCATGGATGGGAATGGACGGTGGGCAAAGCGTCGTGGGTTACCACGCATTGCGGGGCACAGAGAGGGCATTAATTCCGTTCGGGATGTTGTGGAAGCGTGTGGGCAACTCGGTGTTAAGTACCTGACACTCTATACGTTTTCGACGGAAAACTGGAAACGTCCTCAAGACGAAGTTTCCATGCTTATGAAGTTGCTTGTTCATTCACTCCGCAATGAACGAGACAAACTTCATAAGAACAAGGTACGGTTGAAAGTTATCGGTGATGTATCATTGCTTCCACCAACTGTTGTTCAGGAGCTTGATACTGCACTCAAGCTTACACAGAGTAATACAGGTCTGACACTTATTCTCGCTTTGAGCTACAGTGGGCGATGGGATATTCTCAATGCAATAAGGTCACTGTGCCCGAAAATCCGTTCAGGTGAAATTGATGAACGATCGCTAACGGAATCAGCGTTTTCTGACCATCTCTCAACTTCTGGAATACCTGACCCAGATTTACTCATACGTACGAGTGGAGAGATGCGCATCAGCAATTTTCTTTTGTGGCAATTGGCATATACAGAGTTGTACATTGCAAAAGAGTTTTGGCCAGCATTTCGACGGAAACAGCTGTATGAAGCAATAGAATCGTACCAACAACGGGAACGCCGTTTTGGAATGGTGAGTGAACAAGTACGGAAATAATCCTTGTAAATAGAATGAGTGTATGAACTACAATCTTCGTTCGATACGGGTAATGTTGTGGATGGTGCTATGTTCCACAGTTCTTTTTGCTCAGCAGAAGCAGGAAGTGTATAAAATTCTCGGTATCAGTGTTGAAGGACAACGATCTGGTGAACCAGCTGCAATAATCGCAAACACTGGTCTGAGAGTTGGTGACGAGCTTACGATTCCCGGTGAACAGACACGTACAGCAATTGAGCGTCTCTATAAACTTCGACTTTTCAGCGATATTCAGATTTACATTGAGAATCGTATTCAAAATGGGGTGTATCTCCTCATTAAAGTGAAAGAGAATCCACGTCTTGAACGTATTGAAGTGTATGGTAATGATGAATTCGACCAAGAAGATATTGAGAAGAAAATAAAACTTGTGAAGGGACAATTAATAACTCCCGAAGATCTCTCCTCAGTTGTCCGAATCTTGAAGGCTGAATATGCAAAAGAAGGATACCTCAACGCAGAAATCCGTCCATCGCTTGTTGTTGTAAATGATACACTCAACCGTGTTGTACTAAAGTTGGACATCGACGAAGGAGAAGTTGTTAAAATTGACCTTATTCGGTTTCATGGAAACAAAGCATTTTCCGATAGCGATTTGAAAGGGGAAATGAAAGAAACAAATGAACGAACATGGTGGAAATTTTGGCAGTCGAATAAGTTCGATAAGAAGAAGTATGAAGAAGACAAAGAATTAATCGTAAAGTACTATCAGAAAAACGGCTATCGTGATGCACAAATTCTCCGTGATTCGATCTCGTACGATGAAAAGAAGAAGTATATGACCATCGACATTTGGGTGTACGAAGGCCCGAAGTACTACGTACGGAACATCACGTGGGAAGGAAATACAGTCTATACGTCTGAAGTACTCTCGGAACGACTCGGGTTCAAAAAAGGAGACGTTTTTGATAAAGAGCGCTTTGAGAAGAACCTTCGTAGGAATGAAGATGAAAACGACGTCACATCGCTCTACTCTGACAATGGTTACCTATGGTTCCAAGTTGAGCCAGAAGAAATCGTCGTTGAAGGAGATAGTTTAGACATTGTGCTCCACATTCGTGAGCACAATCAGTTTCGCATTGGGCAAGTAGTCATTAAAGGGAACACGAAGACATACGAAAAGGTAATACGTCGGGAGCTTCTCACGAAACCAGGTGATTACTTCAGTCGTCAACGAATTATAAGCAGTGTCCGACAATTAGCCCAGCTTAATTATTTTAATCCTGAGAAGATCACACCCGATGTTCGACCGGTGGATGACAAAACAGTAGACTTAGAATACTCTGTAGAGGAAAAGTCGAGTGATACGTTCAACATGTCTGTTGGATACAGTGGTGCTTTTGGCTTCAGCGGTGGCATAGGATTGGCATTCAATAACTTTTCAATATGGGAGCCGTTCCGTGGTGGTGCAGGCCAAGTCCTCACGTTCGACTGGCAATTCGGAGTGAGCAATTACTACAGAACATTCTCAATTAGTTTTACAGAACCTTGGATGTTTGATACGCCAACATTGTTTGGAATTAGCTATTTCAACACAGCGCAACAGTACTATGCGTATTTACGATACCAAGGTATATCCCTCCGATTTGGTCGACGTTTTAGCTGGCCTGATATGTATTTCCGTGGTGATTGGACAATTCGGTACCAAAAGAATGAATACCATCCATTGTATGGGACAACGTCATACTACGATTACTATTACCGGGAGGGTATTTCGACGCAGTTTGGTGTTGCACAGGTTATTTCGCGGAATAGTACTGATAGCCCTATTTTTCCGACACGAGGTTCGAGTCTAGCACTCTCGAGTGAAGTATACTTCGGTCCAAAGCGTGAAGATATTGCACGGTTCCATAAGCATATGTTCAGTGCGGAATGGTACGTGCCTCTCTCGAGTAGTGGTCGGATAGCACTCATGACGTCGACGATGGTTGCGATGATTTTTGGATTTGAGAAGAATGCATACGTGCCATACCAGGATTTATTCTATATGGGCGGTACAGGGCTTGGGCAAATTTCTGTTACTCCACTCCGTGGATATGAAGATCGTTCGATTGGGCCATACGATGGAGAAGTTGGTGGGAAATCGATGATTAAGCACACAGCGGAGTTGCGCTTTGCGCTCACTCTTCATCCGATGCCGATATACACACTAGCCTTTTGCGAAGCTGGAAATGTGTGGCTTGACCATACGGTGCAGAATCCACTCGATTTGAAACGGTCTGCTGGGCTTGGTTTACGGCTCCTCATCAATCCGATCGGGCTTATTGGGTTTGACTATGGGTATGGGTTTGATTCATACAAGCGAGGGGGTTCTCGTGCTGGCTGGATGTTTCATTTTCAATTTGGAAAATCATTTTAAGGACAAACAATTTGTATAACCATTAACAGTTAGAGAGGGTACCGTGAAACGAAGCGTATTACTTTTCCTATGCATTCTTTTGTTCGTTGCTGTTGGTGTACTCAATGCGCAGCAGCAGAAAATTGCTTTTGTTAATTCAGAGAAGATTCTTGCGGAACTTCCTGAAGCTCAACAGATTAAGAAAGAGCTCGAATCACGTGTTCGAGCGTACCAAGATACGCTTGAGCGCATGAGTCGGGAACTTCAAGAGCAGTACGATAGTTATCAGAAAAAGCAAGCACTCATGGATCCGAAAGCAAAGAGCGATATGGAGAAGAGCTTGCAAGAAATGCAACTGCGGATCCGCGAGTTTCAATACCAGAAGTTCGATACACGAGAAGGTGAAATAGCCCAACTTAGAGAGCAACTCTTTGCACCTCTTCAGGAAAAAGTACTCAATGTTATTGCTCAAGTTGCCAAAGAAGATGGGTTTTCGTATGTTCTCGATAAAATGGATAATGCAACAATTGTGCTCTATGCAGATCAAAAGTTCGATTTAACGTACAAAGTGATTGACCGCTTGAAACGGGGTGGAACAAAATCAACAAAGTAAGCGGTAGAACAAAGGTGTGCTATGAAAATGCGATGGACAATCATTGCAGTGTGTCTCCTGGTAGGAGTAAGTGTACTTTCTGCCCAGCAGAAACTTGGATATTTCAATTCGGAAGCAATTATCAAACAATTACCCGAAGCACAGGAAGCACAGAAGCAACTTGATAAACTCGTCGAAGAATGGCAGTCAGAATTAACGAGAATGCAAAACGAATGGAAAAAGAAGTTCGAAGAGTATGATCGTCGTAAATTGATTATGACAGATCAACGACGTGCAGAAGCCGAAAAGGAATTGCGTGAACTCGATCAAGCAATTGTGAATTTCCGGAATCAAAAATTTGGACAGAATGGCGAACTGTTCATAAAACAAAACGATTTAATGAAACCAGTACAGGATCGCATCTTCAAAGCACTTCAAGATGTTGCGAAGGAAGAGGGGTACGACTTTGTATTCGATAAGAGTGGCGACATCCTTCTTTTGTATACAAACGAAAAATATGATCTCACGCAAAAAGTACTCGACAAGCTCTTAACCCCAACACAATCAACAACATCACCGAAAAAGTAACATATGACACTCTCAGAGATAGCTTCATTGCTTGGTGGCGACATTCTTGGTGATGAGTCGTCACCATCGATTGAAATTACCACCCTCTCAAAAATCGAGGAAGCTCAATGCGGATCTCTAACGTTCCTTGCGAACCCGAAGTACGAAAAGTACTTACTTACAACCAGTGCAACGGCTGTTCTTGTATCCCGTACATTTCCAGTTGAGGAATATCGTACAAAGATATCGATTGTCTTTGTACGTGTGGATGATCCATATATTGCATTTCTTCGGCTTTTACCTCGTTTCATTCAAGTCCCCGATCCATTTTCACCAGAAATTCATCCGACAGCAGTTATTGAGAGGTCAGCAGTACTCGGCGATGATGTTTCAATAGGTGCCTACGCGGTTATTTGCGATGGTGCTCGAGTAGGGAATGGAACAAAAATCGGTGCAGGGTGCGTTATTGGAAAGAATGCAACAGTAGGAAATCATTGTCTTCTGTATCCGAATGTCACTGTCTATCACGGATGTACCATTGGAAACAGGGTTATTCTCCACTCTGGAGCAGTAATCGGATCAGATGGATTTGGTCATGCTCCCCGTGCCGATGGCACGTATGAAAAGATTCCTCAGCTTGGAATTGTTGTGATTGAAGATGATGTCGAAATTGGAGCGAACACGACGATTGATCGAGCAACCCTTGGCGAAACGAAAATTTGTCGTGGAGTGAAGATTGATAACCTTGTCCAGATAGCTCATAACGTAGTAATTGGCGAGAATACTGTTATCGCGGCACAGACAGGCATTAGTGGGAGTACAAAAATAGGGAAAAATTGCAAGTTAGCAGGGCAGGTTGGCATTGCTGGCCACATTGAAATTGCAGATGGTACAATCATTATGGCACAGTCTGGTGTACCAAACTCAATTAAAGAACCCAATAAAGCATACTTTGGATACCCAGCAGATGAAGCTCGAAAAGCACAGCGAGCATACGCTGCTTTGAAAATGCTCCCCGACACAATTCGCGAACTTACTGCGTTGAAACAGAGAGTGGAAGAGTTGGAAAAGAAACTTCATGTGCAACAACAATCAGGAGAAGGAACGACGTAGTATGCTCATTCAACAGATAACTATTAAGAAGAAAGTGTCAATGACTGGCGTTGGTTTACACACTGGTGTTCAAACAACAATGACATTTAAACCAGCACCAGAAAACTTTGGTATTCGGTTCCGACGTGTAGATTTGCCAGATTCACCAGAAATTCCAGCGCTTGTTGACTATGTTGTTGATTTGCGTCGGGGTACCACCCTTGGTATAGGTGAGGTACGTGTTCACACAGTAGAGCATGTACTTGCAGCAATTGCTGGACTCCAAATTGATAATATCCTTATTGAACTTAATAACATTGAACCACCTGTTGGTGATGGAAGTGCAAAACCGTTTGTGGATCTTCTCCTCGAAGCTGGATTGGAGGAGCAAGAAGCACCTAAAGACTACTTAATTATTGATCAGGTTATCCACTACCAGGATCCACAGCGAGGTGTTGAAATTGTAGCACTTCCAACGGATGATTTCCGTGTTACGGTTATGATTGATTACAATAATCCTGCGCTCGGAAGTCAACATACAGGTCTCTTCGATCTCGAGAAAGAGTTTGTATCAGAATTCGCTTCCGCACGTACATTCTGCTTTCTACACGAAGTTGAGCAACTGCACGACGCAGGGTTGATTCGCGGTGGAAATCTCGACAATGCGATTGTCATCGTTGATCGGGAACTTACGAAAGAAGAACTCGATAAGGTTGCAAAGAAAATAGGTATCGATCAGGCAGTAATTCTCGGTGCCACCGGTGTATTGGGAGATAAGCCATTGAAGTATAGGAATGAACCAGCACGTCACAAGTTACTAGACATGATTGGCGATCTCGCGCTCATCGGTGTACCGATTAAAGCACAAGTTCTCGCTGCACGTCCGGGACATGCGGCAAACATTGAGTTTGCAAAGAAAGTACGGAAACTCTATGAACAGAAGAAGTTAGTGAAGAAGTACCAACACGAGAAGAAGGAAGGTGTTGTCTTTGATATCAATGCAATTCAACGTATCCTTCCACACCGCCATCCATTCTTGCTCATTGATAAAATTGTCGAGTTTCAGATTGACGAACGTGTTGTTGCTGTGAAGAACGTCACGATGAATGAGTGGTTTTTCGAGGGTCATTTCCCCGGGAAACCGATAATGCCTGGTGTGCTCATTGTTGAAGCAATGGCACAGGCAGGTGGTGTTCTGCTCCTGAATGGTGTGGAAAATCCAGGTGACAAGCTGGTGTACTTCATGGGTATTAACAACGTTAAGTTTCGGAAACCAGTTGTTCCTGGGGATCAACTTGTCTTTGAGCTCCACATGGTATCTCGGCGTTCGAAGGTCGTACAGATGCGAGGGCAAGCGTTTGTCGATGGTGCTCTGGTAGCAGAAGGTGATTTGACAGCAGCAATTGTTGATCGTGAATCTGGTAAGTAAGGAAGGAATTCTATGGCGGTTGTTATAGATCCTACAGCAAGGGTTAGTCCTAAAGCTCAATTGGGTGAAAATGTTACCATCGGTCCATATTCAATCATTGGTGAGCATGTAACAATTGGTGATGGGTGTGAAATTGGTTCACACGTTGTCATCCATTGCTATACAACAATGGGGAAAGACTGTAGGGTTGCTCCTTTTGCCTCTGTTGGTACAAAACCGCAAGATCTGAAGTACAACAACGAGCCAACAACACTCGAAATTGGTGATCGGTGTGATATTCGCGAGTATGTTACACTGAGCCGTGGTACCAGTGCTCATGGCAAAACTGTCATTGGAAATGATTGCCTCTTCATGGCAAATACACATGTAGCGCATGATTGTATTGTAGGGGATCATTGTATCTTGGCAAACAGTGCTGCACTTGCTGGACACGTTACACTTGGGAATTGGGTTATTCTAGGAGGATTGACTCCTGTTCATCAGTTTGTTCGAATCGGTGACCACGCAATGGTTGGGGGTGGGTACCGTGTTCCAAAAGATATACCGCCGTATGTGCGGGCTGGACGTGAGCCAATGTCGTACGAGGGATTGAACATTGTTGGATTGAAACGTCGTGGTTTTACGAATGAAACAATTGCTCTTATCGATAAGACCTATACTATTCTCTATCTTTCGAACTTGAACGTTTCGCAGGCAGTTCAACGCATCAAACAAGAGGTTCCTCTCATTCCAGAAGTCCAGAACATCCTCGATTTTATAGCAAAGAGTCAACGTGGCATTATGCCTGGTCCACGACTTGGGCGGTAATGAATGGCAACTCTGTGGTACCTTGAAGACACAGGTTCACAACCTGGGAGGATTAATATGGAGCGCGACGAATCGCTTGCGCGATTGTTGTGCGAAGGGAGAGGTCTACCAACACTCCGTCTTTACTCATGGAAACCGTGGGCAATTTCGCTTGGGTGGCACCAGCCTTGGGAGACTATCGATTACGAAAAAGCCATTCGCGATGGGATTGATGTTGTACGACGTCCAACCGGGGGACGTGCATTACTTCACGCCGAAGAACTGACGTACTGTGTTGTGTTTGAGAACAATGGTAAGAGTATACTTGAAACGTATGCATTAATTAGCCGTGCATTGCTTACAGCAATGAGGCTTCTTGGCATTTATGCTCAGTATGAAAAACAGTCACCACACTTTCCATCTCTCTACCGTTCAGTGGTTGGAGGGGCCTGTTTCTCGAGTGCTGGGAGGTACGAAATTACAGTCGATGGGAAAAAGCTCATTGGGAGTGCACAACGGAGGTACTGTACCAGCGATGGTCGCGAAGTTATACTTCAACATGGCTCAATTCTCATAGGTTCTGCACACAAAAATCTCCTTGAATACCTTGTGTGTTCCAACGAAGAGCGCAACCACATCCAACGTGTTTTTGAAGAAAGAACAACAGATCTTCAAACGATTCTCCAACGACCGATACTCATTAATGAAGTTCGGAATGCAGTACAACAAGGTTTTGAAAAGTGTTGGGGTCTTCGTTTTATTACTGAACTCGAATCCATTGAAGGAAATGTACTATGAAACAGATGCAAGGAACATCAGGCCCTAAGAAAGTAACAACGAAAGTTATTTCGTTGATGAAACGAGAGAAAACTCCAATTGCATGCTTAACTGCCTATGACTACTTAACAGCACGACTTCTTGACCAATCAGGAGTAGATATTATCCTCGTTGGTGATTCGCTTGGTATGGTGGTGCAAGGTCACGATACAACGTTACCTGTAACACTCGACGAAATGATTTACCATGCAAAAGCAGTGGTGAGAGGTGTCGATCGAGCAATGGTCATTGTGGATATGCCATTCATGTCGTACCAAGCGAACGACGAAGAAGGATTTCGAAATGCAGGCCGTATTATGAAAGAGACAGGTGCAGGAGGAGTGAAGTTTGAAGGAGGAGAACGCATTGCACGACTCGTTGAAATGACAGTACGAGCTGGAATTCCTGTTATGGGACATCTTGGACTCACGCCGCAATCGATCCACCAGTTTGGAGGATATACACCGCGCGGAACAACAACCGAAGAGGCGAAACAAATTCTCCGCGATGCGAAAGTACTCGAGGAAGCTGGAGCATTTTGCATTGTCTTAGAAAAAATTCCTGCACAACTTGCTGCAAAAATCACAAAATTGCTTTCAATCCCAACAATAGGAATAGGTGCTGGAGTACACTGCGACGGCCAAATTCTCGTTGTCTCGGATATGTTAGGATTATATGAAGATTTTCACCCACGGTTTGTGCGGCGGTATGCACACCTGGCAGAAACAATTCGTACAAGTGTTGCACAGTACGTCCATGATGTGAAGGAGCGAACGTTCCCCAATGAAAAAGAAAGTTACTAAGAACAAGAGCCAGCGTAATATTTCTATTCTTGTAACAAACGATGATGGAATTGATGCCCAAGGTATAGCTGCACTTGTTAAAGAGTTGAAGAAAATAGCAACGGTTACTGTTGTCGCTCCCGATAAACAACAGAGTGCTGTGGGGCATGCTATTACGATGAATTATCCTCTCCGAGTGAAAGAGTACTATAAAAATGGAAAGTTCTTCGGATATGCGGTGCAAGGGACACCTGCTGATTGTGTTAAAATTGCAGTACGTGCACTTCTTCCTGAAGAACCTGATCTGATTGTATCTGGGATTAACCATGGCTCGAATACCGCAATTAGTGTTATCTACTCAGGTACAGTATCGGCTGCCACGGAAGGTACGGTGTTAGGAATTCCATCCATTGCAGTGTCACTCACAACGTATAAACCGTCGCCCGATTTTTCGTATGCGGCACGAATTGCACGGAAATTATCTCTTCTCGTACTCAAACAAGGGTTGCCACGACGGACGCTCCTAAATGTCAATGTACCTGCGTTACCAAAGAGTGAGATTAAAGGAGTACTTGTCACGAAACAGAGTAGTGCGCTATGGAATGATACATTTGACCATCGTCGTGACCCCGGGGGCGTTGATTACTATTGGTTAACCGGGGTTCTCGATAATCCTGATACCGATATAACGTACGATGAAGCAGCAATCAGACAAGGATACGTTTCCATAACACCAATTCATTACGATCTCACAGACTATGAAACGTACGAAGTACTTCAACGTTGGCCTATCCACACATTAAAATAAATAATAGACATTCCTGTTTACTGAGAGGAGATGTTTCCGTACCTTTGGAGTAACGAAGGTCGGATGCATATGTCAACGCCTCTAATGCGACAGTACCAACAAGTGAAGTCGAAGTACCCTGATACGATTCTCTTGTTTCGGATGGGTGATTTCTTCGAAACGTTTGAAGAGGACGCAAAAATTACTTCGAAAGTACTTGGAATTGTGTTAACCAAGCGCGGGAATGGTGCTGCTGGTGATGTACCACTCGCTGGCTTTCCTTACCATGCTCTCGATGCCTACCTTCCAAAGCTACTCCGTGCTGGGTACCGTGTTGCAATTTGTGAGCAACTCGAAGATCCAAAGTACGCAAAAGGGATTGTAAAGCGCGATGTTGTTGAAGTAGTAACACCAGGTGTTGCTTTCTCAGAGAAAGTACTCGAGCACAAGAAGAACAATTACTTAGTTGCCATTGCGCTCAACTCACCACTTGCAACAAGTGGCGATACGATTGGATTCGCGTACGTTGATGTTTCAACCGGAGAATTTGGTGCAAGTGAATTTCCGTTTGTGCACCTCCTTGAACATCTAGGGAGTTTTCAACCACAAGAAATACTTGTCCAGAAACGTGATGCACACACTCTCACTTCTCTGGTCAAACAACTTCAGCAAATATCTCCCCTCATTACAAAGGTTGACGATTGGGTTTTCAATGTCGACTATGCATACGAAGTCCTTATTACGCACTTCAAAACGAACTCGCTCAAAGGGTTTGGAATTGAAGAAATGCGGTGGGGGATCGTTGCTGCAGGGGCAATTCTTACTTACTTGCAAGAGACACAAAAATCGAACATTCCTCACATCAAGAAAGTTGTGCCGTACGATTGCAATGCTACTATGGTACTCGATGGCGCAACGCGTCGTAACTTGGAGATTACAACATCGCTCTCAGGGCAAACAGATGGTACACTCTTCGCTGTTCTCGATCGGACTCTCACGCCGATGGGCGGGCGATTGTTGAAACAGTGGGTGTTCAATCCGTTAAAAACCGTTGACCAAATTCGTGCTAGATTGGAAGCAGTGCGTGAGCTTGTCGAAAATGAGCAGATTCGTGATGCACTCACCTCCCACCTCGTACACATTGGTGACTTCGAACGACTTATTGCGCGGATTGCAACAGGACGTGCTACACCACGAGAAGTTGTTCAACTGCGTGCAATGCTTTATCAACTTCCACCTTTGAAGGGTCAGTTAGCAGGAACTCGTTCGATGCTCCTTCGGGAATTGTACCAGTGCCTCAACCCCTTAGAAGAACTCGCTCAACACCTTCACCGTGTGGTTGAAGACGACCCACCGGGAACACTAGCCGAAGGTGGAGTTATTAAACATGGGTACAATGCAGAGCTCGATGAACTGCGAGCTCTCTCCAGGAGTGCAAAACAGTGGATCGCACAGCAACAACAAATGGAAAGAGAACGGACTGGGATCCCTTCACTAAAAATTGGGTACAACAATGTGTTTGGGTACTACATTGAGGTGACAAACGCGCACAGAGAGAAAGTGCCAGCTCACTATATTCGGAAACAAACACTCACGAATGCCGAACGATACGTTACTCCTGAATTAAAGGAGTACGAAGAAAAAATTCTCCATGCGGAAGAGAAGATTGTAGAGCTCGAAGCACGGTTGTTTGCTGAAGTGAGGAGTACCATAGCAGAACACGCGATTATTATCCAAGAAAATGCACGTGCTATTGCAACACTCGATTGTCTTCTCTCCTTGGCAAACGTTGCAGTCGAGAATAACTACACATGCCCTGAGGTTAATGATTCCACCCGCCTTGAAATCATAGAAGGACGTCACCCTGTTGTTGAAAAATTCCTTCCGCCAGGTGAACACTATACCCCGAACGATACGATCCTCGATACTGAAGAAAGCCAAATCAACATCATTACCGGACCGAATATGAGCGGAAAATCGAGTTACCTCCGTCAAGTAGGCCTCATTGTTCTCTTAGCCCAAATTGGGAGTTTTGTACCAGCGAAAAAAGCATCGATTGGCATTGTCGATCGAATCTACACACGTGTTGGTGCAAGCGACAACATTGCACTCGGTGAGAGTACATTCCTCGTCGAAATGCACGAAGCGGCGAACATTGTCAATACCGCTACAAAACGGAGTCTCATTCTTCTTGACGAAATCGGCCGTGGGACAAGTACATTCGATGGCATCAGTATTGCTTGGGCTCTCACAGAGTACATTCACAATCATATTGGGGCAAAGACACTCTTTGCAACACACTTCCACGAACTGAACGAACTTGCTCATCACTATCCACGCATCAAGAACTATAAAGTTGATGTTCGGGAATATGGCGATCAGGTTATTTTTCTCCATAAAGTGAAACCAGGTGTGGCGGATCACTCCTATGGTATCCAAGTAGCACAAATGGCAGGATTACCAGAGGAAGTAACTGAGCGTGCTAAACAGATCCTAAAAACGCTTGAGCGCACAGAGGTAGTGCTTCCACCATCAATACAAAACCAGGTAACAGCTCCACTCCAATTGACGATATTCAATGCAGACGATAGTGCACTTCGGGATGAATTACGCTCAATTGATATTAATACACTCACACCACTTGAAGCTTTGCAAAAGTTGGCTACACTTGTGGAGCGGGCACGTACGAAGAATTCATGTGGAGGATAAAACACAGCAATGCACTCAAATACCTATACACTTACACGTCATACTCTCGCACACGTACAGCAACTTAGTGTAGATCCGGAGCTTTTCACTCTTCGATTTTTACCACAGTGTTCGATGTGTAATTGTAATGGAATGTGTTGTCGAGAAGGTGTGTACGTTGATCTCGAGGAAAAGAGCAGAATTCTTGACCATAGCTCGCTCATTCTCCAGTACATGGAACCGAATCA
Source organism: Bacteroidota bacterium (assembly GCA_026416125.1). Taxonomy (GTDB): domain Bacteria; phylum Bacteroidota; class Ignavibacteria; order UBA10030; family UBA10030; genus JAOAFT01. Next base: position 125,246 of record JAOAFT010000004.1, read on the forward strand.
AGTCCGCGAACCATCACAGTGGTTCGATGAAAATGTACAACCAGATCCTGACTTTCCGTCAGGATTCTGTGATGGAACACAAGTCGCAAATGGTGGATGTGTGTTTCTTAATAGTAAAGGGTTGTGTACTCTCCAAATTACTGCAATGCAGGAGGGAATGTCAAAATATGCACTTAAGCCATTCTACTGTTTTGCGTTCCCTTTGACACTCGACGGCGGTGTACTTACGATGTACGAACCGGAATTTGCAAATCGTCCTGAGTGCTGTAGTGCGGTGCCTGATGGTACACTCACAATCCTTGACATTTGTTGGGAAGAATTGGAATTTATGCTAGGACGGGAAGGAGCCGATGAATTCCGTGCCCTCTTCGAAACAGTCTGTACGAACAAAGTGGGCAAATGAACCGTCTACAGTAGGGAATAGTTTCTTAAACCAAGAAGGAGAGCTATGGATCAACGTCGTTTGTACCGCACGATCGAAAGTTTTGCATCGCAGAGTTTTAAAACAGAAAAAGAACTTCTCAAACACGTCATGAACGAAATTGTGCGCAATGAAAATATTCGATTGAAAGGTGGTCGACTGTGGCAGTACGAACCTGCAACAGAATCGTACAGACTCATTCACCAAATTGGTGAGATCGAAAAACTTGAACCAGGGTACCGCATCTCAGTTGCCCGCTATCCACTTTTTTTACAACTCATTGAACATCGGACGATCATTGCGACAGAGACCGATAAGTATCTCCGTGGAAAAGGCATCATCAAGTATTCTGCAACAGGTATTGGAGAGAAAATTCGCTATCGCGATACGTACGTGTTCCAGTACGTCATGGCATTTAACTCAGATTACCTCGACCAAAATCTTCTCCTGGACTTAAATATTATTAGTCTTGCAGTGAGTACACTCTTGCGGAACAAACGAATTCAACAGAAAGCTGATTTACTTGCACAGGACATTGATAAAGCACGAGAAATTCAAGAAAGTATTCTTCCAGAACCCTACATTCGATTTTACTACTACGATGTCTATGGTCTTTCGCGTCCCGATCGTATTGTTGGAGGCGATTTCTTCGATTATATTTTCGGTGATGATGCAAAAGATCGCTTAAGCGTTGTTGTTGGTGACGCTGCAAGCAAAGGGTTCCAAGCAGCTGCTCAGGCACTCTACGTTGTTGGAGCATTACGGATGGGAATTGCCCATCAAACAAAAACAGCAGCACTTATGTCGGGGATCAATAAGATTGTTAATCGTTCGTTCACCGAAGAACAGTTTGTATCTCTCTTCTACGCAGAGCTTACGGATGGTCAAAAAGGATTAATGCTCTACTCAAACGCTGGTCATAATAGCCCTATTGTGTACCATGTCTCAGACGACAAAATTGAATTGCTTGAACCAACAGGCCAAATCCTTGGTCCCTTTCAGAATGCACGGTACCGTGTGGAGAGCACAATGCTCAAGAAAGGAGATGTTGTTGTGCTGTATACCGATGGTATTACAGAAGCACGACGCATAGATGGTACAGTGTATGGGGAACAACGTCTTATTGAGCGAGTAAAACAACTTGCTCCGAAAAGTGCCCAGGATATTTGCGAAACATTAATGAGCGATGTCGAAGCATTTTCTGATGGTGCAGAGTACTCAGACGATAAAACAATTGTTGTTATTAAACGAACGAAGTAATGTATGTATGAACGTAATTTGCCATCCTGGAGTCTGAGTATGCAGTTCAATACCTGAGTAATGCAGTCTAAGACTCAAATGAGGGAAGGGAAAATATATGACGGAACAAAAGTATATAGGAACCGTTATTTCAGTCTCGAGTGGTATTGTTACTGTACTTCTCGATGACACGATCACTTCGTTAAAACGTGAAATCGGAGGAAAAAGCTATTTCATTGGCCAATTAGGTTCCTACATTCTCATCCCAATGGGATCAATTGTTATTGTTGGGATGACGAACAAACTTGAAAAACGTGAAATAGTACTCAACGGGAAAAGTCACCTTCGCTACATACTTGAAGCCTCACTTGTCGGCACTGTAAAAGGAGGACGGTACGATCGAGGTGTTTCGTACTTCCCATCTGTTGATGCACCTGTATTCCTTGCAGAAGATACCGATTTAACAGTTGCTTTTTCAGTGTTCCAACGCTATGGATTTTCAGTTGGCACAATCTCACTGTTTGAATCGCAACGAGCATACCTTGATCCAAATCGTTTCTTCGCAAAACATATTGCTGTTTTAGGTTCGAGTGGATCTGGAAAATCGTGCACAGTGGCATCCATTCTCCAGAAGGTTGCCTCATTCCCAGATACGAATATCATTATCCTCGATCTTCACAACGAATATCGTGCTGCGTTCAGAGATGCAAACTACATTCGCATTGCTGATTTTGAACTTCCTTTTTGGCTTCTGAATTTCGATGAAATTTGTGAAATGTTTATTGATCCGCGTGACGAGAATGCATCGACACAAATTACCGTGTTGAAAGATCTCATCATCAATTCCAAGAAAGGAAAGAATCCAAATGTTTCACTCTATGTTACAATAGATACGCCGGTGTTTTTTGACCTCAGCGAAATTCGAGCTCGAATCCAGTACATGGATACAGAAAAAGTTTCATTAGGAGGAGGTGTCACACGAGAAGGTCCTTTCTATGGGAAGTTCACTCGTTTTCTTGTTCGTCTCGATGGAAAACTGAACGACCCTCGATACGAGTTTATGTTTCGACCAAAGAAGTATACAACTTCGGAAAGTTTAAACAGCTTTCTCACTTCAATTTTTGGGAGCGAGGGAAAGGCACGTATTACAATCCTTGACCTTAGTGGTGTTCCATTCGATGTTGTGAATACTATTGTGTCGGTTCTCGCCCGTACTGTTTTCGATTTTAACTTTTGGAATCCGAATCGACGTGAGTTCCCGATTCTCCTTGTATTTGAAGAAGCACACAACTATTTACCGAGCAGCGTTGAGTCAACAGCCCGTCGTACAGTCGAACGTATTGCGAAGGAAGGGCGCAAGTATGGTGTCTCAATTATGGTTGTCAGTCAACGGCCAGCAGAAGTGTCAGAAACGATTCTCTCGCAGTGCAGCAACTACGTTGTGCTTCGCTTAACGAATCCGAACGACCAGAATTATATTCGACGATTAGTACCCGATACGTTTACGAGTTTAATTGAAGTACTTCCATCCCTTCGCCAAGGGGAAGCGCTTGTTGTTGGTGAATCAACTCCGATGCCTTTACGTGTACAAATCGATATCCCCCATCCAGAGCCTGATAGTGGCGATATTAAGTTCTACGAGAAATGGAAGAAGAGTGATAGCGTAACTAAAATTGAAACAGTTGTTTCACGGTGGTGGAAACAAGAGAAGGAGTAAAGGATCGTAGATGTACATTAGGAGAATCTTGAGATGAAGTGTTGAAACAATGTATAATTTTTTGTGATATATGTAAATTCTTTCTGGTTAATTAGTACAAATTTCCACTCAATTCCTGTTTGTTTTATTACCTGCTTGCACCATCGTTCAACTGCTTTATTTTTGTTTTCTAATTCTGGGAATTCGCGCCCTTTTGTTTCGAGTATCCAATAAACTTTATCTCTTTCAACTTTTTGGTCTGCACCATAGTCAGGATAATAAAATCTTATAGCGCCTTTTGAAGTGAGGTAATCAATTTTGAAATCCGTTCCTGCTAAGGCTGAGAATGCACTACTATCTTCGCAGTTATCTAAAAACTTTGCAAAGTCGGCTTCAAAATCATTATAGAGAGCAACAAAGTTGAAAACAGTTTTTCTTAAACGTTTATGTTTTCTTCGCCAGGTAAATGGTGGTGTCTGTGAAAGCACGATAGGTTTACTTTGGACTTTAATTGTTTTCCTCTCAACGGTTGCTTCCCCAATGGCTGACGTTAAATGATCAATATAGCAGGGGAATTAGAGTACCGTGAATATCTGATGCTTCAATGACAGACGGAACAACGAAATCTTCAATCTGAATTTTATAGGGACCTGAAACGATGATTGGTGTTTCCGTAAGTGCAAAAACAGATTTGAAGCCTACACCGAGTTTACCGATAGTGTTTAAATCTACTTTCTTTTTTGAATTTCCTATACCAGTTACCCCTTCTATATCTTCAACGTCGAAATCTCTTCCATTGCGATAAAAACCAACCGATCATTATAAAGCTCAATTTTTATTTCAGTTGCATGTTCATCCTCGGTATTTTGGAATAATTCAAAGATGAAATGGGACGGGTCGTTGTATAAACCGGCAAGAATGCTATTGATATCGAAATTATTTTCCTTTGAAGAATTAAGCCAATTTTTTCTTTTTGAACTAGCTCTTCAAAGGTCATAGCTCACCTCATATATTTTCTATTCTACAATAAAACTTAAAATCACATTCCTTGCAAATTTTAGTTTTGTCTGGCATTGCGTGATGGTCTTGGTTGAGACTTAAACTCCAGCAATTCTAATTTCTTATCGTTGCCTAAGATTAGGTCAACTTTACCAGTGATGATATAGTCATCTTTTTCCACTGATACATCAACTTCAGTTTCAACAATCCTTTTAAGTATGTCTTTATTGTTATTGAAATAGTTCATTACTTGATTCAATGCGGACTTTTTTTGATATGGTGCGAGTGGTCGCAATCCGGACGCAAGAAGTGATTTGTAATTTTTTTAAATGGTCTCTAATTATTTCTCCGTTTACAGGCTCATTATCGAGAATAGCTCTATGGATATCTTCAATAGTTTCACGGACAAGTGTTCCGAAAATAATTTGTCCAGTTCTACTCGGAGTAAACTCAAAGTCTTTATAAAACTGATATTGGCGTGGACAGGTTTCATAGAGGTTGATGTGTGTTGTCAGTGATAGACTTTTCTTGGGTACAAAAGGATTTTTAGATTGAAACTTTTGGAGCTAGAAGCGTCTCTTTTCTAACGTGTGGCCATTGCTTAAGTCCTTCCAATATTGGATTAAAAATAGGGTTCGGTTTTGAACTCGATGTAAGGACAAGAAGTTTTTAAGCGCGTGAGAATGCAACATAGAAAGTTCCTGCGTGGTCAAATATTGTAATACGATCTTCTGGTTTAAATTGATCTCTTAGATAATAGGGTGAAAGTCTTCGATTAACCTCTTTACCTACGGGAAATCGTTTATCGAGCGAACCAACAACGACAACAGGGAACTCAAGTTCTTTTGACTGGTGAATGGTCATAATTTGGACATAACCTTTGGGTATAGGATTATCTTCATCTTCATATTCATTTTGACCGGCCTCAATAAGTAGGTTCAGAAAACTGTTAAAGAAATTATATTTCACATGCAATTTGTTTTTTGCACTTACTGACAGGAATGTGATAATAAAGTTGAAAAGTGCTCAGCAAAGATGACAATATTGATAGATTGCGAGCTTTGTTTTCATCCTTAAGGGAATCGGAAAATGGATTATAGGCAAACATTTGGTAGAGATAGTCAGCAACATTCGTGTCTAATGTAGATTTACCGCTGATTTTGAAAATTCATTAACTCGTGTTTTTATAAATGAGGCAAGTGGAGAATTGATAAATGGTGAAAGTAACTTTAATCCTTCTTCTAATTTATCTTTGTGTGGATACTTATCTAGATCATTATCAACGAACCCAAAAATTAAAGTATAACAACTTAACGTTATTAGTACTTCTTCATTTTCAAAACAGGCTCGTACGCGCGGACAAAATACCTTTATATTTTTCTTTGCTAATGCCTCAATATAATAACCAGAGTAATCGAGTCTAACGCTTCGTAAGAGTAACACAACATCACTTGGACCGTTTATAATTTTTTTTCGTTAATAGATATTCGACTAACTCAGCGAACCGCTTAGCTTCTTCTTTTTTCGATTGAGTCCAAATTGAAAAATACAGCAGGATAGTCTGGTGATACAGTAGTAGATGCAACCTTTACTTTTTTATCAGGGTAGCGAAAAATTTTTTGTTATCAGAATCGTTCCAATTAATAGATTCAGTAGATGTATTATATGTTTGAATAATTTTTGCATGTGAACGATAGTTGTTTAATTTAAAGTTTTTTACTCTGTACGGGAATTCAAGGATGTTTCTTACTGTTGCCCTTCGGGAGCGATAGAGAGCTTGATCCTCATCTCCAACGACGCAAAGATTCTTATGGTGCTTGGTTAGTGGGAGAGCAATAGCTTTGCTCTTGAAGTATGGTATGGTGGATAGTTCATTATCATCAGCGTCAAAAAACATTTAATTGTTTTACATTCTTCGAGTGCACGCTTTGCTACCTGCTTTACATCTTTTTGTGGGATGACAAATGTTAGGAAAAGTTCTACTATTTCATAAAGTTGAAGGTTAGAAATTCCATGTTCAAGAAATCGTTTCGGTACTCTTTCTCGATGATTAAAAATAGTGCAGCTTTTAATTAGTGGTATCCATTGTGAGATCCCACTAAAATTAAATTGTTAGTAATACTAGTTTACCCCTTAATTTATCGTGTTGATGTACTGTTATGCCTCTTCAGTAGATATCATTAAATTAGTAGCATTTTTCAATCATCTATTGTTGATCATATTGTTGGGCTATGTTGGTAGGTTTGTTGAAACGAGTCGACGAGTGAAAGAAAATATTTAGTTACGTCTTCTGCTGTTTCTTCTTAGCTGCGGGGAAGAGAATGTTGTTGAGAATGAGGCGGTACCCAGGGGAATTCTTATGAAGTTTAAGATCAGTTGGGGGGTCACCAACGGCGTGTTGGTAATCTTCTGGATCGTGTCCACCGTACCATGTGAATGTACCACGTCCATAGTTCCCGTGGATGTAGCGTACCTCTTCTGTCCCTTCGCGCTCTGCAAGAATAGTTACTGTTTTCTTGATGAGTGATTTCCGGAATGCTGTAGTTTGCCCCATAAATCCGTGGATGATGTTCACGTGATTCTGGGTGAGCATTGTTGGTACGGGATCGTACTTTGCACTGAATTCGAATAACGTGAAGTAGTCTGTGCTAGGGTCGCGCAGAGGTGTAGGGTCACTTGGAGGTACATCGATGTCGGAATATTCGTACCGAAAAGGATTCGTATCTAGTTTAAAGTTTTCGAAAGCAAGTGTCTTTGAAAAATCGAGTTTTGCCTGTGCGTTCTGATCAGGAGGATCGCCATCGAACATAATATCACAAATATCAACGTTCTCTGCAGCAAGTGCGATATCGTAGCTGTCTGTCGCTGAGCACATTGCAAACATGAAACCACCATTGCCTATGTACTCCTTTATTGCTCGTGCCACTGCTTTCTTTGCTTCAGACACTTTCGAAAACCCTAGACGATGTGCTTCTTTCTCATACAACGTCTGTTGTTCAATGTACCATGGAGCATTTCTGTAGTTTGCATAGAATTTTCCGTATTGACCGGTGAAATCTTCGTGGTGGAGATGGAGCCAATCATACTCCATGAGTTTACCAGAAAGTACTTCGTGGTCCCATACTTTTGTATAGGGTATTTCTGCATACTCAAGTGCCATCGTTACTGCATCGTCCCATGGTTTGAAGGTTGGCGGTGCGTAGACAGCAATTTTCGGTGCCTTTTCCAGACGAATAGCATCCATGTTATTGTCTTCACGTTGAATGTCTGCAGTGAGCGCAGCGGCTTCGGCAGCTGATAGGATTTGAAATGAGACACCTCGAATACGACATTCGGATGCAAGTACTGAAGAGTAATCTGTGAGAAAAGAACCTCCGCGGTAATTGAGGAGCCACTCAACAATTCCGTTTTTTTCGAGCACCCAGTATGCTATGCCGTAGGCTTTTAAGTGGTTGGTTTGTGTGAGGTCCATAGGGATGAGAAGCTTTTGTTGAGCACTTGAAATCCACGCTGTTGTAAGGAACATGAGCAATATAGTTACAACTGTACGCATAGATCACTGTTATGATAAGTGGCGGAGAATAAAAAATCCACCAGCGATAATACAAGCAGCACCAATCAGTTTTTGGAAAAGACGTTCTTCCTTGAAAAAGGTTCCTCCAATGAACGAAGCATAAAAAATCGATGTACGTTTAACCGCAAGCACAAGGGCAATCGGTGCTCGCTGGGTTGCTTCGAGTTGGAAGGTACGGTAGGCAAAGGTGAATAATGCTACCGCCAGTATAAAGAAAAAGACACTTGAATATGTTGTAAGAGAAAGACGAGTTTTTCGAATTAGCATAACAATTCCAAAAACGATTGTATAAACAACGTGCTGAATAAAGAGGACAACATTAGGATGAGTAGGTGTTTTGACTAAGAGAAAACGATCGGCAACAGAAGAGAGTGCAAAGAGGAGTATTGCACCGACGATAGCTCCATGTGTATGTGATGTACGGAGCGTAGTGAATAGTGGTGTGTGTGGTCGTTTCTCTACAATGTAGGTCCCCACCATAATACACCCAATACCGACGAGTTCTTGTCCATTGAGAGTTTCATGGAGGAGTACAAAAGCAATGAGTGCAGTGACTGCAGGTGTTGCCCCAAGGAGCGGTAGGGCACTACTCAATTCGTTCTGCTCGATGGCAATCATAACGAGTAAGAATGCACAAGCGCCAAGGATACTCTTTAGAATAAGGAGTGCAAGAGAGGAGAGAGTGAGTGATGACAAAGGATATGCAAATGGTATCCAAACGGAGATCACTGTGATGACGAGTGAAAGAATTAGTGAAAACTCAAGTGCTGGGAGGGAAAAGAGCACTTTCTTTTGCATCACTGCTGCAGCAGCAGAGAACAGAGCAGAAGCCGTTGCTAACCAAAACCATTCCATACAAATCCCTATTGCTCAATTGAAAGAGAACACCACACATTTCTACCCGGCTCAAGTTTTACTAATCGGAGTGTAGACAAGTGATGGATGTAGGCTCTGTTGAAGAGGTTTTGAATTCCACACCGTAGTGTCCATCTAGTCGAGAAAAAGTTAAACACGTTGCTCTTATAGGAGACATGGACAAGAGCGTACCCGGCAGTTCGTGTTTCGCCAGCAGTACGCGAAGCTGTATAGTTCTGAGAAGCTACTCCTTCCCATTCAAGTGAGAGAGTACCATACTTTACATCCATGTACTGAGTACTAAGTGTTGCTTTGAGAGGCGGAATTTGTGGTAAGTTTGTTTTGTGCGTAAAATCTTCGCCACGTGTGTAGCTAACAGTTGATTGGAAGAGTACCGTTGGAACTGGTGTGTACTTTGCTACGATTTCATAACCATAAATTTTTGCTCGTCGGATGTTGTACTTCGAGAATGTTTGAGTTGTTGAGGTTGAGAATAACAAAGTATCAGCAATAAGATTCACAAAGAAGTGAGAGTATACATCTGCTTCCACTGAAAAGGGACCATAATTCCAATGGAGATTGCAGTTAGTGTTGTAGCTTCGTTCCGATGTAAGGTTGGGGTTCCCTAAAAATGTGTTGCGACCAAGGCTTAAAAACTGAAATCGTTCTTCAATGTTAGCAGAACGTTCAGCAACAGCAAAGAGAAGAGAAGCGTTCAGCGTAGGCATAAATGAGTGGTGTAAGCCAGCAGTAACATTCCAACTCTCTGTTGTTCTCCTTGCGTCCTTCCACAGTAATTGACGTGTTGATGGGGTATACTTTTGTCCCAACGAATCGAGAACCCAATCGATATTGTATGTTGTCGGGTTTGATATTTGAATTGCATCGTATCGAGCACCGAGAGTAAAGGTTGTAAATGACGGTGCAATTTGCCACTCATCTTGGAAGAAAATGCCTAAGCATGTATACTTCGCATCGGGGAGAGGACGCTCAAGGGCGACTGTCCGAGTGCGAGTATCGTATGACTCACGTTTGCTATCAATTGTCCGCTGCCAGTACTCGATTCCAGCCGTTGTAAAGTGATTTTCGAACGGTGTAAAAGAGATCTCTCCTTGGACAGAGTAAAGCGTATGGAGTGCGTGAGGCGTTTTCGTGAGAGTTGGATTTACAACGAGCTGAACATTTCGTTGGATTGTTTGTCGTGCAATGTGTATATGGAGACGAGAAATTTGAGGTGAAATATTCGGTGCTATGTACTCTGCTTTTATCAATTCGCGTCGAGCTAGTTTGTACGTTGCTGTTGCAGTTGGTGCAATAGATTTACCCCCTGGAATACCGACGTTCTCTGCTTGTGCGCGCTGGTATGAGATATTAAATAAGTGCGAAGTAAATACCTTTGTTCCGAGGAAGAATGAACCACTAAAGTCAGTAAACTGAGAATTTGGCATGTAACCCTGGGGAGTTTGATAATTTTCTGCTTTCCTGAACATGCCACTTCCACGGAATCGCAGTGAACTGGACGTCAACTCAACAGCGAAGTGCTCACCGTGAAGGTTGTTCACCGATTCGTACCGTCCCATTCCTTCCCATGAAGTATGAACGTTCTCAGTAAATGATGGTGTTCTTACGATACTTTGGATAACACCACCGATTGTGCCGGTACTTGCATGAGATGGGCCTTTCACTACTTCAATCCGCTCAAGGTCGTATGGATTTATCAATGAGAGGCCGGCAGCTAGGTCTTGTGCGGTTTCAATGCGTACACCGTCGTGGATCGTGACGATGTCGTACCGACTCAATCCACGAACATTTACTGTTGTTGCCCACATACCATCGCGAATGAGTGCTACTCCCGGTATACGGTTGAGCTCTTCGGATACTGTTTGTGAAGGAAAATCAAAAAAACGTGCTCCATCGATGTACGCGAGTGGATAGGGGGAGTATTGGAGTTCTGAAGGGGATCGTACACTTTGAACAATGACAGGGGGTACTGTGTACAGCAAAGTTGTCAATTCAAATGTTAGAGGATGAGTTTGTTCGTTGAGAAACAGTCGATGCTCAGATACTTGGTACTGTGGATGGGTAGCTGAAATTGTATACCATCCAGGTGAAAGTGACGTGAAGAAAAAGCGTCCAAGTGAATCGGTCACTGCTATTGTTCCATGTTCTTTTAGAAGAATGTTCGCTTGTTGTATTGGAGAATTTGTTACTGCGTCGCGAACTATACCTGTGATAGTAATACCTTGTGAGAAACTTAAGAATGAAAAGATATGGATATACCATAAGAAAAGAAATGTGCGCTTCATAGACTTATTCACATTTGTAAGACAAATACGCTCGTA
>JAOAFT010000050.1 GCA_026416125.1 Bacteroidota bacterium
ACACCAAAGATTGAAAAATTCAAAAAAGTTTTCAAAGATAAACTGAAATAGGAAACGTTCTTTAAAACGAAAAACCCCGACTAAACGCCGGGGTTTAATTTCGCATTCAATGTAAAAATTATTGGATAACTTTTACTTCTTGAGCTTGTGGGCCTTTTTGACCTTGAGTAACCGTGAATTCAACTTGCTGTCCTTCTTGAAGGGTTCTGTATCCTTCACCAACAATTGCCTGGAAATGAACAAATACGTCATCTCCATCTTTGCGTTGAATGAATCCATAGCCTTTTGCGCCGTTGAACCATTTTACGGTTCCTTTTACTCTTTCTGACATCTTTTGATGCTCCTAAAAAAATTAAAAAATATTGTTTAAAAGACGAACAGAGCACCTGCAAAACTTTGTTAATTCTTAATCAACAAACGTCCACTGCTCAAGTTCTGAAAGGACTTTTTTTACACGCTTGCCCTTTCAATTGCGTGAAGGATTAGTATTACCCGATCCTCAAACTTTTAATGGCTCTTAAAATAATAAAGAAGGTTTTCTAGTGATAAATATAACGTAATGAAGCTTTCGATATGTATAAATTCTTGTGGAAGACAAACAACTTCAAAAAAAACTAACTTGTAAAACCTAATACTTCAATATGTATAAGAACCAATTTATTCCAAAATTCAGAGTTATTAGCTCCGCGGGTAGGGCTCGAACCTACATCCCGACCTTGTCGGGATAACAGCCGCATCAATTTACTTATTCTTTTCTATAAAATTCTCTACTGCTTTTCTGCTTTTCCAGCTTTTAATTTTCTTTTCAATAGTTTGTGCATCTTCTCGAGTTCCAATTTCTTTAGAAAAAATTAATTCCCACGGCCTATATCGTGAAGTAAAACCTTTTTCGATACTGTTGTGATACTCTAATCTTCGTTCAGGATTTTGAGTTATACCAATGTAGTATCTTTCGTTTACTTTTGACTTCAATATGTATAAGAACCAGTTCACTCCAAAATTCAGAGTTATTAGCTCCGCGGGTAGGGCTCGAACCTACAAC
>JAOAFT010000051.1:0-290 GCA_026416125.1 Bacteroidota bacterium
ATCTATCACTTCATCTCCAACTAAGTGTCCACCTTTAATTACTACAGCTTCTACACCTATAGATTTTATATCGATAGCTGCTTTCTTCACATCATTTAGATTCTTTATTTCATAACCAACTATAACCTCGGCTTCAGGTATATTTGGAGTTGTAATTTTAGCGATAGGTAAAAGTTTATCAATTAATGCTTTTACAGCTTCATTTTTCAATAATTTTGCTTTTGTTTTTGCAATCATTACTGGATCTACTATCAATGGTATTTTCCGTTTTTTAATTTCCTCTGCTACAA
>JAOAFT010000051.1:300-949 GCA_026416125.1 Bacteroidota bacterium
GCTACAATACTTACTACTCCTTCATCATATAACATTCCCGTCTTCGCTGCATCGACCCCTATATCTTCAATTACAGTTTCAATTTGTAATTTAACGAATTCTGGTGGTATCGGATATATTCCTCTAACCTCCATAGTATTTTGTGCTGTTAAAGCTGTTATAACTGTTATTCCATAAACTTGAAATGCTGAGAAAGTTTTCAAATCTGCTTGTATTCCAGCACCTCCACCAGAATCCGATCCTGCTATTGTTAAAGCTTTGTAAATCTTCATTTACACACCAAAATATGCTTAACAAATTTTATTTTAAGTTTGATTTATCATATATAATTGACTTTTATGGATTTAATAATAGGGATTTGCCTCTTAATCTTCCTTTCAATAATTTCCTTTAAATTTAAATTTCTAGATTCCACTGGCATTATATCAGCATTCATAATTGGTTTTATAGTAGTATTCTTTGGTGGTTTAAATTGGTTTATTGTATTATTGATATTCTTCCTAGTTTCAAGTGTATTCACGAAATACAAGTATAATTTTAAGAAGGCTTTAGGATTTGCTGAATATGGTAGTGGTGCTAGATCTTGGTGTAATGTAATTGGTAATGGTGGAGTTGCAGCTTTATTTGCTTTTGCTGAAGGAGTATTTAG
>JAOAFT010000052.1 GCA_026416125.1 Bacteroidota bacterium
GTTACAACACCTATTAATACAGATTTTAATGGCAGTTCTTATAAATACTGTGGTTATGTTTGGAACCATAGTACAAGTGGAACCGCTTATTCGTATTGGGATAATTTAACGGTAACTAAAAATATTAATCCTCTCCCTGTAGAACTATCATTATTCACCTACAAATTAGTTGATGGTAAAGTAAAACTTGTATGGAATACCGCTACAGAATTAAACAACAAAGGCTTTTATGTAGAAAAAAATACTGGCAATAGCTGGATTACTTTAGGTTTTGTTGATGGTAAAGGTAATTCCAACATTTCAAACAGCTACGAATTTACAGATAACTCTCAAAACTTTGGCACAGTTTCCTACAGATTAAAACAAGTAGATTTTGATGGTAAATTTACATATTCACATACAATTGAAGTAAATGCTACTTTACCAAAAGAATTAACATTAATGCAAAATTATCCAAATCCATTTAATCCAACAACGACAATAACTTATGCAATTCCAACAGCTGGTAATGTTAGCGTAAAAGTTTACAACAGCTTAGGACAAGAAGTTGTAACATTATTTGAAGGCTACCAAGAAGCTGGAATGAAGCAATTAAACTTTAACGCAAACAATTTAAATAGCGGTATTTACTACTGCGTTGTAAACTTTGGAAACTCAACTAAAGTTACAAAAATGTTGTTGATGAAATAAATTATTTTATGGCCGCCGTATGGCGGCTTTTTTTTGATTTATTACTCGGACAGTATAAGCATAAAGCCTACACTTTTTAAATTTTTCCGCATCTCAACCATTTATATTACAACCAATCTATTCAATCACGCATTTTATTTATTACTTTTAATATGTAATATATTCCATTTCAACGATATATGAAAA
>JAOAFT010000053.1 GCA_026416125.1 Bacteroidota bacterium
GTTGAAAATGTCATTAGTGGCGAATCTTATAAACCATCTGATATAATAAAAATCTATAATAATAAAACTGTTGAAGTGTTAAACACTGATGCCGAAGGCCGTTTAATATTAGCTGATGCTCTTGCCTATGCAAGTGAAAAAAATCCAGAGCTAATTATCGATTTAGCCACATTAACCGGTGCTGTCGTAACTGCTTTGGGATTAGGTTACGCTGGTATATTTTCTAATGATAATGATTTTTTACAACAAATTTTAGAAATTTCAAAACAAACAAATGAAAAACTTTGGCATTTACCTTTACCCGATGAATATAAACAACTTTTGGAAAGTGATATTGCTGACCTAAAAAATTTAGGTGGCAGTTGGGGCGGAGCAATTACAGCAGCTTTATTCTTGAAAAATTTTATAAACAAAAATCAAAAATGGATCCATATTGATATCGCCGGGCCATCTTTTCCTAATGAATTTGGACCTAATACTCAAAAAACAATGACAGGTTTTGGTGTTAGATTGTTAGTTGATTTTTTTCAAAACATTTCTATGAGATAATATAATTTACGTTGTAAATTATATTCAATTTTCTTTTTATCGATATATTTATTATATTTCAAAAATAAAAAAAATATTTATCAAATGGCAAAAATTATTGCAATTGCAAATCAAAAAGGTGGCGTTGGGAAAACAACAACTGCTATTAACTTGTCCTCTGCTTTAGTTAGTTTTAAAAAAAAAGTATTATTAATTGATTTCGATCCACAGGCAAATACCACATCTGGATTAGGTGGTGACTACAAGTATACTAT
>JAOAFT010000054.1 GCA_026416125.1 Bacteroidota bacterium
TACTGTTTAACGATTTTATCTTTATTAAAATATTCCACTGCTCTTTTCCGTGCGTTTTCAGAAAACTTTTTATACTTGTTTGGATTTGTTAATAAATCAATTGCATACTTTGCCATTCTTTCAACATCACCAATTTCGGCAATGTAACCTGTCTCGTTGTGAACAACTAATTCGGGCAATCCACCAATGCTTGTTGTGATAGTTGGAATTCCACAAGCCATCGCTTCGAGTGCTGAAAGACCAAAACTTTCTGATTGACTTGGCATAATGAACAAATCACTCGCATTCAGAATATCTACAACTGCTTCCTGTTTTCCTAAAAAATAAACATCATCTTTTATATTCAATTCTCGAACAAGTCTTTCACATTCAGTTCGATCTGGACCATCACCAGCTAAAATTAACTTTGCAGGAATTTTTTGTCTCACAAGATGAAAAATCTTAATTACATCAGGTACTCTTTTTACAGGTCGAAAATTTGAAATATGCACTAAAACTTTTTCACCATTAGGCGCAAAGTGAGATTTGAATACACAATCCTCTTTCGGTTTGTAAACATTTACATCAACAAAATTTGGAATTACTTCGATGTGTTTGTTAATCTTATAATTTGTAATTGTCTTCTCTTTCAAAAAATTTGAAACTGCTGTAACTCCATCACTCTTTTCAATCGAAAATTTTACAAGTGGAAGAAACGACGGCTCAAGTCCAACAAGTGTGATATCAGTTCCGTGAAGAGTTGTAATTATTTTGATATTACCAAGTTGATTTTCACTCAAAATTTGTTTCGCAAGATAAGAA
>JAOAFT010000055.1 GCA_026416125.1 Bacteroidota bacterium
GGGGAGGCCATCACCGCTTTCGTGCACCTGTACTGGCCGGCGCCTCAATAAGCCAGGCAGCGGCATGGCATCCGGGCCGCGACCCTCTGTCCGCCTTTCCCCGTTTGCCGCTTCCAATGCGGAAAAGCCCCGCGGCCGTCGGGCGCGCGGAACTTCCGGCGCACTTCAACCTGTCCTTTGCAGCAGAGGCTTCGTCTGACGCGGTGGGCGTGGGGGGATGGAGCGGGAGACGGGACTCGAACCCGCGACGTTCAGCTTGGGAAGCTGACATTCTACCACTGAATTACTCCCGCTCACCGGGGGACAGTGGTCACCCATCATTTTACACAAACCGCGCCGGAGCGGAAGCCCCATACCGGGTTCCGTGACGGAACCCCGGGAGTGGCGCCGGGTCACGGGCAGGGACGAGGCGGCCTTCCGGATCCGCGAGGGGGCAGGCCCGCGGGCGGTTCCGGCTCCGGTCAAGTTGGACCACCGTGAGGGTCGGGCATCATTTCGCCGGGGAGACTCGGCAGCCGGCGATCCCGCTCTTCCGCCGTTTCCCGAACCCCGCCGCCCGGCGCGCCGCCTGCCCGGCCATGCCCGTGCCCGGAAGATGCCGCCGCGTGACACAATGGCCGGAGAGGCGGCTCGCATGAACCATCGAGATCTGGATTCCCGTGTCCTTCCTCTTCGTCCCACGCGCCGCAGCGTGCTCGCCGCGCTGGCAGGCGTAACCGCATTCGCCGACGAAGTGCTCGCGATGCAGCAGTCCGGTCCTGGCGGCATCCCCACCCGCCCGCTCGGCAGGACCGGCG
>JAOAFT010000056.1 GCA_026416125.1 Bacteroidota bacterium
GTTATGGAATTGGTGTAGAAAGAATTATCGCATGTAGCATCGAACAAAGTCATGACGAATTCGGAATAATCTGGAATAAATCAATTGCTCCTTTTATGGTTCATCTGATATCAGTAAATACCAATAATGCAGAAGTCGTTAAAGTAGCTGAAGATATCTATGAAATGCTTAATCAAAACGCAATTGATGTAATATATGATGATAGAACAAATGTGAGTCCAGGTTTTAAATTTAAAGATGCAGATTTGCTTGGAATGCCTTTACAAATAATTGTTGGTGAAAAGAACATCGCAAATCAAAAAATTGAGGTGAAAAAAAGGAAAACAAATCAAAGGCAGTTGATCGATATCAGTGAAGTTGTATCTTTTGTTAAGAAATTTATTAACGAACCTGATTAATGATAAATAAAGAAACATTAAAATTTATAATAGGGAACGTTCAAAGAGAATCATCTATTTTAAAAGATATAAAGAATCCGTACACAGGTGAGTTGGTAGCAAAGATTTATTATGCACAACCAAATGATATTGAATTAGCAATCACTAATTCCATAAATGCTTTCAAGAAATTTAAAGAATTGCCTGCTTATTTGCGTTCTGAGATTCTCGAAAAGACATCAGAAATTTTGCGTGAGAGGAAATCGGAACTTGCTAAAATAATGACTTCTGAATCTGGTAAACCAATTATGTATTCTAATGCAGAAATAGATCGTGCAATTTTCACTTTCAAGTATGCTTCAGAGGAAGCAAAAAGAATTGGTGGTGAGCTTATACC
>JAOAFT010000057.1:0-455 GCA_026416125.1 Bacteroidota bacterium
GTTGTATATCATCAATCCCTGTTGCCTTTAATGCCTTATAAATTGCGCTTGTGATTTTATCGGGGATAAAAGAAACCATCTGTCCATTTCGTTTTATTATGGACAAGTTTTCCAAACTAGTCTTTGTTTCCATAAATAAATACCCTTTGCTGTTGTTAGTAGCAATGGGTGAAAAGGATGAAATAGGAAGCCTCATCCTCTCACGCTTTTCACCCGAAAGCTGAGATTCTAATTATCCAGGCAGGTCTTCTGGCTTGTCCGTTTTTTAACAACCTTCCCATCCCTGAAACGGGACAGTGGCACTAATGTTAAAAAACTCTATGGACTCACAGCTACGGGGATAGCTCCAGATTCTCACTGGATTCCCTTTTAATGCTGTTTTCAGCAACCCAGATAATTTTCTGTTTGTTTTTCAATACTATGCAAAACAGAGAAAGTCAACACTTTTGAAAAAT
>JAOAFT010000057.1:465-764 GCA_026416125.1 Bacteroidota bacterium
ATACAATCATAATCCGAATCATTATGGAAATTGCCTGACTGACTCAAATCTTGTTTAAATATTTTTCATGAATTCAACAACAGAAACTTCTGCCATCTATTTAGTTAAAACAACAATAATTTTTGTTATTTTTTATATCTGCATATCTTCTTTGCTTCAAAAATAAAAAGCCCGCCTTTAACGGCGGGCTCGACTACTCCATATATATTTGTCCACAAATTAGAATTTGTTTAGAGGACCCAACACCTGTGCCGCCACGCGTAGTCGCAAACCATTGAGCCTGATGAATCCAGTAGCAT
>JAOAFT010000058.1 GCA_026416125.1 Bacteroidota bacterium
ACGCTGAAATTACTCCAATGGGATTTGGTGATTTAATCTTCGACAACGGGGATACAAGTTACAAATACAATGGATACACTATACGACAAATTTCTCAAATTGTGGATAACTTTTTATCATATTTCCGTAATTACACAGGTATTGATTGGGCACGTTTAGATACAATGCTGACAAAAATTAATAATGCATTTCGTGGACCTTATGCTCAGGTTAGCCAATCTCCTCTGATGATTTCAGGTGCTGCATTAATTGATACAATTCCTTTTCTAAAGAAAAATACTCTTGCTAAACAAATAAGATTGGAATTTAAACCGGAAATTATAGAAAATATACCAGAGGAATTTGTATTATATCAAAATTATCCCAATCCATTTAATCCAACAACTACAATAGAATTTGATTTACCCGAAGATGCAATTGTAACTTTAAAAATCTATAACATTCTTGGGCAAGAAACAGAAACTCTAATTGATGAGGAAGTTTATTTAAGTGGCAAGAATAATATTCTCTTTAACGCACAAGCTTATGCGTCCGGTGTATACTTTTATAGATTATATGCGAAGACACTTGAATCTGAATCTAAAAATATCTATGTCGACTCAAAGAAAATGATTATTTTAAAATAATATTTAGATTTTGTTTACGAGGTAACAAAAAATCAAAAGCTAATATTAAAAATAATTAATAATCATTAAAATTATGGAGGTGGAAAATGTTTTGTGGAATACCTATTAGGTTGATAATTCCTATCGTGTTAGTG
>JAOAFT010000059.1 GCA_026416125.1 Bacteroidota bacterium
GTCTATTCTGTTTTCAACAGTATCGCATGTTGTAACAAAAATCATTAATCCGGCTGCAAAAACTAATAATATTATTTTATTCATAATCACTCCAACTGTTTTTCTCACCAAACATAATTAGATTATTATTTTGCCAGCATTACCTTTAAAGTTTTTATTGCTTCATTTGTTTGCAACGTAATTATATACAATCCACTTGAATATTTAGAGCCATCCCAAATATTATTGTATTGACCAGGTAATACTTTTCCATCAAAAATTGTTTCCAGTTTTTGACCAAGTATATTGTAGACTCTTATTAATATGTTACTTTCTTCCGGTATTGAAAATGATATTGTTGTAACTGGATTAAATGGATTGGGATAATTTGAAATGCTCAATGCGGTTGAATTTACCTCTTCGGATGCAACACTTAAATTTTCTTTTTCACCAACGTTCTCAATTTTTAGACTAGCCCAGATATCTAATACATTTACATAGTCAGATTCGGAAGAAAGATTTCCATTATTATCAACTGTTTTAACGTAATAAAAAATATCGTCTTCAAAAAAATCATACTGAACCGTTACATAATAATCTGTAAAGCTTAACCCAGAGGTTAATCCAACAAGTGTAAAACTACCTTCATTATATTTTTTTCTATAAATTTTATAATGGTTTATGTCAGGATCATTCGGTGGTGTCCATTGAATTGTCGGATTGCTTCCGTAACTGCCAGAAATGCTTATGTTTGTTGGTGGTGAAGGGGGATTATCTGCAT
>JAOAFT010000005.1 GCA_026416125.1 Bacteroidota bacterium
TCTGTACATTGAAATAGCAATTGCAGCTGTAATTTTTGAATGCTCAAAAAGTGAAACATCTGAACGAGTTTTGTAGGAAGAAGAAGGAACACACCAAAGATATTTTTTTAGAACATAATAAAGGGTTTCAAGTTCATCTTTATTTACTTTTGTAATTTCGTCTTTAAAAGATTTCCACCATTTTGAATATTTTGCTTCAAGCTCATCTAGTTTGTATTCATCTTTAATAATCGGGAATAAGTATTCATTATAAAATAATTCACAAATATCTTGTAGATAAAGTTTTGGCTGAATTTTTCTTTCATCAATGTTAGAAATTTTTGAAAAAATAGATTCAAGAGGTTGTTGTTTAGTCACAGTAGGATCCGGTTTTCTCTCACCACTTGATAAATTATCAGCCTCACAAATTATTTCCGCAAGAATCTTATCAAGACCTTTTAAGCTACCTTTAGAAACTGACTCTCGCAAATCTTTTTCGTGATGATTAGCAACTATATTTGCAAGTCTTTCATCTTTAAATACCCGCTTTACAAATGCTGCAGATAAAGTTTGGTGATTTTCTTTTGAATTAACATTTCGTCTCTGTTCAAACTTCCCAATATCGTGGAAAAGTGCCCCGAGTATTAATATTTTTTCTTGTTCAGTCATTGTTATAAATCTCCTTCTTCCCTAAACTGTCGCTACAATAGTATAATCTCTTTTCAAATTATTCCACCTTTACAACGTTGTCGAAACCTTGTTCGAAGGTCCACCTGTAAGCCTTTTTGCAATCTCGAGCATACCAAACCCCATGCTTCCCTTTTCTCCAAGCCCTGAGTTATATGCCAGTTTTATAAGGAGGGGATTCCCTTGTATGGTTACCGGGCATAGAAACCCACGGACTTTCGTTTCCTGTTCTGTATTCTGTTTCAATGTTACGAGTTTCGTTACGGTGTGTACACCTCCACGCTTCTCAATGTAGTTCCTATCAACCGTAACAGTAAATTCTGTATCCTCCGGCATTTGATAATACAAATACTTATATCGTTGAAGGATATTTTTTCGCAGTGCTTGTGATAATTCCGGATCATCTGGGAGTAAGTAGCGAGCCCTCAGTGTACCATTGACATTTTCGGGCACAGAAACCGTAAGTGGTGAGAGCATGCGGAATACCATCGTCCGTTCATACTGTGGCTCTGGTACCAATTCAACATTCTTCACTACAATACGATACTCAGGATTCTCAATAAAGAACACTTGCGATTCGAACATCCCAAGAATGAGATGCCGTAACGTTTCCTCAATCGCAACACTTACGTACCAATGAATAAGCGGCTCATGGAGAACAATTCTGTCTCTATCAATGTGTGCTTTTACAGGAAAAAGCTGTGAAAAGCAAAAGTACTTGAAGAACTTACGAGGTGAAATATCTCCAAGGAATGCACCACTGTGGAGCTTCGAAGCATACTCTTTCGATGATGTATACAGAAAGCGATAGAGCACTGTTGAGAGATAGTACTGGTAATTGATTGGTATTGACAATCCCTCCGAAAGAGCTCCCAATGTCAAATGAAGTCGCATTGCCCACCCCACTTTATCAATCACTCGTCCTCATGAAGGTAGCGGTTTTTACTTTAGATTGCAACGATATTTTTTTTATGAAAAATTGCAAGGCCTTGTTCATGGATACTCTCCCTACCACCCTCACATGAAATATATTGAGACTTATGCCAATATTTTCACATTTTATTATTCTCGTAAATTAATTGACATTCAGAGTACTTGACGTTATCTTTGAAAAGAAAGAACAATCCTGTGTTAGAAAAATTCATGGATCATGACACAAGACATACCACAGTCCACCACAAATCAAGTGTCATCTTGTGCTCTGATATTCACTCCTTTTCACAAAAAGTTGTTCAGGATGAGGCTACTGCACTTACTCTCCTGAAAACGTACGACGACCTCCTCTCTGTTCTTTCTCGCCGTTTCAATGGATTTATCGTACGTTCGCTCGGCGATCTTATTGTCATCGAGTTTTCCTCTGCAATCAATGCAATCAACTGTGCTATCGAAATTCAACGTCGCCTCTGGAGTTACAATAGACATAAAGACGAACTTGATAAAATAGAGGTACGGATAGGTATTCATTGTGGCGATGTACGGATAGAGAACAATGATGTTGTTGGCGATGCATTCGAAGTTGCACTCTTCATCGAATCACTTGCCGAACCAAATCGCATACTCATTTCACACGATGTTTACCAAGATCTCCAGAATGACCCTACGATAAAAGTGTACAACCTCGGAAAGTTCAAACTTCGAACTATTGCCCAACCAACCGAACTATACGAAGTGCTCATTGATTCCATTCCGGATTTTTCAAAACCATCAGCTTCTGCAGAATTCTTTAGAAAACATTACAGCCTCGATCAACTAACACGACAACGATTTGAAACAGAAGAGGAGGCACGAAAGATTGAAGAAACACGACAACGTACAACAGAACAACAACGGAGAAATGAGGAACAACGCAAAAAAATTATCGATGAACTGTACCAGCAAGCAGAGATGAGTTTAAAAAAGGGAAACCTCGATGAAGCTGAACGAGCATTGAAGGAAGCACAACAGTACAGTACTTCATTTGTAAAAGAAACAATTCCACTTCTCACTGCACAAGATCACGAAATTCGTGTGCATCTCCAGCAAGCAGAATACTACCTAGCACAGGGCTTATACTCTGAGGCAGAAGCCGAAGTGAACAAAGTATTCACTGTTTCTCCACTCCATATCGGTGCTCATCAAATGCTCCTCAGAATCGAGGAAGAGAAATCAAAGCACCAGCGACAACACGAGGAAAAACGCCAGAACAATACGTTTTTAGATCCACACATTGAAAAAATCAATGAACTCGTCGAAAAAGTAAGACACCACATCGCAAAAGAAGAGTTTACTGACGCTCGGTTCACAATCCGAGAAATATTCAAAATTGACCCGAACCACTACGTAGGTCGCCAAATGGAGAATGAACTCGCTGCTGCAATGGAAGCGCATGCAGAGCGACACCGTAAGGAGACAGCACTCCGTGAAGCTCGAGAACGGCAGATGCACCTTGAAGAATTACGAAAAAGAATAGACGATCAACGACGACGAACTATACGCTCACGCCGCTCTTCTGACCGTACGAGTATCCTAAAAAAAGTATTTCTTGGAGGAGGTACACTGCTTGGAGGATTACTTCTTATTGTTCTTTATATATATATTTTCACATCAACTCCCTCTGTTGCTGTGCTTCCGTTTACCGGCACAACCCCAGCCGAGAAACAACATCCTCTTAACCGTGCACTTGTACAACTCATTGCGTACGACTTAGCTACGTATACCCCTCTTAGAGTTATCAATCCAACGACATCGCTCCTATTCGATCGCCATTCAAGCAATAGCTCAACCGTTGGTCAATTTCTGGATGTCCAATACATTCTGACCGGTACTGTTACTCTCAAAGGCACACAGTATAATCTTACATACACCCTTGCAGAAAGCGATAATCAAAATGCGCTTGCAACCTTCTCTACCAACGTCACACCCGAAAATATCGGTACTCTTCGTCTTCAATTGCTGAACTCTGTTTGTACTGCACTTGGAGTGAAGTGCTCGCTTCCACCTCGCATCGACTGGACTCCCTCACCTGATGCAGCATGGAGGTACGTTGTTGCTTTGAGTAAACTCCCTTCTTACGATACAACGGTACTCAATTACAGTGGTCGACTCTTCGAAAGTGCTTTCGATGCTGATCCAACATTTTGGATATCTGGTCGAGATGCAGCTTTCACATACTATCACTTGTATGAATTAACACAAGTCACAGAACTTAAATCACGAGCAGCAACACTTACACACAGGGTTTATTCACGTGCACAGAACGATCTCCTCACACAAGTACTCTACGCTCGCTCATTACGACACGATGGAAACGTACAGGAAGCACAATCGATTCTTGCAACAATAACACCCACGGCGCATTCCCTCTCCATACTCTTCGAAGAACAGTCACTCAATTATCTGATGCAGAACCGAGTTGATGAGGCAATAACCACTGCTAAAAAGAGCCTAGCACTTAACCCCAAAAGCCCCACCGTACACTTTATTCTTGCACTCGCCTATCACACAGCAGGACAGTATACTGAAGCACTCGCCTCCTACGAGTCTGCAAGCAAGCTCGGATATCCAGAGCTCCACATTATGAATTATGGTCGGTCGTATGCTCTTCTCGAAGTTGGAAAATTCGATACCTTCCTCCAATTCTATACAATGTATATTAACCAGAATCCATCTGCATACCAAGCGTACTATAGACTTGGACAAGCATACCAATGGAAGACACAAGTGAGCGAAGCACAGCAGTGGCTCGTGAATGGACTAGCCCATGTTCAGAATGCTATTGTAAAGAATCCTTCCGATGCACTAGCTCATGCGTATGCAGCTCTTTTCTTTGCACGACTAGGGAAATTCGATGATAGTAAGATCGAAATTGATAGAGCGTTAGAACTAGCCCCTACGAATCCTGAAATCCTCTACACGGCAGCAGCAACCTACAGCATGCTAAAAGAGAAAGACAAAAGTATTCACTCTCTCCGAAAAGCACTTGAACTTTACTACCGTTTTGATGTGCGATTCAACCCAGATTTTGCAACAATTGCTTCTACTCCCGAGTTTTCTAAAACAATTACATTTTAACTTCAACACAACCAAGGAACTACTTACACCTGCAGGATGAATGATGCTAACCGTTCACGAATGAAAGCTCTTTCTTCATCTGTTAAACAAATGTTAACAGCATGTGCATTTTGTACTGCTTGTTCTTTTGTTCGTGCACCTGCCAACGCAGCAGTAATCCCTGGTTGATCGATTGTCCAGCGAAGAACCAATTGTGCTAGTGTTGCATTGTGACTTTCAGCTAATGGTTTGAGTGTTTTCAAGAATTCATTAATCTGCTTCACATTCTCAGGCTGAAAAAGTTTATGGGTCGATCGATGATCACCTTTTGGAAAAGGTTGTCCGGGTACAATCTTGCCTGTCAATAATCCACGCGCTAAGGGACTGTAAGCAAGTATTCCTTTTCCTTCTTGAAGACAGTACGGTACAAGGTCTGCTTCTATATCTCGTTGAAGCATATTGTAATTCACTTGATTCGAAATAATTGATGTAATACTCGATGCGTGTTTGAATTGTTCAACAGTAAAATTACATACACCTGCGAATCGAATTTTCCCCTGCTCGCGAAGTCGAACAATCGCTTCCATTGTTTCTTCGAGAGGTGTTGACGGATCGTACCAGTGAATTTGGTAGAGATCAATGTAATCGGTCTGTAATCTCCGTAAACTCTCTTCACACTCCTTGATAACGCTCTCTTTCCCAGCGTACTTATACATTTTTACTTCGTTACCAGCATTGTCAATTGATGTAAAATAGTAAACACCGCGTGTTGTATCCCAACGTAAACCGTACTTTGTGAGTATTTGCAACTCACCTCGGGGTATTCCTTTGATCGCTTCACCAATAATTTCTTCACTTAACCCTTGCCCGTATGCTGGGGCAGTGTCGATAGTCGTAATACCCTCGTCGTATGCTGCACGAATAGCTTCTTCTGCAGCACGTTTGTCTGTGCCTCCCCACATCCATCCACCTATTGCCCATGCACCAAATGTTATTACTGATATACGCAACTCCGAGATGCCAACATTTCGATATTCCATTTTTCGACCTTTATTGCATAGTGTGTTTTCTAAATTTTTTCTCGAGTGCTTTTCGGCTCACTGGAGGAACAAATTGTGATACATCACCTCCGAGTGCCGCAATTTCTCGAACAAAGTTTGAACTTAAATACGTGTACTGCTCTTTTGGCATTAGAAAAACTGTCTCTAAGTTGCCATATAAACGTCGATTGAGCAAAGCCATTTGGAGTTCATACTCAAAGTCGGTCATTGCACGTAAGCCACGTATTACCGCTATAGCCTTCCGAGAACGCACATAATCAACAAGTAATCCATCGAAGGAATCAACTTCAACTGTAGGATACTTCTTCGTTGCCTGTCGCAAAAGGTGAAGTCGTTCTTCTGTTGTAAAAATTGGTTTTTTTGCACTGTTGATTGCTACTGTGACAATAACTTTATCGAAGAGTTTCAACGCCCGTTCGATAATATCGAGATGCCCGTAAGTAACAGGATCGAATGTCCCTGGGTATACAGCTACTCTCATTGTATATACTCCTCTTATCTTCATACAGAAGATACAAAGAAGATTTGAATTATTCCCACTCTTTCCATAGTTTCTTGAGAGCACTCATTAGGAGTTTACTACAATGCTTTCACGACGTTCTTTTCTAAAGAAAGGTTTCACAGGTTTGTGGAGTACAGTACCACTCCTCTCGCACTTTCACATGAAGAAAGTACAAAACAGAAAAAGTACTATGGTACTTCGATGGCAACCATATACACTCGAATTGAAACATCAGTTTACTATTGCAGTCTCTTCTCGGAAAACCACACCTATTGTTCTTACCGAAATCGAGTATGATGGCGTTGTTGGCTATGGTGAAGCATCTCTCCCACCATACCTCGGTGAAACACAAGAAAGTGTAGGTGCATTCCTTTCAAAGGTTAATCTTTCGCAGTATACTTCGCCATTTGAACTTGAACACATTCTTTCTACTATTGATAAGCTTGCGCCTGGGAATACAGCAGCAAAGGCATCGATTGATATTGCTCTCCATGACCTTGTTGGGAAACTCCTCAATCGCCCATTGTATCAAGTCTGGGGATTTTCAAATGCTCCACTTCCGCCCACATCGTTCACAATAGGTATTGATACACCACGTGTTGTGCGGGAAAAAACTGAAGAAGCCCATGCATATCCCCTACTCAAAGTAAAACTTGGTCGAGAATCCGACAAAGAAATGATTGAAACAATACGCTCCGTAACCGGAAAACCAATTACTGCTGATGTCAATCAGGGATGGAATGATAAGTACTATGCTCTTGATATGATTCATTGGCTCCACGACCGAGGTGTGATCCTTATTGAACAGCCACTCCCGAAAGACAGAATTGACGATTTAGCATGGCTCTATGAACGATCTCCAATTCCAATCATCGGTGACGAAGGAATACAACGCCTCACCGATGTACCAAACGCTGTTGGTGTTTACCATGGCATCAATATCAAACTTATGAAATGCACAGGGTTGAGAGAAGCACAGAGAATGCTTTTCGTAGCTCGAGCTCTTGGTTTAAAAGTCATGATTGGCTGTATGACAGAGACTTCCTGTGCGATATCAGCTGCTGCTCACTTGACTCCACTTGCAGATTGGGCTGATCTCGATGGAGCTCTCCTCATCTCTAACGACGCATTCGATGGTGTCAAAATTCATAACGGTACTATTATCTTTTCTGAAAATCCTGGTATTGGTGTAATAAAAAAAATATAACGACCTTTATGTTTCTAACCGAAATCGGACTCGTAGTACTCCACCATTCCAATCCGTCGAAATAATCCGAAATCGACCGAGTTCTCGTGTGGTTTTTGCATGAGTACCACTGCAAGGACAAACATCGTATGTACCGATACGGATAATCCGAACTATTGAACCCGCATTCTTAGGAAGACGTTCAAGCGAAACAATATGTTTCGCCTCCTCCCGTGAAAGAAACTCCTCCGTTATAGGCATATCCTGTTCAATTATCGAGTTGACATGGTCCTCGATTTCCTTAATTTCGTCTTGTGTTAAATTCCTTGAAAAATAGTAATCACACTTCGATTTTCTTTTCTCAATGTGAGCTCGAAATGCACGTCCACAGCCAAAGAGCCGTACCATTGTTTGATTAAGAATGTGTTCAGCCGAATGCATACAAGGATCGTATTCCTTTGCATTCGTAATACTATAGACTATATCTTTTTCTTCCGACATTCGTCCTTAAACCTGAATATTGAAAGATTCGAAATCCTTAAGTAATTGTTCGACCGAGGTAAATTGTATACCATGCATCCCTGCTTGAATAGCACCTTCAACATTGCACGCAGTATCATCAATAAAAAGGACACTCTCCGGTGAACATTTCAAATCTGCAACGACAATATCGTAAAACTCTCTCTGTGGTTTCAGTGCATTGAGTTGGTACGAAACGTAGTGCTTCTTCAAGTACCGAAGTGCCGGAACACTCAACAAGCTCCGGCGATAGTGAAATTCACTTGTGTTACTGACAAGTGCTGTATAGTACGATTGAGAGAGAGACCTTACAACGTTTTCCATTGCATCAATGGGTTCACAGAGAATACTTGAAAATGCTTGTTCAATAACATCTCGACTGAATGAATTTTGAAGTATTTCAGCCACTTGTCCAAAAAAGACATCCGTTGGTATCTTTCCTGATTCATAGAGTTGTTGAAGGGGGTGTATTTTTGAATGCACTGAAGTTAATAATGAAGGTTCAGTAATCCCTAAGTTCCGTGGAAAATTTAAAATGTCAATGCGTATAAGAACATTCCCAAGATCAAAAAGAATAAATTCAATATCCTTCATCCAATATGCTCCACAGTAATCCCATCGTTTATATCAATAATTGCATACTTATTCTCTGCAACAGAACCGCAATTACAAATGAGTGTAGTTCCCAGAATATCAGTTCCCTTCGCTTCATGGATGTGTCCACAAAGGACAAGATCCGGTGAATACTGTTCAATAAATGCACGAAGAGCTGTACTACCCACGTGTAATCCCAATCGTATTGTATCGACCTTTGTTTTATATGGTGGAACATGTGAAAGCACAACTTTTCGTGTTGCATTGTTGAATTCATTCCACCCACTCTCTAAAGCTGCAAAAATATCATCTTCCGATACTTCATACGGTGTATGTAACATGCTGTACGGTGCTGCAGAAACGCCACAAAAACCAATAGTATCGTACATTATACTCTTTTTATTAACTCCAACACCCATCGTACTCAACCACCCATCAATTTCTCGAGAATCCATATTCCCAGCAACTGCAATGATAGGTTTTGAATACTGAGCAATAATAGAGAAAATATCTTGAACCTGGGAAATTGTCCCATGAGTCGTGAAATCACCTGCAATGCAAACAAGATCAAAAGAATTGGTTTGACTGAGAATGTTAGCTAATCGTTCTCTTTTGCCATGAATATCACTGAGTGCTAGAATTCGCATGTCTGTTATCACCTATAGTAAATATCGAAAGTTTTTTCTCAGAAAAAAAGAAAAACGATTGCACATGCAAAACAGAGTGCATGTACAATCGTTCCACGATCAATTATTCGTGTACTTAGCTATTTCATCTTTTCAATTAGTAGTAATACAGCTACAACAATCCATGTGATGAACGCCAAGAAAACCGGATTTTTAAGTACTTCTTGGATCTTGTTCACAAACCGTTGAGTACTCCGTATAGACTGGACAGTAGTATCATTGTGTGAAAATAGTAACCCCTGCTTACTCATACATCACCCCATTAATTAATGTTACATGGTCTTTAGTATTCACTATACTACATATTTTTGACTCTTTACGTGATTGTACTCACTCATAAGAAAACAATTACGACCGGATAATACAATACTTAAAATAGAGTATTTTCAGTTAAAACAATTTAATAATGTTGTTGAGTTAATTCCTACATTATTCAACGGATGTGCTTTTTCTTGATACTGTTCTGGATATACTGTATACTTTTACGAAGAGTAAGCATGTAACTTTTCTCGGATAAAATATGTGTTTTCGTACCTTGTTTCACAACAAATTTGATTTTAAACATACATGTGTTAATTGCTTTATTTTGAGGAGATTCTTGCATGGATAGAGTAGTACGATTTGGAATTTCGATGGAAGAAAGCCTTTTACGGGATTTCGATCAACTAATTGAAGAAAAAGGGTACTCTAATCGTTCTGAAGCCATACGCGATATTGTTCGTGATAAACTCGTTGAAGAGAATATACAAAATCCTTCTGCTTTTGTATATGGAGCACTTGTGTTTCTCTACGATCATCACAAACGTGAATTAGAAAAACTACTCACTGATTTCCAACATATGTACTTTGAGAACATTGTATCAACAACTCATGTCCATGTTGATCATAACCATTGCCTAGAAGTTATTCTTTTACGAGGTAAAGTATCACAACTGAAATCGCTTGCTGAAAAGATCTTAAGCTTTAAAGGCGTTAAACACGGTAAATTAACACTCACCACAGTACTTACACAACCAAAACATAAGCATTCCATTCACAAACATGAATAGTACTCAATGCCTTGACAATAAGAGAATATGGTGTTACATTTTTAAAAAAAGTAACACTAATATTGGAGACCACATTGATGAAACACTGCACACTAGCTCTAGTATCTCTTTTGGTGGGATTTTCTTTCGGAAATGCACAAACCGATACACTACGAAGTTATACGTTAAACCCAATAACAGTTACAGCAACACGAACAGAAGTACCACGTACTTTGGTTGCACCATCGATAAGTGTCATCACTCAAGAGGTTCTTGAACGACAGCCACAGAAGTCAGTTTTCAGTATCATTAGTCAACAGGTACCAAGTGTTTTCGTCACAGAACGTGGCCCTATTGGTTTTGGAGTTAACTCACCTGCAGGTCAAACACTCATCCGTGGCATTGGTGGAACTCCTAATACTAATGTACTAACTCTGATTGATGGAAGACCTCAATTCATGGGCATTTTCGGACACCCTGTGAACGATAGTTACCTCTCAGCTCACATTGAGAGAGTTGAAATTATTCGTGGTCCAGCATCGCTCCTCTATGGAACGAATGCAATGGGAGGAGTCATCAATCTTATCACAGCTAAAAACGATCGCATAGGTATTTCTGGTAAAGCAAATGTTACATATGGAACCTTCAACACCCGACATGCTGGAATACGTCTTGGTTACCAAGGTAACCAATTTTCTACAACGGCAAGCTACACAAATATTCATACCGATGGACATCGTCCATATGCACGGTATACAGGAAACAGTGGGTACCTTAAAGCATCGTATACACTGTCTGAACAATACGAAGTAAGTTTTGATGGAAGCATAACAAAATTTAACACCTTTGATCCTGGAACAATCACTTCCACAAAAATTAACGATTGGATGAACATACAGCGCGGGTATGTAGGTGTATCACTTGATAATACATTTGATCAATCAAAAGGTGGTGTTCGAATCCTCTACAACTTTGGACACCATGAGCTCTCACCATATTACAACAACAATAGTTGGACATCGGACGATTTTGTCTCGACAATTTCTGCATTTCAAACATTCACTCTCTCGAGTACAACAACATTCACTACAGGTATTACCTATGATCAATTTGGAGGTCGTGGGAAAAATACTTTACGAAATTACGGTTATCATTCAGTCTCTCAATATGCAACCTATCTCAGCATTCAACATCTTTTCTTCGAACGTCTCCTTGTAAATACAGGAATCCGGTTTGATAGAAATGAAATGTTTGGAAATGAGCTCACACCTCAACTTGGTGCATCGTATAAAATTTCTGATGCAACGACGGTGCGAGGGTTTGTTGGGAAAGGATTTCGAAGTCCAACAATCCGAGAACTTTACCTCTTCCCTGCACCAACACCGTCACTTAAACCTGAACGTCTTTGGAATTATGAAGTTGGTGCTTCACACCTTGTTGGAAACTGTTTTACTGCTGATCTCACATTGTTCCTCCAAGAAGGAAGCAATCTCATACGTCGAGAAGGCGTCGCTCCTAACTTTCGGTTATCGAACTCTGGTAAATTTGTTCACAGAGGTGTTGAAGCATCTGGAATCTTCCTGCCTCTCGACAACCTCCAACTCCAAGGAAGTTATAGTTTCCTTGAAGTTGGGAATGACACCAGAAGTGTTCCAAAACATAAAATGTTTGCAAACATAATGTACTCATACTCTATGGTTTCTATTAATCTTGCAGCACACCACATCGAAACAATGTATGGTAGTGATTACAAAAGAAATAAATTGCCTGATTACACAGTTGTTGTTATTGACGTAAGCGCAAAACTTTTAAACAATGCATCTTGCTCACTTACGATTGATAACGTACTCAATGAAACGTACTATACTGTTCTTGGATATCCAATGCCAGGGCGAAGTATAACTGTTGGTATACAATACTCCTTATAAAATAATTTGGAGGGATGAGCAATGCGAGATAATACCCTTGTTCAAAAAATTAAGTTATCGTTGAGTGATTCACTTATTTTCTCAGCACTTGGTGTGGCTCTTGGTATTACCTTTCCACAACTCTTCCACAACATTGGTCTCGGTGCTGCATTCCTCCCTTTGTTCCTACCAATAGTCCTTCTATCGTTTCTAGTACCATACTTCTACCTTATTACTCTTGCAATGGTGCTTCCATTATTAAACTCGATTGTTTTTGGAATGCCACCGTTTCCTATATCACTGTTTCTTGTCGCTGAACTCCTACTCACTGCTTCTCTTCTCTATTTCTTACAAAAGCGTCTTCCAACACCAGTGAGCATTGTACTATCTCTTCTTATAGAGAGAACAGCCTTATACCTTTTCTTCTCATATGTATTTTGTCCACAGTGGACAACTCCGTATGCACCCCTTATGTCATATCCTGGCGTTATTTTGAATTCTGCACTTGGTATCCTCTTTTGGAAAGTGTTTTCAAAGGATCAATAAGTGAACTATGAACTCATTTTCAGAATTGCAAAACGCCAATACACGGAAAGCATTTTTTGATGCTCTTGCGAGTTCATGGAATCTTCAATTGTCTGAAAGTGATCTCAACTATATACGAACTGTGCTCCACTACACGTTACCATCTCCATCCCCATTCTGCACGATTCTTGACGTTGGATGTGGTACCGGTGCTCTTTTCCCCCTTCTTGAAAACTATAACGTCGTAGCACTCGATTTCTCTCAACAAATGCTTCGTGTTGCACGCAGTCGTGGATTTAAAAACGTCCGTTCATATGTGTGTACCGATGCCCATTCTTTACCATTCATTGAGGAATATTTTGCAGCAGCATTAATGTTTAATGTTTTTCCACACTTCACTGATCCACAGCGAGCACTTCACGAAGTATCACGTGTTCTCATACGAGGTGGGA
This sequence comes from Bacteroidota bacterium, assembly GCA_026416125.1. GTDB lineage: Bacteria > Bacteroidota > Ignavibacteria > UBA10030 > UBA10030 > JAOAFT01. Next base: position 13,156 of record JAOAFT010000005.1, read on the forward strand.
AACTAGCTATTTTTCATCTCCATAACCGTACTTCCATTTCTAAACTCCACCAGTCGATCGGTGGACCAATTGCTTATGATACTCTTCCTGATGAACCCATTATGGAAGCAATGCTTCAAAATGCACATTTGAAAATCGACTATAAAGAAAACACCTCTCGGTATGCCATAGTTTGTAGGAAAGAATAACATCAAAAATAAAAGCGAGTAAGTATTGAAAATTGCATATTTTTATTGGTTTAGCAGAAATAACTCGCATTCGAAAATGACTGGTAACCGTTTACCAGTTGTGATATGACTCTTAGAATCTTTTGTATAACCTCTGAAATATATTGTTCCGTTTCCTTTGAAAGTTGTTCCCCGACCATTACACTACGTATTTGTACACCAACGAGGTACACTTGTGAAGGAGCATTGCCGAGTACTTTCGAAATCCCAATCACCGCAAGTAAAGGGAGTGAATGAGTAGTGCCTATTGATTTATACTTCAACTGCTGCAATGTTTCGGATGTTAAAGGAAGAATTGTACATGCCCCTGGTTCCTTCCCACACTCCATAGCATCTACGAGCACGACAATGGAGTACCCTTCCCAGAGTGTATAGAGTTTTGTTAAATCATCTTTCACATAACGCACAGTTATATATGGTAACTTAAGAGCTTCAATTCTCTTTGTTATGATAATTCCTACAGCATCATCTTGACGCAACTCATTCCCAATACCAACAACAAGTACCTTTGTAGTCATACTCTCCTCGACCTCTTGTTAACGATACTATCACAGTTACTCATCGGTACATTCAAGCGTAACCAGGTGCACAGAACAAGAAATGCATGGATCGTAGTTCCTAATAACTTGTTCACATTGCCATTGTAATTTTTCCTGCGATATTTTTACCCGAGGGGGTATGAATTCTCGTAAATCCTGCTCCATAGATTTTTGATTCTGAGCAGTTGGCGGCACTATTTTAGCATCAACTATTTTTCCTCTCTCATCCAATCGGTAGCGGTGGTACAGAATACCACGTGGAGCTTCAGTGCATCCGTATCCAATTCCCATGTGGGGTTCGATTGGAATTGATGGTGATATTGGTTCTTCATACGTCTTACAGATTTTGATAGCCTCTTCACATGCATAAAGCGTTTCAAGTGCACGCACAATGATGCTCTTAAATGGATTATTCGTGCCTTTTGCAATACCAACGTTTTTAGCAAGTTCCTTTACTGTAGATGTTAGTTTATCGTAGTTCAAGTTGAAACGAGCAAGGGGACCAACAAAGTATGCTCCCCGTTGTTTTATAATTGAATGCAGAGCAGTACTGTACGATACGTGTTCCTCTAAAAAGTACTCCTCATACTCTGCTATATCGATATTGAGTCCTTTGTTAGATACAAGCCGCCCTTCGTTCATCGGATACTCGTGGTCGTGTCGTAGTGCAACAAACTCATAGTCACGTTCGAAATCTGGAAACGGTAATTGAGCACAAAATTTAACAGCTTGAATGGCTGCGTCACGTGCCCACTCCAAAGGCTCTATGAGTGATTGAAGTTCTTTCTTCGAAGGGACTCTATAGAATCCACCTACACGAACATTGATCGGATGTATTTCTCGACCACCAACAAGGTTTACAATTTCATTCCCAATTTTTTTTAATTTCAAAGCCATCTGAACGACAGCCCCATAATCTTTCGCCATTCGTAGGGCATCCTCATACCCAAGAAAATCAGGTGCGTGGAGGAAGAATATATGGAGTACATGGCTTTCGATCCACTCACCACAATATAACAATCGGCGAAGTGAACGGAGTTGTCCATCGATATGGGCACCGAATGCACGTTCCATTGCTTGCACTGCACTCATTTGGTACGCTATTGGACAAATGCCACAAATACGAGCAGTAATGTCTGGTGCTTCACTATAGGGTCGTCCTCGGAGAAATGCTTCAAAAAATCGAGGAGGTTCAAAGACTGTAAACTTTACCTCCTTTACTTGTGTGCCACGTATTTTAACGTGAATACCTCCTTCACCTTCAACCCGTGCAAGGTAGTCTACTTTGATTGTTCTACTTTTCATGTGCTTCACTTTCTTTTCTAAATGCTTCTGAGTATGCATTAAAATTTCTGAAGAGATGAACGAGTTCTTCTCTACTTCTTCCTTGTGCCAGGAGATATGAACTCAATGCACTTGTATTTGGAGTTTCTTTAGGGCCATAACAACCAAAACACCCACGATTATAGGATGGACAAAGTGCATTACATCCCGCTTGTGTAACAGGCCCTAAACACGGAATAGCTTGTGTAACCGCCACACACGGCACAAATCGGCGTTTACATTCAACACATACTGCATACGTTGGAATATTCGGTTTACGTCCATTCAAATAGGCATTAATGACCTCGAGAAGATGGTACTTGTTTATTGGACAACCACGCAATTCGAAATCAACAAATACATGATCAGCGATGGGAGTCGATTTATTTAATGTTTCGATATACTTGGGGTTGGCGTACACCATGGAAACAAACTGCTTCGCATCCTTGAAGTTCCGAAGAGCTTGAATACCACCTGCTGTTGCACATGCACCAATAGTAATGAGTATCTTCGATTGCCGTCGTACTTGGTGAATTCTCTCTGCGTCATGGGGAGTTGTTATTGATCCTTCGACAAGCGAGATATCATAAGGACCTTTACTAATAGCTCGTGAAGCTTCGGCAAAGTTTGCAATTTCGATATGTTTAGCCACCCCGAGAAGTTCATCTTCACAATCAAGGAGTGACAGTTGACACCCATCGCACGATGCAAACTTCCAAACTGCAAGCTTAGGTTTTCGTTGTTTCTTACTTTTTGCCATACATTTGTTCCATTATAGTTCCCATTTAACAAGTAGGTCCTTAACTGTACTGTATGAGAAAACCGGCCCATCCTTGCATACAAAGAACGGTCCAAACTGGCAATGACCACACAAACCAATAGCACATTTCATGTTTCGCTCAAGAGAGACGTAAATATTGTGGGCTTCAACACCACGCTTAATAAGCTCAGTTGCCGTAAAACGCATCATAACTTCCGGCCCACAGACATAAGCAACTGTATGTCGAGGATCAAATGGTGCCCGCGGGATAAGAGTCGTAACCACTCCCACATTACCTTTCCATCCACTCATGGCACGATCAACAGTGATGTATACTTCAAGATCAAACCGTGACCGCCAATGTTCTAAATCTTGTCTGAAAAGTACATCGGCAGGTGTACGTGTTCCATACAACAAAACCACTTTTCCAAATTTTTCTCTCTGTGCAAGTACATCGTATAAAGCCGGACGGAGAGGAGCTAATCCAATTCCACCAGCAACAAAAACAACATCTTGACCAATTGCTTTCTCGATGGGCCATGGTTTTCCAAATGGGCCTCGTACACCAATAATTTCACCACGGGGTAATTTATCCATTGCTTTTGTTACGATACCAACTGCACGAGTTGTATGCACAAGAATTCTTGGATTCAGCGGGTCACCACTAATGGAAATCGGTATTTCACCAACGCCATATACATAGAGCATGTTGAATTGACCTGGCTGAAATTGAAACTCTTGCAAGTCCCCCGTCGGTTGAAGCTCCAGTGTAAACGTATCTTCCGTCTCCCGTTTGACCCGTAGTATTTGAAAAGGCCAAGGAATCATAGGGTTTTGTTTGTATTCCCCTTTGATTGTCTGAAGTTTAGGATCGGTTGCCATAGACATCCAATAATTGTAAACGTGTCGCTTCAAATTGTTGAACCATCACTGATGAAAAACGTTTGAGTAATTCATACCCTAAATTTTTATCAAGTTCGCATTTTGTACGAAGACATTTTCCATCCAAAGCAATGGCACGAGTGAGTTCAACAGCACGTGCATCAAAGTGCCATACATAGGGAGGCATTAACCATGACCACCCAATAATATCACCTTCCTGAAGTGTTTGAATTATAATTTCGCGCTGACCAGGTACTTTTAATTCAATTGCCACTTTCCCAACACGTATGAGGTAGAATTCGTTCGCTTCAGTACCCTCTGTAAATAATTTCTGTCCTGCATCAAACCGTACATTCGAGGCGCAACCAACAATCAATTCGAGGTACTCTTGATGCAAATCCTTAAAAAATGGATGCTCGACAAGAATTCGTTTTAAATCTTCCATAGCCTATCCCCTTTCATAGAGTTCTAGTAACGGTTCTTATATTTTAACCTCGAATTTTTACTATTTCTTCTGTAATATCAATACCAACAGGACACCATGTAATACATCGACCACACCCTACGCACCCGAAAGTACCAAATTGATCAATCCACGTCGAAAATTTATGGACTAGCCACTGACGATATCGTGACTTCACCGATAATCGCACTGGTCCACCATGGATGTATGAAAAATCGAGTGTAAAGCACGAATCCCATTTTCGAATACGATCAGCTGAGGCACCAGATAGCTCAGTTACATCTTCCACAGTTGAACAGAAACACGTTGGACAAACGAGTGTACAGTTTGCACAACTCAAACACCGATTCCCAACATTATCGTATTCTGGATGTTCAAGTTGTTGTGCAAGAATATCTTTGAGTTTGGATGTCTCAACTGCTTTCCCCATCTCTTGGACAGCTTTGGTGTAAAGTTCTTGGACTTTTTGTACCCTACCATCGATCTCCTTCCCTTGTTTCAACTCTTTCAATAGTGACATCCCTCGATCACTCCCTCCTTCGAGAATAAAGTAATGCTGATTTTTTTCATATACCTCTGTAATTGCAATATCATACCCTCGTTCTGCTCTTGGACCTGTTTTCATCGAAGCACAAAAACATGTCCCCCCAGCACGCGTACAATTCACAACAATGAGAAATAAATCTTTTCTCCGTACTTGATACACAGGGTCACTATACATTCCTCCTATAAATACCATATCATGAATGTGAAGAGCAGCAAGCTCACATGGTCGCAATCCTATAAAAGCATATTTCTTCTTTCGTTCTACTTTTTCATCCACTGTACTCTCTGTACTCTTTCCTTGCCTCTGCGTCATAAATATCTTTTGAACTGAAGGAAATAAATATTGCTTAAGGGAATGTGGACCTACAGTAAAATTAAAAAGAGTCGGTGTATCGGTTTTTCGAAGACGATACACACCGTTACTCTGCTCATCAACCCATCCAATTGGTAATTGAGTAACAGATTCGACTGGTTCCAACACAATAGCATTGTCTTTTACAATCGGACCAATAATTTTATAACCACGTACTTTTAACGCATCAAGAAGTGTATCAAAATGCTTCCGCTCGAGTAAACATGCATTCACTGTCTTCCCTTCCTTCATACGTGTTACCGAACAATCTTTTGCGGGAATATTAAGATAAAATCAGTAAAGGTCAATAAGTGAGTGAAGAAAAATACATCAAATTATTGAAAAGAATGTAACAAAGAGTGTGCTAAGAAATGAATCAAAAATAATAAACCCCGATGCGCCATCACTGACGCACCGGAGAATCCACCACGAAGGAGGTAAGGAGGTTAGGAGGGAATTTTTGTACTTTTAGAGTTCTTCTTCAAGATCTCTATCGTCGAATGGTAGTTTCCAACACTTCTCACTTTCTAAGTTATAAAAATTTTTATTAAAATCAAAGGGCCTTATAAACATTTCACAGCGTCCTCTACAACACCTTCCTGGACCCATTGTACCTTTCTTTAAATGACAGCAATTCTCGAGATTCCATGAAAGTTTCATAATTGATTTATTCCGAACAATTTCAACCTCAACAGTATCATTCTTATGGTACTTTGAGAGTATTCGCCACAGATCCTGTACTTCATCAATTCGTTTCTTCCCAATTCGCAAGAGTACATCACCAGCTTTTAAACCAGCTTTCGATGCTGATGATCCTGAAATTACTTCCTCTACTAACACACCCTCGTTTTCTGGTGCACCAAAATACTCCGCAAGCTGTTCCGTTAATGTTCGTACTTTTGCACCACCAACACAAGCACCATTGAACTCTGGGTATCTATGGACAATTTTCTTTTCAACACGTTTAGGTACCTCAGCCAACTGGACTGTAACAGCCTTCTCTCGTCCTTCCCGCCTATAAGCAATGGTTACATTTTCGTTAGGTTTTGTTTTCTGAACAGCTTGGAGTAAATCTTGTGAAGTATTGATTTTGACATCGTTAAACCTAAAAATTATATCACCTACCCGTAAACCTGCATTTGCCGCAGGACCATTCTTTACAATTCTTACAATAACAACACCACTAGGCTCGTGTGACGAGATCGGAACACTATCCCTTACAAGAACCCCTAACCAAGAAAACCTTGAAAAATCCTGAGCAAAACTTGCTATTGTTAGAAGAACAATGAGATAAAAAGTAATTACTGAAATTCGTTGTTTCACCATTTCACCTCTTTTTCTATTGTGTTACTGTTTTTGGTGATAGACGAAAATTATATTCTCCTGTTCCATAAAACAGAGAAGCCCCACTATGGGGCTTCTCTATCTTCTATCACGTTATACAAACAAGTTATAGCATCATACTAGTCTTGTAGTGCAAAATCTCCACTAAATGAAAATCCTGTTAATCGACCGTTTGCATCAATACTCGCAATAACAGTTGCACCTGTATACATTTTTGAGCTTGCTATAAAAGTAATCATTGATTGTCCAGGTGACCCTTGAATACTATATATTGCATTTTCGTTTTCTGTCATTTTCTTCGGTAACTGAAAGTTATTATATGTACCACCACCACCACCCATCGTTGTTGGGCGAATTTTGTATTGGTATGCATAGGCTGCAAGGTTGTTCAAGTCGTTAATAATCGCATCTTTATTTGCCTGAACACTTTGCGAACTGAAAAGGCTCAACCCCACAGCAATGGCGATACCGACGATTATTACGCCAAGGATAATGAGCAATAATTGTTGTTGACCCATAGTATATCTCCTTCTAATAAGTTAATGGATATTACTTTCATACGCTGTTTCTTTGTAAGAGAGAGTCAAATTATATTCCAGCAAAAAGTTACTCAAAATTTTAAAAAAACAACAAATATTTATCCTCATACTGTAAATATTTCCTTTATCGGAAATATTTTCATGTTCATTTATTACAAAATTTCACATTTTTATCGCCGAGAATACGGTACAGCTAGGTATTTTTTCGCTTCGTCATGGGAATTTTCGTACTCTTTCATATCTAGAACTTTTTTATACTGTGCAATGGCATATTGTCGTTTGCCCTGATCGTCATAAATCATTCCAATCATGAGATTTGCAAGCGCCATATACCCGGAGGCACCATTTTTATCGAGTTTCCGACTCAATTCATCACATTTGTAGAGGTAGTTCAGCGCACTTTGGTAATTTCCATTCTGAAATTCAATTTTCCCTAAGTAGTAGTAAGCTTCCCGAGCATCGTAGGAATCGTACCCCAACTGTTTTATTTTGTAGCGTGTTTCAATTTCCCTATAAACCTTCTGTGCTTCGCTCATATTTCCTAAACCAATAAGTGCTCGTCCGTAGTAGCGGTGAAAAACTGAATTGTTTGGGTACTTATTGTGAAACTTACGAGCTATTTCTAACGCTTGCCGAAAATCTTTTTCGAAGTAAACATAACTTTGCATAAGGAAATAAGCAGCTTCAACATGTGCATACTTTGCTTTTTCGGCCGCTGTTCGTAATTGTTCTAATCCCTTTTCCCTATTTCCACTTGGAAGAAAGAGAAGAAACGGTTTTACGTATGGGTATTTTTCTGGAACTACAGCTGCATAATAATTATAAATTCCGATCCCGAGGAGCACATCTGTATTTGTAGGTTGTAATTCGTATGCTCGACGTACAAGCGGAAGAGCAACAAGACCATCATTTGCAGCGGCAATCCATTGTCCTCTGTTCCCTCGAAGTCTCCCGCGGAATCCAATTGCACCGCCTTTGAAAAATAGTGCTGTAACATCATTCGAATCTTGCTTCAGGCGTTTATCGCACATATCGATAACAACTTGGAGAAGATCATAGAATTTTTCATCTTGTGATTCGTCATCGAAATTACATATAATCCGCTCCCACTGAATCATCGCTCTGAAAAAGTACCCAACAGGGTGCTCTGGTCGTAATTGAATAACCTCAGAAAAAATCCGTTCTGCTTTTTCGAATTCGTAATTGTAAATGTAATCGATACCTCGTTGCACACGGCTATCAATCTCAGGATCATCTGGCCATTGTGCAAAAGCATTGTGTGAAATAAGAATGCACAGCAACGGAATGTACAGTTGTGGATGTTTCACAAAGGTGTATACTCCTCAAATTCACCTGCTTTCGTTCTTAGAATAACTTCAACAAAAAGTATTCCTTCAATTGTGATGCATCAATCCGCTCTTGGATCATAGTATCACGGTTCCGAACTGTAACAGTATTGTCTTGAAGTGTTTGGGAATCAATTGTAATGCAGTATGGAGTACCTATTTCATCTTGACGACGGTACCGTCGGCCAATGGCACCACTATCATCGTAAAAAACTCGGAACTGTGATCGCAGATCACTCTCAATCTTCCGCGCATATTCTGGCATTCCATCACGATTGACAAGCGGAAAAATTGCGATCTTGACTGGTGCGAGCTTTGGATGGAGTTTGAGTACAACTCGAGTTTCTGTTGTCCCCTCTGCAGTAGGTGCTTCTTCTTCATGGTATGCATCAATGAGGAATGCCATAAATGAGCGACTTGCCCCTGCAGATGTTTCAATAACATAGGGAACGTACTTTTCCTTTGTTTCATCATCAAAGTACTTCATGGATTTTCCTGAGTACTGTTCATGACGAGAGAGATCGTAATTTGTACGGTTGTGAATTCCTTCGATTTCTCCCCAACCAAAGGGAAAGAGATATTCAATGTCATACGCATCTTTCGCATAGTGTGCAAGTTTTTCTTTAGGATGTTGGTGCCATTGGAGTTTTTCCTTTTTCATTCCTAAATCGATGAACCACTGCATCCGTTCGGCTCGCCAGTACTCAAAGTATTCTTCATCGGTACCTGGCTTTACAAAAAACTGCATTTCCATTTGTTCGAACTCTCTGGTACGGAAGAGAAAATTCTTAGTATTTATTTCATTTCTGAATGCTTTTCCAATTTGTGCAATACCAAACGGAATTTTTTGCCGTGATGAAGTCTGAACATTGAGAAAATTAACAAAAATACCCTGTGCTGTTTCTGGTCGTAAGTACACCACCGCAGAATTATCTTCTACAGGTCCAACAAACGTTTTAAACATTAAATTGAACTTTCGTGCTTCTGTGAAGGTCCCTCTACTCCCACAGGTTGGACATGGTAGTTTTGTTACAATAGAAGCTGCCTGTTGTTCATTTGTTACGAACTGGGCAAAAGCTTCTTCAATCACTTCATCGTTCTGTTGACCTTCGTATTGGGTTGGGAAAAGTTCACGTAAAAGTTCTTTCTTCTTTTTGATTGATAAATCGTCAAAAAGCACATCTACACGATAGCGAGCCTTGCATTGTTTGCAGTCGACCATAGGGTCTGTAAAATTTTCAACGTGACCTGACGCTTCCCATACTCGTGGATGCATGAGAATTGCAGCATCGACACCTTCCACGTTTTCGCGGTATGTCATATTCTTCCACCACTCCCGTTTAAGGTTGTTAAGCATCTCAACACCAAGCGGTCCATAGTCCCAACACCCATTTAAGCCACCGTAAATTTCACTAGATTGAAAAACAAATCCACGACGTTTCGCAAGAGAAACAATTTTTTCCATCACTTTTGATTGATCGTTGTTTTTCATATACTCACTGAATCCTTTCTTGGTTACACAATTTCAACTCGACTCTGGTCACCAATCATAAATCGGTGTACCCGTGGTCGTGAATTTCCTTCAACAACCTCTACATCATTCCCTAAAATGCTCCCTTCAATGCGAATTCCAATGTTGATAATCTTGCAATCACGGAGTACAATGCTATACTCAATTTCACTCCCAATAATTTGAGTACGATCACCGATCGAAGTGTATGGTCCAACGTAACTGTTTTCGATAATACATTCTTTCCCGATAATAGCTGGACCACGAACTTTACTATTAATGATTTTTGCTCCTTTCTCAATTACCACTCTCCCCGCAACATCAGAGAGCGAATCGATTTCACCGTCGTTCCTGAATTGAAAGCTATCGAGTACTAACCGATTTGCCTCGAGTAAATCTGCTGGTTTACCTGTATCTTTCCACCATCCTGTAATTTCGGTGTACCCTACTGTGTACCCATGCTCAATGAGGTACGTATGTGCATCAGAAATTTCTAACTCACCGCGTTCACTTGGGGTAATGCTATTCACAGCTTCAAATATATGGTAATCGTAGAGATAAATACCTGCAACTGCATAATTCGACTTAGGATTTTTGGGTTTCTCTTCAACTCGAATAATTTTGCCATTTTCAATGACTGGCACACCAAAGCGTTGAGGATCTCGTACCCGTGCTAACGTTAAAAAACAGTTACACCCACTTCGTTCAAACTCTTCAATAAACCGTTTAATTCCACCAACGAGCATATTATCGCCTAAGTAAAAAATAAAAGATTCTTTTCCTATGAATTTTTCAGAAATCTGAACAACTTGTGCAAGTCCCCCTGGTTTTTCTTGGGGAATGTATGTTATACGAACTCCCCACTTCGATCCATCGCCAATATACGATGGAACTTCATCATTCCCTGCATTGTGAACAATGCCTATCTCTGTAATTCCAGCTTCAACAGCGGCTTCAATGGCATAGTACAGAATTGGTTTATTAGCAATTGGAAGTAAATGTTTATTTCGTGTGTGAGTTAAGGGACGTAACCTGGTTCCATGTCCTCCACTTGCAATAAGTGCTTTCATAATTCATTACCTTCTGTTTCTTGTAGAACCTTCATGAGTAACATTTCTTGTTTTGATGATAGTTTCTTCGACCTTCGAGCCAGTACCACCGCAAATTGTGCAAAGTTTGTATAAAGTACTTTTACGTCTGGTTTTTTCACTGCCGATTGCTCGAAGGTGCTTTACGATTGTCTGTGCATCACAACGTACTACCGGACCAGTTAATGCTGAGCTAGGCCCTAATCGTAGTGCATTGTGAATACTTGCCTCAATGAGTGGCTTTAGATTCTTCAGCGTTGCCTTCTTTGAAACCGACGCTAGCAAATTCTCAACTATTCCAAGTAATACCACTGGATAATTTGAAGCAAAAACACACGCTGTATGATACAAAATTTTTTTCTCTTTTGGTATGCGAAGTATTGAACCACCAAACATTGTAACAATCGACCGTGCAAATGAGAATGATTCAGGAGGTCCTTCGAAACCATACGTTATACCATGGAGAGCCTTCAGTTGTTCCTCAAGCGTTAGTATTGTCGGAAATGTTTGGATAGGATGAAGAGAAAAGATAATGCATCCACTTTTCTTCAATGGTGTAAGTACATCACTCAACATGGCACCTGATGTATGGAAGGCATATCGTACTCGTTTGCTTGTCCAAGCTACTTCACGAACAAGGGTTTCAAGAACTGAATCTGGAACAGCGAATACAAGAATACCTGTATTGGGATGAAGATCTTTTACCGTTGTTGAGTACCGTGTACACCGTACGGACCGTGCTAACGATTCTGCCGATCGTTTGGTACGACTAATCACCGATGCGATAGAAAATCCGTTGTTATAAAACAATATACCTATTGAAGTCCCAACTTTCCCCGCTCCAATAATGCTCACTGGGAGCCTTCTCAAGGATGTTTTCACGATTAGTCCCCTAAAAAGGCAGCTGCGACGTATCCTACAACGCCAGAGTAATCCCCCGAAACATCGCCTGAGGTAGAGTAATGGAGAACTTCGCACCTAGTGGCACCAAGCGCTTTAGCAACTTTCATCACAACTCCAATTGCCCCCCCACCACATGCCTCCAGAGAACCTGCTTCAAAATCTATAAACCACTCTTCTGGCTCAAATTGCTTGAGTCGCTCAAGCAGGTTAGTATCAATTTCAACTGCTCTCCGCTGCGGGTGATAATGTGAAAGGTCACTGCTTGCTACAAAGATAACATCTGCATTCTTACACAATCGTACGAGTGCCGATGCTAAATCAACGCACAGTTCCATACTTTGGTTTCCCAATGTAATAGGAAGAAACTGTACATTAGGTTGGACAATTTGTAGAAATGGAACTTGAACTTCAATCGAATGCTCAGATCTATGCCCCATTTCTGAACACTGTATAAGTACCGATTGTTCTAAAAGTCTTGTACGCAATTGCTCATCGATTCCATAGTCACCAAGTGGTGTTCTGAAAGCACAACCGGGATAAACTGAAGCATTGTTAAAGTACTCCCTATGACTTGGACCAATTACAACAATTCTATCGCAGAGCTGTTTTTGCAAAAGGCGGTAACTATAGGCAGCTGTTTGTCCGGAGTAGACATATCCTGCATGTGGCACTATAAGACCATAGAGTTTTCCCACGTGTTGTGTATGAGGAACATTCCTCAGGTATCGTTCTATTTCTGAGCGTAGTATATCCGGTTGTTCATCATAGAACATCCCTGCAACAACTGGCTTTCGAATCCATTTGTTCTGATTATTCACTGTGTAAAATCCTTTTCAGAAAATTTCTGAACCGTAAAGGTGTATAAGTGAACACCTTCTCTCTTCCATGCTGTTGGTGGTAGTCCGGCTTTTCGAGCAGTGTGTTCCAAAAACTGCTCTCGCGACCAACCATACTCTGTTGCAACCTGAGGAAGCAATAAACCTCGAAATGGACCGTATTCTAGAATTAAGCCATGCTTTCCCACTTCAATTTCTTCAATAGTAGCTATACGCTTAATGGGAGAAAGAATTGATATCTCAATCGTGAGGTCATCCAATTCATCTTCAGTTACTGGATCGAACCGAGGGTCTTCACGTGCTGCTTTAAGTGCAGCATCTTGTGTTGCTTCAATGAGAGGCATTTCACTTTCAATGAATCCAATACATCCGCGGAGTTCACCAGCTTTTTTAAGAGTAACAAAAACACCGTGTTTTTCATTAAAGGTTGGGGATGCTAAAATTGGTGGTGGTAATGGCTCACCTCGTGTAGCAGCAACAATTGAATTGCGCACAAACTCCAAAAGGTCCCTTTGTTCACTCTCTGTAAGCAATGTACCCATGATCCTGTGATTCACTTACAGTAAAGTTAGTAACCTTCTCACTGACATTCAAGTTGCATATCCCGTAACAATTAAGTACTCGACATACGTATGTTCAAAACATTGATTTTGTCAATATTGCATTTACAATGGCTTTCAAATATATTGCACTAAAGTTAAGGAGGAGCGATGATGAAAATTTTATCAGAAGAGAAAAATTTTTTAGGAATTGATAAACAATACTCAAGTTTTGAGACATCTCGAGTCGTAATAGTCCCCTGCCCATTTGACGAGAATGAAAGAGAGAGAGAATGCCCTGGACCAGAAGCTATTTTAAGGGCATCAAGATACATTACACCATTCGATGAAGAAACGATGCGAGAAATCCACAAAGAGCTAGGAATTGCTACACTCACCCCGCTACGTATAATGAAGAAACACCATGAGACTATTATACAAGACGTTTACGATACACTCTATGAGCTCCTCCAACAACAAAAATTTGTTGTACTCCTTGGAGGATCTCATACAATCGCCTCACCCGCAATTGCCGCTCATGCTAAGTATTACCCTCGGCTTTCAGTTTTACACTTGAGTGCTCGTCCAGATTTACAGAAAACTTCAAAGCTTAACGCTTACCAGTCACGTTCAACTATCACACGTGTTCTTGAATTCCTTGATTCAAATCACCTTGTACAAGTCGGTATCCGCTCTCTCACACGCGAGGAAGCGGATGCCCTTCGCGAAAAAAACATTTCTGTCTACTATTCACATAACATTCGCCGAGGTCTACACACGAAGGTATTGAAAATATGGGACGATTACGTCAATGAATCTCTCTCTGACTTTGTTTACATTGATCTTGATGTGAGTGTTTTCGACTCATCAATCATGCCAGCAACTATATCCCCACAACCTCTAGGGTTAACAATTGACCAAGTACTCCAATGCATTCGGAAAGTCACCAAAAAACGAACTCTCGTTGGATTCAACGTTGTTGGTTTGAAACCATTGAAAGGTATTCACTATCCAGACATAGCAGTTGCAAAAATCATCACAAAGATACTTAGTTACATACTCTAAATTTCGTTTTTGGAGTAACAACAACGTATGGAATTTGAAAAACTCGAACGTACCTCTGTACCTGCATTAGATGAAATTCTTGGTATTCCTTTCAAAGTGCTCGATGATGGATTCATACGTGTTATTGATTATATGGGAAATGATACATCAATTGTCCAAGCGGCGCGGGTTTCATATGGAAAAGGAACAAAAAAGCTCCATGAAGACCAGATGCTTATTCGGTATCTCCTTCGTCACCACCATACAACACCGTTTGAAATGTGCGAGATTAAGTTCCATATCCGTGTACCGATGGATTGTTGGCGACAATGGATACGACATCGAACAGCGAACGTAAATGAGTATTCAACACGGTACTCAATTGCTATAGATGCAGCACAACGAACACAACCACATGAGTGGCGTAAACAAGCAACAGTAAATCGCCAAGGTAGCGAGGGCTTTATTGATGAACACTATGGTACGTACTTAACAGCACGAGAGAAGGAACTTCAAGAATTTGCTCGATTAGTCTATAACGAGCGACTCGAAGCTGGTGTCGCACGAGAACAGGCGCGTAAAGATTTACCTCTAAGTACATATACAGAAGCGTACTGGAAAATAGATCTTCACAATCTTTTACACTTTCTCGCACTTCGGATGGAATCCAACGCTCAGTACGAAATCCGCCAGTACGCAACTGTTATTGGAAACGAAATTGTGAATCGATGGTGCCCTATTACCTGGAAAGCGTTTCGTGACTACATCTATGAAGGGATAGAACTCTCGAGTTTTGAAATTGCACTTATTGCCAAACTCCATCAAAACGATATTGCTGGAGCACTGGTACTGGCACGAGAATACGGAATTGTTCCACCAGAAGGGGAACCATTAAACAAGAACATAGAGCGAGAAGAAATCTCAGAAAAACTCCGGAAATTAGGTATCACACCACCTTGGGACACGCTGTAACCCATGCGGCTTGTACTTGTTGCTGCAATTGCAAAAAATAATGTTATTGGAAACCAAGGAAAACTTCCATGGTACCTCCCTGAAGATTTACACAACTTTCAACAACTTACGTTACACCATACTGTTCTCATGGGACGAAGAACTTACGAATCTATTGGGCACCCACTCCCAAACCGTAGAAATGTTGTCATAAGTTCACGCACACTTCCACACGTTGAAACATATTCCTCACTCGCTGAGGCTTTGAATGCGGTTCAACATGATAACATAGTTTTCGTTATTGGTGGTGCAATGGTATTTGAACAGACACTTCCGATTGTAGACGAACTCTATCTAACACATCTGAATTTTGAAGCTGAAGGCGATACCTACTTTCCCGATTATCGAGAATACATTGAACAACATTTCTGGGTACACGAAAAAAAAACAACTCCTCGAGCTGAATACGTGCACTACGTTCGTATCACAAAGTTACAAAATACTTAGTATTACATACTCTTCTATGAATATTTTTTAAGAAGATATTTTTGAGAAAGACTTTGTATATTTTTACATATGAGAAAACTAACGCACGACGAAATATCCACACGACGCATAACAAAAGAAGCACTTAGCACCGTTGAGCGAGTACCACTTGTTGTCATAGTAGATAATGTACGAAGTTTGTACAACGTTGGATCGATATTCCGCACCTCAGATGGTGCAATGATTGAAAAAGTAGTACTCACAGGATTTACACCACGTCCACCACGAAAAGAAATTGAAAAAACCGCTCTTGGAGCCACGGAAAGTGTACCATGGGAGTACATCAACAGTCCCAAAGAAGCTGCACTCCGTTATAAAGAAACTGGATACAAAA
Organism: Bacteroidota bacterium; assembly: GCA_026416125.1. Taxonomy (GTDB): domain Bacteria; phylum Bacteroidota; class Ignavibacteria; order UBA10030; family UBA10030; genus JAOAFT01. The sequence continues at coordinate 29,228 of JAOAFT010000005.1, forward strand.
TCGTATGTCTCGAACAAACAGATGAAAGTATCCCGTATTACCAGCTAGCTCCAAGTGCTTTTCCAGTCTGCCTTGTTATCGGGAATGAACTTGTAGGTGTATCAAAAGAAGTCATCGAAATTTGTGATAGTGCTATCGATATTCCAATGTTTGGATTGAAACACTCGCTGAACGTTGCAGTAGCGTTTGGAATTGCTCTCTTCGAATTATGCCGCATTTGGCGATCAAATGGTACCCGATCTTACAATCGAGGCTCAGTGCCATTACAGTAACCTTATTCTATTGTCTGTACTTTATCTTCCCATTTTAACAACGACGGTATGTATGTTTCCATCATTGAAAATAGGAATTAGTGGTTTTTCAAGTGTCACTCCATCCACACGACACTCTTTCACACCTTTTTCAACTGCTTCAGGATTTTGAACAACGATGTGATACACTGAATTTCGAAAACTTCGGGTAACAGTGAATTCCTTCCACGTTGACGGAATACAGGGATCGACCAACAAACCATAGTATGAGGGTCGTACACCGAGAATGTATTGCGAAATAACAACCATCGACCATGCAGCTGTACCAGTGAGCCACGAATTTTTTCCTTCACCTGATGTGGGCGCATCACGACCAGCAGTCATTTGACTATAAACATATGGTTCAGCTCTATAAATATCAATTTGATCTTCCTTTGTTGGTGGACAAATACTTTTATAATAAGCCATAGCTTGTTCACCATGTCCAACCATTGTCTCAGCAATTTGTATCCACGTATTATTATGCGTAAATATTCCTGCGTTCTCTTTGTACCCAGGAGGGTAGGAAGTCACCTCACCAAGATGAACATAGTATTGTGAGTATGCTGGTTGTTGTAGGACTATGCCATTCGGTGTTGCAAGGTATTTTTTTACACTTTCTAGTGCTTTGATGGCGTAACCGTTTTCAAGTCCAATCCCTCCAAGGATACACCATCCCTGACTCTCAATGAATATTTTTCCTTCGTCATTTTCTACTGAGCCAACTTTACGGCACATTGCATCGTAAGCGCGGAGAAACCATTCCCCATCCCATCCGTATTGATATACAATTTTTTTCATCTCATCAGCTTGTTCTGCATAGTACCGTGCTTTTTCAATATCCCCAATAAAATTCAGGAGTTCGACCATTTCATTGCAGGCACGACAGAACAAGCCAGCAATCATCACGGATTCTGCTACTCGATCGTTTTCTATATGACCTGCAAGTTGAAAACTCTCGCCTGGTGTTGTAGAAAAACAATTTAAATTCAAACAATCATTCCAATCTGCATGACCAATGAGTGGTAACCCATGGGGACCTCTGTTTCGTATAGTATAGTCAAGTGACACATGGAGGTGGTCCATAAGTGTAGCTTTTGAATCGGGATTATCTGCATATCCACATCGCTCAGAGAGAATACTGGTATCTCCTGTTTCTTTTATGTAGGCTGTTGTCGACAGAATAAGCCATAAAGGATCATCGTTAAATCCACCACCGATTTCTGTGTTTCCCTTCTTTGTCAATGGTTGGTATTGATGGTAACACGTACCATCTGAAAGTTGCGTTGAAGCTAGGTCAAGAATTCGCTGCCGAGCTCGTACTGGTATCATATGCACAAAACCGAGAATATCCTGATTACTATCGCGATATCCCATTCCACGACCAATACCTGATTCATAAAGTGACGCAGAACGAGACATGTTGAATGTTACCATGCACTGGTACTGATTCCAAATATTTACCATTCGGTTCACAATCTCGTCAGGAGTTTGAGCTTTGTAACGTGCAAGGAGATCTTCCCAATATTGCCGGTGTTTCTCAAATTCTTCCCGTGCACTTGGAACATTGAGGTATTTCTCCTTCACTCTGAAAAATTCATCTTTTCGAATTGCACCATTCGGCATGAACTTTTGCTCAGGTGGGTTTTCGGCGTACCCAAGAATAAAACAGAGTTCTTTCGTTTCTCCCGCAAACAGTGAAATATCAATTTGATGTACACCAATAGGCAACCATCCATACGCAATACTATTCCGACAACTTCCTTCTCTGATAACCTGTGGCATGTCAAGACCATAGTGAACACCAACAAATGCATCACGACTTGAATCGAATCCACTCACTGATTCACTCGTTGCAAAGTATGCATAGTGATTTCTCCGTTCGCGGTATTCCGTCTTGTGGAAAATAACACCATTTTCTACTTCCACCTGTCCAGTTGAATAATTTCGTTGGAAATTTGTCATATCATCGTATGCTTCCCATAAACACCATTCGATGAAACTCCATAGTCGGAGCGATTTTGGGCTTGTGGAAGTATTCGTAAGTGTGAGCACCCACATTTCATGACGGGCTCCAAGAGGAACAAAATAGAGTAGAGTTGCACGAACATTGTTTTTTACACCAGTAATTTGGGTATACCCAAGTCCATGACGACACTCATAAAAGTCCAACGAAACGCGCATCGGTTTCCACATTGGATTCCACACAACCTCACCCTCTTTAATGTAGAGGTAGCGTCCATTGCTATCCATCGGAATATTGTTGTATCGGTACCGTGTGAGCCGTAATTTCCGAGCATCACGATAAAAACTATATCCACCTGCGGTGTTTGAGATGATCCCGTAGTACTCTTCTGTCCCAATGTAATTGATCCATGGTAACGGCGTATCAGGACGAGTAATGACATACTCTTTGTTCTTATCATCAAAGTAACCATACTTCCCCATAAACATATCTCCTCTCAGTGCAAAGTTTAAAGAAAAAGTCGTTCGTAGAGTGCAATAACATTATCCATCCACTCATTGAGTTCTCGATTGATATATTGACGTGATGGATCTTCTTTAAACCAAGCAAGTGTTTCCCTAATTCCTTTGCGAAATGGAGTTGTTGCAACATAGCCTGGTACGAATCGTTTGATTTTTGTATTATCGAAGATTACACTCGTAGATTTATCCCCAAGGAGTGGCCCAGCTAAGGTAGGATCGAAATGAATTAACAGCTTTGAAGGAATATGGATATAGCGTGGTTTACAACCAAGAGCATCTCCAATAGCCTCATAGATTTGATTCCATGTTAACACTTCGTCTGACGTAATATGGAACGCCTCGCCAATTGCCTGTTGATGTCCTAGTAATCCGACAAATCCTTTGGCAAAGTCCCGTGCATGTGTTACCGTCCACAACGTTGTACCATCACCATGGATGATTACTTTCTTCCCTTCTTTCATTCTTTGTACAACGTTATACTCTGTACCACTTCCAAGTACTACAGGAATGATTGTATTATATGTGTGAGAAGGTCGAACAATTGTGATCGGAAAATTTTCTTCGCGATACAATCGTTGAAGAAGAATTTCACATGCAATTTTTTCTTGTGAGTATTTCCAATATGGATTGCAGAGAGGGGTTGATTCTGTTATATACGGTGAAGCAAGGGGCTTTTGATACACCGATGCTGAACTAATGAAAATATACTGTTTTGTTTTTCCTTTGAAGAGATCATAATCTCGAAGAATATCACTTTCATGAAACGCAATCCAATCCACCACCACATCCCATTGAACTGCACTGAGAAGCACACGTAGTTCATTAATATTACTAATATCAGCATGGATCGTTTGCGCTCCTGGAAATGCTCGACACCTCTTCCCTCTATTGAGTAATGTCAAGTCATAGCCACACTCAAGTACCTTTTTACTCACACAACTACTAATATTCCCTGTCCCTCCAATAAATAGAATTTTCATCGTTTTATTCTTCCTTTGACAAAACTATTGGAAATGAGATAATGATAACTTTCTTGAATTCCATCAAAAACTGAACCATCGTACTCATCAAATTCTATAATTGCTGCCCGAACTGACCGCGGCAAGCTAGAAAAAATTGAGTAAAAATCGAGAGTGCCTTTTCCTATCGATGTTTGTTCATACATCTTCTCTTTTGTTGCTGCTCCATCCTTCACGTGGAGTAGTACGACTCGTTCACCAAAATCTTTCACTATGACTGATGGATCCGCACCACCAGTTTGGACCCAATAGACATCGATTTCAAAGAGAACTCTTGGAGAAAGTGTTTTCAAGAGGTATGGAAAAGGAACAATAGTACCGTGTGGTTCAAATTCATACCAATGATTATGGAGAACAAACTCCATTCCATAACTCTCAAGTAACTGGGAAGCGGCATCAAAGTGCTCAATCGTGTGGAGTAATGTTTCAGACTCGTACTTCCCTGCTTCAGGCCACCCTGAGTAAATAACTGTACTACAGCGGAATGCATCAGACATTCGTAACACCTCTTCAATTGACGTCCTCCCCATTGGGTAATCAACATGCATTCCTATAACTGATAACCCCATTGATTGGAAAATACGTCTAGCGCTCTCTAACTCAATTGACTCTGGCAGTGGGTATGTTTCTACCTGCTGAATACCAAGGGAAACAAGTGTTTCGAGAGTACCAATAAAATCTTTTTCAAGTTCTCTTCTGAGTGAATAGAGTTGAAGCGCGACAGTTGGTTGATGATGTAGTTCTTCGTAAAAATGTTGGTACCGTGTTTTTGAGAGTATGGTCATTGTTCTGTAGCAATCGGTTGTTGCCCTTTTTACTTTTATGGTTTTTCCTGTTTGTTTCGTGCTCGAAGTACGGCTGAAATAAATTCACCTTCAGGGGTGAGCTTCATCGTTTCCCACGATTCAATTAAGCGTGGAAACCAATGAGGATCGAAAATCCATGCAGCCCAGCTGATGGCTGTAGTATCAAAGTAAGCGATGATTCGCTCACAGTAATTGTCTGCAGCATGTAACTCCGTATCACCGTAGATAAATCCAAATTCTGTTGCAAACACTGGATACAGTCCTTTCGCAAAGCCAAATGCTTCGTCCCACTTTGGTTCGTACGGTGGCTTTCGCTTGTGTGGGTAAGGATGTGTTGTATACCCAATCCCCTCACCTTCGATTGGTTCAATGCGAATTGGTGTTAAATCAAATGCCCAATCGAAACCAGCAACAAGAATAATTGTCTCTGTATCATAGGCACGAATAAGATGAATGATATTTTCGTTGATTTCTTTCCACTCTGTCCAGCTTATCCTTCCTAATTTTCCCTCATATGTTGTCGGTTCATTGAACAGCTCATAGAATGCAACTGTATTATGTCCTTGAAAAGTGAGAGCTATAATTTGCCAAAATTCATACGTTTCTCTTTTTGTCGTATTATACATTGGATCTTGGAAAAGCTCCATTCCTAGATTCCCAATAGAATGCCAATCAATAATGATGTAAAGATCGAGCTCTGTGCACCATTCAACAGCTTGGTGGAGAAGCTTTAAATACTCAAGAGGCGTTCGCATCCGCCACGCAAGTGGATGTACAGGTATGCGAACAATATTTGCACCGAACGTTTTCACTGATTGAAACAATTTTTTCTGCCATTGACCTTCTTGTTCGAGTTTATCAGGATCGGCTATCGCTACACCACGAAAGATCACTGTGTCGCCATTCTTTGTCACAAAAGAATTCCCCTGTACTTTGATCAATGGTAACTTTTTAGGATTTGAAAAGATCCCCGGCCGATATGGATTCATTGATGTAGACCAATCTGCACCTGACACGTTCCTCTTTGTTTTTACCTCTTTTTTCTGTGCATTGATGTGCCCACTGAACAAAAATACCAGAAAAATAACCCCAAGAATTCTAATTCTCATTTTTCACCTCCGTGTGATTGTCTTAAAAACATGCGCAGTCCATCGTACAACGTTGGTTCCCAAACAGTAAAATGGGTTTTCCCAGAATCAATAGACCAGTGGAAATTCAAGCCACGGTAATTCCGCCGCGAAACTTGCTCAACGAAACGTTTGAACGGTTCATAAAATCGACTTTTATCCTCTTCACTTCCTACAGTGATATAAAGATTCACTGGTAACGAATCACACTGCTGGGCATACAATTCCTCATAGGCAAAGAGATTCATAGGGTTTCCGTTGAGCGGTGTTAGTTCGAGTATAGCTGGACTTGCGGCAATGTAATGCCTGAACCACTTTTTCGTATGTCGTACATCTTGAAAGAGAGCATAGAGTACAAAATAGCCACCAAACGATGATCCCCAGAGCAACCTTTCTTCAGTGAGACGATAATGTCGATAGAGATATGGTATGACTTCATCTCTAATAAAACAGAAGAACCGCGCTGCTTCCGAAAGAAAATCTCTCTTTCGCTTTGTTTTGATGTCGTAAGAATCAGGGTAGCTAATTCCGACGATAACGACTTTTCGTATCACCCCTGAATTACTCAGTACTTGGATAGCAGAATGCTGAGGACGACGCCAATTCCCATCAGTAAGTATAACGAGAGGGTAATAGTAAGTTGTATCGTTTTCGTAATCACAAGGTAAGGAAACATCAAGCAGAAAAGTATCCTGTACACACGACGAGTAAATCACCGTACTTGTATAGACAGACTCACCATGCTGTTGTCTACTTTCAACTTTACTTATCAACAAACAGATGATCGGAAATAGTACCTTTCGTTGTAACATTCTGCTCATATTTTCTATTGTTGAACTGTTGGTACGTGTGGTCGAACCTTTGCTTTTACTGATTGAAGTCTAACTGTCCCACTTTTCAAAGAAGGCGATGTTCCAATAAGTACAATACTCCCAGGAATCTCTGTTGCTTGTATAAGCACTTGAGCGTATCCATTAAAGGTCTTCCGCTTCCACTGTTGTGCTGGTACAATAATTTGGATCAACCCAGGATTTGTATTTAAATTATCGTACAGGAATCGTGGTATGAGTGGTGGACCAATAACAGTGTAACTATTTTCCCCTTTCCAGAGAATTGATAGTGGCACAGTATATCCATTCAGTCGTTCACCCCGTCGAAGATTCGATGCTATACGATGTCCATTGATATAAATAACTTGCTCTTCACAGAGAATTTGTGGCCAGAGCACAACACTCATCTTTGGTGTGATTGTAGGAATTGTAAATGTTCCTCTAATAACAACGTATGGATAGTCTTGATGCGGTTTAAGCGCGTAGTTTCCTTGTTCATCAACCATTGGTTGCCACTGTGTATGATTGTACATTGGATCTACCTCTTCATAGTGATCTTTTCGAGAAACGTTTATTCCTCGAAGATTTTCAATGCACACATGAGTAATTTCATCGAGGTACTTCTCGGGTTCGTGGGATGCTGGATCTCCATTCCCGACACCAAGTATACGTCCTGGCCCTTGAATGGAGAAAGTAATCTCTTCCTGAGCTGTTGGTACAACAGTACCATGTTCATCAACAATTTGAACTGTGATTACACATACATCCTCATTATTCGCTGCAAGATTTTTTTTATCTGCAATAAGTTCTATAGCAACAGATTTACCCGTTGTATGACGTGTTGTGGTAATGACCTTCTTCCCTTGTTTATACCCATGAGCAATGAGTGTTCCTTTTCTAAATGGAATAAGCCATTCGCAATGTGAATATTGTGGCACACGTTTCACTCCGACACATTGTTTATTAAGAACAAGTTCTATGGAATCGCAATTCGTGTAACACCAAACAGCTACTGTGTCTCCATCTGACCAATTCCAGTGTGGAAAAATATGAAGTACAGTGTCAATCGTCCATTGTGCCTTTAGATAGTAGTACATATCTTTTGGAAATCCACATAAATCAAGAATTCCGTACTGTGATGTAACCTGTGGCCATCCAAACGGTGAACACTCACCTCGATAATCAAACCCAGTCCAGTAAAATAAGCCTGCTAAGAATCGCCTCTCAGCGTAAAACCGGAACCCCTTTTCGATGCTTAAACCATCGGGATTTTCTCGATCGATTTGTGCGAGGTGACCCTTTTGAGGATGAGTTTTATACACTCCTCGTGTCCCACGTGATGTGCTTTCTTCTGTTCCGAGTGAAGGTTGATAAGGAAACTCTCTGTGGTGCTTATCAATGTCACCATTAAAAATGTAATTGTACCCCATAACCTGTTGAACGGTTGAAATCCCTTTTCCCCAACCACCACTATTTGCATATGTGACTGGCCTTGTTGGATCGAGTAATTGAACATAGTGCTGCATAGCGGATGCTATACGAACACCATAGTCATTCCCTTCTATTGCCCACTCTTCGTTGCCAATCGACCACAGAATTATTGATGGATGATTACGACCACGGAGTACCATTCGTTTGAGGTACTCTCGATACTTTTCTGTTGCACCCATTAACCGATTTTCATCAATTACCAACATGCCCAGACGATCGCATATATCGAGTAGTTCAGGGGTTGCCGGATTGTGTGCACTTCGGTACGCATTACACCCCATTTCTTTCAATCGACGAATTCGAAATTCAAGTAACGCATCAGGAAGTGCAACACCAACACCTGCGTGGTCTTGGTGGTTGTTTGTCCCCTTTAATAGAACGTGTTTTCCATTTAAGAAAAAACCGTTTTGAGGATCAAAGTGAATAGTACGAATACCAAATGGTATGAGAATGGAGTCAATTGTTTTCCCATCTACTCGTAAAAGTACTGAGAACGTATAAAGATATGGCGTTTCAATAGACCATAGGCGTGGTCGTTGAACAAACACAGAATCCTTGATGAGGTATTCTGAAAAAGCGGGTATCCTTATCTGCTGTATGCGTTTTTTTGATGCATGACGTCCATCTTGCTCAAAAATAACGTATTCTACCGTACACTGTTGTGAAACTGATTGTCGATTTAAAACAGGTACATCAACAACCACAGAAGCATTACCATTTGCAATAGATGAACGAACAAAAACCGCGTCATCCACAACATGTAATGGATTCAATACTTGTAACCATACATGACGATAAATCCCTGCACCTTCATAGAACCAGCCCTCTTCCATTGTTGCATCTACACGTACGGAAACGACATTGACACTACCATATTCAATGTACTCAGTAACATCAAAAGAAAATCCATAGTATCCACTCTGTTCTTCTCCGAGGTAAAACCCATTGAACCACACGGTAGCATTTCGAAAAACACCATCGAATTTTAAAATGAACCGTTTCCCAAATTCTGTTGTTGGTACAACAAACGTCTTACGATACCAACCAATACTCCACTGTGGAAATTTTTTCCCAACTGGTTTGTAGCCATGGCTATAACTTGCTGTTGAATCGAATGGAAGTTCAACTGCCCAATCGTGAGGAAGATTAAGCGTGCGCCAACTTCTATCATCAAAATCTTTTGCTGCTGGCCCATCACCGAATCCAGCTTTTGCTAAGTACGAGAAATAGTTCGTATTGTGGTAAAAATCTCTCTCAGAACTTGTTCTATGGCCGAAGGCGAATTTCCATCCAAAATCCATAAGTAAGTGTTGCCGAGGGAGAGCTGATATAAATTGTGCTGAACAGACAGTCCAACCACTCAACAAAAGAGCCACACTTACTTTTTTGAGCTTAACCACTCTCAATTGCATAGAATACACTCACCTTACTGAACATTCTGTGGGTGGATTAGTCGAACAAGGAGAACATCATGGATACCAACTTCTCCGACGAGAGGTTTCTGAGTTGTACCAATATTCTTCTTTGCCCAGACGTCACGGACAATGAAATGTATGCTCTGCGTGTCGAGGGTACGTTTTGAAATATCGTCTGTAATCCAATGTTTTGACCAATCGAATTGTATCTTTCGCTTTACCTCTGAACGATTGAGAAAACATACAGCCCAATCGTTATTTTTCAAAGGTTTAATCCAAACTTCAACTCCTTGGTAATTATCAATGAATTTCATTCCCTGAATGCCAAGAGAGTCTTGATCGATTGCAATTACCTCCTTATTCGTTAAAATTTCAATTGTCTCTTTTGACATTGTCCGTAAATCGTTTCCAGCAATGAGAGGTGCAGCCATCATACACCAGAGACTAAAATGTGCTCGATCTTCGGCAGTTGTCATACCACGACCTACTTCAAGCATGTCAGGATCATTCCAATGATCTGGTCCAGCATACTGTCGTATTCCTCGTCTCATATCGACTATTTTTAATACTCCCCACGACGACCACGAACCATGGTTTACTTCACAATCAAAACAATCAATAATATCACCTGTTGTACGCCAGAGGTGTCCAACTTCTTTTGCCCACTCCCACGGTTTTGTATCACCCCACTCACAAATACTAAACACAATGGGCCGACCTGCAGCGTAGAGTGCATCGCGCATTGTTGTGTACGCTCCGATTGAATTTAGCCCTTCTGTATAGCACCAATCATACTTGAGGTAATCGACACCCCATTGGGCATATGTATAAGCATCTTGGTATTCATGACCACGGCTTCCCGGGCGACCTCCGCATGTTTTACTCCCTGCACAAGAATAAAGACCAAACTTTAAGCCTTTTGAATGAACATAATCGGCAAGTGCTTTCATACCTGATGGGAAACGATTTCGATCGGGATGAATGAACCCAAGACTATCGCGCTCTCCTTGCCAACAGTCATCTATAATAACGTATTGATACCCAGCATCCTTCATTCCGCTGGTGACCATTGCATCTGCCATTTCTCGTATGAGTTGCTCATCGACGTTGCATTTAAAAGTATTCCAACTATTCCAGCCCATCGGTGGTGTAAGAGCGAGCCCCTTGAATTTTTGTGAAAATCCAAAAGAATAAAAAACAATAATCGCAAAACCGATGAAACTCCATTGCTTTGTGAATCTCATAGGTACGCCCTCTTAATATTATGAAAATGATAAGTACTTTCTCTCATTTTGATACTGTTAAGAAATAGGTACCGCGAATACAGTCAAAAAAAGCTACTTCTTACGCTGAAAATGTATTTACTACACTAAATACTACAACTCTTATGCCGTTAACAAAAAAGCCCCCATGCACTGGGATGAACCAGCACATGGGAGCTGTGCCACCCTAATAATTTTTGTTACTTTACATCAGAACGAAGTCTGTAGTGGTATGCACGATTACTTAATCGAATGGAAAGTTTTTCATTTTGAACAAGAGCAAGCATTTCCGCAGCAGCGAAAATTACTGGTCCGTACCCGTGTGACGCTGCTACTGATGTAGGTCGGTGGTAATAGTAGACAATATCATTAGCAAACGTCGTACCCCAACACGTCCCTTCAACCTCACCATTTTCTTTTACCTTTGTTGCAAGGGCATTCCAACCTGCTTGTGCAACAGGACCATACGTATAATCAACCCATCCTTTATTAATCGCATGTGCTATTGAATAGACAAACATCGCAGTTGAGGAGGTCTCTTCAAAACTGTCATTTTTATCGAGAAGATTGTGCCACAATCCATTCTTACCTTGAACTTCCGCCACACCCTGTACATGCTCGCGGAGAAGCCTGAGTATATCCATGCGTCCTTCGTAATGTTCCGGTAAAACATCAAGCAATTCTACAATTGCCATCATAACCCATCCATTGGCGCGCGCCCAATAGAAATTTGGGTCATTTTCACAGTGTACGTTGAATCCGTGATCAAACAATTTCTTCTCTGGTCGCCAAAGGTACTTCTTCATTTGTCGGACTTGATGTACAGCATCATCGTAATATTTCTTGTTTCCGGTTAAGTGTCCCATCTGTGCTAGAAATGGAATGCACATATATGCATCATCTGCCCATACTGATTGTGCTTGTGGTCGTTGTCGTGCCAAGGTACCATCGGAGAGCCGAAATTGTTTATTCGATATGTAGTCTGCAATGTGATTGATAAGTGGTAATAAGCGTTCATCGTTTGTTACTTTGTAAAGTTTGATGAGCGCAGCCCCCATTGCTCCACAATCATCGAGCGACCGTGTATGAAGGATTGGTTCGTATGCATTCTTCTGTTCACCAAAGAGGGAATCGATCTTCTTAAAGTACGGGAGCCATGTGAGTATGAAGTTTATACTTTTTTGTGGATAATTCCGATACGTTATATCATTTGTGGTCTCAGCAGCACGAAGCATTGCGGCATATGTTACCCCACTTGTGTATCCCCATAACGAAATAACATCGTTCCCACTCCGCTCAAAATCTGCAGTTGCAATAACTTGCTTCATCGTCGTAATTTCTTTACCTGTTTTCTTATCAATCACTCGTACAAGTGGTGCTTTATCAAAGTAAGCATACACCCGGTTAAGAACATTTTTAATACTTTCTGGTGTGGGAAGGACATACGGTATAGTATACACACCTGCGCCGGGGTCTGGTTGGCTTCCTTCTTGCTGTGCAAGACTAGGGATAGTCCATGGTAGCGTAACGACAAGGCCATAAAGAAGATTTCGTACATACTTCATCATAGATTCATCCTTTCATGTTATCGATAGTACTTATCATCGATCTTTCGAAGATCAATATCTTCTCCAAGAATACCGATTGTAATTATTGCAAATGTAAAAACAGTTGTACCTTCTTCAAGGTGTCCACCAAAAGCAGTATTACTATTGGATAAGGTTATATGTGCATGGACACGTCCATCGATAATATACCCATTCATACTGAGTATATCTGCTGGTACATTGGAGTTGCGGATAAACTCATTTCGAGTTGGAAATGCTGTATTATGAATGACGTGAAAATGATAGGCTGTCACTGAGCCGATTGCCGAGAGAATAACGGCGTTGTTGATCGATTGTCGCTTGACAACATCGCGGAGTTCTTTCAAAATATCTGCTTGATACTTCAACCGTACAATGAGCACAGAAGAAAACTTTGATGGATACACAAGAGCATTCGGAATTGAATCATTGTTAGGTTTTGTATCAAATTCAGTTGGTGGATTCTGTAAAATGGTACGTACTTCTTGTGCCGACAGTACAAATGAAACCATAAAAAAGACTATGGAAAGAGAGCGGACCATACTTCAATCCTTTCACTTCGGAGTGATGTTATAGTTACTCCTCTCGCACACGCAACGAGAGAAGTGTAAAGAATTAATCAAAAACATGGACGAAAAGTCCATCTCGGAGCTTTGGTTCAAACCACGTCGATTTTGGTGGCATAATTTTTCCGGCATCTGCAATACGCATGAGTTCATCCATTGATGGTGGACACATGCTAAATGCTACCTGCATTTCACCAGAATCAACGCGGCGTTCAAGCTCACGCAAACCACGAATTCCACCAACAAAGTCGATTCTCTTATCCGTTCGTGGGTCATGAATTCCCAAAATAGAATCCAACACATATCGCTGAAGTATTGCAACATCGAGCGACTCAATCGGGTCGTCAATTGCTTTCAGTTGTGCATCAGCCTCAAGAATGTACCATTCATGATCAAGATACATCCCGATTGTTCCTTTAACTTTTGGTCGCACTTGTTCTAATGATGGAGTTACGCGAAAATGTTCTTCTAATCGCTTGAGAAATTCTTCCTTTGTTAACCCATGCAAGTCCTTCACGAGGCGATTGTAGTCTAAAATCTTCAATTGTGAAGCTGGAAAGTACACAGCAAGAAAGAAGTTATACTCTTCTTGACCAGTATGGTTTGGATTAACAGCAGCACGTTCTTGTGCAACCGTCACTGCAGCAGCTGAACGATGGTGACCATCGGCAATATAGAGTTCTCGTACCTGGCTTTGAAAGATCGATACAATGTTTTGAATTGTACTTTTTTCCCGAATAACCCAACACTGGTGTCGAACACCATCTGAGGCAACGTGATCATTCTCTGGAGCTTCTTGTACAATTGAAGTAACAATTGTATTAATTTCAGGATTATCGCGGTACGTTAAAAAAATTGGCCCTGAATGTGATTTCGTTACTCGGATGTGTTCGCACCGATCTTCTTCTTTATCTTTCCTTGTGAGTTCATGTTTCTTGATGATGTTTAGCCTATACTCTTCAACTGACGCACATCCAACTAATCCGTACTGGGTACGGTCACCCATTGTTTGAGCGTATACGTACAAGTACGGTTCTGGATCTTGAACAAGAATTTCATCGCGAATAAGCTTTTCGAAGTTCTCTTTTGCTTTTTGGTATACGCGTGGATCTGTAACCGGAATTGATGGATCGAGATCAACTTCAGCTTTCCCAACATGAAGGAACGAGAGAGGATGCCCTTTTACCTCCTCTCTCGCTTCTTCGGAATTCAGAACATCATAGGGCTTCGCTGCAACTTCTGCAGCATACTCTGGTTTCGGCCGATATGCAGCGAATGGACGTATTATTGCCATTCAAACACTCCTTACTTATCCTTTGAGTCCACTGAGTGCTTTGTTTATCTTTTCTGCTATTTCGATTCCAATACGATCTTGTGCTTCTTCCGTCGATCCACCAATGTGTGGTGATACACTCACACGGGGATGCTGGATCAATGCTTGCTGAGCTTCTGTAGGTGGTTCGTTTACAAAGACATCGAGTCCTGCTCCTCCTACTTTCCCACTGTTGAGCGCTTCGAGTAACGCTCCCTCGTCCACAACACCACCCCGTGCACAATTAATGAGAATAACACCTGGTTTCATCATTTCAAATTCGTTCTTACCAATGACCGGACCCACTTTTTTGTCGTATGGTAAATGCAATGTGATAAAATCAGACTCCTTCAGTACACGTTCCTTCGTAGTAATTTCGATGAAGAAATCCATTGGTGAGAGGAGTGGATCGTATGCGAGCACTTGCATACCGAACGCGAGCGCACGTCTGGCAACTTCTTTCCCAATGTTCCCCAATCCTAAAATGCCAAGTTTCTTCTTGTAAAGTTCAATTCCCTTGCTGTACTCTTTCTTTGGCCATTTTCCTTGACGCATTTCCATGGTACTAACGTGGAGGAAGCGACATAGTGCAAGCATATGAGCAAAGGTAAGCTCTGCAACCGAAATTGCCGATGCACCTGGTGTGTTGAGTACAACAATTCCTTTTGCTTTTGCAGTTTCAACATCGATGTTATCAACTCCCACACCACCACGAGCAATAACCTTGAGATTTTTTCCAGCTTCAATTACTTCTTTTGTTACTTTCGTTGCGGATCGAACAAGAATACAATCGTACTCCCCAATCTTCTGGAGAAGTTCTTCAGGTTTGAGCGTGAGCATATCCACTTGGTATCCAGCATCGGTCAGTATCTTGACCCCTTCTTTTGACATCCCATCAGTGACGAGTATTTTCATAGAGTACTCCTTATGATTTAGTCTTACAATCTGTGATTTATTGGTCTTCGTTTTCGCCCAGCCTTCATCGCTCCTAGTATAACGAAAAATGGGGTAACCCTCAACGTCCATTGCTTATAAAAAAAATAAAAATTTTTGTAGAAAAGAATTAGAAATATTGGTATGTTTTGGAAGTGACATTAAGAAAATAATGTTCATCAACCAAGGAGTATGTAACCATGGCACGAGCCCATAATTTTTTCCCAGGACCAGCAGTACTGCCAGTACCCGTTCTTGAAGCAACACGTGATGCAGTAATGGATTTCAACGGTATTGGTGTCTCCATTATGGAAATCAGTCATCGCGACAAAGCCTTTGAACAAGTGATCACCGAAGCACAAAACGATATGCTAGCAATCATGGGACTTTCACCAGATGAATACGCTGTGCTCTTCCTCGGGGGTGGTGCTTCAATGCAATTTGCAATGGTTCCACTGAATTTCCTCCAGAAAAAAGCTGAGTATGTCAATACCGGTGAGTGGGCAACAAAAGCAATTAAGGAAGCCAAGGTGATTGGCGAAGTTGTTGAAGTTGCATCATCAAAGGATAGTAAATTTTCGTTTATTCCAAAGAATATTCAATTTTCACCTGATGCTGATTATGTGCATATTACAACCAACAATACAATCTACGGCACAGAATGGAAAACAGACCCTGATACAGGGAATGTACCACTCGTTGCTGATATGTCATCTGATATTCTCGGCATTAAACGCGACTTTAAGAAGTACAGCCTCATTTACGCTGGAGCGCAAAAAAATCTAGGTCCTGCAGGTGTCACTGTTGTCGTAATCAAAAAAGCATGGGCAGAAAAAGCAAAGCAAAATCTCCCCAATATTCTTAAGTACAAAGCCCATATCGACGCTGGTTCACTTTACAATACACCTCCAGTACTCCCTGTCTTTGTTGTACGACAAACGTTAAAGTGGATAATTGCTCAAGGTGGATTGGATGCTATCCAAAAGCAAAATGAAAAGAAAGCACAAATAATCTACGACGTTATTGATGCACATCCAGACTTCTACCGTGGCACCGTAACTGTAAAAGAAGATCGCTCATTGATGAATATTACCTTTGTCCTCCCCACACCAGAACTTGAAGATAAGTTCGCTGCTGAAGCAAAAGCAAGGAAAATGCTCGGGTTAAAGGGGCATCGTACAGTTGGTGGTATGCGAGCTTCACTATACAATGCATGTCCAATAGAATCTGTGGAGTTACTTGCGTCGTTTATGGAAGATTTCTACAAAGCGAACAAGTAACAATAGCTACCAATACTACACAAAGAGCAACTCTCCCAAGAGTTGCTCTTTTTTTTGCTGTGGCTACCTCCTCTGATTCAGAAAAATACTTGTCAGTAGATTATAAAATTGTACGAGTTTCACCATCATGTGTTATAATGCAAAACAGTTGATCTGAGTAATAGATTCATTATCCTTTTCCACGCCATAGAGAGTATAGAGCTTTGATACGCGAAGTGGACTCAGCAGTTTTACAGAATACTGTAAGTACGTCCATAGGAGGTTTCACCTATACCGTGAATTCACTAGAAGAATAAAAGTCCTGGTACCTTGCTAAGTACCAGGACTTTAGAATGGAGAGAACAGACGTTTACTAATCTTATTCTACCACATCGGCTTTCACAACTGGTATAAACTGAAGCATTCCTCGATCATCAACATCAATCGTTACTTCATCACCTTCAGTTATTTCTCCAGAAAGTAACTTTTGGGAAAGTTGATTGATGACGTATTTTTGAATGGTACGTTTCAGTGGCCGAGCACCAAAACTTGGATCGTAGCCTATTGTTGCTAAACGTGCCTTAGCTTCGGGTGTAAAGTGCAAACGTATGTTTTTATCAGCAACGTGCTTTTGTACTTTCCGTAATTGGAGTTCAACGATCTGCGCAATTTCTTTCATTGTTAATGGCTTGAAGAAAATGATTTCATCAACTCTGTTAAGGAACTCCGGTCGAATCGTTTGTTTAAGGAGTTCAAAAATACGTACCCGCAAATCCCCCATAATTTCATCCCGATTCTCTTCAGTGAGATACTCCATTTTCTCTTGGATAAGATGTGAACCAAGATTCGATGTCATAATGATAATTGTGTTTTTAAAATTAACTGTATGACCCTTACTATCGGTCAAACGTCCTTCATCGAGAAGTTGGAGTAGTACATTGAAGACTTCATGGTGTGCCTTTTCAATTTCATCGAGGAGTACAACTGAGTACGGTTTTCTCCGTACTGCTTCTGTTAATTGACCACCTTCTTCATAGCCAACGTAGCCAGGAGGTGCCCCAATAAGACGAGAAACAGAGAATTTCTCCATGTACTCACTCATGTCAATCCGTACTATGGCGTTTTCATCGTTGAAAAGAAATTCAGCTAATGCCTTTGCAAGCTCCGTTTTTCCAACACCAGTACTACCAAGAAAAATAAATGTACCAATGGGTTTGTTTTCATCTTGTAATCCTGCACGACTCCGACGTATTGCATCGGCAACTGCACGAACTGCATCATCTTGATTCACAAGGCGTTCATGGATTCGTTCTTCCAAGTGAAGAAGCTTTGTGCGTTCACTTTCGAGCATGCGTTGTACTGGTATCCCTGTCCACTTTGCAACAATTTCAGCAATATCTTCTGCGTCAACTTCCTCCTTCAACATTTTCCGATCTTTTTGAACATTGGCAAGTTGCTTCGATGCTTGTTGAAGTTGTTTTTCAAGATTCGCAATTACACCGTATCGAAGTTCCGCAACACGACCGAAATTACCAACTCGTTCCTGTTGCTCTGCTTCCTGCTTAGCATGTTCAATTTCTTCTTTCATTTTTCGTATCGACTGTATTAGGTCTTTTTCTACTTGCCAATGTGCGCGAAGTGAATCGCGGAGTTGTTTTTGCTCTGTGAGTTCTTGCTCTATCTCCGCGAGCCGATTCTTCGATTCTTCATCATGTTCGCGTTTAACAGCCTCCCGCTCAATTTCTAATTGCTTGATCCGCCGTTCAACACTATCGAGCTCTTCTGGCATTGAATCAATCTCTATACGTAATTTCGATGCAGCTTCGTCAATGAGGTCAATCGCTTTATCGGGTAAGAACCGATCGGTTATATACCGATGGCTTAGCTGTGCTGCTGCAACAATAGCTCCATCAGTGATTCGTACTCCATGGTGTACTTCATACCGCTCTTTAATTCCTCGGAGAATCGAGATAGTATCTTCAACGCTTGGTTCATCAATAAGTATAGGCTGAAACCGTCGTTCAAGAGCAGGATCTTTCTCGATGTGTTTTCTGTACTCATCAATTGTTGTTGCCCCAATGGCACGCAATTCACCTCGTGCTAATGCTGGTTTAAGCATATTGGCAGCATCGACGGCTCCTTGTGCAGCACCAGCACCAACAAGCGTGTGTAATTCATCAATAAAAAGAATAATTTCTCCGTTTGATTCTGTTACCTCCTTCAGTACCGCTTTTAAGCGTTCTTCAAATTGCCCACGAAATGTTGTACCTGCGATGAGAGCTCCCATATCAAGCGCAATAATCCGTTTCGATTTCAAACTCTCTGGTACATCACCTTGTACAATACGATGTGCAATACCTTCTGCAATAGCAGTTTTCCCTACACCTGGATCACCAATAAGTACAGGATTGTTCTTTGTTCGTCGTGAGAGTACTTGAAGCACACGACGAATCTCATCTTCACGACCAATAACAGGATCCAATTTCCCCTGCTGTGCAAGTGCATTAAGGTCACGACCAAATCGTTGGAGTGCTTGGTATTTCTCCTCAGGCATCTGGTCGGTAACGCGATGTGTACCGCGAACATCCTTGAGCGCTTTGTACACATTTTCGCGAGTCACACCTTGATCTACAAGAAGTTTCCCTGCATTTGATTTATTCTGAAGAATTCCGAGAAGTAAATGTTCCGTGCTGATGTATTCGTCTTTTAGCAGTTCAGCTTCTCGCATTGCACTTTCGAACGTTTGTGCAAGCGTACTCGAAATATGTTGATTACCAAGATTTGCACCCTGCACCTTTGGCAACCGCTCAATCATTTCATTGAGCTTAATCTTGATGTAGTTGACGTTTGCACCAACTTTCTGGAGAATCGGGACGACGATTCCCTCACTATCTTGTACTAATGCAGCAAGGAGGTGCTCAGGCTCAATGATCTGGTTTGAGTAATTCGACGCAATTTCTTGAGCTGTTTGCACAGATTCCTGTGCTTTAATTGTAAATTTATTGAAGTTCATAGGATCACCTCTCAAAGTTAATCTCAGGTTGTAGAATGAAGGCGAGGAGTACCCTCGCCTTCATTCTTGTAAATATCGCCACAACCTGGAAAAGCGATATTACTTATCGTCGACAACTTCAAAATCAGCGTTCTCGACTTTTTTCCCATCGCTTGCCGTCCCAGCACCTGTCGATGATGCACTGGATGACCCCGTGTTACTTGTACCTGCTTGCTGGGTCCGAACTGTTTCGTACATTCTTGTCGACGCTTCGTTCCAAGCATCGTTCAACGCATCCATTTTCGCTTTAATGTCATTTACGTTGTTTGCCTTAATTGCATCATCGAGTGCATTCGCAGCATTCTCGATTTTCGCTTTCAGATCTGCCGGAATCTTATCCGCAAGATCTTTTAACTGCTTTCGAGTCTGGAACACAAGCGTATCAGCCCTATTCTTCAGTTCAATTTCCTCACGTCGTTTCTTATCTTCTGCTTCATGTTCCTTAGCATCTGCTTTCATTCGTTCAATCTCTTCTTTGGAGAGACCACTTGAAGATGTAATACGGATACTCTGTTCTTTGCCTGTTGCTTTATCTTTTGCTGAAACATGAAGAATTCCATTTGCATCAATATCAAATGTTACTTCAATTTGTGGCACTCCACGGGGTGCTGGTGGTATACCATCGAGATGGAATCGTCCGAGCGTACGGTTATCAACTGCCATCGGACGTTCTCCTTGAAGGACATGAATTTCAACTGATGTTTGGTTATCTGTTGCTGTTGAGAAAATTTCCGTTTTTCGTGTGGGTATCGTAGTGTTTGCTGGTATCATCGGTGTCATCACACCACCAAGTGTTTCAATACCAAGTGTTAATGGTGTAACATCCAACAACAGTACGTCGGTTACTTCACCAGTTAATACACCACCTTGGATTGCAGCACCAACAGCAACAACTTCATCGGGGTTAACACCTTTGTGCCCTTCTTTTCCAAATATTTCTTTGACGAGTTGTTGAATTCGCGGAACGCGAGTCATACCACCTACAAGAATAACTTCATCGATTTGCCGCGGTGTTAATCCGGCATCTTTGAGTGCTTTCTCAACTGGAGGAACACAACGCTGTACTAGATCTTCAACAAGCGATTCGAACTTTGCACGCGTGAGTGTCATATTCAGATGCTTCGGACCATCTGCAGTTGCAGTAATGAACGGTAAATTAATCTCCGTCTGCATGAGCTGTGAGAGTTCCATTTTAGCTTTCTCTGCAGCTTCGCGTAGACGCTGCAATGCCATTGGGTCCTTCCGTAAGTCAATACCTTCTTGCTTTTTAAATTCATCCGCGATGTAATCGAGGATACGCATGTCGAAGTTATCGCCACCAAGGTGAGTATCTCCGTTTGTTGCCTTTACCTCGAAAACACCATCACCAAGTTCAAGAATCGATATATCGAACGTACCACCACCAAGGTCAAACACTGCGATTTTTAAATCCTTATGTTTCTTATCGAGACCGTATGCAAGTGCTGCCGCTGTTGGCTCGTTGATGATACGACGGACATTAAGTCCTGCAATTTCACCCGCTTCCTTCGTTGCTTGTCGTTGAGCATCGTTGAAGTAGGCAGGCACCGTAATTACTGCATCTGTAACTTTAGTACCCAGGTAATCCTCAGCTGTTTGTTTCATCTTCTGAAGTATCATAGCTGAGATTTCCGGTGGTGAATACACTCGATCCCCAATTTGCACACGTGCCGTATTGTTCTCTCCACGGACAACCTTGTAAGGGACAAGCTTCATTTCTTCTGTTACTTCGTCATAGAACCGCCCCATGAACCGCTTAATTGAGTAGATAGTATTTTCTGAGTTTGTAATTGCTTGACGTTTCGCAGCAGCTCCTACTAAACGTTCACCAGTTTTTGTAAACGCCACTACCGATGGCGTCGTTCGGGAACCCTCCGAATTCGCTATAACAACCGGATCGTTCCCTTCCATAACAGCAACGACAGAGTTCGTCGTTCCTAAATCAATTCCAATTATTTTTCCCGTTGGTCTTGTAGACATTTGTTCTCTCCTTTTCGTTATGTGGCTTTCCCACCACAGGGTTAATTGTTATTAAAAAAGAACAGGTGGAGCACACCAAGTTTATGTATGCTCCACACTGTTGTGAAGTGTTACTTCACCTTAACTTCAATTTGTTTTGGTTTTGCTTCTTCTGCCTTTGGCAACGTGATCGTGAGTACACCATCCTTGTAGGTCGCATCAATCTTGTCGCTCTTTACAGTGCTCGGAAGCGTGAACGACCGATTGAAGCTCCCATAACATCGTTCAATGCGATGGTAGTTCTCTTTCTTAGTCTCCTTCTCGAATTTCTTCTCACCTCGAATCGTAAGTACATTCGATTCGAGAGTGACCTTTACGTCGTCTTTTTCGACACCAGGTAACTCTACCTTCACAATGTATGCATCGTCCTTCTCTGCAATGTCGACAGCAGGAGACCACTGTGCCAAGGATGTTTCCTCTTCGTCACGCCAGCCACGGAAGAAGCTATCGAACATTCGATTAATCTCCCGTTGGAGATTGAAAATCTCATTTGGGAAGTTTGCTAGTTCACGAGCAGGATTCCATCGAATGAGCGCCATAATTCACCCCTCCTTTCCTTATTGGATTTTAATTTCTCGTGCTTTCATTTCATCTGTTTTTGGTAACGTAATTGTTAATACACCATCTTCAAAACTAGCGTGAATACCTTCAACATTTATTCCATCGCCAATGTTGAACTCACGGTAATATCGCTTGCGCCCAATTTCGCTGTAGAGCAAATTCATTGATTCATCCGCAGTGATAGAGCTTTGGACTACAAGCTTCCGTGGTTCAACTTGTAATTTGATCGACTCCTTTGTTGCACCAGGAAGATCGAGTTTGACAACAAAGGAATCTGCAGTTTCATAAATATCAGTCACTGGTGGAACCACACGTTCATTCATCTCATAGCGAGTTAATGCTGTTGGGGTATACGGCACTAACGCAGTCATAGCCATCACCCTCCTTTCTTACTTAATCTCAATTGTACGTGTTCTAGCGACTTCTGCTTTTGGCAATGTTACACGAAGAACTCCATTATTCATCTCAGCTGTAATTTTCTCAGCATCAACGTCGTGCGGAATTTCGATTGAGCGTGTGAATTTTCGAACTCGCATCTCGTTTAGAAGTATGCGAGCATCCTGCGGAATTTCGTAAGGTTTCCGCTCGCCGCTGATGGTGAGTACATTATTCTCATACTTCAGTGATACATCCTCTTTTTTAACGCCAGGTACTTCAGCTACCACAACGGTGGCAGCATCGTTCTCAAGAATATCTATCGCTGGATATACAGTTGGTGTTACATCCAGTGCAGGTGTGAAGAACTCCTCAATGAGTTCGTCGAAAATGTTTGGATATGCAACTCTGACCATCATGGCGATCACTCCTTTCTTTTTATTATTTGATTAATTGTTTTCTGCCATTACGATGTTCAAGCAATGTGCCAAAATCAGAATTTCAAAATTCGAATATTTTCGAACCGCCTAATGCAATTGTACATCACAACCTGTCACATTTACTGTCATTATTGCAAAACATATATGTTATTATGTCATTATTCCTGCATTTTTTTCAGCGATGAAAACTAATCTTGTTTTCTTGATTTTCTGAGCCATTTTCAGTATTGTGTGTTATGTTCCATGCACTTTTTCAAGTGTAAATATTGTCTTGTTTTATTTTACTTTGTTTTCCTTCACGCCCAACACCACGATGCAGTTTCATCAAGTCCTGCTATACAAAGTATTCGGAATACTATTGATGTACTTACGAGCGATAGTGCAGAGGGCCGCGGTACAGGAGAACCAGGACAATGGGTTGCAGCACAGTATATTTCATCACTCTGCAAACAATTTCATTTACTACCTCTTGGCGATTCTGGGACATATTTCCAACACTTTACTGTTACCAAAAAAAAGATGCTTCCAACAAGTACACTAACAATTACCAATGAACACTTTAGAAAAACATATACATGGGGTGAAGATTTTATAACAAATGAGCCTCTCGAGTGTAATGATAGTGCACCTGTGTATTTTATGGGTCCTCTCAGTAACTCGCTTGTTCAACAACACTTCGATTCTCTTCGTCAATCATTCTTATTCTTCATAGCTTCTTACGACTCGATACCGCATTCTTTTGAATATGCTACCATCATAAAGAACACTCAAAGAATATTTGACACAGCTATCGTTGGTATTCTCATCGGCTTCGATTCTACCGAAAACGACCTCTATGAACTGCTCGTTGCGCACTCGACAGACCAACGACAACAGAAACTTTCACTTCAATCCACTAACACAACTACTCAATTACCCATTATTTTTATTTCTCCAAAAGTAACTCTCGAGCTCATGAAATTATTGCCTAGAAGTCTCACAAGCTCTACGATGGGAAATACCAACAACCTCAATCCCTCCTTAAAGGAAGTCACCATTACTCTGCAATGCATGTATGAACATGTATTACTCAGTACTTGTAACATTGTTGGTTACTTACCCGGCACTGATTCAACACTCAAGCATGAATATATCGTTATCACTGCTCACTATGATCACTTAGGGAAACATACCGATACACTATTCTTTCCAGGAGCTAATGATAACGCATCAGGGACAGCTGTTGTACTCGAAATTGCTCGTCAGTTATCCCAAATCGCTCGACGCAGTCGAAGTTTTATTTTTGTATACTTTACAGGGGAAGAACACGGCCTGTTAGGATCAAAGTACTTTATCACAAATCCACCGGTACCTCTCCGTTCAATTGTTGGTGTAATTAATGTAGACATGGTCGGGAGGAACGATGAAGACCATACAACTCCACACTATATTTACGTTATTGGATCTACTAAAGTAAGATCAAATCTTGATAGTATTATTCAATCGGCGAACAGAGAAACTGTACACTTCGAGCTCGATTATCGATACAACGACGATTCAGATCCACACAAACTCTTATGGCGAAGTGATCATAGTGTATTTCTCCTTCGTGGTATACCTTCTGTTTTCTTTTTCGGTGGATTTCACGCAGATTATCATGAACAAACTGACACAAAAGAAAAACTCGACCTGCAAAAACTTGATCTTGTTGTACGTCTTGTTCTTCAAGTTGCTATGAAATTATCTCACATCGGTACAACACTTCACACGATCGACAAATAAGCGAGAATCTACATGTTCACGAGAGAAACCCTCCTCCATAACCTACACACACACATCTTAGGAAAGAAGATCTTTGTTTTTGATACAATCGATTCAACCAACACCTGTGCAAAAGTTTTAGCCGAAATTAATATCGAGAATGGTACAATTGTTATAGCTGAGTACCAAACAGAAGGAAGAGGACGGTTAGGACGAAGTTGGATCTCGGACCATGGGAAAAACCTCCTGTTTTCCATCGTTATAAAACCACCCATCCATCGTTCACGTGTTGGGTTCCTTCCTCTCTATACGGCCGTGAGTGTTGCTCAAGCTCTGGAATCGTATCTGAATATCCATGTAGAGTGCAAGTGGCCAAACGATATTCTAATAAACAACAAGAAATGCTGTGGAATACTCCTTGAGAGTTCTTTTCAAACAGACATACTCCGCTATGCCATACTCGGAATCGGTATCAACGTCAATCAGGATCGTTTTAATGAAGAACTCTTTGAAACAGCAACCTCGTTGAAACGTGAACTTAATACTTCTATTGATAGAGTAGCGTTATTTCAACATATTGTTTGTTACCTCGATGGTAATTATATACTCCTGGAAAACAACGACTTTGCAACAATTGTTGAACGATGGATAAAACGTGCTCCAATGATGGGAAATGAAGTTACTATTATCCACGGTAATGAACAGACAACTGGAATCGCTGAAGGGATTGATTCTCAGGGTGGCTTGATTGTGCGTTGCCAGGACGGTGTAAAAATATTCTATGCAGGTGATGTATCAATTCGCTCATCGAAAAGGTGATACTATGTTTCTTGCTGTCGATATTGGAAACACACAGATAGTACTAGCGTTAACTGATAATAATTTTTGGAAATATATTTATCGTATTGAAAGTTCATTGCCCCATACAACTCTTGTAAACTCACTCACAACGTGGCACGAGCACTATTGCACTGCCACTCAGGTGACAGGAATTGGAATATCATCTGTGGTACCTACTCTCACACCAATTGTTTCCACATTCTTTGAAAAATATACTAAAGTTCAGCCACTCATCGTTTCAACTACACTAGACCTTGGAATTACAATTTCCTACGATCCCCCAGAATCACTTGGAGTTGATCGGATCTGTTCATCTGTTGCAGCATTTTCGAAGTATGGTGGTCCACTTATCGTTGTCGATTTTGGTACTGCTACAACATACAACTGTATCAGTTCGCACGGTGTCTTTTTAGGCGGGGCTATTGCACCGGGCATCCATACAGCTGCTGCTAGTCTTGCAAGCCGCACAGCCCTGCTCCCCAACGTTAATCTTGTTTTACCAACATCAGCCCTCAACAGAAATACAATAGAAAGTATTCAAGCAGGTGTTTTGTATGGAACTCTTGATGCTTTCGAAGGAATGATTGAACGCTTACAACGTGAGATGACACAATATGAATCTGCACCTCCCCACATTGTCCTTACAGGAGGATTTTCTGAGTGGGTCTCGCACCACACGAAACGAAACCACTCGCTTGAACAGCTCCTTGTACTCGATGGAATTTACATCATTTGGAAGCGAAATGAAAAAAGGAATCCAGCACAGCGGCCTTAGAAACTTTTCTTCTACATAGTACTATCCATTATCACCAGCTAACCGTGCTATTTGAAGAAGGTAATAACGTAGTGCATTTTGCTTTTGAGCAGGAAGAACATGCTCCTCGATCTGAGCAAGACGTTCTATATCGTTCATTGCTCGCACGATGCTAACTGGGACTTCAATATTTCCTTCCGTAAATAAACTGAGGTATTCTACAGCACCAATGAGAAAGTTCCTCATTTCATCTTCAGCACGGGCAGTGCGGAAAAACTCAATGAGTGCTGGAGATAGTTTTCGTTCTCGTACAACAGGTTGAACCCCTTCAAGTGATCGTACTGAGGAGAAGGAATATAGGGCTGTGGCCAATTCCGTAAAACTCTGGACACGAAGATAAATTGAATCACCAATAAGATCCCAAATTTTTTCACGCCATAGACGAATTTGTTCACGTGTTGCTAAAACTCTCTTCACACAAGTGGACCATTGCTCATCGATCGATCCATCAATATCTTTCACAATCTCATCGTATGAAGTGTTAAAGATATTCTTTTGCAAGAGAACTGCTAAATCTGGGCGTACCGTTGGAAGTAAATTAGGCTCAAAATATCCATTGATAAAGAAGTCATCAACAGTAACACCATGGCGACGTATCAATTCTTGTTGTAAAAGTGGAATGTAGTATTTCATCGCGTCATAATCTTCGCGAAGTGCAACGAACGCTGAATTTCCTGCTGGAAATGCCGGTTCAATCTTTTGAACATATACAGCATCACAATCATGGTACAAACGTAGAGTATTGAGAATATCGTACACAGGTAACTGTGGAATGATTCGTTCAGCGAGCATTGTTTCCTGTTCCGCCGGTGCGAAGGAACGAAGTGCAAACCGATTGAGAGCTCGGAACAGTCCCGTCGTTAATTGGTTAACCCCGAGGACCATTGTTTGAGCACGATTATGCTCAATAGCTCGCAGAAGACTTCCACGTTTTGCAAAAGGAATTGTCTTGGCAATGTGCTCGAGAATTTTTTGGCCACGATCTGTTGCATCTCCAGCAACTGGTCGGTTAGTGGGCCGATCCCGGAGTTGTGGTATTAACCTTCCGATGAAGTATGAGATAGCATGAATACCAACAACATCCTCTTCTTTCCCATAGAGAATTTGTTTAAAATTTTCTGTTAACTCTGTGAGAAATGCGTTGTAGAGTTCATCGGTTGCACCACCGGTTAATCGTTCAAGTTCTTGACTTGTTCGATTCTTTTTTAGTAACCGTGTTTCAACAATACTTTCTGCAGCTCGAATAAGGTCCGAACGGTGTCGTTCTTGTGACTTTCGTACATGGTAGAGTAAGTTTGCATACTCATTGACTGGGAGTGTGCGCAATCGCTCTGAAACATTGCTTTGAAATGTACGAAGATCTCCACCGCGAAAAATTCCAAGCAACGGGGTAACTGCGTGTTGAATGCTCTTTCGCGTCGCAGGCGGGAGATATCCACGAAATCTCTTCTCACTATCACGCGACTGTATGAAAGCAACTTCCCCTGCAACAGGTGAATAGTACCCCCCCTGTCGTTGCATGGGTTCACCGCATCCAATCTTTATACGAACTTTTTCTGTAATTCCATGATTTGCAAGCCAAACATGAAGATCGTACTTCGCTTTCATGTAAAACGCTGCAGCTGGAGCCTCACCAATTTGTTGGCTTAAGTCGGAACCAGCGATGAATATCTCACACAAGATTTCGGTAAACCGTTCTTGTGGAGTTTGTGTACTCCGTCTGCTTTGCGTTGCATAATCCCATACATGGTCAAGATATTGCCCAATATTTTTTACGGATACTACATCTTCAAACAATGGAATTGACCACACAGATGGTAACTCTGCGTCAGGATGTTCTCGTTGTGTTTGCTCTCTTCGAGCACGGAGTTTCCGTTCTAAACTTATAAGTGCTTCTGGTTTTGTCGACAAACTAATTTGGATTGCTAGCACCATGCCAGCATTCCCATAACTTCCACAGATTGCATTAATTTCATGAATGTTATAGACAGTGGTGTCGACTGCAAACTGATCTCGAGCTGTAATCATTCCCTGTTGTATACGCGGTGTAATAACTACTCGCTGAAGTATATCCCTATATTGTATGACTTCATTAAGTAGTTCCTCGTCAAATCGGTGTTCAACAATGATAGGAATAAGAGCATGGAGTTGTTTCCTGAGCTTTTTATTTAGGACAAAGTAGTATTCGAGCATTCTTTTGCGTTGTGCTCGGAGCTCGAGCATTTTTCGTTCATATCGATCATTATGTTGCCACAGCACTTTCACCGGATCACGTCGGAGGTGGAGTTTCGTGGCTAGCGTTTTTAATGGTGTCATCGGTACTGCAAAAGGTAACACCCCACGGTACCGTAATTCAAGCTGATGGGTTAACGATGTAATCTCATCTAAGAGCTCAGTAAACCGCTCGTTCCGTTCAGAGAGATGCTCTAATTCAAACAGTATATCACTACTTACAGGTGCTTTTGGTTCCACACGTTGAATAGAATAGAGGATGCGGGCCATTTTCCGCACATTTTCCATAACAACAGATGCTACAAGTCTGTGTCCTTGTCCTGATGGTCTGTTACTACCGTCCCAGTCACTCCAAAACGAAATGAGTGTGGGAATCTCATCGTTTGAAAATAGCTTTGCAAAACATTCTCCACGTACGAGCGTTGCATAATCGAGGAGAATTTCATCAGCTTCATCTTTAGACGAAATTGATACGTTGATCCCAATAAATTCATCGTAGAAGGACTGTGTTACTCTCTCAAGTAACTCTTGCGGTGGTTTTTGATTCTTTAGGAAAATTGAAATTACTTCATTGAGAAGTAATTCCGTTTTCAGTGAGTACATTTGAGTTGGGTGAACTGTACGATCGTGTGTTCTAAGCCTAAAGAGTTCCCGTCGGCGTTCGAGAGAGTCCTTCATAAATTCACGATCGAGTCTTGTTTCTAATGAGCGTCCATTATCTTGCAAAGTTTGGCGTATGAGTTCTTCCTGTAGCAAAGCTCGATCAAGTAATTGGGTTCTGAACTGTTCTAACCGTTGTGGAAGGAAAGTACTAAGAAATTCACGATACGCTGTTTCAACGTTGTCCCCAACCAACTTTACAAAGTAATGCCCAAAGGATTTTGACGCTCCACGTTCATAGAGATACTGTGAGAATTCTTCCCACAACCGAGATAATTCTCGTTCACGTTGTGCTTTTGAAACAGTTTTCGTAAGAGGCAAACAAATCCTGTTGTACTGTGCTGACTCATCACTGATAAGTCTATTCAAATGGATAAGGAGTGTCCGTGTTTTATAGAGGAGTGTCTCTGCGCCATCAACACCGCCTAATGTGAGACGAAATGTTGTTCGACCTGCTTCATATCCGGCTTCAGTACGAGCAAAAGTCGATAGTGGAAGCATTCCAATACCTCGTCGAGCTAAGCTCGAGGCAAGCCAGTCGAGCGATAAGCCAGAAGGCAACAATTCAATTTTGAGTAGTGGGTACATACTCCCTGTGGGAGGAATAATCGATATTTTATACGGATTCCGTTCTGCTGGGAGTTGGCGCGAAGCTTCGCACAGTGCTTCAGTCCGTTCACAGAACAATGAATTCCGAAGTCGCCAGTACGCTTCTACAGCCTCTTTACTTCCACGGTAAAATAAATAGCAGAGAAAAATGGCACTGTAGTTCGGTGTAATACGCTGAGTTATTTCTACGAACTGTCGACGCGTTGCCTCTTGCGGAATCTCAACAACAGCAAGTCTTGCACCAGCAAGACAATCAGTCTTCGACATGGAGTGTACTGTAATAACGGACTGTGCCTGAGCACTTGTACATTCACCGCGTTGGACTAACTCGTGAGCAATTTCACGAACTGTTTTTATATGTGGCAATTCGCGTACCGGCGCCACATTTTGGTAGGATAAATCGTCAATGACAGTGATTCCATGTGTTAAGCAGTACGATACAAGTTTTCGAATTTGATGTTCACTGAAAATCCTCCCAGTTGCATTGTGTGGATTGTTGATAACAAGTGCACCATACAATGGCCAAGATGGATATTCACGACATAATGCTTCAATCTTTTCAATAATCCCTTCTGCATCGAGTTCATACTCTGACGTGAGTGGCACAGCATGAACAACAGGAAAACATTGTTCGTACGACCAACTCAAATCAGGAATAACAACCTCCCGTATCCCACAGTGAAAACCAAGAACTCCAAGGGCAGTACGCGACGATCCACTCACAATTGTACAGGCACGTGGATCATACTGTGGTTGATGCTTAAGAAATACCGCCAAGAAACTCCGTTGAAGAGTATTGAGCCACTCATCATTCTCGATATTGGTAAAGAATTGTTCGAGTAGTGTGTACACATCGAGTGAACCAAACTCATCGAGGTATGAAGTACTCCATTTCTTTGTAAGGTATGTGGTGAATCGCTCAGTTTTTATTGCTATTTTCCCAATGTATGTGTCAAGAAACTCTGCGTATGAGTCTACAGCTGTTGTAATCGCTCTTTCGATGCTTTTCAGATTTGCTTCGAACGATTCACTTACATATGAAGAGTGTGTAAATCCTTCGAAAACTGGTACCACAGAAAGATTGTGTGAGTCGCTGCAAGTTGGGAAGTACCGTTCTCGATATTCCAACAATGTTATGAGTAATTCAACTTCTGCAGCAGAGGGTGTCCCCTTTAAGTTAAAGTGTACATTCTCAACAACATTCAAAAAATCAGCATTACCAAGTAGAAATACAATAGATAGTTTTCGAAGATAGGGTGAAAAAATTCCGGGTGTAAGAAACCGCACAACGCGATGTACAAGTTTCGCTTCTCGAGCAAGCGACAAATGATTTGGTACGTCGTTGACCTCAAGGAAAAATAGAGGATATTCAATGCTTTGAGTCCGATAATATCGACGAGTCTTTTCTGTAACACGGTCACCCAAGACGATAAATGTTGGTTGACTCTTCTGAGATCGGCAGTATTCCTGAACGTACGCTCGTGCTTCGTCCTCGTCCTCTGGAAGGGATTGAAATATCAAGTTCGGCAATTCTTGCAACAGTGGTGAGATGGTGTACCTATAGAGAAGTATCTGAACTGGTACATCCACCATGTACTCATTGAGTGCAAAGAAAAAAATTCGAAGCGCTTCATGGATACCTCCCGAAGCAAGAATCATTTCACGTCGTCCGGATTGTTCACCGGTATCATACTCAAGCGGCTCCTGTTGGTTCTTCAGCCAATCACAGAGTGCCTTAATTAGCGCATGTGGATTCTTTCGAGCGTACCCTCCACGAGGCATATATGGTGAACTCTTTTGGATGGTTCGCACAAGATACTCGAGCTTATGCTTTTCTTCTTTTCCCCAACCAAGATAATCTAGAATTTCATTGAGTGATTGTTCGTTTAAATCTTCCCTTTGCACATCGATACCGAGTGCAATACGGAGAAAAGTTGAAGAGAGCCGACTATCTTGTAACGGATTTCCAATGTGAAAATTAATGCGCTCTTCCGGAGCAACGGAGGATGCTGCAGTAATTTCACTAATTTCCGACACACGAGCTGATTTAACTGGCTTCAGTCGGAATGCATGATTTGTCTCATTCACGTTCTGTACCATTACACTGTAGGAACACGAGTGGAGCCTAGTTCTTTCACTTATTCATTTCTTTTTGCTGGTTTGCCTTTCCTTCAAGTGCCTTTGCAAGAAGTGTTTGGAACATCCCAAGCAATTCGGCACCACGAGAAAGTTCCTGGGGAGTCAAGGAGATAACAGTCCGAGCATTCTTTAAACTTTGACTTGCTTCTGCTAATCGTGCTGCTTGCGGTGTAAGCATCAACAATTCCGGACTACTCTTAAGAAGTTCAAGCTCTTCGCGTTCAAATGCAAGCCGCATCCGATTTCGCTCTAACTCATCTTGTAATTGCCGTTTCGCAATCTCAGATTCTTTCTCAAGCTCTTTTGCTTTCAGTTCTGCTTTCTTTAATGCCACAGCATGCTCCATTTCTGCAATTTCTTCGTCAGCTTTCAATTTTGCCTTCGCTGCAGCTGTTCGAGCTTCATTATTGAGTTTCTCGGTTTTCTCTAAAATTCGCGCTTGTTCTTGTTGACGTAGTGCTTCAGCAATTTGCGAATCCGTGGGTTCTAGTGATTGTACAACCAAAGAAATAAGCTCTACACCAAATTTCTCTTTCGTAATCCCACTCTTCGAATTTAAATACTCAAGGAGTCCTTGTGAAGAAAGAGCACTAATTTCTGTTCTCTCTGTGTATTCTTTAATCAATCCTTGGAGCAAAACTTGTACTTCTTCTGCGGCACGCGCAACAGCATCAGTATTCCAACCTCCAACACGGATAAGTGCATGTATATATTCTAATGAAGGTGCAACGGATCCAAGTATTTTAACCCGTACTCCTAAATTCCCAGCAGCTGTCGCTTCAACAGTCAACTGAATTGGTTGTGTCGTTCGTTTTATTGGTAAACTAAAATGACGTGGATAGAAAGATGCTTTCCGAATACCAATTTTCCCATCAGTTTCATAAAGTACAATAACTTCTGGTCTTCGTACCCGGTACTCAAAAAGGAATAGTAGTATACCACATACAACTAACACTCCAATAAGTATTTCCATCGAATAGATCCTCCTTTAACTTGTAATCGTTTTTCGCGTTCTTCCTTCAGGTATGTAAATTTTCACCTAGGAAATACTACCCCCCACCCCGTTCAATATTGTATTTCCTAATAAATTTTTGAAGATACCTCGCATTAGTACCCCTATAGAATAAAATAAGTTTTTTGATATTATCAAGCTTTTTCTAGTCACTTAAACAATTTCAGTAAAATTTTTAGATCGCACTTCTCCAAGGTTTACAATGACCTTTTGAGAATAGTGTTCACATACAACAGGATGATTGATTACTTCACACCGGTTTCAAATTTGCATATCTCACAAGGAGTTGTTTTCTCCCAAAATGTTCGAATTCAACAATCGCTTTTTGTGATTCGCCCTTTCCATCTATAGCTAACACCTTTCCTACACCGAATACATCGTGTTGGACACACACACCTCGTTTTAGAGTGACTGCACGCTGTGGTTCATGTTCATACGATGGTATTGGATCAACACACTCAAAGATATTTCTTCCTTGTTGAGCGTGCTTTTGTTGCACAACATTTTGAAATCCTTTTCGCTGTACATGTGATAGTCTGCGGTACTCTACTCGCTCCCCATGAATTTCTGAAAGGAATCGAGAGTGTTGAGGATATGTTACATCACCATATCGATACCGAAGTCGTGTATATGTAAGGTAGAGTTTCAATTCTGCCCTAGTAATGCCTACATAGAACAATCGTCGTTCTTCCTCGATATCAAAGGTATCGACCGTTGAAGTATAGAAAGGGAGTAGCCCCTCTTCAAGACCTGCAATGAAAACCACAGGGAACTCAAGTCCTTTACTCGCATGGAGTGTCATAAGCGTTATAGCATTTCGTCTTCCTTCCCATGTGTCAATGTCGGATACGAGTGCGACCTCTTCGAGAAAATCTTCAAGCGTGGTATTGGGATTGTCATGAGTATATTCAGATAAAGCTGACAGTAATTCTTGAACATTTTCCCATCTGTTACGAGCTTCGAGAGTTTGTTCTTCTTTAAATATCTTTAAGATACCAAGCTCGTCAACAAGTGCCCGCGCCCATTCGCTCAACGACATACTAGTACGGAGACCATCGTATTTTTTTAAAAACGATAAAAATAATGTAATCGATTGTTTTGCTCGGTCAGTTATATCGGGTACACTGTCGATTTGACAAAGAACATCGTAAAGCTTCAGCGAATGTTTCTCTGCAAAACGCCGAATGTGTTCAACGGATGCGTCACCAATACCTCGTGGAGGATAGTTTATAATCCGAAGCAAACTTTCTTCATCATACGGATTAGTAAGTACACGAAAGTATGCAAGAAGATCTTTAATTTCCTTTCGTTCATAGAAGCGTATTCCACCGACGATTTCATATGGTATACCATTCCGACGGAATGCATCTTCAAGCGCTCGCGACTGGGCATTCGTTCGATAAAGTACAACAAAGTCTTTTAAATCTAATTTCCGTCGGTGGAGTTCTTTCTGTATAGCACGAACAATTTGTACTCCTTCATCTTTTTCATCGCTGCATTCAAGTACTGTAACAGGATCGCCTTCTGCATTATCTGTCCAAAGCTCTTTCTTTAGCTGGTGCACATTATAACGAATCAAACGATCAGCAACTGATATGATCGTTTTCGTAGAGCGGTAGTTCTGTTCGAGTCGAAACACTCTACAATCAGAATAATCTTTTTCAAAGTTTAGAATATTTTGAATATCAGCACCACGAAATGAATATATACTTTGGGCATCATCTCCTACAACTGCAATATTTCTATACCTTGCACCAAGGAGCTGAACCATTCGATATTGAGCTGGATTAGTATCCTGAAACTCATCGACGAGGATGTACCGAAAACGGTGTTGGTACTTTTCGAGTAAAGCAGGATACCGTTGAAACAGTACGATAGGTTTAACCAGTAAATCATCAAAATCCATCGCATTACTTTCGTTAAGTTGCCTCTCGTACTCTTTATAGATTTCGGCAACTAAGTTATCAATCGTCTCTCTTGCCTCTTGTGCAACTTGTGCTGGCGTAAGGTACTGATTTTTTGCTACGCTTATTCGTGAACGTACAATG
Source organism: Bacteroidota bacterium (assembly GCA_026416125.1). GTDB lineage: Bacteria > Bacteroidota > Ignavibacteria > UBA10030 > UBA10030 > JAOAFT01. Next base: position 64,170 of record JAOAFT010000005.1, read on the forward strand.
TGAGGGTGAAGCATTTGTGTTGAAATATTCAATTTTTCCATTACCCGCTTAACAACACTCAGAGAATCGTCACTATCGTAAATAGAGAACGATCGCGTATACTGCAGCAGCATACTCTCTTTTCGTAATACCCTGGCAAACATTGAGTGAAATGTTCCCATCCAGAGATTTCGTGCCTCATTTCCAATGAGTGCTTGTATACGGGTTTTCATCTCATTCGCAGCTTTGTTCGTAAACGTGAGTGCAAGAATCTGTTCTGGTGGAACACCAAGAGTGAGAAGATATGCGACACGGTATGTAAGTACACGTGTTTTTCCACTCCCTGCACCGGCAATAACCATAACCGGGCCATCAATAGCTTCTACTGCTTGTCGTTGTACTGGATTAAGTTCTTGAAGGAATTTCATAATCACCACATAGAAAAACCGTGTGTAGTGTAAGAAATTTTTCATCTATGAGCAAGTAATGTGGTATCGTTTTGTATTTAGTATTTATCCTATACTTACACATAGAATAATTTTATAAATATCTTTATCTTGTAAAACAAGTAACTTTTAATCAAAAATACGAGGAATGGTTCTTATGAAGGATATGATCGTTGTTTCCTTGATGATCATTTTTTTAACATCACCGTCTCTCACACAAAGTTTCAATATTCTCTGTCCCTACATAGGTTCAATTACAAGTGAATACTCAAGCGATGTCCGACAAGTTCGATTGCACGATAAGTCTTCAATGGCTGGAATCTTTTTTCAATCGATAACACCCGAAACATATCAATGGAACCTCTTTGGATACTACGCTCCTAACATCAACTACGGTACTGTGTTCGGGGGACACATTGCTTTTGATTACTACGTCCCCCTTTGCTACTCTGAAAACAAACGTTCTTCTCAGAACATTGTTGCTGGATGTGGTTCAGAGTACATCCATATCAACATCGACGCAAACAACAACATTTCACCTTTTACTGATTTTACCATCTCGAACTCAATTACTGTTCCATACGTTCGAGCCGGTTACCAACACATCATCCACAGTACTCACTGGAGGATTTCTTTGTTTCCTTGGATCGGTGTTCAATATCAACATATCCGTGGTAAGCTCCGATTTGAAATGGATCCTCCTGGTCCAACGCCTTTATTCCGAAGAGAAGAAAACATCGGAAGCAATAAATATTTTGCTCTTACAGGTCTTAATGTCAATACACGTTTCTTTCACGTACTTGAGATTGAAGCTAAATACTATGGTGCATTCCGAAACAACGAACACCACTCTAACGCATCGTGGATGGTTAACGTTTACTTATCCCGTTCACTGGGACTTTCGTACAGAGGAAAGTATATAGAATTCTCAAATGGGTACGATATTTACAACATCGTTGGTATTGCACTAATACTGTAGACCAATCTCGGTAACGTATCACTCCCACATTATATAGCTATTTTTCGACGAACTCCGAAATTATACTGTGAAAATTTTGCAGTTCATGGAAAAATTGGCTAAATTTGGAGGTAACGACTATTACTATTAAATATGTGAAGGACTATGTCAAAACCTCTGAATGTTCTTTTTGTCACAAGCGAAGTTGAGCCTTTTTCTAAAACAGGTGGTCTTGCCGATGTCTCAAGTGCCCTCCCGAAAGCTATTAAAGATCTTGGCCATGAAATTCGAATCATAACACCAAGGTATCGTTTCATCAGCGAGCGAAAGTTTAAACTTCACGATATTATACGGCTACGCGAAATACCCATCCCCGTTGGATCAACGATGTACATTGGCCATGTAAAATCATCGTTCATCTGTAATTTAAAAGAAAAAGTTCAAGTCTACTTCCTTGACAATCAAGAATACTTCGGCCGTGACGGTATTTACCAGAGCCCAACCACAAAGAAAGATTATAAAGACAACGATGAACGGTTTACATTTTTTGCGCGTGGTGTACTAGAAACACTCAAGCACCTTGGATGGGCACCTGATATTATACACTGTAATGACTGGCAAACAGCTTTAATTCCCGCTTACCTTAAAACCATCTATAAAACTGATACATTTTTTGAAAACACAAAGACTATTTTTACCATTCACAACATGGCATACCAGGGGATTTTCCCGTATGAATCTTTTGTGAAAACAAACTTACCAAAGGAACTTTTCTCCCCACAAGGGGTTGAGGCATACGGTAATTTCAATTTTTTGAAAACTGGAATTGTTTTCGCAGACGCTATTACAACTGTAAGTGAAAAATACGCAGAAGAAATTTGCACAAATGACGAAATTGGAGCCGGATTGAGTAATCTGCTTTCTTCACGGAAGAGTACTCTTTACGGTATTGTAAACGGTATTGACGATAATATCTGGAACCCTGCTACAGATGATTTCATCTATCGAAAGTATGATGTAAAATCAATCGAAGCAAAATATGACAATAAGAAAGCTCTCATCAACAAGCTTGGCCTTGATAATTCAAAAGAAATACCTCTTATTGGCACAATAGGACGAATGGTAGAATTGAAGGGTTATGATCTCCTCGTCTCTGTTCTCGAAGAGATTCTCAAACTTGACGTCCTGATGGTTATTCTCTCATCAGGGGACAAAGACCTCGAAAAGAAATTCGAGGCTCTTCAAAAAAAACATCCAAAGAAGTTTAACCTCATAATCGGGTACAACGAAGAAATGGCTCATCTCATTGAAGCTGGATGCGACATGTTTTTAATGCCATCAAAATTTGAACCATGTGGCCTTAACCAGATGTATAGCATGCGATACGGTACCGTACCAATTGTTCATGCTACCGGTGGTCTTGACGATACAGTAGAAGATTATCAAGGGAATGGTAAAGGCACCGGTTTTAAGTTTTACAAATATGACCCAAAAGAATTATTGAAAACCATTCAACGGGCACTCAAAGTATACCAACAACCTGAAGAATGGAAAAAAATAATGCGAAACGGAATGCTACTCGACTTCTCATGGAAAAATTCTGCACGAAAGTACCTAAACCTTTACAAAGAAGTACTCAAACACTAGAATGCATTCCCATCTACAGGATATTCATATCATTGTCAATGATAACAACTTAGGTAAGGTAGTAGTGTATTTATGAAACAACAGATCAGTCTCATCGTTTTCCTTTTTCTATTCGTCCTACCGATAACCGATGGATGTGTTGAAGCACCAAACTCGGTTGGATCTGACGTTTTACCATCTACTGATTCACCGTCGCTCCAGGTCGCTACACTTGTCGCGACTGATCATGAGGTAAAGCAATTTTTTTCCAACACAACACTACTGAATATGTTCTGCGTAGGGAAATACCAATTGTATGAAGCATGGGGATTCCTTGGGTTCTATGGGTTCCCCGATACTTTCACAAACATTTCTGTAAGGAATGCCTTTATCCGCTTGAAAGCTCGCTATCATTTTGGTGATAGTGCAAGTACAATAGCATTCAACATTCACCGCCTCAAGAAACCATGGTTCGGCGATTCACTTTCTGTAGATTCGCTTAAACTGTTTGCAAACGACTACTACGATGCACGAACTATCATTACTTTCTCACAAACACTTGGCGATTCAGAATATGCCTACGTCGACATCCCAGACACCCACATGGTTCGCCTCTGGTTACAAACGACGAATGATAGTCTCCACTACAACTACGGTTTACTATTTGAGCCAACGAACACATCAATTATTATGGGGTTTTCATCATACTATGCAACAGACACATCTGCAATACCTCTTCTCTGTGTTGAATACGAAAAGAATGGAACTCAACAGACATTTATTCACCACCTAAGTACATCGCGTTACGTTGCAAGCGCACCGTACTCCTTTGTTGTTACTGACCCATCACTTGTCTATGCTCAAAACGGTGTATCGTACCGAACTCTTTTACGATTCGATATATCTTCAGTACCAAACCCATCGATAATTAATTCAGCAACGTTAACATTCGTACTAAACCCTGTGCATTCGATTCTAACTCGTGCAGCACATGATTCAATCCTTGTATCACAAGTCAACGTTGATGGTTCTCTTTCATTCCCATGGTTAACTTACAGTACAGTAACAACGGATTCACTTGGAAACAAAATTTACACTGTTGATATTCGAAGTGCAGTTGCAAGCTGGGTTCGGAATCGATACCCAGCACACATTGTTGTCATGGGATATGGTGAAAGCTCAACATTTGACAAATTTGCATTCTATGGCCCATCAGCACCTGATGCACTAAAACCACGTATTGAGGTCGTATACACACAAAGGTAAGTTTATGAAAACATTTCTAAAATCTTTCATCGCTTGTACTTTGATACCCTCTCTCCTTTTTGGTGGTGGTTCCTCATACTCACGGTATGGTATTGGTGACCTTCTGTACTTTGGTGGAAATCGTGCATACGCACTTGGTGGGTGTGGTATCGCAACACTCCACTCCGAGTACCTCAATCAATTTAACCCAGCAGGATTATCAAAGTTGCTCATTACCCAATTTTCGAGTGCATTCGAAAACAATACAATATCTTCCTCAACAAGGTACGGGTCATCGAAATATAACACGTACGGGTTTCAATCGTTTTTTATTGCTATTCCGATTTCAATTGACAATGGAATTGCACTAAGCATGGAGTATACGCCCTATAGTAGTGTAGCATACGCAATTCGCCGAACGACGGTACTCCCTCACGGAACATCAACTAACACATACTATGGAACTGGGGGGATTGCTTTTTTAGGAGTTGGTCTTTCACTCTCTCTTACAGATAATCTCCACCTCGGACTTAAAGTGGCGAATTATTTTGGGAAAAACGAACAATACATCAAAGCTGACTACGATGTATACTACGACGCAGACTACGAGCGTTCTACGTACTACAATGGCTTTGGTACTACTGTAGGTGTACTGTACGAGCATATTGGTAAAGAATTAAATATACCATCGCTTGAAACTCTTTCACTCGGACTAATTTTCTCTCCCCCAACCCAACTCTCAGCTAATGATATTGCATACTATCCGCTTTATGACACAACAGTAACAAAGAGGAAGGGAAACTCAGAACTTCCATTTTCGTTTGGAATTGGTGCATCGTATGTATTAAAAAACACTTATCAACTTTTAACTGACTTCCATTACCAACAATGGGCTTCAGCAAAACACTTCGGAAGAGTAAATCAAGACCTCAGGAATGCTTTTCGTTTTGCACTTGGTGTCGAACGACTTCCCCAGTTCCGTCAACCCTCGTTTTGGCAACGAACCGCCTACCGACTCGGAGCGTATTACCATGCTACGTATTACAATATTCATGGTCGTGGAATTGATGAATACGGTTTTACTGCAGGTATAGGCTTACCTCTGGGAACACTTGGTAAACTCGATGTCGCATTCCAATACGGTGTACGGGGAACAACAGCATACGATTTGCAACGTGATACGTTCTACCGCATATCACTTGGTGTTACAGTACGAGAACAATGGTTTATTCAATTTGAAGAGGAATGATCCAATGATTGCACTTGGTAGTGACCATGCTGGTTTCCAGTATAAAGAAAAAATAAAAGAACTTCTTATATCACTACATCTTGAGTACAAAGACTATGGAACGTTTTCGCCAGATTCAACCGATTACCCTGACTATGCATCGCGTGTTTCAAATGCTATCCTAAAGGGTGAAGCCGAACGAGGAATTCTTATATGTGGAACAGGGATTGGAATGTCAATCGCTGCGAATAAATTTCCAGGAATTCGAGCTGCTGTTTGTGAATCTATTGACTCTGCTCGTTTAGCACGTGAACATAACGATGCAAATATTCTTTGTTTGGGCGAACGGATCACACCGTGGGAGAAAGCAATTGAGATTGTCAAAGTATTTCTAACAACCGAGTTTGAAAATGGCGAGCGTCATTGTCGTCGAGTAAACAAGTTAAATACTCTTCCACAAGCCCTGGGAGATCATACATGAGCATTCTCAATTCGAAAGATCCAGAAATTTTTCAAGCAATTCGAAACGAGGTAGAACGCCAACACTCAAAACTCGAACTCATAGCATCTGAAAATTTTGTAAGCCTTGCTGTGCTCGAAGCCCTCGGGAGTGTTTTAACAAACAAGTACGCAGAAGGGTATCCAGGAAAACGATACTACGGTGGTTGCGAATTTGTCGATATCGCAGAGAACTTGGCACGTGAGAGAGTAAAGCTACTCTTCAATGCTGCGTATGCAAATGTCCAACCGCACTCTGGTTCACAAGCAAATATGGCCGTATATTTTACATTCTTAAAACCAGGTGATACTGTACTTGGTATGAATCTCTCCCACGGTGGTCACCTTACTCACGGTTCACCAGTAAATTTCTCAGGACAGCTCTACCGCTTCATTGCTTACGGTGTCTCACCAGAAACCGGCAGAATTGACTACAACGAAGTTGAAGACATCGCAAAACGTGAAAAACCTAAAATGATCACTGTAGGAGCAAGTGCTTATTCACGCAATATCGATTACAAAGCATTCCGTGAAATAGCAGATCGTGTCGGTGCCTTCCTCTTTGCTGATATAGCACACCCAGCAGGTCTTATTGCCGCAAAACTTCACAACGATCCTTTACCATACTGCCACGTCGTTACCTCGACAACACATAAAACTCTCAGAGGTCCACGGGGTGGTCTCATCCTTATGGGGAACGATTTTGAAAACCCCTTCGGTTATATAGCTCCCAAAAGTGGCCGTAAAAAAATGATGTCGGAACTACTCGATGCAATGGTTATTCCAGGTGTTCAAGGTGGACCGCTCATGCATGTAATTGCTGCTAAAGCAGTTGGCTTTGGTGAAAATTTACAACCCGAATTCCGAACATATGCAGAGCAAATCATTAAAAACGCTCGCACACTTGCAACTGCACTCATGAGACGAGGGTACACTATTGTTTCAGGCGGAACAGATAACCACCTGATGCTTATCGACCTTCGCAATAAAAATTGTACAGGAAAAGAGGCACAGGAAGCACTTGATCATGCAGGAATAACTGTCAATAAAAATACGGTTCCATTTGACGATAAATCACCCCTCATTACGAGTGGCATCCGAATAGGAACACCAGCTGTAACTACCCGCGGCATGAAGGAACAAGAAATGGAACTTATTGCCGAATTTATAGATAGAGTACTAACACACCGTACCGATGAGTCCGTGCTCACTGCTGTGAGGAAATCCGTCTATGAACTCTGTGAACAATTCCCCCTCTACCCTGAATTACGGAAGTAATATGATGTATGGCAATACACACTTCTTTACTTCATCTGTTGTCAAAAAAACAGTCAGCCTCATCAGATGATACAACGAAAGAAATGTCTTTCCTCGAACACCTCGAGGAACTCCGATGGCAAATCATCAAAGCACTTATCGGATTTTTCGTTGCAACATTTCTTTGTGCACTCTATGCTGACTTCATCGTACAAGACCTATTGCTTACGCCAATTAAATCAGTTGGCATTAAAACTCAGGTACTTTCACCGTATGGAATTCTCTTGTTGTACATGGAGTCAATACTCATTTGTGGCATCATCCTTAGTATGCCCTACACACTCTATTGCCTTTGGAAATTTGTTGCACCAGGTCTCCTTCCCAACGAACGCCACTATATCTCACGAATCGTAGCTCTAACGTCATTGTGCTTTTTCGCGGGGGTAGCATTTGGTTACTTCATTCTCCTTCCAACAGCACTTCATTTCTTTGCAACATTCGGTACAGAGTATATTGAACTCAACGTCGCTCTCGATCAATACATCAGTTTTATGTTGGCTCTCCTTCTCGGAGCAGGACTCGTGTTCGAACTCCCGATGATTTCTTTCTTCCTTACGAAAATGGGACTACTTACTCCATCCTTCATGCGTAAGTATCGACGTCATGCTCTTGTCCTCATACTTATTATCTCTGCTATCGTAACACCAACCCCTGATGCATTGACACAAATTCTCCTTGCTGCACCGATGTTTTTACTCTACGAAATTAGTATCTTAGTATCGTCGATTAGTTATCGTTCACCTGTATCCTAAAGTTCCATGAGTGAGAAAGTTCCTCTATCGCTTGACAAAATTCGAAAACCGGTTGAAACGGAACTCGAGAATTTTGAAAAACTCTTTCGTCAAACGTTACGTTCTTCCGTTCCACTTGTCAACCTGATTGCGCGCTACATTACTCGCCAACGTGGAAAACGGGTTCGCCCATTATTAATTTTTCTTAGTGCAAAGCTCTGTGGTGCAATTACACAACGGACCTTTAACGGTGCACTCCTTGTAGAACTTCTCCACACAGCAACTCTCATTCACGATGACGTCGTCGATAATGCTGATACTCGACGTGGTGTCGCATCTATCAACGCTATATGGAATAACAAAATCGCTGTTATCATGGGAGATTTCCTGCTTTCCCGCGGATTACTCACAGCTCTAGAACATGGTGATATCGATTTTTTAAAAAGTACATCGCATGCAGCGCGACGCATGACTGAGGGAGAACTTCTTCAACTTCAGAAGAGTAGACAATTAAACATTACCGAAGAAACATACATTGAGATAATTCGTTCAAAAACTGCTGCACTTTTTGCTTCGTGTACTGAAATTGGTGCAGCTAGTGTAACCAAAAATCCAACTTTAATTGAACGCCTTCGCCTGTATGGCGAGAAAACTGGAATGGTCTTCCAAATTCGAGATGATATCCTCGACTATACAGGAAGCAGATCCTCAATCGGCAAACCTACTGTTTCTGATATTCGGGATAAGAAAATTACCCTTCCCCTCCTTCTTGCCATGAAGAATGCATCACCATCCGATGCAAAACATGCTTTAAGTATTATCAAAAAGGGTATACAATCTAAATCTATTCAGTGGCTCTTACAGTTCATTAACGAGCATCGTGGAATAGAATCATCAATTGAATACGCAGAAGCGTTCGCACAAGAAGCACTGGCTCTCATTGCTCCGTTTGATAACTCTGATGCAAAGGAATCACTTCAAGAGTTTGTAACATTTTCTCTCTACAGAAAAAAATAATTTTTACTTTGATTTACATAATGGACATTCACAAAGTTCTCGCAGCATGTTCCATGTGTAAATCCCGGCAGAATGTCCATCAGCCCAATAAAACTGAATTCCATAATTCCCCACAGGTTCCATTCTGAGCACATCATACTTCCCCGGCATATCCGATTGTGGCAAGGGAGTATATTTCCGCCACAAAATAGTTTCTCCTCTGCACTCTGCACATGGACACTTCGTACGGAGGGTATTTAGCGTTATTTCCCCCTCGTGTCCATCATTCCACGAGATTGAAAGAATACCTCTCGTACTAACTTTTATGCAACGTGGTACCATAAAACTGCCTCAAACAACACATTCAATTACCAAATATGGGAAAATTTTTACAAATATCTATAATTCTGTTTTTCTTGAATACTCATGCAATTTTCAGTATTTTGAAAGAGATGGAGGTGGTAGTATATGAGTAAAGCTCCATTACATAAGCCAGAACACGATGTAGATGTACTCGTTGATCATCCAGCAACAGTGATTCTTTTTAATGATAATGTCCACACATTCGATGAAGTTATTCACCAGCTTATCAAAGCACTGGGATGTTCAACAGCAAAGGCTGAAGAACTAACATGGCAAGTACACACAAATGGGAAAGCTGCTGTGTACGAAGGGCCAATGAATGAGTGTCTTCGGGTCTCATCAATTCTTGAAGAAATAGCGTTACACACACAAATTGAAGTATAAGGAACTATCCATTCTATGACATCGAGTGAAATCAGAGAGAGTTTTTTACAATTTTTCAAACAAAAAGGTCATACAATCGTTCCTAGTTCTCCTGTTATACCGTATAACGATCCTACACTTTTGTTTACGAATGCAGGGATGAATCAATTCAAGGATGTGTTCCTAGGAACTGGTACACGACCATATACACGTGCAGTAGACACCCAAAAATGCATTCGAGTAAGTGGAAAACATAATGATCTTGAAGAAGTTGGACGCGATACTTACCACCATACTTTTTTCGAGATGCTTGGCAATTGGTCGTTTGGCGATTACTATAAAAAAGAGGCAATTGCATGGGCTTGGGAACTCTTAACAGAAGTATGGAAACTTCCAAAACACCGTCTTTGGGCTACCGTCTACAAAGAGGACGATGAGGCAGAAGAACTCTGGAAAAGTATTACAGATATCGATCACTCGCACATACTACGTTTCGGAGAAAAAGAAAACTTCTGGGAAATGGGCGAAACTGGCCCCTGTGGACCTTGTTCCGAAATTCACATTGATAGAACACCCACTGCCTCAGCAACCGCATCGATGGTAAATGCTGGAAGCCCAGATCTTATCGAAATATGGAACCTTGTTTTTATACAATTCAACAGAGATGAGAGCGGTGCATTAACGCCTCTCCCTGCAAAACACGTTGATACTGGGATGGGATTTGAGCGTATATGCGCAGTACTACAAAATAAAACATCTAACTATGAGACAGACGTATTTTCGCCACTCATTAACGCAATCTGTGATTTAACACATCATTCATATGCTGGAACACTTCCCTCTCCAAAACCAACCCGACAAGAAGAAATTGATGTAGCTATAAGGGTTATCGCTGACCACATCCGGACACTTACCTTTGCTATTGGGGACGGAGCTCTCCCAACGAATGAAGGACGCGGCTACGTTCTACGACGAATTCTCAGGCGAGCAGCTCGTTTTGGTAGAACATTGAACATGCACGAAGCATTCATATACAAACTTGTTCCCACGCTTGTTGAGACAATGGGTTCACTATTCCCCGAAATCCGAACATACCAAGACCATATTCAAAAAGTGATTAAAGGTGAAGAAGAAGCGTTTAACGCGACACTCGATCGCGGCTTAGAGCGATTCGAAGAAATAGCAAGGAAGTCGATTGCAAACAATCAGAGAACGATTGCTGGCGAAGAGGTCTTCCGTCTTTATGATACATACGGATTCCCTGTTGATCTCACAGCTCTCTTAGCTCAAGAGAAGGGGCTTACATTGGATATGGCAGGATTTGATTCTCTGATGGAGTTACAACGTTCACGTTCTCGCGAATCCAGTAAGGCTTCTGTCTCAATGGCAAAAAAGCTATTTTCACTTGGATCGCGTTCCCTGCCACCAACAATATTTGTTGGCTATACTGAGCTCGAATGCGAAGCCACCGTGATTGACCAATTCGATACATTTGTTGTACTCGATCGAACACCATTTTATGCAGAATCCGGTGGACAAGTTGGCGATACTGGAGTTCTCTATACACAGGAAGGCCCTTTTAACGTACAAGATACCCAAAAAGATGCTGATGTCTTTGGACACAACGTTATTGAGCCACTCCCCAATCTTGTTGGCCAAAAGGTGCGTGCTGTTGTCCATAAAGATCGCCGCCTCTCAATTATGCGGAATCACTCAGCCACACATCTTCTCCACAACGCACTTCGGACTATTTTAGGACCCCATGTCCAACAAGCCGGTTCGCACGTGGCACCTGATTATCTCCGCTTCGATTTTACGCACTACAGTAAAGTTACAGAAGATGAACTTGAAGCGATAGAAACACTTGTAAATCAAAAAATCGCGGAAAATATACCTCGTACTCCAGGATTAAATAATATTCCATTCGAAGAAGCGAAAAAATTAGGTGCACTCATGTTTTTTGGTGATAAGTATGGAGATTTGGTAAATGTTATTCAATTTGGGAATTTCAGTATAGAATTCTGTGGTGGCACACATGTTCAATCGACTGGTGAAATTAAGTATTTCAAAATCATAAGTGAAGGAAGTATTGCAAGTGGTATCCGACGTATTGAAGCAGTAACGAATTCGCATGCACTCGAAGCGTTGAAATTACAAGATAGAACGATCAATGACCGTATCGATTCACTCACATACGAAATTACACAGCTTCGTAGTATAATCGATGAACTTGATTCCGAAAAGCAGGATTGCTACAAGAAAGAACTCCACCTCATCGCAGAGAACCTAGCAACTTTACGATCTCTACCTCCCGTACCGAATGTAGCTTCGAACGAACTCAGTTCTCACTTTGCTTTACGGAAAGCAACTGTGAATAAGCTTATAACCTTTGCAGAACGTATCTCTGAGCTACGAAAACAAATTGAGAAAGAGCGTACACAAGCACGCCTACAGTCAAAAACTCTGCTCATTGAAACACTCATACAAAATGCTCGCACCATCAACGGACATCGTATTGCAACAGGAATTGTTCCTGCTGAATCACTTGATGAACTAAAAGCACTTGGTGATACACTCCGCACGAAATTGCAAAGCGGCGTAGGTGTATTAGCAACTATCCTTGATGGGAAAGTACAACTGGTATGCGTCGTAACTGATGATCTTCTTTCGTCAAACAGAGCGCATGCTGGCGCTATTGTTAGCGCCATTGCAAAACTCATAAACGGTGGTGGAGGCGGTAAGCCACATTTAGCAACAGCTGGTGGAAAAGACACAACCAAACTGAATGAAGCACTCGCTGCCGTTGATTCTATTGTTCGTACTGCACTACAATCATGATCTTATAAAGATACTTATAATGGGTACACTTTCCACTTTTAACAAGTTGCTACAAATCAAAGAACAACGAGGATGTGGGTACTTAGTACTTATTGACCCAGATAAAATGAATGGCACCCACCTCGAACGTTTCATCCGTTCAGCTGAACATACAGATGTCGATGCTTACCTTGTTGGTGGAAGCTTGCTTGTAAATCATGAATTCGAACAAGTGCTAACTATCATTAAGCAACATACAACAAAACCGGTTATTATTTTCCCGGGGAGCCTTTTTCAGGTTTCAGCAAGGGCTGATGCCATCTTGTTTCTCACACTCATTAGTGGTCGCAATCCAGATTTTCTTATCGGTAACCAAGTGATCGCAGCTCCTATACTTAAGCGAATAGGACTCGAGGCAATTCCTACAGGATATTTACTCATCGAAGGTGGTTGTGTGACGTCAGCCGAATTTATGAGTAATACACGTCCCATCCCACGAACGAAAATCGACATCGCCCTTGCCCATGCACTTGCTGGTGAACTTCTTGGTCTTAAACTGTTATACCTCGAAGCGGGTAGTGGTGCACAGTACTCAATTCCTCCAGAAATGATCTCGGTCATTCACGCACATTGTTCTCTTCCTCTTATTGTTGGAGGTGGTATTCGTACACCAGATGAAGCAAGAGAAAAAGTCCGTGCAGGTGCGTCGTTTATCGTCACTGGCACAATAATCGAAGAGAATAGTACTACCTCTCTTCTCCAACAATTTGCAGATGCAATTCACATGAGGTAAATCGTATGAAAGATCACACTCTTAGTAAAACGTACAGGCATAAGTTTATCAGCGATTCACTTCAAGCAAGCAGTGAAATAAAATTAAAAATTCTCGAATATTGTCTCCAAGATATTGACCATGCGATCACTATGCTCATTGACGTCTTAAAGAGCGGGAAGAAAGTGCTTCTGTGTGGCAACGGAGGAAGCGCTGCCGATGCCCAACACCTTGCTGCAGAGTTTGTTATCAGACTTAGTCCTCGAATCCAACGTCGTGGTCTCCCAGCAATCGCATTAACAACAGATACTTCTATTCTTACAGCGGGCTCAAATGATTTCGGGTACAATGAAGTGTTTGCTCGCGCGGTTGAAGCTCTTGGTGTGGAAGGAGATCTCCTCATTGGTATTTCTACAAGCGGTACCTCCGAAAGTGTCAATAAAGCGTTTCATAAAGCTCGAAGTTTGAAAATGAAAACAATTGGTCTTCTCGGCAAAGATGGTGGAACATCGAAGGAACTTGTTGATCTTGCCATCATTGTTCCATCAAACGACACACAACGGATTCAAGAAGGACAAATAACTATTGGACACATCATTTTTCAGGCCGTCGAAGAGGAGCTCTTTGGTTAATAGCTTACTCGTATGAAACAGAAAAAGCAGAACGATGTTATAATCCCCTTGCTCACCATACTTGCTGATGTCGTGACAATTGAGCTCTCGTTTCTTTTGGCATATTGGTTACGATTTTACTCACCTCTTACTTACTATATTCCTGTTACCCTTGGTATTCCACCATTGGAAGCGTATGTGAAAGCTTCTCTCTACACACTGCCCATCTGGATCTGGCTTTTCAAACGACGTGGTTTATATAAACAGCGACGAATTACTCACTTCTCAGATGAATTCTTCTCTATTATCCGTATTGTTGTACTCGCATTACTTCTCATTGCTGGTGCAGCGTTCTTTTACCGTGAATTCTCATACTCACGTGGGGTGTACATACTTGTTGGCGTCGTTGCCCTTGTACTCTTAACACTCGTACGGTATGGCATGTTTCACTTCGAACGTTGGTGGTATAAACACGGGCACGACGTTAAAAACATTCTCATCATTGGTACAGGCGAGCATGCTAAAAGCCTTTTTAACTACTTCAATCTTCACCCAGAGCTTGGCTATACACCAAAAGGGATTGTCGATAAACCACCTGTAGAAACAATCCCAGAACTTCTACGAACACAACACATTGATACCATTATTCTTACCTTTTCCTCTACTGAACACTCAGAAATCTATGAAATTGTGAGAGCTTGCGAAGGAATGGATGTTGAAATAATGTTCGTTCCAACTATTCTTGATGTTATGACAAGTCAAGTACGAATTCAATACTTTGAGCGTACTCCACTCCTCTCAATCAAAACACCAGCACTTTCAACATGGAATCGTTTTGTGAAACGAGTCTTTGACATTATTTTTTCCCTGTTTGTTCTTGTCGTACTTGCTCCACTGTACCTTCTCATTATAGTACTGATTAAACTCGATTCGAAAGGACCTATCTTCTATCTCCAAGAGCGCATCGGGCTTGATGGAAAAGTATTCCATGTTATTAAGTTTCGATCGATGAAAGTTGATGCCGAAAAAGAAACTGGTCCCGTGTGGGCTAAGAAAGACGACCCTCGCACAACACGTGTCGGAAAATTTTTACGACGCTTCAGTTTAGATGAACTTCCACAATTCATTAATGTACTCAAAGGTGACATGAGTATAGTGGGACCTCGACCTGAGCGTCCTTTCTTTGTTGAACAGTTTAGGAAAGAAATCCCTAAGTACCTCGATCGACATCGTGTCAAAACAGGGATGACAGGATGGGCACAAGTCAATGGACTTCGAGGAAATGCACCAATTGCAGAGCGAACGAAGTACGATTTATACTACATCGAGAATTGGTCACTCGTTTTCGACCTTAAGATTATCGCAAAAACTGTATACGCTGTACTTTTTGGCAAAGATGCATACTAAGAAAGTACTACAGCCATGGTAGCAGCAACACTCCTCATCCTCCATTTTTGCGCAGCTGTGTATGCGTTCCTAAAATATAAACGGGAATCTCTTACTGAGGGTCTTCTTGCTGTCGGACTTATGCTGATTGTGTTTGCAGTAGGGTGGACTATTTCATCTCTGATAACAAACAGTATTTTTTCAATCGAAGCTTTCCACCAATGGTACTATCGACCCCTCGAATCCTCTTTTTGGGTGAGTGTTCGAAGAGAATTTAACAGCGATACTATATCTTTACTTATTCTATCACTCGGTGAATTAATCTTTTACTACGTAATATTCTTCCCCTCTAAAAAACAATCTTCGTAAGAAACCATTCATTGAGCAATAAAGTAGAACGTTACTATACATAGTTGCTCGACTTGAGGATATTTGCGATCGAGTGGTTGGAATTTCCACTTCTTCACTTCGTTTATCGCAACTGCCTCAAGTCGCGGTTCCGCCTTTTGGATAGGAATTACTGAGGATACAGTTCCATCGGGGCGTACAGAGACTTGTAATCGTATTTGCGCAGATACAGTAACACCTTTTGGATAGTGTGGAAGTTCACCGCTTATTTTCGAACGTGTTCCCCCTCCCTGCCATTCAAGCGAATACTCAACGCCTTTCGGTAATGAGCTCCCACTACCTTCCAGAGTATTCCCCAAAGAAGGAAACGGCTTTTCACTCCTCGATTGTTGGCCGTACTGTTGCTTTGCGATGGCTTCACCATAGCTTTCGCCCTGCTTCCGGGAATATGTTTGTGGTTCAACTGTTTCCGACTGTTTTTCGACACTTGTAGCAGAAAATACCTCATTGGATAAGTCAGGCATCCGACGCGTTGGTAACGATACAGAAGTTTGAATCTCTTCTTTAGAAGAGACCTGTTCGGCTGTTGTACTTTCACTCATCTGTTGATTAACATTCTGGAAAGGTACTGATGAGGTCGGAGTCCCCCATAAAACTTCTACAAAATTGTGGTTGAGTGCTTGTGGGAGTTTTAAAAATGCCAAAAGAATCAGAATACATCCATGGATTACTACTGAAACAAACCAACTCAATTTTGAAGATTTCATACTCACTTTTCAGCAGGTGCTGTCGCAATAAAAAAGCGGACTGCTCCAGCAGATTTTGCAATATCCATAACATCAACCGTCTGTTGGAGTGTCACTGAACGATCTGCATGGATAACAACGAGGTCGTTTGGTCTTTGCTCAAGGAGAGTTGCTAATGAATTACGCAATGCTGATAGTGAAATATTGAGATTATTGAGATATACTCTACCATCAGCAGTGATGGTAATGGTGATTTGGCCTTTTGTTTCTTGTTCTTGATGAACAGCACGTGGTAAATGAACCTTTATACCTGATTGTATGACAAATGCTGAAGAAAGAAGAAAAAAGATGAGTAGCTGGAGTACAACATCTGTAAGCGAAGCATATGAAAACGCCACAATATACTTACGCTCATTACTCCGAAATTTCATACTTCTACCCTATTTCCCAGATTCTGCATTGAGGCTCCCTGAGCGTACCATATCGAGGAAGTCTTCGGATGCGCTTTCGAGCTCGAAAATAACACGATTCACTTTCGAGACAAAGTAATTGTAAAAACCAAGCGTTGGAATCCCTACAATTAAGCCAAACGCTGTTGTAAGTAGTGCTTCCCAAATACCGCCTGCAAGATTCGCTGGAGTTGCTGTTCCACCGAGTACTTCGATTGTTCTGAAAGCACCTATCATCCCTGTAACTGTACCAAGAAATCCAAGGAGTGGTGCAATGCCAGCTATATTTGCAAGTATTCCTAGACGTTCCTCAAGATAGTAAGCTTCTTCCTTTCCTGCGTTCTCAATCGCTTCCCGTACACGTTCAGGACCTTCTGGATACTTAATTAAACCGTGTTTCAGAATATTTGCAATTGGAGCTTTTGTTTTTGAACAAAAGTCTATCCCATCATGAATATCTCCACGTTGAAGTACTACTTTAAGCTGCAAGAGAAACCGCTGGGGATCAACTTGTGCTTTTCGAAGTACCCACCATCGCTCAATAATTACTGCAAGAGCTATCATTGAACATCCAAGAATAAACCACATAAGTACTCCACCACGTACAAAGAGCTCAAATGCACTCATACCGATATTCCTCTACATGTTAACGCTGCGTAACCTTATCGATGATATAACTTGAACGAAGTTGTGTACCGAATGAAAGCACAGCTTTTTTGGCGTCCTCCCGTGTTGGATACTTTCCTATACAAACACGATACCATGTTCCCTTTTTCAATGCTACTTTTTCAACAAATGCTGGGTATCCTGCAACTTGAAGATTTTCACTTATTTCATCAGCGCGTTTTTTCTCCTTGAATGCAATAACCTGGATAGTATATTCTCCTTCCATTGTTGCTATATCCACTTGTTTCTCAACACCATCCATTTCACCTTTTGTTGCTTCTTCAGTTTTAATTTGTTGGTCAGCATTTGTGGTATCTAGCAAAGCAATTTGAGTTGTATCAGGTTGTACTGGTGGAGGTACTGTTGGTTGTACTTGTTGGTCTTGAACAATAGGAGGAAATGGCTCTTCCTCTACTATTTGTGTGACGGTGGATTTCTTTCCCCATAATTTAATAATCCCCTTTTTATTTAGAAAGTATGCTCCTGCACCCAATAGCAAAATAACTATAAGAATAATAAGAATAATACTTCCTGCGCCACCTCCATCACTGGTATTTTGCTTTTTTTGTTTTGGCTTTTGCTTTTGTGAAATTGGTGCTGATGGGGTTTCCTCTTCAAAACTAACATCATCAAGTAAATTTAAGTCAGGCATTGAACACCCCTCCTCTCTTAAAATTTGTTAAACAATTTACCATCGCATGTATAGTCCTATATGTATTGTAACTGGTTCATTCTTATAGTGCAACCAGTGTGAGTACATTGTGTTTGTTAGATTAAGTATCTGAAAAGTTCCACGAACGTTTGAGGTAAAATCATACTCACCACCTGCATCTACCACAAAGTATGGTGGTAGTAGTTTCGTATTTAACCCCACATTTGTTCGTTCACCTATGTAGCGGGTCTTTAAGCTTGAACGTATATTTTCTGTAAACTCATGGTACCACTGTGCATGGAACTCAAACGATGGTACGTATGGTACCACTTGACCACTACTTGTTTTCATTGTTTTTGCCCATAGTTGTGTTGAAAAATAATCATTTACATTGAACTTTGCAACCACTTCTCCCAAAAACGCTACATCCGTCACAGTTTCATATTGTGTTGCCTGCCATACACCCTGGGATACTTCACTGAGAAGAGGGTAATCTTTTACTTTTTGGAGCGACACTTGAGCTTTGGAACGGAACATTGAATTCCAGTTAGATTCAATTCCAAACACACCTGCATCAGTAATTGATGGATGGAGGATGCTTGACGACGAATGTATGTACGGACACAAAGTAAGCAATGAAAAAACGCTCGAAGGTTGAACCATCGGTTGGTATGCAATGGAGAAAATATGGCCTGCAATGAGTTCAGAGAATACTCGAATATTCGGGGAAAGGCGTATTAAATTTTGGCCAAGCATTCCTTTACACCACGCAATATTCAATGCACCTTCAACGTTGATAGTGTTCCACTCATACCGTTGACTCCATGTGTGTATAAGTATACCGCTAAGATCGCTTGTACCAACAAAAAGCTGTACACGCGTACCAACAGGGATCTGTTTAGTAATATTGAATTGAGTCGTTCCCTCAAGAATTATTCTATTTTCAATCCTCATTGCAGTTGTATCAGAAATTCTTAACGAGTACAATTCAAGCGATACATCACTCCGTGGATATTCGTAGAATTCTGACATTAGAGCACGAAGAGTACCTAACGAAACAATTCGATCGTGACTTGGTGTACGTGAACCATAAAACTTATACTTCCCGCGTGTATATCGGAAAGTTCCTGAAGCACTTGCCGAGGTCACCAAACTTGGAATTGTTACCTGTCCACGTGAGGAAAATTCAACGCTGCCATGTGAACGATCTGTATATGGTGCATAACCTTTTGAAATATAATAAGTCGCACTTCCACTAAGAAAAGTATTCGCTACTTCATCACTATGGTTTATTTCAACAGCATACGTTGAGTACATTCCACCACTGGCACGAGCATATCCTCTATTGAATTTCTTTGAGTACTTGCTAAACCACCGGTCTATTGCATAGATATTGACAAAGGGGCTTTTTTCCTCCACTCGTTGAGCGAGAGAACTACTTTTTAATTCAATTAACGGTGCTTCTTGTTTTTCACCAGCTTGAAGTTCAATCGATGGAGAACCAAGGATAACGTACTCTGGTAACCGAATTGTTGGAAGCAGCAGTTCCCTCCGTTCCATCACTAGTGTATCTACTGAGTCAACAGTTTCAAAAGGTGGAATTGGTCGAGGTTTTGAGTCTAGTGTTTGACACTGTACACTCCAAGATCCCATACAAAGAAAAAGAAATATTGCATATCGCTGAAACAAGGAGTATGACATGTTACTATTGGAGCTTTTGTAACCTTCGTTTAGCTTCATCATGAAAATCGGAGCGAACATTGAGGCGCATTACTTCCTCATATGCTTTCCGTGCTTGTTGAACATCGTTCAATGATTCATATGCATTTCCTATACCGAGGTAGGCACGCGCTATATAGCTTTCGTATGCCGGGAAGAGATACTTCACCCGAAGATAGGTTTTAATTGCATTCATCCATTCTCCTCGAATACTGTACAGATCTCCAAGCATGCAGTAAGCCTCTGCAGCTAAAGTATCTTTCCGTTGGCTTACAATATTTTGTAATAAGCTCTCTGCTGTGCGATAATCCTTTACTTCAACTGCAATTCGTGACCGTGTTAGTCTAGCTATATCACTGAATGCAAATGAGTTGTACCGTTGTAGTACTGTGTCTAAATACTTTTGTGCCCTTTGCTTATCACCACGATCATAGTAGAATCGCCCAAGTTCTACGAGAGCTTCTGCTCGTATAGTGCTGTCAGTACTCTGTGAACACTCTTGGAATAGTTTTTGTGATTCATCGTACTTAAGCAAAAATCGATAGAGATTTGCAAGGTGGAGTTTTGCTTGTTCTTTCCGATGTTTTGGTATAGTGTGGTGTTCAATGATAGCTTCATACGTTTGCACCACGGTATTGGTATCTTCAAGTTCTAATGCACACCGAGCAATTCCCATATAGGCATCGGCGATAAACTTCGAAGTGGGGTACCTTCGGGTAAAATTATTATATTCTCTCATTGCGTTTCGATAATCTTTTTGGAGCTCATAGAGTTCACTTTTCTTCATCCACACCCGCTCTCCATGAGGAGAATCGGAGTATGTTGCAAGGTATTCATCAAGCATGGAAAATATCCCTCGTTCATTTCGTTCAGCACTGTAACAATAGTAGAGCGCTGTAAAAACATCTGGGATATATTCATTTGTAGGATAGCGTCGTATGACTTCCTCGTATGTACGTCGTGCAGCACTGTAATTTCTGATGTTATAGTAACAATCACCAAGACTGTAGAGTGCTTTCGGAAGGATGTCACTCTGTGGATATCGTTGAATGAGCGTTTGGAAATCTTTGATTGCATCAGTGTATTCCCGACGCTGCATGTTAATATACCCCATCGCATAGTATGCATCATCTGCATACTGTGATTGTGGTAATTGTTTTCCTAAAGCCTCAAACGCTTTATACGCTTCAGCATAATCCTGCAAGCGGTAATAACTTTGCCCAATCTGATAGCGTGCATACTCCACCGCGGTACTTTCTGGAAACATACGAACGACTGTACGATAGCTCAGTACCGCACGTTTATAGTCTCTCTGTGCATAATACGAATCCGCAATCCGCATGCGAGCATCGAGGACGTAGTTGCTCCGGGGAAATTCTGCGATGAGTTTTTCAAATATCTCTATAGCTTTCGAAAAGTTGTTCTGTTTAAAGTAAACCCAGCCGAGTCCATAGTATGCTCGTTCTCGATCTCGTTTCGTACCACGCTCAACAAGCATTTGGTAATAGGAAAGAGCAGAAACATACTTCTTTTCTCGGTACTCTGCCTCACCAAGTAACCACAGTGCCTCATTAGCAAGATCATGAGTCGAATAGCGTGTATAAAATGCTTTCAACTCCAAAACAGCTTTCCCATACTGATGGAGAAGGTAATAACATCGACCACGTTGAAATAGAGCGAGAGAGCGGAGTTCTTCTCTTGCTGTTGTATCCTCGACAACGCTCGTAAAATACCGAACAGCTTCTGAGTATCGTTGTTCACGTATCATGCCCTCACCAAGCCATCGCAGTGCATCAGCTTTATATTGCGAAGGGGGCTTTAGTGACAAGATCGTTTCGAAATAGCTACTTGCTTCCTTCCAAGACCGTTGTTCGTACAAAATGATACCAGATTCTAAGAGGGCTTTTTCGGACCACTCACTTCGTGGAGTAGTATTGGCTATGGTATTATATATTTGAAGTGCTGAATCAGAAACACCAAGGAGCTGATATGTTCTCCCCAATTGAAATAAGGCCGGTATAGAGTACTCAGTTCTCTCCCGTGCTAGTTGAGAAAATATATTTATAGCATCACGATAGCGTGATTGTTTTAAAAACGTCCACCCTATGCTGTACCGTGCTTCGGGTTCACGAGAGTGGTGGGGATAACGATTGGAAATTTTCTCATACTGTTCTCGTGCATCACTGTATCGCGCAAGTTGGTAGAGATACTCTGCAATAAGAAAATCAACTGTAAGTTTTAATTCCTCTCGCGTTATAGCTGTACTACACTGCTGAAGTACCGATAGAGCAAGGTCATACTGCTTCATGTGCGCATAACATTCAGCCACACGGATGCACGCTTGTTCTGACAAAGAACTCTTTGGTACAAGGATACGCAACGAATCGTACCACTGTATAGCTTTTGAGAAATTTCCCACCTGCTGGTAGGTCCATCCAAGAGAATAGAGAGCATACTCATAGAGGCGATTCTTTTTCCCTTGCTCAAATGAAAACATGAAAAACTTTAATGCATCAGTATAGGAACCATCGCTAAGGTACGATTCTCCAATCCAGTACGCTGCCTCACCAATGTATTCTGATTCTGGATATCTTTCGAGGACTATTTTCAATGCATCGACTGCTGCTCTAAACTTTTGTTGTTGAAGGAGTACTTCACCTTTTCGAAAATATGCTTTTGGTGTATATCGTGAGTTTGAATATGAACGGATAAAGTCATCGTACCCCCGTAGAGCTTCTGAGTAACGTCGCAAGTGAAAGTAGCATTCTACACGAAGAAAGGAGACTTCATCTCTGTGAATGCTCTGTGGATATTTTACTAAAAAAGTTTCGAATTCCTGGAGAGCAAAATGAAATAAACTATCGCGAAATAAACCAATGGCTACATGGTAGTCTTGTTCCTCTGAAACGTTGGGGTAATGAAGCTGTGGCTTTTCTTGTGCAATACCAATAAAGAAACACAATCCTACTATGCCTAAGAATCGAATAATTTGTCCGCGCAGAGAGTAGTATACCATTTGAAGTCTGTCTGTGAATATACTCTTTGTTCTTGATATTCCTGGTTAGACTATTGTACGACGGAGTTTTACCTTTAAGTCGTGTATTTGTTGTCGTATTTGTACAAGCTTTGCTTTCTCTTTCTTCGCTATTGCTTCATCACGCAATTTCTTCAACCGTCGAATTTCCTGTTTCATCGATGTTTTATTTTCTGCCATAGCCCTGTGATGTTTATGAGCATCAATACCCAATGCTGTACACAATGCAGGGAGAAGTTTCTCCTTATGCATTGTTGAATAGCCTTTTACGGCATCATGTTCCAATCCTTCAGCTATTTTCCGAAGTTCTGCAACAGTCATCTTCGCCAATTGCTCATACGTGTAATTCATACTCTACCTCCTTAGACTTTGGTACACACTTCATTCGTTTCTGTTCAAATAGCACTCTATACGTTCGTACAGCTTAGTGTTTACGCAATCGTCACCTACAGCTCATTAACGAATGCCAATGTACTCCTGGATACTTTTTACTGACATACTGTTTTCTCGTTGTTCAGCTATTGCTTTTACAGCTGCTGCTGCAGCTGTAAGTGTTGTAACAAGCGAAACACCATTTGCGAGTGCAGCCCATCCAATTGCATATTCATCTGTATGAGATTCTTTTCCGTGTGGTGTGTTAACAATGAGTTGAATTTTTCCATTCTTAATGTAATCAACAACGTTTGGCCTACCTTCATTCACTTTATTGATTTTTTCACATTGGATACCATGCTCGTTAAAAAACCGCGCAGTACCATCCGTTGCAACAATTGAAAAACCTAAATTCAAAAAACTTTTTCCAATTTCGAGAGCTAGTTGATTTTTATCGTGATCATTGACACTGAAAAACACCGTTCCATGGGTAGGTAATGTATTCCCTGCACTTATTTGTGATTTTGCATATGATTCGCCAAAACTCTGTGATATCCCCATCACTTCTCCAGTTGAACGCATTTCTGGCCCTAGAAACACTGGAGTTTGAGGAAACTTATTGAATGGGAAAACCGCTTCTTTTGCAGCTACGTGCGCTATCAGACGGAAATCATAGTCTTTGTACCCAAGTTCCTCGATTGTTCTTCCCACCATAACTTTCGCTGCAATCTTTGCTAGTGGAATCCCTGTTGCCTTGCTTACAAATGGTACTGTCCGTGAAGCTCGAGGATTTACTTCAAGTACATAGACTGTATCATCTTTTAATGCATATTGCACATTCATTAACCCAACAACTTTCAGTGCCTTTGCAAGTTTAATTGTGTAGGTTACGATATCATGGTAGCTCTTTTCAGAAATTTTATATGGTGGAAGAATGCAAGCACTATCGCCAGAATGGATTCCAGCTTCTTCAATGTGTTCCATCACACCGCCGATGAGCACATCTTTCCCATCTGCTACACAATCAACATCGAATTCTATTGCATTGTCGAGAAATTTATCAATGAGCACTGGATGATCAGGTGATACATCAACTGCTTTTCGCATGTAATCCCGCACAGCATCTTTTGTGTAGCAAACTTCCATGGCACGACCACCAAGTACATACGATGGACGTACCAACACTGGAAAGCCAATTTGTTCAGCAACTAACACAGCATTGTTAATAGTATACGCAGTACCATACTTTGGGTGAGGTATATTGAGTTTGCGCAATAACGCACCGAAACGCTCTCGATCTTCCGCAATGTCAATGCTCTCTGCCGACGTGCCAAGGATTCTAACACCATGCGCCTCTAAAGCCTTTGATATCTTCAATGGTGTTTGTCCACCGAAACTAACAATAACACCAGATGGTTCTTCGTAATCACAGATATTTAGGACATCTTCCAGTGTCAGTGGTTCGAAATATAACTTATCTGTCGTATCGTAATCTGTTGAAACAGTTTCTGGGTTACAATTGATCATTATTGTTTCATAGCCTTCTTCACGGAGGGCCATAACACCATGGACACAGCAATAGTCAAATTCAATACCTTGACCAATTCGATTTGGCCCACCACCGAGAATAATTACTTTCTTCCGATTGCTTTTTATTGATTCATTTTCGCGTTCGTATGTAGAGTAATGGTATGGTGTCGACGCCTCAAATTCGGCAGCACAGGTATCAACCGTTTTAAAAACTGGGATAATCCCCCACTTTTTCCGGAGCATACGAATTGTTGCCTCTTCCACTCCCCACAGCGTTGCAAGCTGCTTATCTGAAAATCCATACTCTTTTGCTTTTCGGAGTATTTCTGGTGTTACTCGTTCACATGCATTATGTTTCTCACGACTCTTAGCACTCATAAAGATTTCAATAAACTCCTCAATGTTTTTACATAATTATACCCGATATTGTATAAGTTCTTCTTCGAAATCAACAATTTGCTTTATGTTTGACAAAAACCATGGATCTATATGAGTA
Organism: Bacteroidota bacterium; assembly: GCA_026416125.1. Taxonomy (GTDB): domain Bacteria; phylum Bacteroidota; class Ignavibacteria; order UBA10030; family UBA10030; genus JAOAFT01. Next base: position 89,518 of record JAOAFT010000005.1, read on the forward strand.
ATCTTGTAAATTTCATCAATCGATATCCCTAATTGGAGTGCATATCGAATATAGAAAATATTTCCTGCACGTGGTGTTTTCAGTCGATCGAGTACTCGTTTCCTCCATTCCACTTTTTCATCATCATCTAAAGAACGGACATCAAGGATATCTTTCCCATCTGCACCGAGCCCAAAACGTCCTTGTTCAAGAGAACGAAGTGCCTTTTGAAATGCCTCTTTGAATGTTCTTCCAATCGCCATCACTTCGCCGACGGACTTCATTTGAACACCAAGAACATCGTCAACGCTCTTGAATTTTTCAAAATCCCATCGTGGTATTTTTACAACACAGTAGTCTATTGTTGGTTCAAAAGAGGCAGGAGTTTTCTTTGTAATATCATTAGGAATTTCATCCAATGTGTACCCAACAGCTAATTTCGCAGCCATTTTCGCAATTGGAAAACCAGTTGCTTTCGAAGCAAGTGCTGAGGAACGTGATACACGCGGATTCATTTCAATTACAAGCATGCGTCCAGTTCGTGGATTCACAGCAAATTGAATGTTTGAACCACCTGTTTCCACACCAATTTCACGAATAACTTTCCGTGCAGCATCCCGCATTTGCTGATACTCTTTATCAGTAAGTGTTTGTGCTGGTGCAACAGTTATAGAATCTCCTGTATGAATTCCCATTGGATCAAAATTTTCAATGGGGCAAATGATAACTACATTATCGTTCAAATCACGCATAACCTCAAGTTCATATTCTTTCCATCCAATGACTGATTCTTCTACAAGTACTTGTGTAATTGGACTTGCATGCAATCCACGAACAACTTTCTCTTTAAATTCTTCAATATTGTATGCAATACCACCTCCAGTACCTCCAAGTGTAAACGAAGGACGAATAATAATAGGAAACCCAATGTCTTCTGCGATAGCCATCGCTTCATCGAGAGAATGAACAAATCCACCACGAGCACATTCTAACCCTACCCGTTCAACTGCTTCTTTAAATAACTCTCGGTCTTCAGCTTTTTTTATTGCCTCGAGCTTTGCACCAATGAGTTCTACTCCATACTTGTCTAACACACCATTCTCTGCAAGTGCAACAGCAATATTCAACGCTGTCTGTCCCCCCATCGTTGGGAGCAGTGCATCGGGACGTTCTCGCTCAATTATTTTTTCGACAAAGAATGGTGTCAACGGTTCAATGTACGTTGCATCGGCAAATTCTGGATCTGTCATTATCGTGGCAGGATTACTGTTAACAAGAATTACACGGTAACCTTCTTGCTTCAGTACTCGACAGGCTTGCGTACCAGAATAATCGAATTCGCATGCTTGACCAATTATGATTGGGCCAGACCCTATAATAAGGATTGATTCAATATCTGTTCGTTTTGGCACTTCTTATCTTCTATCTCCTACATGGTCTTAAATTGCTGTTATTTAATAATGTAATATAGACAGAACTGTTTTTCGATTCAATTGATTTTTTTCTTCTGCACATTCCTCTATTGTCCCACCATGAACGAAAAAATTTGTATATTACTGTTGAGAAAGGAATCAGTTATGAAGAGCATTGATAGTTTCCATACACAGTCAACATTAACAATTCAGGGAAAACAATATACCTACTATTCACTCCCTTTGCTGGAAGAGACTCTTGGCATCTCTTTATCTCGACTTCCTTTCTCGATACGCATACTCCTTGAAAATCTTCTCCGAAAGGAAGATGGTCGTGCTGTCACTCGATCACACATTGAAACATTGGCACGGTGGTCCCCCTCAATCCAGTACGACAGTGAACTATCATTTATGCCAGGGAGAGTGCTTCTCCAAGACTTTACAGGTGTACCATGTGTCGTTGATTTAGCAGTAATGCGAGATGCTGTTGTTGCATTAGGAGAGGATCCAAGTATTATTAATCCTCTACACCCCGTTGATTTAGTCATTGATCACTCGCTCATTGTTGATGAATATGGAACTCCAACTGCGCTACACACAAATACAGCTTTGGAATTCCAGCGAAACAAGGAGCGTTACATATTTCTCAAGTGGGGACAGCAAGCATTCAAAAACTTCCGTGTAATTCCCCCTGGTACTGGAATAATTCATCAAGTAAATCTAGAATATCTTGCCACTGTAGTAACAACTGAAGAACATGAAGGCGAACTCTTTGCTTATCCAGATACAGTTGTCGGGACCGATTCTCATACTACCATGATTAATGGGTTAGGAGTACTTGGATGGGGAGTTGGTGGAATTGAAGCAGAAGCAGTGATGCTTGGGCAGCCTATTGCTATGCTGATACCTCAAGTTGTTGGAGTAAAGCTTGTTGGCAAACTTCCAGCTGGTACAACAGCAACAGATCTTGTGCTTACAGTAACACAAACACTCCGTAAAAAAGGCGTTGTTGGAAAATTTGTAGAGTTTTATGGTGATGGTTTAAATTCCCTCTCTCTCTCCGATCGAGCAACAATAGCCAACATGGCTCCAGAATATGGTGCTACCACAGGTTTTTTCCCTGTGGACAACGTAACAATTGAATACTTACGCTTAACTGGGCGCAATGAGAATCATTGTACCTTTGTCGAAACCTACTTGCGTTCACAACATCTTTTCAGAACCTCTACTACATCCGACCCAGAATTCTCAGAAACTGTAACGATTGATCTTAGTTCCGTTGAACCAGGCATAGCAGGCCCAAAACGGCCTCACGATCGGATTCCACTTACAAGTGTTAAGCAATCATTTCGAAACACCATTGTTGAGATTTTCAACGCAAAGAACGAAGCGTGTGCCTCTGAAACTATTGAACAATGGATTCATGGTGCTCACAACGTCTCAGCTCCTCCTTTCATGAACGAAGTACCAATCACTATTGGTTCAGAAACTTTTTCTTTAAAACATGGTGACGTTGTTATCGCTGCAATAACTAGTTGCACAAATACATCAAATCCAAGTGTACTTATTGCTGCTGGCCTCTTAGCACAAAAAGCTCTAACGTTTGGCTTACGACCGAAACCATGGGTAAAGACGAGTTTCGCACCAGGTTCAAAAGTTGTAACACAATACCTTGAACGAGCAGGATTGCTCAACGCACTTGAACAACTTGGTTTTTTCATCGTTGGGTATGGATGTACAACATGCATTGGAAACAGTGGCCCTCTCCCTGAGCCTATTGCAAATGCTATACAAAACAATGGATTAGTAACGGCATCAGTACTTTCTGGAAATCGTAATTTTGAAGGTCGAGTTCACCCTCTCGTCCGTATTAACTATCTTGCTTCACCACCACTCGTTGTTGCATACGCCCTAGCAGGAACCGTTAATATCGATTTCATGAATGATCCCATAGGGAAAACACTCGAAGGTAGAGATATTTATCTCAAAGACATTTATCCAACCGATGAAGAAATTAACACACTTATCCGAGAAAATGTTAAAAAAGAAATGTTCACCACAGAATATGCAAATGTCTTCTCAGGCAATTCACACTGGCAAGAATTACCAATTCCTACAGGTATGCAGTACCAGTGGAACCCATTGTCGACCTATATAAAGCCAGCTCCATATTTCCAAAACTTTTCGCGGGAACCACATCCACTTTCCGATATTCGTGGAGCCCGTGTCCTAATAATGCTAGGTGATTCAATAACAACAGACCACATTTCACCTGCTGGCTCTTTCTCAGAAAATACCCCAGCTGGACAATACCTATTATCCCTTGGCATACAAAAGAAAGATTTCAACCAGTATGGAACACGACGTGGAAATCACGAAGTTATGATGAGAGGAACATTTGCGAACATCAGAATAAAAAACCGTCTTGTACCAGGTACCGAAGGAGGGTATACACTCCATCCATCCTCATCAAAACCAATGAGCATCTTCGATGCAGCAATGAAATATAAATCTGAAAATGTGCCACTTATTGTTCTTGCTGGTAAAGAGTATGGTTCAGGGTCATCACGAGATTGGGCCGCGAAAGGTCCAGCTCTTCTTGGCGTAAAAGCCGTAATCGCCGAAAGCTTCGAACGTATACACCGAAGCAATCTTATAGGAATGGGGATTTTACCTCTCCAGTTTGAAGAAGGAGAAAATGCCAACAGTCTTCAACTTACAGGTCTTGAAACATATACAATTGAAGGCATCGAAAGAGATCTTTATCCCCGTAAAAAATTGACTGTAACCGCAACCACAAGCGATGGAAATGTTAAACAATTCAAAGTACTCTGCCGCATCGATACGCTAAATGAGCTTGACTATTATATCCATGGTGGTGTACTTCCATTTGTACTACGGAATCTCCTTGCTTCTTGAACCTCATATTTTTTTTCGTACATTAGCATTGTAGTTCTCATTAAGTTAACGACCTGTGATGAGGGTGGAGGCAGTGGCAAGCAATAAAAAGTATCAAGTCATTTTTACTGGTCAACTCGAAGATGGCGCGGATCCTCACGAAGTCAAGCGACGATTAGCGGAAACTTTCAAAACATCGATTGACAGGATTGAAAAACTTTTTACAAGTGCTCCAACTCTTATCAATACCAACCTCGACGAAAGTGCTGCTCGATCGTATGTCGAAACACTTGCATCGATTGGTGTCCGATGCACAATGGAACCAATGCCAGAGACATTTACACTCCAATCTCAACCGACTCAATCACAGACGAAGCATCCACTATACTCAGCACAACTATCGAAAGAGCATATCGTTAAAGGAGTTCTTATAGCATCAGCACTAACCGTTTTATTTGTTCTTTACATTTTTCTTATTCTAGGAATTTTCCAGAATTTTATATTTCACATTGACCAAAATACCGATTGGCTCGAAGAATTCCCAAATGGGTTAGGTATTGTTGTGTACTGCATTGTTACGATAGTGTACCTCTGCACGCTTGGAGCGCTTATAAAAGTATTTTTCTGGACTCCACAGAAAAAGCAACCTAGTGTTACACTCTCCAGAAAAAAAGAACAAACACTCTTCTCGTTCGTGGAAAAGTTGTGTACAACACTTGGTGTAAAACCACCTACAACAGTAGAAGTAAACCTTAGTACCTCTATCACACTTGAATACAAACAAGGTTTATTGAGTTTCCTCGAAGAACAACAAACTCTCGTAATAGGACTGTCACTTCTTACTCATTTGACGCTTGCAGAATTCGCCTGTGTACTTGCAAACAATTTTGCTAACTATAGAAGCCCTTTCCACACACGTATCTACTTCTTTATTAAAAGTATCATCTTTTTCTTCCATAAAGCTGCTTATTCAAACGATTCTATTGACTCACGTTTACTGCTCTCAAAAAACACAGCAAGTAACATTGTTACACGGCTTTTCTTTTCTTGCCTTCTTTTGTTTAGTTCTTTAGTAAAAAAGATATGTATTCTCTTTCTCGCTATTGCTCATGCAATAAGTAAACGGTACGTGTACAAACTAGAATTCGAAGCTGATAAGTGTGCAGCATCTATAACTAGCCATGAAATATTTGAAGCGACCTTGTTCAAACAGTATCTTTCTACACATGTACAGGAGGAGGCTTTTGATACTCTTCGTAAAGAACGGAAACCAAATGATCGAGCACTTCCCAATAACTTCCCAGAGCTTACTGTACAACTTCTCAGACAAAAAACAGATGAAGATCTTAAAGTTCTAAAAGCACAATTTTTTTCGTACTCAACAAAAGAATTATTAAAACCTCCCCCAAGTGAGCGCATTCAACAAGCGAAGAAACGGCCCGTGAAAGGTGGATATACAAACGACAAACCTGCACAATCGATTGTAACTCAATACGAAGAAATATCTCGTACTTTAACCCTTCGGTTATACAAAGAACAGCTCACTATACAATTTTCACCGCAAGACTTAATACCAACATCAGAATATCTCAATCCTCCACAAAGCGATGATATGATCCTTAACGATACTACAGATCGAGGTTTTTTCTAAGTATATAGATTCAGTTTATATTTATCACACTTTACGGTGCAAATGGAAATGAAAGATTTTGGTAGTATTCAAGAGTTGTATCTGGCTTTTCGAACCATTCTGGAAAAGGTCGTCGTGAAAATGTTTGGAAGTACAAACAGCACGCATTTTTCCACCACCGTGCTTCTTTCTCTTGAATAGTCAAGAGCATACGAACATGATCAAAACGCTCTTCATCAATTTGATGTTCAAGTGTGTTCCACAACCGTTGCATCTTTCGTACACTATCAACACCAGCAGAGTAGCAGTAACAGAGTTCTTCCCACAATGTTCTTCCTGAACGCATCCTATAATCCCATGGTACGTGGTGAAACCAGAGCAAATATTTTTCTGGGCAAAGTTCAAGTGTTCCAAATTGAAGTGCAACTGGACTAAAATACTGAGCTACTGCATTACTACCCTTAGCAGTTCTATCGAACCCAATGCCAAGTGTATCTGCACGATGATAGTATACAGAAGTCCAGTCTGCTCTATGTTTATCTTTAATCCAAGGTGCAGGTCCATAGTGATGATCCCATCCCATAATATGATGAAGTCCTAACGGGGTCATGTAGAGCACAGCTGCTTCTCTTGAGATCATCATAATTTGCTTGACTATCAGAACAAATTCGTTATTGTTTGTAAACGTTAATCGAATCCACTCCTGAGCAATTTCCTCAGAGGAAAGAGAATGATCCCATGCTAATCGGCCAAACGCATACCAATTTGCTTGTCCAAACAAATGCCCTGTCCAATTTCTCTCATTTCCTGTATTCGCAACACCAGCGATTCCTGTCACGTTATGTCCAAAAAGAGAGCCATCGATAACTTTAGCTACAATCGATCCTTCCCCTTTTGCATAAGTATCGGAATCTAAACACTCCTTAAAGAGAGGAGCAAGATATACAAGATGTGTTCCTTGACCAAGATATTCTTGGGTAATCTGAAATTCTGCTACAAGTGGAGTGTTCGGCATACCCCCAAATAAGGGATGAAATGGTTCACGGGGTTGAAAATCAATAGGGCCATTCTTTACCTGAATTAATACATTCGAGTGGAATGTTCCATCCAATGGTTTGAATTCATTATATGCTTGTTTTGCCCGATCTTCTGGAATAGAGTTGTCATAAACAAACGCACGCCACATAACAATACCATTGTATGGTGCAAGAGCTTCTGCAAGCATATTTGCCCCATCAGCATGGCTTCGACCGTAATTCTGAGGCCCTGGTTGTCCTTCAGAATTTGCTTTAACGAGGAATCCACCAAAATCTGGAATAAGTGAATATATTTCAGAGACCTTTCGACGCCACCACGAACGTACTTCGGGTATCAAAGGATCAGCAGTATGCATGCCACCAATTTCTATAGGTGCACTGAACCGTGCTGTCAGATAGACCTTTAAACCGTATGGGCGGAAAACATTTGCTAATGCAGCTACTTTCCTCAAGTACTGTGGTGTAAGGACATAGGCATTTGCATTTACGTTTGTTAAAACAGTACCATTGATCCCAATAGATGCATTCGCTCTTGCATAGTCACGGTACCGTGGATCAATATATTCTGGAAGCTTATGCCAATCCCACAATGATAATCCTGCATAACCACGCTCTACCTTCCTGTCAAGATTATCCCAATGATTTAAAACACGAATTTTTATTTTAGGAATGGAAATAATCGAAAGTTTCGTAATGTCTGAGTGCGTGCCAATCAATCGTAAAAAATGAAAAGTGCCATACAATACTGCTTTGTCTGAATTCCCTGTTATGACAATACACTGCTTTCCATTGATCCGTATAGATAGAATCATAAAACCCTCATCCCCAAGTTCCCTCCTTTTTACTTCTCGTACCACGGTTCGAAGTATAGGAGAACTCGTTGTACCGCAGAGAAGTGTCCCGTCATTTTTAACTTCATAAACTTCATTCACCTTACAACCAAGATAATTGGATAGTGCATAGCGTAACTCCTCGCGAATAACATTCATAGTTTCAGTTGAATCAACAACAATGAATTCTTTTATGTACGCTCGATATGTGTTAAGCACCTTACTATCTGTTATTCTCTCGTACCTCAACCATAACCGATACCCATCCTCTGCAAAGGTGGTAAATGTAAAAACAATAAGAAGTATAAAGTATCGTCTCATTTTTTTACCATACCATATTAGTACTATGATATTTTTATGTAATGTACAATATCGTTCTTTAAGACTCAAAATTTTACTCTCAAGAATCATTTGCTATTCATAAACACAATCATTACTTTTCCTGAAGGGTAGAGCAAAAAAACAAGTAAGGAGAGATATTCTTTTCATATGAGAAAGAAATTGTTGATTATCACTGCTGCATCCGTAGTATTTTACTTTTCATTTAAAAGCGTTTCTGCACAAACCGTTTACCTACTAAAAATTGATGGAACAATAAATCCCGCAACAGCAGAATACATAGAGCGAGGATTAACAACTGCTCAAGAAAAAGGTGTTAAGTGTATAGTCATTCAACTTAATACACCTGGTGGTTTGTTAAAATCAACACGAGCAATTGTAACGTCTATTCTCGAATCCGACATACCAATAGTAGTTTATGTTGCCCCTGGCGGTGCGCATGCTGGTTCTGCAGGTGTATTTATCACAATGGCTGCACACATTGCAGCAATGGCACCTGGTACAAATATTGGTGCAGCACACCCAGTTGGACTTCAGGGACAAGCCGATTCCATTATGAATGAAAAAGCAACGAATGATGCCGCCGCATTTATTCGTGCTATTGCGGAAAAACGGAAGCGAAATTTATCGTGGGCCGAAGATGCAGTACGAAAAAGTCTCTCAATAAGCGACAAAGAAGCCCTTGAAAAAAACGTTATTGATATCATCGCAACGAATGTTCAGGACCTTTTGCAGCAAATCGATGGACGTGAAGTTGAAACATCCAAAGGGATTGTCCGTCTCTCAACAAAAGATGCCTCACTCATCGTAGACGAAATGGCTTGGAGTGAAAAGATCTTAGACATTATTAGTGACCCAAACATTGCCTACATACTATTTTTACTCGGCATCTATGGCTTAATTTTCGAACTCTATAACCCTGGTGCTATTGTACCAGGAGTTATTGGAGTCATTAGCTTAATCCTTGCCTTCTATAGCATGCACACACTTCCGATAAATTATGCCGGGTTAGCCCTCATCATTGTTGGAATTATACTTTTTCTCCTCGAAATAAAAATTGTTAGCCATGGTCTTCTTTCAATCGGTGGTATTCTATGCTTATTTCTAGGATCAATCATGTTAATTCGTACACCTTCAGGATTAGAGATTATGCAAATTTCATGGACCGTGATAGTTTTTTCGGTAATTCTCACAACACTATTTTTTTTAGTATTAGTAACACTTGGACTTAAAGCACAAAAACGGAAGCCAACAACTGGAGAAGAAGGACTTATAGGCGAAATTGGAGAAGCCCTTGAAAACTTGACACCACATGGCATGGTACGCGTCCATGGAGAACTATGGAAAGCGGTAAGTACTTTAGGGAAAATCCCTAAAGGTACTTTGGTTCGAATTTCTAGAGTTGAAAATTTAACTCTCTATGTTGAACCATTACAACGAAAGGAGACATAAATGGCCTCAGGATTTTTCTTGATACTTGTTGCAATTTTTTTTCTTGTTATTCTTGCCTCAAATTCGATTAAAATACTCCGTGAGTATGAACGTGGTGTCGTATTTCGATTAGGACGACTTCTTGGAGTAAAGGGCCCTGGTCTAATATGGTTATGGCCTGGCATCGATCGGATGGTAAAAGTAAGTCTTCGTACCGTTGTGATGGATGTTCCATCACAAGATGTTATTACTCAAGACAACGTTTCCATCAAAGTAAACGCAGTGGTATACTTCCGAGTTATACAACCACAGAAAGCTGTAATTGAGGTTGAAAATTATCTGTTTGCAACATCACAACTTTCACAAACCACTCTCCGGAGCGTTCTTGGCCAATCAGAACTCGATGACTTGCTTTCACAACGTGAAAAAATTAACCAGAAATTGCAACAAATTATCGATGCTCATACAGAACCATGGGGTGTTAAAGTTGTTACTGTAGAAGTAAAACAAATCGATTTACCTCAAGAAATGCAACGCGCAATGGCTAAACAAGCTGAAGCTGAACGCGAACGTCGATCAAAGGTTATAGCTGCAGAAGGCGAATATCAAGCTTCACAACGTCTTGCTGATGCAGCAAAAATTCTCAGCGAACAACCAAGTGCTCTTACGCTAAGGTATCTTCAAACGTTGCGCGAAATTGCAACCGAAAACAATTCAACTACTATTTTCCCTGTTCCTATTGACTTACTGAAACCATTCTTAGAATTAGAACAGAGAAAAAGATAAGTAATGGATGAGTGAGCTTCTCTATGGACATAACCCTGAACCTGGTATTGTCGCTGTACACCATGTAACAGACCAGCACATACGAATTTACAAACGTGTAGAGGGAAAAATTCAACATGTTGATGTTGAGTTTTTTCCCTTTTTTTTTCTTACCGATAAATTCCTGCTCGCTAATTTTTCTAAACAATACTGGCTTAAAGAACTCCATGGAACAAATCCATTTCGTTACATTGCTGTATTTCGTCGGTGGAGCGACATGTGGGATGCTGTTCACCATGCCGTTAAATCCTACAGTGAAATCATCCACAAACGTATTTCTTCCTATACTGAAATACCATCCATATTTCTTAGAAATGATCCAGTATATCAATTCCTTCTACAATCCGGAATTACATTATTCAAAGGTTTGCAATATGATAATCTCAAAATCACATGGATCGACCTCCAAAAAGTAGAGAGCACAATTGATTCAAAAAAAAGAAAAACACATACAACACCACACTTTTGTTTAACAGCTCTAACAAACGATGGATTAACATTCAAACAAAGTTCAAAAAAACACAACATTAAAAAAGTCATCAATGATTTTATCCGTTTCATTTGCGTTTCTGATCCAGACATACTCATAGGAGAAAATCTTACCGGGGATATTTTCCCATTTCTCATAAATATAAGCTCATCCTTGAATATACCATTACCACTTGGACGGGATATGTCTCCACCTCGGCACCGTACCAATCGCCTCCCATTCTATACAACAGAAACATTCAGCAATCCTATTGAAATCATAGGACGTCACACACTTGATATTTATCCCATTGTTAAAACTTTTGAACACCACCTTCCAAGTAACGATTTAATCTCTCTTGACTCTCTTGCAGAAGCTGTAGGATATTTTACAAACATTAACAACACTGATTTTATAAGTAAAGATTCTCGAGAAAAATGTCCAAACGTTATCTCGGAACGTTCTATATCCAGAGTCAATATCCTTAAAGATCTTACCAACAAATATCTTCCGCTCGCTATACACATAGCTCAACTCTGCCCTCTTCCTCTTTCAACTATACTACAGCTCAATGACTGTTATTATATTGAGTCTATAGTAATCCGTGAGTACATACGACATCGGCATTCTCTTCCCCAGCACCAAATTCTCGCAAAACAATACTTTCACCATTCCGAAATATTTCAAACTGGCATATTTCAAAACATTCTCTACCTAAAAATAGAATCGCTCTATTACACAGCTATAAAAAAAATTCAAATTACTCCGCAATCGGACCAATTAAATATTGTCCGGGAACTTCGAACAACTATTGAGCACAAAATTTCTCAAGAAGTTGAATATTTTACACCACAAGTGAAAGTTCTTCTAATACTTCTCAATGCTCTTCCGCTCATGGTGGGGAATCCTCGAACGCTATTTAACGACAATTCTAACGCAGAGGTTGCACATGAGTCAACAACCTCCCTTCTCCATACTATTGTGCAAACGTTAGATCGTTTCAATATTATTCCATTACACCTAGAGCGAGATACTCTTTACGTTGCCCTTCCCGATAATGTAAAAGGTATTAAAGAAGAAGAGGCTCTCTTGGAACGAATTAATGCTTCACTTATTCCACCTCTTTCTCTTACACGCATCCATTCATACAAAGCAATGCTCTCTCATCGCCGTCGGAGTTTTGCATTACTCCACCACAACCAGAAATTAACCATTGCTGGAACGTCCCTCTATAACAAGAATGCAGAGCCATTCTTACGTCTATTTACCATAGAGTGTATACGAGGCCTTCTTGAAAACGATTTTGTAAGACTTCATGAATGCTACATCCATTACTATACTTCAATCATTAATCATTCATGGAGTCCCATGGACTTTTGTAGAATTGAGGTAGCTAAAATGAGCTTACATGAGTATATAGCTTCTTTGAAAAATCCTAACGCTATCCCTACACCAGGCATGGAAGCTGCAGTAAGAGCTATGCGAAACGTTAAACCAGGTGACCATATAGTTTACTTCATCGGTGGTACGCATGCAGATGTAAAAGTCACAGAACACTCCATCCTTATCGATGAATGGAATCCTCTATCTCCGAATGAAAATACAGCATTTTACATTGCTCGACTTCGAGATGTTATCGATCGATTTAAAGAATTCTTCTCACCTACAACTTTTGAATCTGTTTTTAGTCTTGATTCTCTGTTTCAAATTGAATCATCATTAGCACTTCGAGTGAAACGCTCTACATTTATACCTAAATCAACACACGATAACCAACTTCTCTATATCGAACAGCCAAGAATCGAGCTTGATCAATCTGATAGTTCAAATTAATCTAAATCACATCTAGTGCTTGCTTTTTTCAATGTTGAATTGTACAATTGGATTGTAATTCACTGCACCGATTTTGTTGTATGCGTGGAGGTGTTCTGTAGGCAGTAACGATGTTTGAAATGTTGTTGTAGTATGGTTTCGATGCTCACATTTGCGTTTTTCTTTCCCACCACGTTACACGCTTCGCAGGTACACAGACGTCCATTGTCTTAGTAACAAAATTTCGGTGTGATGTTTAACAGTTGACGGGAAGTGACGTCTATGGAACAGGGTACAGTAAAGTGGTTTAATAATGCCAAAGGGTATGGATTTATCAAGCGGCAATCTGGCGAAGATGTCTTTGTGCATTATAAATCCATCAACTCCGAAGGTTATAAAACACTCGCAGAAGGTGATAAAGTAGAATTCGAAGTTGAGCAAGGACCAAAAGGTTTACAAGCAGTAAAAGTAACTAAGCTCACCTAATACATACTAAAAACAAAGGATATTCCTCTAGGGTTATTTTCTGTGTTGAGCAATTGTTTTTATCGAACAGAAACTAACTCAGGGGAGTACTCTTTACTATAAGAGTGGAACTTTTGTCTTAGAAGTAGTTTGTAGTATTTGCCGAAGTAGTGTATAAAAGCGAGCCAAGGGAAAACCAACAACATTGTAGTAACACCCATTGATACGATCAATGAACACAGCACCATAGTCATCTTGTATACCATATGCTCCCGCTTTGTCCATTGGTGACCCAGATTTGACATACCGTTCAATTTCATCTTGTTCTAAAGCACGAAAGTGAACCTCCGTTTTTTCAACAGCAGTCTGTTTCACCATCGTTTCAGCATCAACTAGTGCAATCCCTGTGTAAACATAGTGAGACTTATTACTCAATAAATGCAGCATCCGTTTTGCATCAGTTGGCGATTTAGGTTTTCCCAAAATATGATGATTGCATACAACGATTGTATCTGCACCAATTATAATACCTTTTCTAACCCGTTTTGCAACTTTAAGTGCCTTCTTTAAGGCTAACTGTTCAACATTTTCAGCGGGAGTGTAGCGTTTATTAAAAACTTCACGAATATGAGCCGGCATCACTCTGAATCGTAAGCCAAGTTGCTTTAGCAGCTTTTTCCTTCTTGGGGATTGCGATGCGAGCACAAGAGGTACATGTATATCCATCATAAACAAAAAAAGCGATTCTTAAAAGTAAATCGCTTACTCATCAAGGATAAAGATAGAAGTAAATGGAACTCTAACGGAACATTGCTTTAATGCTACCCCATGTCCGGCGAGCTGTCGAACTGAGGTACGATACAGTACAAATAGATGAATGACTTTGGCTGTTGTCAGTGAATATAACTATCACTTTATAGTAATAAATTGATGCTTCAGCTTTAAACACTGAACGGTCAATAAATTCGTACTGGGAATTATTACCTTTTGGGAAAACTGAAGCAACGTGTATAAAGACAGCTCCTTGTCCGCCACTTCGCCAAATTTGATACTCTTTTACTCCACTTTCATCGCCACTCTTCCATTGCACTACAATGTTATCACCAGAAGTACGCGCAGTAGGACCCTCAATTATAACTTGCCCCCCTAATGCAAGAATACTCCCTACAAACGCAATAAGTACTATTGAGTTAAACTTCTTAACCATACATTCATAACATAAAACTTATGATTGAAAAACTCAAGTACTTTTTTTCAATCAATGATATTCCTGTGTTATACGTCAATTACGATATTGCTCTCTGTCGAATAGTTGGCTTACCAAAACACCAACTATCGTGAGAATACCACCAATAACTCCACTAGTAGTTGGAGCTTCTCCCAAGATTACAAATGCAAAGCAGGTTGCAATAACTGGTTCCAAAGAAAAAATGATCGCACTTCTGCTGGGAGTTGTATCCTTTTGATAGTTCGCTTGTAAAAAAAGAGCAAGAATTGTTGGAACCAGCGTTAAGTATAGTAACACTAATACATCGTCAAGTTTTAGTTCTTTCGGAGGGGGTTCAATAAATGTGAAAGGCAACGTTAATAAAGACGTAATGAAAAATTGCATGAATGTTAAGTGTACTGGGCTATAGCGTTTACTACACGAATCAAGCAAAACAATATACAATCCAAAAGTAACTGCACAAAGCAATGTTAACAGATCACCAAAATTTATTCCCTCAGTTTGAGGTGAGGTGAGAAGATACAATCCAATAACGACAATAACTACACCTACCCCTGTTGCACTACTCGGCATCCTTTTTTGGAGAATAAATTGGAATAGTGGAGCAAAGATCACCATCAATCCTGTAATAAAAGCGGACTTCGATGCAGTAGTGAACGTTAAACCAAAAGTTTGTGTAATAAAACCAATGAATAACAATATACCAAGTATACTTCCTGCTCGTATTGAACCACTCGTTAGATTCTTAACCTTTGTCCACGAAATAATACCAAAAAAAAGTGTTGCTAAAAAAAACCGATAAAGTAAGTAGTGAAAAACTGGAATTGAATTAAACAAGTACTTCGTGAGCGCAAAAGTACTTCCCCACGCGATCGTCAGTGAAAGTAGTACAAGTTCTGCTCGGAGCCTTTTGTTTACTTTCATATTTCCTCACTGAGAGCGGTGTACTGTTGAAACAATCGCCCCCACTGAGAATTCTCTTTCCACTGTTCAAAAACTTTTTTGTCCTTGAACGGCCATCGATAGTAATCATGGTAGATTTCTGAAGCAGCAACA
This sequence comes from Bacteroidota bacterium, assembly GCA_026416125.1. Classification (GTDB taxonomy): domain Bacteria; phylum Bacteroidota; class Ignavibacteria; order UBA10030; family UBA10030; genus JAOAFT01. The sequence continues at coordinate 104,929 of JAOAFT010000005.1, forward strand.
AACAAGTGTACGAGCGGTGTTCGGAAGAAAAAGTGTTGTAACCGTTTAAGAGGTCCAAACCACAATATATCCCCTGCCTTGCTGACAGCATTATCCCCTACACGAAATTGCCAATTTTCATTTGACAAATCGTCACCAACAATTACAATATCCCTCGGGTTGCCACATCCCAAATTGCGGAGATGAGCAAGGCGAATGTAAGGAATTGAGAGAGGATCAAAACCCATCAATTTTGCAGCAACAGCATCGATTGCAACTTGATCTGCACTACAGAGAATGACATTTTTTTCGACAGGATACATCGTACGCGGTCCAGGTCCATTGCCTGCTGTAGTACCATCCATCACTGCAAAAATTCCAGTATGGATCTCTTTTTGAATTGTCAACAGATCAACGAGTGTTTCGTGAATCCATGTATGTGTGTAGTGCCGTAATGTATTTAACAACCCACCAAAAGCATTTTTCATTGCACCTGTAGTAGTTGTATAGATATGGCACTTAACAGTAGGAAGATGAACTATATTTTTTCCGAAAAAGAAATCCGGCAATAATATTCCTCCTTCAAAGATTTGATCCAGAACAAGAAGTGTATGTTTAGGGGTATAAGGAACCCATTTCATGTCTTCATTTTTAAAATTAAAAAGAACAGGCACTTGATATTTTTTAAAAATGGGTACATAGTTATTTAGGTCTTCACCTTTGAATGCATCTGTAACAACCGTTTTATTTTGAACAGAGACAAGGTCAGTGTAACCAGAGTTTCGTAAAGCAAGTATTGTACCTTCAAGTTGCCATGGTGTTGTATTTGCACCAGGAAAAGGAAAGTGCCAGGAGATGTTATCTTTGAGTATGGTTGTTACATTTTTCAAAAGTGCTTGGTCGACTTGAGCAAGTTCCAAACATCGTTGAATATCTTGAAGTACTGTTGCTGAATTTGTTCGGACAACAGCTACTCGTGGGGGAAAAGATGGCATGTCATAAAGAGGCGTTGGTGATTTTGGTGTTGGAAATTTCATGGCTTGCCAGCACTTACAATATCATTGAAGTAAATAATAATAATACATACAATAAACCATGCTCCTATAGTAAATAACAATGGCCTATCTGTTAAGATTATATGTGTGGGATTATCTTCGATATTATTGTTTCTAATAAGATACATATAACGAAACACGCCAAAAAGCACAAAAACAGTGGTAAAAATGAGATTTTCTGTTTTGAATACCGCTATTGTCCTCTCTGCAACAGTGTAGAGTGCATAGGAGATTGCTACACCAGCAGCAGCTATTGTTATGAGTTGATCTAAAAAGTCTACTGTGTAAAATTGCAACACTATCCTTGCGTGTTTTTCGCAACCTTTTCCATGGGATGTTAAAACAAGTTCACTCCGTCGCTTCGATATCGCTAGGAATAGCGAAAGGAAAAGCGTACAGAGAACAAGCCAATGAGATATTACAACGTTTATAACATAGGCTCCTGCTAACACACGTAACATAAATCCCGTTGCTATGATAAACACATCCACAAGTACAACACTTTTCAAGTAGTATGAATAGAAGATATTTACTAACATGTACAACCCAATAATAATTTTAACCGTGGTAGTTAAAGTAATACTGAATCCTACTGCTAAAATAAAAATAAAAACAGCAAGCATTAAAGCTTCAACTGGACGTACAGCTCCCGATGCAATCGGTCGATTCTTTTTTATTGGATGGAGTGCATCTTCTTCCTTATCAATGATATCATTGATAATGTAAACGAAACTCGATGCGAATGAAAAAGCGCCAAATGCTTGAAGTGCTTCCAATACATATTCAGCTTCAAAAAGGTGCTTCGAAAAAATTAGCGGTGCAAGGAGAAAAACATTCTTTGCCCACTGCTCACACCGTATCAACCGAAGATACAACTTTATCGTATTCACAATTTCTTACCTTCTTTCATGTTCTCCCAAATCTTTTGTCAAGTTCTTCCAGCGGTATTTTTATTAACACCGGTCGTCCGTGTGGACATACATACGGCATTTTCGTTAAGAAAAGTTGCTCAATAAGAACTAACATCTCCTGCGATGTCAAGGGATCGCCAGCTTTGATTGCTGCCTTACAGGCAAATGATTTAGCTAGATTATCATGAATGTCTCGAATCCCTGCGTGTTCATTGGCTTTATATTCATCTAACACTTCTTGGAGAATCTTCCGTTCATTCCCGATACGAACATCTGCAGGAATACCTTCAAGCACAACCGTATTCTTGCCAAAGAGTTTAACAACGAATCCTATTTGGGCCAAGTACGGTTGAAGTTCTTTTACCAACGCATACTCTGAAGGATGTAACTCGATTGTTTCTGGAAAAAGCAGCTGTTGCGACGTCGGAAGGCTATTTTGAAAATTATTTAACACACGTTCATACAGAATTCTTTCGTGCGCGACATGTTGATCAACGATCATCAACCCTGATTTAATTGAAGAAATGATATACTTATTATGGACTTGCCAAAGCGTTTGACTACTTGCATACTGAAGTCCTCCACTATGTGGAATGATTTGATTACCCTCGAAATCAACTGTTATGTGTGGATGAGATACTGGTGCAATTGATTCTTCATAACCAAGAATAATTCCCCTTTGAGTTAATTGCTGATGAAGTCCATGCTCAGTTTTAATGGAAAAAATTGGAACTGTAGAATACTGAATCGGATGAGAAGTACTATTCTGTTTTTTTGTTCGTACCATCGAATCACCTTGCTCCACTGCACTCCCTTCTCGAATTGATACGTTAGGGATAATATCTCCTTCCGCTAAAGCACGCCGGACTGCTGAAAGCACAATTTTGAAAATATCCGATTCGTTTTCAAATTTTACTTCATATTTCGATGGGTGTACATTGACATCGATCTTCCGTGGATTAATTGTCAAATATAGTATGAAAAATGGAAACACAGAGCTAGTAAGAAGGTGTTCATATGCTTGAAAAACAGCATGACTTATAAGTTTACTATAAATAAATCGACCATTCAGAAAAATATAGTGTTCAGCCCGATTTTTCCGAGCTAACTCAGGTGTTCCAATGAATCCATACAGTGAAAGGAATTCAAGTTCTTCTTTGACTTCTAGGAGTAATTCTGTTGTCCTTTTCCCAAAAATATTTTGAATTCTTTGAACATAGTTACTACTTTTCACATCAATGAGAACCTCATTGTCACTTGTGTACTTCCATCCAAGCCCTGGATATGCAAGCGCATAACGAACAACGACATCAGTTATATTCCTCAATTCTGTTTGATTTGTTTTTAAAAAATTTCTTCTCGCAGGTGTATTGTAAAACAAATTCTTAACTGCTATAGATGTTCCAACATCGCATGATACCTTACTCCGTTCTCTTATTTCATCGTTTTCAATTCGAATGAGTGTCCCGAGATCATCACCATGTTGGCGTGTTTTCATTTCAACATGAGACACTGCAGCAATTGAAGCGAGCGCTTCTCCACGAAAACCAAGTGTTACAATATGCTCTAAGTCGTCTGTGGTACGAATTTTACTCGTCGCATGACGACGAAATGCCATTGAAGCATCTTCGTCTGACATTCCTTCACCGTCATCAATTACGTGGATGAGCGATTTCCCTGCCTCTCTTACATGGACATGAATTCTGGTTGCGCCTGCATCGATTGAATTCTCAATTAATTCTTTTACAACAGAGGCGGGCCGTTGTATTACTTCACCCGCTGCTATCTTGTTTGCGAGTTCCGGAGCCATGATTTGTATTTTTCGAGCCATTCTTGTACTCTTCTCGCTGATTTCACGCTGATTGCCGCATTCCTTCGAATAACGCTTCAATGAAAATAGTACGATCAAAAGGTTGAAGGTCATCAATACCTTCCCCAATACCAACGTATTTCACTGGAATTGATTGTTGGTGAGTAATAGCAAGCACAATGCCACCTTTTGCTGTACCATCAAGTTTTGTGAGAACTATCCCAGTGACATTCACTGCATCATGAAAATATTTTACCTGATGCAAACCATTTTGCCCAGTGGTTGCATCTAGTACTAAAAGTACTTCATGCGGTGCACCCGGGAGACGTTTCCCAAGCACTCGTTTAATTTTTTTGAGCTCTTCCATAAGTGGAGCCTTTGTGTGAAGTCGACCAGCAGTATCAATTATAACAACCGAAGCATCTTTTGCTAATGCAGAACTCAACGCATCGTAAGCAACTGCTGCTGGATCACTTCCTTGTTTTTGTTGAACTATTTCAACGCCTGCACGTCGTGCCCATATTTCAAGTTGCTCATTTGCAGCAGCTCGAAATGTATCACCGGCACCGATGACAACCTTATATCCACTCTGTTTGTAACGATATGCAAGCTTACCAATTGTAGTAGTTTTTCCAACACCGTTAACTCCTACAACCATTATTACGTACGGTTTCTGATCAATTCTACTAAATGCCGGTTCTTGCATATGTAACACATCGTGTTCCAATATTTTTGCTATTTCTTCCTTTATATATGTCAACAACGATTGCACATGTTCATATCCTTCCCTCTTTACTCGCTCTCGTAACCGTTCAAGAAGAAGTGTTGTCATATCAACCCCAACATCGGCTTCGAGAAGGACATGTTCAAGCTCTTCTAATAGCTCAGAATCAATTTTCGACTTCCCCGCTACGATTGCTTGAACACGTTGAATAAGCGCTGTACGGGTTTTTGATAAACCTAGTGAAAATTTAGCTATGGACTCAAATATTCCCATTATTACTTCTACTATCCTTGAGTAATGGAACGACCAATGTATAATCGTTGTGCATACACAATAAGCGATATCAACATGAAGAGGACACTCAACCACAAAACAATATCAGTGATTGGTTTGAGCGATTCCCACTGGAGTGTACGTAGCAAAAAGAAACATGCAATGAGTGTTACCGCAATTTTCCCAGGCCAATTCGATTGAGGAACAATCCCTTTTCTCTGCTTAATGATGAATGCTCCAAGTACTATCAGTACGTCGCGAATAAGCACAAGTATAACATACCAGAGCGGTATTTCGTTGAGAATAACCAACACTATGGCATAGACACCGATAGCAATTTTATCAGCAAGTGGATCTAAGACTTTGCCGACTTCTGTTACTTGGTGATACAAACGTGCAAAATATCCATCTAAAAAATCCGTTGCAAGTGCTACTAAAATAAGAATAACAGCGTACACTCGATTATTCGGGAATTCAATGCTTACACAGTATACAATCGGTACAACCAGTACAATTCGTAATGCACTTAGGATATTTGAAATTGTCCAAATACGATTTTGCATTAAATATCGTTTTGATTCTTCGATGCTTCAGGATCGACCGGAATTGGATACTCACCACTAAAACAAGCAGTACAGTAATGTTTGCTACATCCATTGGGTGCTGCCTCAAGTAACTTTTCCATCGAAAGGTACTTGAGCGAATCAACACTTAGTTCTTGACGAATTCTTTCAATGTCACCATTCAACCGATTGGCAATTAATTCTTCCTTCTTTGGAAAATCCATCCCATAGTAACAAGGAAATCGAATTGGTGGGCTTGTAACACGGAAGTGAACTTCTAGAGGGTCTGCTTCTCGAATAAGCTTGATAAGTTGTCGTGATGTAGTACCACGCACAATCGAGTCGTCAACAACAACAACTCGTCGCCCTTTAAGCACTCCTTTTACCGTATTAAACTTTGTTTTCACTTTTATCTCACGATGATTTTGTTCGGGTTGAATAAACGTACGCCCAACGTAGTGACTTCGAATTAAGCCTAATTCCAATCGAACATCGTAGCCCAACTTCTTACTTTCGGAAACATACCCAAGTGTTGCTGTATTGCTAGAATCTGGCACGTTAATAACGATAACCCTATCATCTGCTGAATGGGGTATAACGGGAGATTCACGAGCAAGGAGTTTTCCAAGTTTTCGTCGTACTTTATCGACATTCTCACCAAATATTTTGCTATCAGGTCGAGAAAAGTAAATGTACTCAAAAATGCAATGGTGTGGTTGGACAGGCACATCATTAATTCGTAGCGAGCGTACTTCACCTGTTGCCACACTTTGGTCATCAATAACAATGAGTTCACCTGGTTCAACATCACGGATGTACTCTGCCCCGATGATATCAAAAGCACACGTTTCTGAAGCAACAACGTATGCAGAATCAACCTTTCCTAACGCTAAGGGTCGAATTCCATATGGATCTCTTGCAGCAAGGAGACATGTATCCGTTAAGAGTACGCAACTATACGCTCCTTGAACTGTTTGAAAGGCTTCCAGAATCTGTTCTATTTGAGTTATACGCCTACTTCGAGCTGCAAGGTGAAGAAGTATCTCGCTATCGGAAGTGGATTGGAAAATAGTACCTTCTTCTTCCAGTTTTTTTCTTAAAGTTCTATAGTTCGTCAAATTACCATTATGTGCTAATGCAAGATTGCCGTTCTTGTAATTAACAACAAATGGTTGAATATTTGCTTTGTTCTCAGAGGCACCGGTTGTAGAATACCGATTGTGACCAATAGCAGCGGTACCTTGTAATATAGTACGAAGTATCTTTTCATCTTTGAAAACGTCGGATACAAGCCCATCTCCTTTATAAACATTAAAACGTTTGCGGTTCTTTTCAGGAGACCATTGGCTCGTAACAATTCCAGCTGCTTCTTGTCCTCTGTGTTGGAGTGCATGGAGACCATAGTACGTTAGTACAGCAGCTTCAGGATGACCAAAAATTCCAAATACACCACAATGACAGCGAGGTTTTTCTTTGATGTATTCAATCTTTCTCACAAGTGTAATTTAGAAAAAAATTGGTGGGCTTCCAAATGAGGAATAAAAAAGGGAGAGCAACACCACTCTCCCCTCTGTGTTTACTTTCAATGATGAGCGTTATAGTTTATAAGCTATTCCGAGCGTGAGATAACCCATTCCATATCCGAGTTCAAGTTGCCCTGCTAAGTTCGGTGTGAAATAGTATCGCCCACCAATAAAGCCACCATACAACAAATAGCTCCCAGAAGATCCAGCACCAACACCAGGACCTTCCCAAGAACTGGAAACGATATTATATCCAATCATTATACCACCATAGGTATCAATATTGCTATTTTTCAGAAAATCATAATGGTACTGACCACGAGCACCAATAATTGTATATGTATACTTCCATTTCCCACCCCAAAAATACGATTCTTCAGATGTCGCTATTCCGACTAAAGCACCAATTGAAATATTTTCATTATAACCATAATCAACCGATGCACTGATTGGTGGCATTCCTGCTTCGCCGTACAAACCTGCAACACCACCAAGTCCAAGCATTCCTGATATAACCAAATCACCTTGCTTATACGCAATCTGTGCCTGTGAGAAAGATGCTACAAGACCAACGACAATGATTAAAAACAATATACGTTTCATACAAGTACTCCTTTATTTGGTTGTGGATTATTTGTGATTTGTAATGTGAAACTAACCTCCATTTGCATAAATGTTTGTTGCAATATATCACACGGTGTAGTAAGATGCAATAGTGCATATGACTTATTTTTTCGATCTGATTAACAGGGCCCCTTTGTGGGTTGTAACTTCACTAACAAATATACACCAATGCAACCACTGAGAAGTGATACAATGAATATTCCATCAAATCCAAGATACACACTCAGCCAACCAGCAATAATGTTTGAGAGATAAAATGGAGCAAACCATGCATTCATCAAACCGACGTAGAGTGCCCGTTCATTGATTGGTGCATACTCAACAGCAATGTTATACCGTAGAAATGTCTCGCCGCTAATTGTAATACCAATTAGAAAAAATACTCCATAGTAACAATACACAGATGGTGACCATAATGCTAATGCAGTTGCACCAATCAATGTACCCCCAGTTATTATTAATCCACTCTTACTCCCTCGTCGATCTGCCAACCACCCCAATACAATCGCACTTACCATTTGAGCAATGATTGTAATAACTGTAAATACTCCAATATAGGATTCATCTAATGAAAACTTTTGTAATGCATCGACTGTAAAAAAAGCTACGGACATATAGCTAATAACAAGAAATGACGATGCTATAAGGAATTGTCGAAATGGTTTGTTAGAAACTAAAATGTTTCTCGTTGTCACATAGAGTCGAAGAAACGAACCATGAGAAACACTTGTTGATGGTTCTTTTTCAATAACCTTCTCTTGAGCGATTAACGAACTCATCTGGAGCATCCCTGCAAGAATAAAAATACTACCATAACTCCAGGGGAAGGGTAGTATTCCAAAAATTACAACGATGAGAAAACCATTAAGGAAGCCAAGAAAAGCACCAATCGATGTTCTCAGTCCAAGAAGTTTCCCGCGGTTCGATGGACTCACAGTTTTTGCAACAAACTCACCCCATGATGGCGTTACAATCCCTGCTGTTGCTTGGTTCGATGCGTAGAGTAGTAGTAGTAGAACTAGAGCAAGTGTTGGATATGAATCCCCAAGAAAAATGATAATAATAGCAAGAAAAAAAATGTGTACCCTTTGGATAAAACCTAATCGGACAACAATTCCTTTCTTGATTGGTACCTTGGAAAATATATTTGCAGCAATAAGTTGAGGTAATAAATACGTCAAGTAAACAATCACCGGAATAAGACCAATAATAACATTGGTACCCCCTAGTCGTTGAACAAGAGCAGGGAGCATTGTTTCCGGTGAAAGGAGTGGGCGCGTGCTAAGGTACAATGCACCTTCAACTAGCTGACATCGAAAATTATGACGTTCAGTATTGTTCTCAAATTCCATTAATCTGCAAAATTCATTAGGAGAATGAGTTGGGTGTAAGAGCTTTCTATTTCTTCTTCATCAATTTTTCAGCAAACAATTCTGCTACTTTTTCAATATCGTACCCAACTTTCGAAAGGTAAACACCACCAAACCGTTCAACCATTGCTTTAAGTGTATCGTATGCATCAGCACTACAAAAAAATATCGGTGTATTACGGTTGGGGCCCTCTTTTCGAGCAAGTTGCAGGAGTGCAATACCAGGAAGATGCCCTTTGAGATGTGCATCCTTAAAATCATTATCAAGAATAATTAAATGAAATTGTTCTGTTTTCATTTTTTGCCACGTATCTACGCTAGTTGCTGTTTCAACAATTGCGATTTCATCTTCGACTATAGCGGTCACTACTTCTAATGCGAAACCATGAGATTTTCGCATACCTTCGTCATCATCAGCAACTAATACTTTGTATGGCATATATCTGACATCCTCTTCGCTTCAAAGTAATTCTACAAAGTTTTCAAAGGAAAAACAACATTAGTACGTTTACCTTCGTGTAAAGATATTTTTACCACCAATAAACGTTTGTTCAACGTAGATGTGTGGAAGTGTACGCTCAGGAACTTCAAAGAGATCTGCCGATATTACTATAAAGTCAGCAAGTTTTCCAACTTCAATGCTACCTTTTATTGTTTCTTCAAAACCCGCATAGGCTGCCCATGATGTAAAACTTCGCACTGCCTCAATTTTTGACATCTTTTGTTTCCCATACCATCCATCAGAAAACGCATCATAGTCTACACTACTGAGAGGTGAAAGTTGGAAGTACTGCTGAATATCAGTAGCACTCTGTGGAAGACCACTGATACTCTTCCGAGTGCATGCAGCGTAAATTCCCAAAAGAGGGTTGACTGGTTCTACAGGAAAATCTGATCCGCTTGCCACACGGACACCTGCATCAATCATCGAGCGCCACGTAAACATCCACTGCACACGCTCGTGACCAACTCGCGCGTCTACCCAATACATATCTGAAATACACTGAACTGGCTGAATACTGGCAATAACCCCAAGTTTAGCAAAACGCTGAATATCTCCTGGAGAGACCATTTGAGCATGTTCAACACGAAACCGAATATCTCTGTTTGTTCCTTTGATTATGGATTCTTCGATTACATCGAGAGCCATGCCATTTGCTCGATCGCCTATTGCGTGGAGACATACTTGAAAGCCATATGCTACTGCTTCATCAATGTATCGCCGTAATTCATTACTAGACATTGTTGTTATTCCACGATTTGTAGGGTCATCAGCATACGGTTCACGGAGTGCTGCACTTCTCGATCCAAGTGATCCGTCGATAAAATATTTTACTGCACGAATTGTCAATCTATTATTTCCATACCCAATAATCGGCCCTTGCGTTTTCAATTGGTCCCATAATTCACTTCGACCATCAACGCTTGCATAAATTCTGAGGGGAAGTTGTTCTGATTCAATAAGCTTTCGATACAGGTTATAGTGCGTTTGATCAATTGCCATATCGTGGATGGTTGTTATTCCATTAGCGAGGCATTCATCAATAGCCAAGCGTACTGCTGTTTCAAGTTCATGATCTGTTGGTGGTGGGAGGTGTTGCGTAACGAGCTCCATAGCAGCATCAAGGAGTACGCCTGTCGGATTTCCCAAATGATCACGGATAATTTTCCCCCCTTTGGGATCTGGTGTAGATTTCGAGATACGGGCAAGTCTCAATGCTAACGAGTTAACCCAACAAGCATGTCCATCTATACGCGTAAGGTATACAGGATGTTCACCCGATATTTCATCAAGTGTAGATGCAGTAGGAAATTTTTTTGTCGGCCAAATATTGTTGTTCCACCCCATACCACGAATCCAATATTGGCCAGGATTCTTCTTTATGTATTCAGATACTGCTGCAACTGCTTCTAACTCCGATTGTGCTCCTTCGAGGTTAACTGTTAATTTCGATAATCCAAGATCGAGCAAGTGGCAGTGAGCATCAATAAAGCCAGGGAGTACTGTTTTTCCTTCCAAATTTACTTCGGATTTAGCATTAAAACGTAAACGTAACCAACGCTCTGAACCAACACCAACAATTCGATCGCCTTTCACAACAAATGCCTCGACAACATTGTTTTCGGTATCGAGCGTATATATACGTCCATTGTAATACAATGTGTCAACTGTTTGAACCATAAATGAGACAAGTAAACCTAAACATACAATTCCTCCCACTATTGCAACAATAACTTGTACAGTTTTTCTTGTGAGCTTCATATATCCCCTTAGAGGATAACAAAAATATGGTACACAAAAAAAGCGCTGATGTAAACCCTACCAGCGCTCCTGTGGACAGGGACGGAATCGAACCGCCGACACATGGATTTTCAGTCCATTGCTCTACCAACTGAGCTACCTGTCCGTTCTACCAATGAAAAGCCCGCTTAAACAGCGTCTAAGCGGGCCTTTTGTTTGCCCACAGTTAAAGATAGAAGAGTTTTCTATGAAAGTCAAGGTACTCAACAATGTTTCGTATCACATAACTTAGAGAATTCCATTCTTCTTTAACACATCACGAGCAATAACAAGACGTTGGATCTCACTTGTTCCCTCGAAGATACGATTAATACGTGCATCGCGATAATAACGCTCTATTGGTAATTCTCGCGAGTATCCCATTCCACCATGAATTTGTACTGCCATATCAGTAATTTTACACAGTGCTTCCGAGCAGAACAACTTGACATGTGCTGTTTGACGTGAGGTTGCTTTTCCTGCATCGTAGTCAAGCGCTGTTCGATATACCATAGATTCCATTGCGTAGATGTACGTTGCCATATCGGCTAACATGAATTGAATAGCTTGGAAGTTCGAAAGTGGTTGATCAAATTGTTTCCGTTCCTTAGCAAATTTGGTGGAAAGTTCCAACAATTCTCGAGCTGCTCCAAGGCAAGCAGCGCCAAGCCCTAAACGACCAGCATCGAGGGTTTTCATAGCAATGAGAAATCCACGCCCTTCTTCACCAATCATGTTTTCTTTTGGAACACGTACATTGTCAAAGGTTAAAGCATTTGTAATACTTCCTCGAATTCCCATTTTATGTTCAGGTGGTCCTGCGTGAAATCCCTTTGACTTTGTTTCAACAACAAATGCAGTAATACCTCGTTCCGTTCGTGCAAAGACTGAAAGAACATCGGCAATGCCACCGTTTGTAATCCACAGTTTTTCACCATTAATGATCCAATCATCTCCATCACGTGTCGCACGTGTTCGCAAGTTGAATGAATCAGAACCTGCAGTTGCCTCGGTGAGTGCAAACCCTCCGATAAGTTTTCCTTCAGCAAGCGGAACCAGGTATTTCTTTTTTAACTCTTCAGAACCACCAATGTAGATAGCGTTTGCCCCAATTGATTGGTGTGCACCAATGAATGTCGATGTCGATAAACACCCACGTGCTATTTCTTCGAGTACAATGCAGTACCCTACCTCACCGAATCCACCACCACCATATTCTGTAGGAAAAGAAACACCAAGTAATCCAAGCTCAGCAATTTTTTGAATGAGTTCTTGTGGAATTCGTTCTTCTTCATCGATCTTCCGTGCGAGTGGTTTGATTTCATTTTTTGTAAAGTCTCGCACCATGTCACGTAACATCTTTTGTTCTTCTGTGAATTCAAAATTAGTCATAAATTTCCCTCACTGTTTATTTGTGTACCTGTTGACTATGTAGCTTTAATTCAAAAAATCCAACAATATCTTCACCACCATCAACGCCAATAACGTTTCCGTTTACCCATTGAGCAGTATCCTGAGATAAGAGTGCAATTACTCGGGCAACATCCTGTGGTGTTGTTAATCTTCCCATAGGGTTCTTTCGCCGAGCTAGCTCAAGCATACTTTCATTTCCAGGAATCTTTTTAAGAGCAGGGGTTTCAGTAACACCAGCCATGATGGCATTTGCTGTTATTCCGAGAGGTCCAAGTTCCATCGCTAACTGACGAATATGCGATTCTAAGCACGCCTTCGCTGCTGAAACGGCTCCATAGTATGGGATCACAGTATGTCCTCCTGAGCTCGTCATACCAAAAATTCTCCCACCACGTTTCATGAGCTTTCGAGTAAGCAACCCTTGTACCCAGTAAACAAGACTATTCGCCATCACATCGATTGTCATTTCCATTTGAGCTTGCGTTATAGCATCTTCTAGTTTATCTGCGATAAACGGTTTTAATGAGCCAAAAGCTAAGGAGTGCATCAAAATTTTTACAGTTGATTGTGGTTCTTGCTCAAATTGTTCTTGAATATCGTCCAACGTTTCATTTCGCTTAATTGCATCAGCCGCATTGATGTTGTAGAAAATCGTTTTTGCACCAAGGTGTTTGAGTTGTTTAATAAGTTCTTGAACCTGTGGCATAGTTGCTTGTCGATCGAGGTGCACACCAATAATGTTATACCCACACCGAGCAAGTTCAAGTGCTGTAGCAGCTCCAAAACCACTGGAGGCACCAAGAATCAATGCCCATTCATGTGCTTTTTTTACTTCATGTTTCATAGTAATTCATTCTCTCCTTTATTGTGATTGTGTTCTCGTCTTTTCCAGCATTATTCAACAGTAACGCTTTTCGCTAAGTTGCGTGGTTGATCAACATTGCACCCTCGCAACACCGCAATATAGTATGCTAAGAGTTGGAGTGGTATAACTGTCAAAAGTGGTGATAACATATCAATTGAGTGAGGAACATGAATGGTGTACTCTGCTAACCGCTGAATTTCTTCTTCACTATCGTTAACAATTGCAATAACGCGGCCATTACGGGCTCGAACTTCCTGGATATTACTGAGTACTTTTTCGTACGTTGCGTCTCGTGGTGCTATGAAAACAACAGGCATATCGTTATCAATGAGTGCTATCGGACCATGTTTCATCTCAGCTGCAGGGTATCCTTCTGCGTGAATATATGATATTTCTTTTAACTTCAACGCACCTTCGAGTGCTACTGGAAAGTTGTATCCCCGTCCTAAGTATAGAAAATTTCTTGCGTTGTAAAATTCTTGTGCGATTTTTTCAATTTGTTTTGTATCACTCAGAATCGATTGCACTTTCTCTGGAATTAAACTTAATTCATGCAATATGTTGGAAGCCTCTTGTTTGGAAAGAATTCCACGCTTTCTTCCAAGTAACACAGTAAGTAATGCTAAAACTGTCAATTGTGATGTAAATGCTTTAGTTGATGCAACACCTATTTCAGGCCCTGCATGAATGTACACCCCACCATCACTTTCACGAGCTATGGTACTTCCAACAACGTTACATATCCCAAGGACAAGTACGCCACGAGCTTTCGCTTCACGTAAGGCAGCAAGTGTATCGGCAGTTTCTCCACTTTGACTTATTACAATGACAACATCACCTTTCTGCAAAACAGGATCTCGGTATCGAAATTCTGATGCATAATCAACTTCGACTGGTATTCGAACATACTGCTCTAGCATATACTCACCAACCAATGCAGCATGCCAGGAAGTACCACAAGCTACCAAAACGATTCTTTGAGCATCAAGCAATTGTTTCAGCACACCATCGAGCCCACCGAGTTTAACACTACCTTCTTCGAGTAAAACACGCCCACGCATAGAGTCTTGGATCGTTTGTGGTTGCTCGTGGATCTCTTTCAGCATAAAATGTGGATACCCGCACTTTTCGATCTGTTCAACGCTAAAAGTGAGTTCCTCTATTTCACGATGTTTGTACTCATCATCAAGTGTTTTGATAGTACACGAAGTACGTGTAATTGTTGCAACTTCACCATCTTGTAGGTACACAACTTTTCGTGTGTGTGCAACCATTGCAGAGGGATCTGAGGCAATGTACATTTCTCCATCACCGTACCCAATAACAAGAGGGCTTCCTTTTCGAGCAACAAAGAGTGTATCAGGGTAGTCAATTGTTGTAACAACTAAACCGTATGTACCTACTACTTGTTTCAAAGCCATGCGAATTGATAATTCAAAATCTTTGGTAGAGTTGTATATTTCTTCGATTAAATGTGCAAGAACTTCTGTATCAGTTTCTGATCGGAAATGATGTCCTTTTGATTCGAGCATGGTTTTGAGTGTATGGAAATTTTCTATTACGCCGTTGTGGATAAGCGCAATCTTCAAATGGCAATCGAAATGTGGATGAGCATTTGTTTCATTCGGAACACCGTGGGTTGCCCATCGTGTGTGCCCAATACCAATTGTTCCCCTGTACTGTGTTTGATCAAGCGCTGCAATTAAATCAGCAACTTTCCCAACGTTTTTTTTCACAGCTAGCGATCCATTGCTTAGTACAGCTATCCCAGCAGAATCATAACCACGGTACTCTAATCGCCGTAAACCATCGAGAAGAATTGGTAAAGCTTGTTTTTCCCCTAAATAGCCAACGATGCCACACATATGTATTATTCCTCTACAATGCCAATAAATGCTATCATTCGACCTGTTTGTGATCCATCACGGCGATACGAAAAGAACTGTTGAGGTGTACAAATCGTACATCCTTGATGTATTTCAATATTTACACGCTCAACGCCTTCGTGAATTAATTGTTGTTGTACTTCCTCTTTAAGATTTAAATATAACTTTCTATTTCTTGAGCTCAAAACATTTTCTTTAAAATGTGCAGCCACATCAAAACCAACTTCGTAGCAGCAAACACCAGCACTCGGACCAATAAAACAGCGGAGTAGTGCTGGGTTAGTACAAAATCTTTTTTGCATTATCTGTATCGTCTTTCGAACAATACCAAGTGCTGCACCTCGCCACCCTGCATGGATAGCAGCAACAACATTCCTCAGTGGATCAT
>JAOAFT010000060.1:0-476 GCA_026416125.1 Bacteroidota bacterium
GGTTTGCTATTTGCTTCAACAATTTCTACATCGTTTCCGAGTAAGCTACCTTCAATTCTAATCTTAACAGAGATAATTTTACAATCGCGTAATACGATGCTGTATTCTACTTCAGAGTTTTTAACAACTGTTCTATCACCAATTGATGTGAATGGACCTATATAACTATTTTCAATTACACAATCACTTCCAATGATTGCTGGACCGCGTACAACGCTATTAATTATTTTTGTGTTTTTTTCAATCACAACTTTGCCAACCACTGTAGATAATTTATCAACTTCACCTTCAATTCGCGGCTCTTGATTGTCAAGTACAAGTCGGTTTGCCTCCAATAAATCGATTGGTTTACCTGTATCTTTCCACCAACCTGTAATTTCACTATATCCAATTTTGTAGTTATGATCAATTAACCATTGATGTGCATCTGAGATTTCAAGTTCACCTCTTGCACTTGGTTTTATACTGTTACATGC
>JAOAFT010000060.1:486-741 GCA_026416125.1 Bacteroidota bacterium
TTAGGATTTTTTGGTATTTCTTCTACTCGAATAATTCTTCCTCTGCTGTTAATTTCTGGAACCCCAAATCTTTCAGGGTCTTTAACTTTTGCCAGAGTAAGCCAGCAATTGCAATTGCTTTTTTTAAATTCCTGTATAAATCTCTTTACTCCACCAACTACCATATTATCTCCAAGATAAAAAATAAAATCATCTTTACCTATAAATGGTTCAGATATCTTCACAACATGAGCAAGTCCCAGTGGAGCTTCCTGT
>JAOAFT010000061.1 GCA_026416125.1 Bacteroidota bacterium
GCAGCAATTGAATTACAGAACGTTGTTCCGATTGCAGGTCTTCAAATGAGCATACGTTCTTCATCGAACGTGATACTACAGGAGCCATATAAAGCAGCACGGACACTTTCACCAACCTGGACAGTTGCATCCTATAAAGTTTCTGATACCGTGATCAATGTTGTCATCATTAGTCTCCAACAGGCATCGTTTAGCGTGGGAACAGGAGCACTCATTGAGTTTGCATTTGCAGAAACTGGCCAGAGCACTGACTACGAAATTCGCTTAGAAAATGTCAAGGTCGCTACCCCACAGGCAGAACACGTCGATGTTGAAATCAATAACCTTCAGTGGAGTTCCTCAAAACCTGTTGCCGACATCCCCTGCGCATTGGCGCCTAATTACCCTAACCCCTTTAACCCAACAACACGGATAAGCTACTTGCTCAAAAAACCTGCCCATGTAACCTTGAGCATCTATGATATCACTGGACGAGAAATCGAACGACTTGTCGACCAAGCACAAGAACCAGGTCACTACACAACTCTTTGGAATAGTGAAACGACTGCTCGACCACTCGCTTCTGGTATCTACTTCGCCCGATTAACTGTCGACAATGTCACAACAACACAAAAAATGATCCTGACAAAGTAACTCCTCCGCACGTCCTCCCAAACATCTGTGGGCTAGCCTCCCCCACAGATCAAGAAGAGCCCAGATGGTGGCTGGGCTCTTCA
>JAOAFT010000062.1:0-426 GCA_026416125.1 Bacteroidota bacterium
GGTATTAATACAACAATAGCAGCATATAAACTTTCTAAAAAGTTTAAGATAGAAATGCCTATAGTAGAAGAAGTTTATCAAGTTCTTTTTTAAGGTAAAAGTCCATTCGAAGCAGCGAAAGCGTTAATGAATAGACCTTTGAAAAAAGAACATATGATTTAAATAAAAAATTAATCCCCACACTTATAATCATTTGTTTCTTATCATAAAAATTAATTAAAGTTTATTTAAAAAGACGATTATAACCTTTTTAAAGAAGGGAACAAAAGATAGATACTGATTGTATTAATGAATAAGAAAGAATTTATAGTTAAAATTTTTTGATTTTAAATAAAAAAAATTTTTTAAAATATTTTTTATTGTGAATTAATTTTTTTATTCTTATATTTATTTGTCAACTTTAAGAGTAAATAAAATGTAAAATTT
>JAOAFT010000062.1:436-703 GCA_026416125.1 Bacteroidota bacterium
ATATTTGTAGGCTGTAATGATTTCGTTCTTTCAAATAAGCCAGTAGAAATATTAGAAGTATATAAGATGTGATAAGGTGGAATGCGATAGATACACGCAGTAAAGGTCAGAACTCAAAATTTTATTTACAATGGAGAGTTTGATCCTGGCTCAGGACGAACGCTGGCGGCGTGCCTAATACATGCAAGTCAACTTGCTCCAATTTAGCAATAGATTGGGGTCAGTGGCGCACGGGTGAGTAACACGTAGGTAATCTACCTTCAGGAC
>JAOAFT010000063.1 GCA_026416125.1 Bacteroidota bacterium
GCTTATAGCTGGTAAATTTTCACAAGTTAAAAAAATGCAAGTAATAAAATGAAATTATTAATGTTAGAGCATCTAAAAGAATATTAGAAACATCTGAGAATTCATTTTGTAATTTTGACTCCACTGGATCATAGTGAGAGAAATATCATTTTTGTCATTCTGGTAAAATTTGGATTTAAAATGGCAATCTTGAATACTTTATAAGATTCAAATTACCAAAAAAGAAGTTAAAGAGATGAACAAAACAAGAATTGAGCACGACCTACTTGGTGAACGAGAAGTTCCTGCAGATCGATATTATGGAATTCAGACTCTTCGGGCGTTAGAGAATTATCAGATTACTGGAATTCCTATTTCACATTCTCCGCGTTTTATAAATTCATTAGCATATATAAAAAAAGCTGCAGCCATGGCAAATGCTCAACTTGGACTTCTTCCAGAAAAAATCGCTAAAGCTATATGTATGGCTTGCGACAAAATTATTTCAGGTAAATATCATCAGGAATTTGTTGTGGATGTAATTCAAGGTGGAGCGGGGACTTCAACAAACATGAATGCAAACGAAGTTATTGCGAATGTTGCTCTCGAAATACTTGGCTACGAAAAAGGTAGATATGATATAATTCATCCATTGAATCATGTTAATATGTCTCAATCTACAAACGATGTC
>JAOAFT010000064.1 GCA_026416125.1 Bacteroidota bacterium
GTATGGTCTTTCCTCTGCTTTTAAGGTCAGTCATAATGTCCCTGACCTCTTTTCTGCCTATAGGATCAAGGGCTGAAGTGGGCTCATCCAGGAAGAGAAGATCGGGATCCGGAAGTAATGCACCTGCAAGGCCAAGACGCTGCTGCATCCCTTTACTATATGTCCCCAGCTTGTATTTCTCATGTCCTGTAAGCTTCACCAGAGACAAAACTTCTTTTATTCTCTCTTTTACTTTTCTTTTGTCAAGTTTATACAGGGAAGCATGGAAAGACAGGAGGTCCTCCCCTGTCATCCATTCACCATATTTGAAATTTTCCGGTAGGAAACCTATTCTTTGTCGTATCGAAACATCGTTTAAAGGTTTCCCAAGTATAGCTGCCTTACCTGATGTAGCAAACAGCAGCCCTGTCATAATCTTTATAAATGTACTCTTACCTGCTCCATTAGGGCCAAGGAATCCGAATATTTCCCCTTCCCTCACCGATATTGAAATGTCTTTACATCCTAGCTTCTGACCATAGTATTTTGTGATATTTTCCGTCTCAATAACCATCGTTACCTCACTGATTCAGCAATTTTAATTAACTCGTCCTTACTCATAGAACCGCCCATTGAATACAGCACTCCATCTTTATACCACACTATATTAGTG
>JAOAFT010000065.1 GCA_026416125.1 Bacteroidota bacterium
GTTCATAGTGTCTTCATTTTGAATATTTATTTTTAAATTTTCGATAAGTTTTCTTTCGCCAAGCTTTTCAAACTTCACAATAATTGCTGGATTACCATCTGATGTAACATCTTTTCTTAACACCTTTCCGTAATCTTCAAAAGTATCATGATAAATTATTTCACCAATTGTGAAAGTTGTTTCTGGTTTATAAATTCTATATTCTGCTTTTTGAATTTTTTCTCTAATGTGATCCTGTTCAGTTTCATTTACAACCTTTAAAAAAGCCAAATGGTGACATCTTGGGCAACGATACCAAGCTTTTTCCTGATTTTCTTCCAATGTGCTAACCATTACCATTTTAGTGGTTTGGTTGCAATAATTGCAGTATTTTTGTAAAATTCTAACTTTTTTCATGGAAAGTAATAGGAGACTGAAAATAAACTGACATAATATAACAAACTTATTATATTAAAACAAATGATACAAATAAACTTTTTTATAGTATTATTTGTACAAATCAATTTCATAAAATTAAATTTCAATTAAAATCTAATTGTTTTTTTCCCTCATTATTATTATATTTCAATGCAACTTGTTGAATTTAGGGCCCTTAGCTCAGTTGGTTAGAGCAGCAGACTCATAATCTGCGGGTCGTAGG
>JAOAFT010000066.1 GCA_026416125.1 Bacteroidota bacterium
GTACAATATTATATAATATTTATCACTTATTGTGGTCTACCAAAAAAAAAGAGCCATTAGCTAAAAGCTAAAGGCTCTTTTTTAGTGATCGCGGATGGGATTGAACCATCGACCCTCTGCTTAAAAGGCAGATGCTCTACCACTGAGCTACGCGATCGTTACAAGTTTTTGTAAATATGAAAATCAAATATACTACATTTTTTTTAAAAAAGCAAGTTTTTTTTCAAAATTAATTTATATATATATTTGCTGTTTAATCTTTGAGGCAATTATGGCTAAAACACCAAATAAACAAAAAAAATATGAACCTTTAAATTATAGTTCGATTTTTCCATTTTATTTAACTAAATTAAATTATATTTTTTTAATTATTGCTATCATTGTTTTAGTTATTGGTTTTTATTTAATGACATTAGGTGAATGGGATTCTCCTATCTCCTTAACTATTGCTCCCCTTGTTGTTTTATTTGGTTATATTGTTGTTGTTCCATTTGGAATTTTCAAACGTTTTAAAAAAAATTAAAATGTTATTAGCTAAAGTAACCGGAAATGTTGTGGCCACGCAAAAAGACCCTACTTTGGTTGGGCATAAACTTCTTCTAATACGATATTTGAACTTAGATGGCACTCCCCAAGGG
>JAOAFT010000067.1 GCA_026416125.1 Bacteroidota bacterium
TTGGATAGTAGATCGCATGTGGAATGTTCTCTGACTTGAGATATTCTGATAGTTTGTCCCTGTGTTGTACACGAATAGTGTATTGATGGAATATGTGTTTTGCATAAGGTTTAATGACTGGTGTTTTAATGAATTTTGGGTTAAGTAATTGGTTATAAGTATTAGCTGCATTTTGCCTGAATTTATTCCATTCATCTAAGTATTTTAACTTAACATTTAAAATAGCTGCTTGAATTGAATCGAGGCGGCTATTCACACCTAAAATTTCATGATAATATCTGATTTTGGAACCATGAACAATTATCATTCGAATTTTTTCTGCAAGTTCATCATTATTTGTTGTTAACATACCTGCGTCACCGTAGGCACCAAGGTTTTTACTTGGGAAGAAGCTGATGCAACCAATATCACCGAACGTTGCAACTTTTTTCCCTTTATATTCTGCACCAATTGCTTGAGCGGTATCTTCAATTATAAATAGATTGTGTTTTTGAGCAATCTCTTTGATTGGGTCAATATTTACTGGATGTCCGTATAGGTGAACTGGGATTATTGCTTTGGTTTTAGG
>JAOAFT010000068.1 GCA_026416125.1 Bacteroidota bacterium
TCAGTAGAAACGAGTATAACTGGCTTCAATCCCTTCTCCAAAAAATGGAAAACGATGGGATTATTAATATTCGAGCAAGCAAGAATAACCAAGTCATTACTTTACCTGTATAATCAAAGCTTTTTGTACATTGGGTCATTTGCATTTTACTTTGAAATTCGTATCTTTATTAAAAAGTTTTCTTCCTTTAGTCGATGTATACGTTATTACTCCAGCTGATGGGGTAACGTATAATGTTGATAAGAGGAGGAGGAAAGGAAGAAAGCTATGGGTCAACAACAATTACTCATTGTTATTTTAGGGCTCTTAATTGTTGGCATTGCGATTGCACTGGGAGTTGCAATGTTCAAGAGCAATGCTGAAGAGTCTTGTCGTTCAGCAATTATTGATGACTTGCTCTTTTTTGCAAACCAAGCTCGGGCATACTATTGGAAACCTACGTCTTTAGGTGGAGGTGGAAAGTCATTTTCAGGTATAAATCTTTCTTCCTTAGCAAATTTTTCGAATAATGAAAATGCCCACTATTATCTTGAGCGAGCGGATAACAACGAGTGTGTCAT
>JAOAFT010000069.1 GCA_026416125.1 Bacteroidota bacterium
TCTGACTGCAATACCAGCTCTATCTTTTCCAAAGTAGTTCTCATATTGATCCCAGATATATCTCATTGGGGTATGGCAATAACAAATGTGCAATGCACCTTTTTTTTTGATTACACCTTTTGCAACTGCATGACTGCTTGAGATTATGATGTCAAATTTTTTTAGGTTCAAGCTTTCGATTGCAAAAGGCATAATCGGTAGGTAATATTGATACTTTGATTGGCTTCTGGGAAAATTTTGTAGTAGTGAAGTGATTATTTTCATGTTTTCAATTTTTTGTGAAACGCTGTTTTTTTTATGTACTAATGTAAAAAGTGTAGCTTCTGGGAATAATTCGCAAAGTACTTCGAGAACTTTTTCTCCACCTCTCATACCAGTTAGCCAATCGTGAACAAGTGCTATTTTTAATTGGTTGGTTTTCATATTGAAATATATAAAAAAACCTTGCTTTTTGAAAGCAAGGTTTTTGTTGTGCCCCCAACGAGATTCGAACTCGTGTTCCAAGCTTGAAAAGCTCGTGTCCTAGGCCTCTAGACGATGGGGGCAAA
>JAOAFT010000006.1 GCA_026416125.1 Bacteroidota bacterium
TTATAAAGTGTTATCATAGACTTTAGTTCCTTAAGAACTTGTGAACACTGTTGACAGTTTTCGAGATGTTTACGAATGTGCTTACATCGAGGGGAGTCAAACTTTTCGTCAAGATGTTCACAAATGTACTTTGCAACTTTGGTGCAACACACACTTACTTTGGTTGTTCTATTTCGTTTCATATAGCAACAATATCGTGTAATTGTTCTCGAAGAAAGAGTCGTGCTCTGCGCAAGCGCGATTTTACCGCAGGAACTGTAAGTCGCATAAGTTTTGCGGTTTGTTCGTTCGATAATCCTTCGATGTCACGAAGTACAAAAACAATTCTGTAATCTAATGGCAATTTTAGAATTGCATTGTCGAGTCGCTCTTGGAGCTCTTCGTTCAACATGCTTTCAAGTGGGGTTTCATGTGGTGATTGAATATCGAACGGCTTTGTTTCCGACGAATGAGTGTCGGTACTACTGGGTTCTCGCTCAATAGATCGTGACGCTTGTTCAAGTTTTGTTTTCCGATGCTTCATTTTGCAATTGTTCAGGACAATGCTATAGAGCCATGTCGAAAACTTCGATTTACCATCGAATTGTCGTATCTTCCGATACACATTCACAAACGTGTCCTGCAACGTTTCTTCCGCTTTCTCACGATCCCTGCAGACTTTGTAGGCGAAACTGAAAATCAGTTGTTCGTACTTTCGAATGAGTTGCGTAAACGCTTGCTCGTCTCCGGTCTTCGCCTTTAGAATAAGATCCTTATCGTCATCATACTGCTGTGACTTTATCGTCATTCGCATAAGAAAACCACTTCAATTTCACACGGTTTCGATTGCCATACATCGGACTCTATTGCCCGCACGCGAAAACTGTTCCGCCCTTTTTGGAGTGGGACTTCAATTTTAGGACCGACTCCTACTATTGTACCTCCTTTTCGCCATTCATATTGAACTCGAGCGTCTCCGCCCCTATTGATAGGTGGAGCAACCACTACCATCCTGGGATTCGCTGGATTCCATTCAACTCGCTGGATCGATGGTACCTCTACGAATCGGAGTGGTTCAAGCACCCGGATCGAAACAGTCTTCTCTTGTAATATAGCATCTTTTGGGATCCACGCAAGCGTTACTGAGTTAGTTTCTACAGATGAAAAGGTCAGCTGTCGTGTATGTTTCATTCCATCAACAAAGTACACCGTGTTCTCTGTCGTCACACTATCGAGGGAAAGTGTCGACCCTTGAGTAACTTTTAGGGGAAGGAAAAGAGTGTTGAGATCTGGTGCTGGGTGTACGTTAAGAAGACGAGTTACAGAATCAATAGAATTCTTCAACAGACGTTTATCATCTGCCACAAGTGTAATGGTATGAATTCCTGGTTCACGACATTGAATGCGTGCTTCAGTAAGTTCCGTTCCATCAATCTTCCATCGAAAGAGAAGTGTATCCCCATCAGCATCTGTTGTTGACACTGGTACAAGTTCCAGTGTTTCACCAACATACGCCGCTTCGGGCACAATGAAATTACAGACAGGTTGCGTGTTTACAAATACCTGTTTCGTTTCTTCCGCATATTGGGTGGTTGTTTTCGAGTTATCAGCAACTCTTAATCGTACAGTATGGTACCCAGGGGTTGTAAACACATATGGCACTCGAACAGCTGATGCAACTTCGTTCCCATCGACTAACCAAGTATAGGAGGTAAGAATTCCATCGGGATCATAACACTGCGAAGCATCGAACAGAAGCGGTTCACCGAGTGCAACAGCTGTAGGAAGTGACCATACCAGTTTCGGTGACTCATTTACATGAAGTGTACGGATAGCTGTTGCGGTGGTACAACTGGAACGAGCATCGATTGTCACTGTCAACCGAATCGTGTACTCACCTGGTGTAGGAAATGATATTGACGATACTATACCCTCACGAACATAGTGGGAATCTTTCCCGCTAATGTGCCAGAAAAAACGAGTGTCTTTTCCATGTGTTTGCGATGCGCGTGCATCGAGTTGTACATTCTCTCCAACACTTACATACTGGGGCACCATAAAAACAGCCTGAGGACCTTCAACAACTCGCACAGTTGAGATTGCTTGGCTCACTCGACTGCACCGTCCACTTCCACTCCCAACCACAGTTAATGTAACAGTGTATGTACCTGCTTTTGTGTATACATGGGTAACAGTGGGACCAAGCGCACTTGTTCCATCTCCAAAATCCCATGTAAAAGAACCGAGAGGCCCATTTGGGTCGATGCTCAAAGTTCCATCGAATTCCAGCGGAATATTTGCACAAATTGTTGTGTCTGCAAACCGTTGCACTGCTTGAGGTGATCCTTCCACAATGACAGGAATCCGTGCCACCGTTGGCTGGCTCGATTTCCCATCGTTCAATGTAAGTTGAACGGAGTATAAACCAGGTTTAGTAAAAATATGAGTAGGATTTGTTTCATCGGAGGTCACACCATCACCAAAGTCCCAATGTGTTGAGAAAATATCATTATCTGGATCGTAACAGCGTGTACTATTGAAGAGCACAATGTAGCCAGAACATGTTTGAAGACAGGAATCAACAACAGCAACCGGTGGCCGATTAATCTGAATACGAACAACCTCACGTACAATGGAATTCTTTTTCCCTTGTCCATCACTCACACTCAGAGTCAGAATGTGTGTCCCTGCCGTTGGTACCTGCCACCAAAAAGCGGCTTCTGTGCGATGGGTTCCATCGGGAAGTAACCAATCGAACAAGAGAGCATGACCATCGATATCGTAACTCCTTGTTGCATCGAGAAAAATTCGTTGTTCGTTCGATTGTATCACCTTTTCGGTAACTACGATTGGTGGATTGTTAACGAGTACCGAAAACACTTGTTCCTGAACAGAGTTTTGTACTTGCTGGCCATCATCAACAACAAGACGAATGACCTGTTTCCCGGGTAGAGAAAACTTCTTTTGTACTTTTGTGCCACGGAGTACAGTTCCATCGGAGAATTCCCACCGTACTGTAATGGGATTTCCTTCTGGGTCTCGTGACATGCTTGCATCGAATGTTATACTTTCGTATGGTTCAGCAATAGATGGATTCACACTCCATTTTACAAGAGGTGGTGCATTACAATGCACAGTCGTAGTAGTCATCCCCACCGCATTGTCGAATTCAGAGTTATCCCTCACGAAAAGAGCAAGAGCATAGTCACCAGGACTTGGTACCGAAATCGTTGCTCGTTGTCCTCGAGCTACTTCAACACCATTCACGTACCACATGTACTCAACCACAACACCATCAGAATCGTAGCTTGCTGTACCATCAACCGTAAATGGAACCTCTGGTGCACAAATTTTGGGTGCGCTTAACCTAGCTACAGGGTTGTTATTAATGGTAAGGACGTGTTGAGTCGATTGAATACTGTTCGAGAGGTTTTGCCCATCGTTTACGACGAGTGTTACCGTATAGGTTCCACTTTTTTCGTAGAGGTGGCTCACTCGTTTTCCCGTTGTACTTGTACCGTCACCAAAATTCCATTGATACTGTAATAGATCACCATCATTATCAATAGACTCTTCTGCTGAAAATGTAATGAGCGATGTGTTTGACCGCCCAACAGCGGTTATAACAGCTTTTGGGGGTGCATTGATATGGATTGTTTTTGAGAGTGATTGTACAGAATTCTCCACACCTTCACCATCGTCAACCGTGAGAGTAACTGTGTATGTTCCTGGGTCTTGAAAAACAACATACGTTGTAGGGGTAAAGAATTCAGATCCGTCACTTATTATCCATCGGTAACGGAGCTGTGAATTATCCGGATCGGCAGAAAGCTGCGCTGAAAGGAGGAGTTTCTCACCTGGTGCTGCTTTTTCAGGGAGTTGAAAGACTGGCCGTGGCTCTGCATTGACACGAAATGGGAATGATATCGTATAGGTTGCATTGCTCGTCGAAGTCTGATCATTCAACACTGCTTTCAACGTATAGACACGTGCAGTATCGATCCGCACGCGAACAGTTTGCGCTGTACGGTCCCCACTGATGCCGGTACCAAACCATTGTACTTGTATCTCATCGCCATCGGCATCGTACACATTGTTGAGCGTAAAGAAAGCATCACGAGAACGAGCAATTACGTGAGGTCCACGGATCTCACCGTATGGCTGAGTATTGACTCGAAGCACGGCTGAAGCATCGTCTTGACTGCACGGACTATTTGAGGACCCATCACTCACGATAAGTTTAACATCGTATACACCCGGCTGTCCACTGAAAAACCGAAGGGTAGGTTGATTTCCACGGTACTCTCCATTAATGAACCATTGGTACGTAAGTTGACGCTTCTCGGGATCGTACGAACCAACCGCAGAAAGAACAACTGCTTCATTTGGTGAAAGGAGCGCTTTCGGAACTACAAGCTTTGCAATAGGAGGTGCATTAATAACTATTGAAAAACTTTGCTTCCAAAAACGTGGGAAGTATACACCTTGTGTAGGAAGGAGGAGTGTGGCAAGGTACGTACCAGGTCCAGGAAACTCTGCAATAACCGAGTCACCAAGAAATACAGATTTCCCGATAACCCATTGCGGTGTTACATTCCAAAAGAGTCGGCGTGTTGTGTTGCTGAGCTGGAGCCGAACTTGTGTACATTCTGTCATTGGGTACTGATCAATACCTATCAACGGTGGTGTAGGTTTACGAACAACGATAGCTTCCGCATCCCATTCAAGTGGATCGCCACTTAACGTTCGTACAACCACATTGTTTACACGTATCTGTGATCCAGAAATCGCTAGGCCCCACTCATTGGTCTGTCCTACAATTGTTTCGAATGAAACCGATTTCGGAATTGGAAATCGAACAGATGAGCCATAACTATCTCGAAGAAGCACAACTGCTTGCTCTTCACCACGAACAATTATATCAGAAATTCGTTTCATATCGGTTGTCATCGGTTTGAACTGTGCTTCTTCATTCTCATTCAATCCAACAAGTGTTACGGGTAGGTGAAGAGCTGTAACGCGCCACTTCGCTTTCCCTATAAATGATGAGATCGGAGTAACACGTAATTTAAAAGCGTTAACTCCATCACCATCTAACCCTTGAGCCCGAACAATCCACGTTGTCATCTTCTCTGTAGCAACAAGAGTATCAACGGTAAACCATCGATTGAGGTACTTATACTCGTCGATGGTTTCGAGAGTTTTACAAAGTGTTCGCTCGTTCGCAGTGTTCCCTTGAAAGAGTTGAAAGAGTGTGACTGTTTTCGAAAATCCAATTACATCTGCTCCACTTCCAATGCTCGCATCGAATATTTCCAGTACTGCAGTATCAGCTCCACTGGGCGCACGAATAATAAAATCGTACTGATGCAGTTCATCACCCGTTTGCTGAACAAATGCTCCCTTTCCAGACACAAAGAAAAAGACATCCTGGGAGTATGTATATTCCCTCATGCTCATCGCAATGAGAAATGAACAAAGCAGAAAGCATTGGATTCGTGTACACGTTAGTTTCATCGTATAACCTCCCACGAACGAGATGCAACAGGAATTCCATCTGTTAAGGATTCAAAAGTGAGCGTAAGGGTATCTCCACTATGGGGTGAGAGTACAAGCGCCCATTCACCGCGCGCATTTGTAAAAACTGCTCGCGATTCAGTACCGTATGTGGCTCGTACACGCATCGTAGGATACGCTATACCGTACACCTCAATACCTTTTCCGCCGGTACGAAGTGTACCGTTCTCTACCGAACAACTCCACCGTAACTGAAAAAGTACGGTCGTATCAATTGGAACAATTGTTAGTACGCGTGTTGTTGCATTGCCGGAGAAATCCTTTGCCACAACGGATAGTTTTGTTTCCGGTCTCTTGACAGAAGTTGTGTACGTAAAACGACCTTCTCTGTTTACTGACACAGCAGTACCATTGATTACCACTGTTGCCTGCGATTCAGTTACACCCTGAATCGTTATAGAAGTTTTACTCGTAAATGAAACATCACTTTCCCACCCTTCGAACTGGATTGCTGGTGGCTGTACGTCCTCAACACGTACAATGGTAAGTACGGGCGAGTCGATACCACGCAGTTCATGAACATCGTACGCAGTAATACGAACATATGATATGCCTAATGGCAATTGTGTGAGTGTAAAACGTGGCGATGTGGTCCACTGTCGGTAGAGTACACGCGAAAAATTTTCAGTAGGAGCAACCTCGATACTGTACTTCCGTGCACCCTCAACTGGGTTCCATGAGAGTGTGAATGTACTACTGTATACCGTTGTATCGGATCGATACCAACCAACATCCGGTGCAGGCAGTAGTGGAATGGGCTTCGCAGGTGGTTTCCCACGTTCGACAACTGTACCTT
The DNA here is from genome assembly GCA_026416125.1 of Bacteroidota bacterium. Classification (GTDB taxonomy): domain Bacteria; phylum Bacteroidota; class Ignavibacteria; order UBA10030; family UBA10030; genus JAOAFT01. Next base: position 6,353 of record JAOAFT010000006.1, read on the forward strand.
GATTTTGCTCTAATGTTACACGAACATCCTTCGCAGCAACATCGATTGTCCCATCGTAATTTGAAAGCCGAGCACGTACTTTTGACTCCACACTTGCCCAAAAACGTTTTGATTTCACTGCTGAGTGTGCCTCATCTGCCTGTAATCGCAAATCGTTCTCTTCTTTTGCTTTCTCATCCATCCGTGCAAGAACACTCCCTTGTACGAGAGCAATGTCTTTTTTCTTTGTTTTTAAAAGCTTATCGGTTGATGATTCTCGAATGATAATTGTTGTATTGGGGTCAACTGTAACATCAACACCATCGGTAAACACAAGAAGAGCTGTGCTCTGCTCGTATGTCCGCACACCATCGTATGCTACAAACAGATCGCCTTTGGATGCTGGCAGCCACTTGCCGAGAAATCCCTTTCGCTTATCGACAGTACCAGTTTTTTCTGCAAGGCGAGCATCAACAGGCTCCAATCGCTGTAACTCTATTCGTCGTTCAAGTTCCTGCGTTAGGGTTTGAATCTCTGAGGCGAATTCTTTAAGTCTTTCCGGTGACCCTACCCTGATCGCATCGTCATACTGCTGAAAAACTCTCGTTAATGAATCAAGGAGCTGTGGAGCAAACACTTTAGCACCGTTCTTCACTGCTTGTACCCTTCGTTGTTTACAGTCGCGTACCGTTTTATGTATTGCAGCATACCACTGAAGTATCTTCTTTTGTTGTGCAGAAAGTGTAAACGTATTTGTCCCTACGTCGTGGGTCGCAACAGAAAGCAACAAATGGATAGCACTTGAATCACCAAGGAAGGTGTATGCAACACGTGGAAGTTCTGATGCCCTGAATGTATAGATCGATTGTTGTGCCACTCCGTGTGCAGTAAGTACAACTACTACTTTCACGAGGTTACTGAGTAACATCCTAAGAAGTTTCATGGCTCATGGTCAGAGGAATCGTGATTGTAAACCGACATCCAATTTCTGGGGTTGATTCAAGTGTTATAGTACCATTGTGGTACGTAACAATTTCTTTTACGTACGCTAAACCCAACCCTGTTCCCACTTCACGTTGTGTCTTTGGATTTGCAACGCGGTAAAACTTCGAGAACAATTTCTCTTGAGCTTCTAAAGGAATTCCATAACCGTGATCTGTTATAGAAAAACTGAGTGAACCATTTTCTGTTCGAACCACAATGGTAATAGTACGATCAGGATCACCATACTTGATCGCATTACTCAATAAATTCAACACTGCTTCTTGGAACAGTTCCGGTGCTACCGTAGCGTACTGAACTGGAGGGTCAAATTCAAGGTCGACTCTCAAATTCTTGGCTTTGAGCTGAGGCTGCTGGCTCTCAACAACACGACGCACAAGCGTTGAAACATCTGTATGAACCTTGGGATACTCGATTCGTCGCGATTCTAGCCTGGATATGTCAAGGAAACGATTGATAAGATTCAACAACCGATTTCCACTTTCTAAAATGTACCCGAGGTACTCACGCTTTTCTTCATTCGAAATATCTTCTTGCTGCACCATAAGGTGAGCAAAACCAATGATACTCCCAACAGGATTACGGAGTTCGTGGACTACAATATTCATCATATCCGACTTCATTTTATCAACAAGGCGATCGTTTGTGAGGTCGTGGAGTATGAGAAGCGAGCCAAGAGAAGCATTACCGCGGAGCAAAGTGCTATCGCTTACTCTGAAGTACTGTACTTCTTCCTGAGGTAAATGGACTTTCAATTCGTATTGAGTACTCCTAACAACAACATTTTCAGCAATCTCTTCGCGTTCGACTTGCTTCAATATTGTGAGCGATGGAAGTTCAAGGAGTTGTTGTTTCGCACAAATAGCTCCATTGGGTGCGAGGATACTACAAAATTCTTCAAATTTTGTGTTTTTAAAAATAAACACACCATCTGGATCAGTAATTCCAATGAGATCGTCGCTGTGAAGCATGAAAAGTTTGTTTTTCCATTCTTCAACGATAATTCGCTCAACGTTGAGCCTTTGGTATCGTTCCAAAGATTGTCGCATGATCTCGATTGTTTCAGCCATTTGGCGAATGTCTTTCATCCCAATGGGACGAATTGGATGTGAAAAATCGAGTGTACTAAGCTTCTCTACATCGTGAATTAACCGATTGATTGGCTTCGTAATGTGGTACGCAAGTACCCAGCCCAAAATGAGCAAGAGTACAAAGAGTATTCCAACAGCAGAAGTTGAGTAGAGGAGGAGTTCATTCACCGGCTCTTTAACGACCGATTCAGGCACTGCAACAAGTAATTCGAGTGGAGCACTCTGTAAGGAAGTAGTAACCCCATACCATTGAGTACCATTCAACGTAAAAGTTTGAAAGCGATGAACTCGTGGATTGATCGAACGTGATGCAAGTACACTCGAGAATGGTACATTCCCGAAAAACTGGAGCGTATCAGCAAATAAAACTACAACGTACTCTGTTCCAAAAGGCAATCGCTGTAGTAACATTTGCAATTGGTACGCATCCCACCAGATTGTTGTAAAAAATCTTGTTCCTCCTAATGTAAAAGACGACTGTGTTATAAGCGCTGTATCAATAGTCGACCAGCCAAGACAAAGAGTACTATCATCCATAGCGATACGTGGGAGCGTAGTAAAATCGTGTTTGGGAAGCCGGTGGTGGATGTTCTGACTTACAAGTTCATCCTGGTGTTCTGCTGAATGAATCCGTATACGCAAAATTTCGGGGTGGAGAATCATGGTATGACGAACAAACGATTCACCTTCTTTAGGAGCTTCAAGTAGTTGAATGGTCACCCCGCGTGTGACATTCAGCCACGTCGTGAATTGTTTATCGAGTGCTTCGATTGCATAGTTCTGAATGTTTTGAACAAGAGTATGCCGTTCTTCGAGCACCCCTGTTTCGTATGCTGGACGTACAAACCACCACAACACTCCAAGAATAATACCACTGAGTACAATGAGAACAAGAAAAATTCTACTATGGAATGAGAGATTCATACTTACTGGATACAACAGTAAAACAAACCAATTTCACTACAATAAAAAAAGAAATGGAACGAGCTTCAAGGGGAAAATATTACATGTCTTAATTATATAATTCGTTAATTAACAATCTACGATATTAAAAGAACACCAATAAAATATGAATAGCAAAGAAGGATAGTTGTAGGGCAGAACCACAAAACAAAAGTTCTTTCTTCTTAATGTAGCTAAAAATTAAAATACATCGGTGTATTAATATCATGTAATATCAGCATTTTATATGTAAGCCGAAAGAAAATAATCTAGGACCTTTTGGTTATTTCGAAAGCTATCATAGAAATAATTTGAAGTTTTATTACGTGATAGAGCATTCCCTCATCCACTCCTAGCGTCGTATCTCTTAATATAAAAAAACGGGCAAGCCGTTGGTAGTTACTGACTTGCCCGCGGTAGTTTTATTGATCCTCTCCTTACCTGCAAGAGTGTTCGAGCTCCATTGTCCTCACATCCTTCCCCCGAGAGGATGGGATCCACATCGTGCCCCACACTCGAACTCCCCTACAGCATAAGGTGGTACAAAAAAGGTAAGTAATTACTTCGTTTTCAATAACTCAAATGGTGTATTTTTCATCATGGGATATTTAATAATTACTGGAGAGCTACCTTAAATAGGGTAACGGGAAAATACCTCAAATGGTATAGAACGAGTGGAGGGATTATTTCATAGTCATAACGAAAACACCATTCCACTCTGGTGGGGGTGGAGTAAGTTTGTACAACTGAGCCCGTTCAATATATAGCTGAGCGACAAAACACGTTTTATCGAGTGCAAGTGCTTGCTCCATATATGCGATCGCTTCATCCCATTGGCGTTGCCTATAAAGCTTCAATCCTTCGTGATACAATTCGAGAGATTGCTGTTGTTGTTCTGTCATTTCCATTGGCGTTATGCCGAGTAACTCATACACTTTTACCGGCTCCGTTTTTCCTTTCACTTGTATTAAATCTAATTCTCGTACAACAACTTTTTCCTTAACGTGCTGATATGTAAAATCACTAATCATAATCTTTGATTGGTACTGCTTATTTGCACTCTCAAGTCTTGAGGCTAAGTTAACACTATCACCAACGACTGTATAATCGAATCGGTCACGCCCTCCCATGTTCCCAACAATCATAATTCCGGTATTAATTCCCATGCGAGCTTCGAGTGGTGGTTTACGTTCTTTTACCCATTTGGGTCGTAGAACCAGTAACCGTTTTTGCATCTCCAAAGCAGCCAAACATGCTCGAAGTGCATGATCCGATTGATGAAGTGGTGCTCCCCAGAATGCCATGATAGCATCACCTTCATACTTGTCAAGCGTACCATTGTACTTGAGAATGATGCGTGTCATTTCATCGAGGTATTCATTTAAAATTTCAACGAGTTTTTCAGGTTTGTCATGGTACTGCTCTGCGATACTCGTAAAATTCGCAACATCAGCGAAAAACACTGTCAGTTCCCGTCGATCACCTCCTAGTTTCGCTTTCTCCGGATTTGCAATGAGTTCGTTAACAACAGCAGGATTAATGTAGTGACTAAATACATGCTTTATAAGTACCTTTTGTTGACGTTCAACGAGATACTGATATATTGCAGCACCAACGTACGCAACGATAATCGCAACAGAAGGTGGCACTACATTGATTAACACTTTACTGGATGCAAAAAGGATTATTGAAATTTCAATGATCACAGCTATTAATACGACAATCCCAGCAAAAGCGCCTAGCTCTACTAACCACACTCTTCGCACATGGAGTCGACGGAGGGCAACAAATCCCAAAAATCCAGCAATTGCTAATACAACCACGAGAGCACGTTCAATACCGGGATCAATTCGTGTAATGAATGTCCCATCAAGAATATTCTGGATTGCTGTAGCATGAATTTCAACACCATGCATAGCATAATTTTTTTTCCCTCCTTCTTCTATATACAAAGGTACGTTATGGTAATCCCGCTCTTCTGCCATCAGCGAACCAATTATGACGATCTTATCCTTAAAAAGCCTCTTGAGATTGTCATCGAATGCATCAATTGACTCTCCAAGTTCAAGCTCATCTTTTGTTTGAAACTCTTCATCGTCAATAACTTGTGAAAAAGGAACGTACCGAAATGTCTGTACAGGACCATAGAAGTCCAAGAGAAAACTCGTAGCGTCATACTTAGGAATAACCCTTGTACCAAATTTAAATACCTCTTCTTCTACTGTGACACATGTCAGAGGTGGAAGGTTGTACATTCTATTCAAGGCAGCAAAAGCTAATGTAGGTGTCAACCAACCACGAACAGTAAGCATCGGAAAGTATGATCGGCATACATCATCACGATCTTTGTGTATATTGACCACACCAACATTTCTATTTACGTCAAAGAATATATTATCATACATTGGTTCTGTAGAACGCACAATTGCGCCTGTTTGGAGTGTTTGTGTTTCAACTTTTGTTGCTAACACTACGTTAGAGTACTTTTTCAGTGCTTCTCGAAAAACTGAGTCACCTGCTGCTGTTTTCCCTGGAGATTCAAAAGTAATATCGAATACAATAACGCGTGCACCTGCTTCATTTAAATTTTCAATTACATGTGCATAGTAATCTCGAGGAAAGGGGAATGGTTCTACAAAAGCTTTGAGGTCATCATCTGAGATTCCAACAATGACAACATTTCCGTCGTCTTTGAGATTTCGTTCATCCTTCGTACGCTCATACTTATTTTGGTACCGTATATCGATTGTAAGCAAATTGATGTCGGTGAGAAATGGTACTTCAACAAGCCAACCTTCACTGAGTGCTAGTACCACTATAGCAATGAAAAGCCCTATCCCCACCCGTAGTACACGTGGGAGTACTTTCTTTTTAAAATCGTAGTACGTCATTGATTGTTTCCTCACTGATCGAATATCTGTAAATGTAGCACAGCACTATCAGAAAACAAATCTATAGAGTAACCCTGCCAATACATCGTTTGGACGACCAGGGTATTGAATAAACGAGATTTCTGCAGTCACATAGTGATTTTCTCGCACTTCATACTCTGCTCCACCCTGTACAAGGAAACGTCGAAAATCACCAAACGATGGCGAACATGTTACAATAAGTTGAAGGCTGTTTTCAAACAAGCGATATCGAGCATTGAGAGTGAGTGTTTGGTAATTAAATGGCGTTTTCGTTGTTGCAGCTGTGTATGCACGTACGCTATCCCGTAGTGCAAAGAAAGTACTATTCTGACTAACAACGATGCCGAGTGTTGTTTGTAAAGGAATTCTGTACCGTGTTGTTACCGAAAGAGAAACATTTGTGTTTTCTTGATTTCGTTTGTAGAACGTTCTATCACTCTTTTTTGCAATTGTAGTTGTTACCGTAACACTCTGTCGTTCTATGAAAGTAAAATCGTAATTCATCCCAACGAATACCCTATCTGTTTTTTCATTTGCAACACTTAACACCTTTTCGTCTGGCACAACTGAATAGAGACTTCTGTACAGTGTCGCTTGTACTGTATCGATAGGAAGATAACTCAACGGGAGAACTGGCTTCCCTGGTTGTAGGTGTGGTGAAAGGTCCACCGAATTCTTTCGTGTGTAGAAGCCATATCCAACAGTTATTGATGGGAAACTAATACCTGGGAAAACAGTAACAGAGGTTGAAAGTGTGTTGTATCTCGTTGTTGGAACAGAATGTTCGTTAAGCGTGTTGTTTGATTTTATTTCATATGCAACACTGAGGAGGACTCTATTTTCCAATAACCGAATTCGATCAGAGATATTAACTCCTTGAATATCTGTTTGAATAAATTCATTTCCGAACGAAACGAACGATTTCCCACGGCGGAACCCAACTATCCGAATGAAATTATTAAAAAGATTGATCGTTAACTCTGATTCAATTGCCGTAGAAGGAAGTTTAGTTATTGGATCAAGGGGTGTTAAGTACTCATTGACAGTAATAAATGACCGTCCTAGTGATGCTACTCTTTTAAGATCTTCAGCCTCTTTTTTAGCTGTTTCACGTTCCGCAACGGTTTTGGTTGTATCATAAACGCCTTTTATTGAATCAATCGCTGCGTCGGATAAATTACCAGCACTGATGTCTGTATTCGAAAGGCTAAATGCCACTTGAGTTACCCACTTTATGCGTTGATCCGCCAACGCAAGCGTGAAGTCGGCACCTCCAACTATATTCTCTTTTGGATAGATACCATACTGTATAGACGACATATCATCTTTCGTTTTTACTACAGTAAACCCAAGTTGAAAATTTTCGCCACTTCCAAAACTTGGACGCATGGCAAACATTGTTCGCTTGTACGTACCAGCTTCAAACAATCGATACGTCAATCCACCAAGGGGAAGTGATGCTTTTGGTCTACTACTTGCAGCAGAGGTATCAACGTACGAAGTATCTTTAATCACCGTCCCTTCAATCCGACGTTCAGTTTGACCATAACTTACATCAAGGTTGAAAAAACCAAGTGTGAGGGAACCACTAACACCTCGTACCCTCTTTCCGCTCACAAAAAGCGATGGAAACACGGGGTATGCATCACCTACTTGAAGTTTCAAATAATCATTCCATTGAATTGTCCCCAGAAATCTATTCTGAGGTTGGATCGTGTTCTTCTCTTCGTTCGTTAGGTGAACATCCAGAGCACCACTAAATGACCGATAGACAGCTCCAAGTTGTAAGTCCCCTCGAAGGTAGGTAGTAGAAGTATTCTCAATTTTCTCATTACGAAATTCGAGTTGAGAACTCCCATTAGTATGGAGTACTCTCTCTTGTTCTTTCAGTGTGGAAGATGTTAATAAATTAAAGGAAGTCACTTTAGTATAGTATAATCTCCCAAGGGTGTCGTAAAGATGTATAGCAAGTGAATGTGCTCCAACGTCTAATACACGGCCAAAGGGAGCAGGATTGTATAAAATAACGTCATCTGAGAGTACTGTTTCAGACGTTACATCGATACCATCAAGGTACACTCGTGTCTTTTGCTTCGCAACGACATCGGAAGCATACAGGAGTGAAACCGCCACAACAAAATCTTCTATCACAACAGTTTCACCTTGTTCTGGACTGAGTATGCGTACTTCAGAATCTTTTGGGTCTATACCTTCAACAGCGACTTTCACTGGATTGTCTTTTGGACTCTCTTCAGGGTAGAAGACTGAAGCTTGTTGTGTTTGGAGCTCAATGTAGTATTCAAAGTATGGTGGTGAAATGTGCCGGGCTGGTAGAGTTGCTATAGCCCAACGACCAGTAAGTACCATCTCCGTGCTTCGAAATTCGCTTTCTCCAAAACGTCTAAAGTATACTCGCGCACTATTAACAGAAACACCTGGAGATAATTGTGCACTGAGTGTAACCGCTTCTCCCTCACGTGCAGAAGATACTTTTACTTCAAGGATAAACTTAATTTGCTGTGCATAGTGTTGGTAAGAAAAGCATAGTAGTAGAAAAACAAAGGACAGAAACACCCCACACCTATTGCCATTTTTCTGCATACCTACCCTCGCTTTGATTTATCGCAATATCGTATAATTAGAAACGAATGCCTCCAGAGAATTATCACAGTGGATGTACACTCACCACAATCTATGAGCGAAACTGCTCTCTATTCATCCCACTTCAGCACAAGCACACGTTTTTGCAATCCTCCTGTTTGACCAGGAATTCGCACTACCCTTTTAATTGGCTCAACTCCAATTGTTGCAGGTACTTCTTCACCACGCTCTGGAATTACAACGACTGTATTGTTCTCGAGCACGAATTGTACATAGTACTCAAATCGTGGATACTTTATATACTTAGCTTCGATTTTTGACGCTGCTTGACGACCAGATATTGTCAACGGAAGTTCATTGAATTGAACATCACCAAACTTTCGATGAAAGAGCATTGCACTTTTTACCTTACCTGGAAAAGAAGAGAGATTTACACGAACAAACCCATCGTTGCCAGATTTCAATCGACTGAATTCAACATTTATCCGTGCTTCACCACTTACAGTTACTACGAGAGGCGTGCTTGCTCCGGTTTCAGGTAAATATATTTCCTGCCCTCCTGTATCAGAAAGCACAAAGAAGTATTCTACAGATGGTGGCTGAACATCAAGTGCAGGAATTGTTCCTTGGGCTTTCCTATTTTTTACTGTAAGTTCAATATTCTTATACTCATTATCTCCTCCACGTCGGTAGAAAATGTGTACTTTTTGGATTTCACCCTTTGAAATTTCGAGTGAAACATTCAAGGGTTCAAAGCGTCGTGCTGGTTGTGGAAGAACAAAAGGCGTAGCAGCAATGTTTCCAGAGCTAAGTTCAGAAACTACTTTCACAGACATTGGTGCACTTGCCCCTTCTTGGGGAATCGTTACCACCGTTCTTCCTAATGTTATAACAGCATAGTATTCTAAGGCCGGAGGTTGCACATGGGATCCAGGAATTTCTCCGCGCGCTCTATTGTTCTCAATCGCTAGCTGTAGAGTAGTGAACTGTTTTTCTTCAGATGTTTTATAAAAAAGTACTGCACTCCCTATCGATTCTTTCTGTGATTGAACCTCAAGAACAACTGCCGTTGGCTTTCCGGCAACAGGACTAGGAACAAACCGAATTGTACCTGTGAGTTCGACTTCTTCATCTTTCTGTTGCTGTTCATCGCGAACATCTTGTCCACTTCGTATGTCGTTGAGTTCCTCTTCTGTTGCAGTAGCGACATCAAGCTTGCCGGTACTATCTGCAATACCTTTTTGTCCAGTACCTACGTTCATCGCTCTTCCGCTGAGGAGATTTGTAAATTCCGCTAATCCTTCAGTGATGATTAAGTTGTCTTCATTCCCCCCGGTGTTGTACCCCCCTTCTGTACCACGAATTGAAGCTACAGAAATAGGAGAAGAAAATCGGAATTGTTCGGTTTCTGCTTTCTTAACATTGAAGATGATATTTCCACGATCCATGTGTACATTCCGATTCACAATCTGACGACCTTGTACTTCTCCTTGAATTGTTACAATCGATTTCTCACGCACAATAAGCTTCGATTGATCAGCAAAGAGAATCATCGCAAGTGAACCTTTTTCTGTTTTTACTTCGTACCCTGATTTTAACTGGCTCAGAGGGACAGCTTTTTGCCAACCGCTTGCCGGTGCACGCATATTTACATCTCTTATGACTTTAATGACGTATGCAGTGATGTCCTTGGTGTTCTTTTGCGTGTTCTGGCCAAGAACCAATAGTGCAAGGATAATTGCAACACTTGTAATGATTATTGGTTTCATAGCACATTCCTCCCTCTCATTGGTTCTCAATAGTTACCGAAACACCGGATGTTCCCTTTTGTTCTAAACTATTGAGAAGTTCTTCTAATTCATCGGCAGTAATGATTTTCCCATCAACCATTATTGAACCATACGTTTGCCATGCTACCCAGTTCGTAGGTTCAGAGCGAAGAGCTGTGTACCGAGCTGCAGCGTCGGATGGTTGACTACTAAAAAATTTTTCGAGTATTTTGCCCACACGATCTGTCGTAATACGGAACACAACCGGTTTACTGGATCGTTCTACTTTCCCTCTATTGGTATTCACAAGCGCACTTATTTGAACAACATATGCTTTCTCGTACTCAAGTTTTCGCTCCGCATCGGCAGGGTATGTGTACGTTGTTACACCTGAAAGCTCACGAACAAGAACAGGACGAGCTGCGGAAACAGCATCTTGGGGTGATCGATGTCCTCGACCAACTTCAAATATTCTTAGAATAACATCTTGGGCAGTTGTCGTCCAGGTAAATGTCGGTGTCAGAGTAGTTAGAATAGCTCCATTCGATGGTTCTACAATTTCGACGTAGACTTCTTCAACATTACTTCGACTTATAACAATTGTTTCTGATGTCGAACCCACTTTTTGCCGAAGTGCATTATAAGCTGTAAGAACAATTCTATATGTTCCGGGTGGTACAGTAACAGTTGCTTGCGCTAAGTCTTCAATCCGTTTTCGAAGCCTTGTATTTTCAAAGTAGTTTTCGTTTACAATATAAATTTCACCTGACCTGGTAGTAAAATCGAAGGCAGTTAATGTTCGTCGTCCATTGATTTGAAATAGATTTGTCTTACCACGTACAATGAGATCACTTTGTGCATCGCCCTGGAGTTGCACAAATACTTCCGCAACAAGGTAAATTCTTCCACGTCCCTCAGGGGGGTCTATCACTTCGATATCAACCGAAACACCAGATATTGTTGGACTCAATTTCTGCTCGCGAACATTGATGAAGTCTGCAAGATATACCATCTCATATTCTGGACGAGTTACTGTTATTCGTACTTCTTTAATTGGATTTACTACTGATTGAGCAACCAGAAGAAAACAAACACTACTCTGGACTAAAAATCCTATAACTACAAATAGGATTGGCCTCCGCATTTTTGATTTCTTTATATTATTATTCATAGTACACTCCTTCCTATAAATACCTCACTCGCAAAGTACTGCGACTCCCTTTCTTTTCCTTTGACTACAATCACACAGGTGCGGTGGATCAAAAATTCACTATGTCATTATACAACACAAACGCCATAAACACAAGCAAGAGCGCAAAGCCTACTTTCTGCAGAACAATCACCACTTTGTCAGGCACTGGGCGCCTAAATATAGCTTCATAGAGTACGAGAAGTAGATGTCCACCATCGAGAGCTGGAAATGGTAAAATGTTTAAGAGCGCCAAGCTTATGCTGAGCAATGCAACGAACCCCCAGAACGCTAATGCTCCACTTTCAGCGGAACGACTGGCAAGTTGTGCTATTTTTACAGGTCCACCAACTGATTGACGAAATGAGACTTTGCCAGCTACAATTTGTGCGATATTTGTTAAGAATAATTTTGTCGTTAACACTACTTCCCGAATACTTATTGGGAATGCCTCAAGCACAGTGTACTTCTCATGAATTTGAGGACCGACGTACCCCATTTCGAGCATAATACCAAGTCTACCTTCAGTTGTAGGGACTACTCTTGCTTCTTTTACTTCATCCGCATGTTTCCAGGTAAGTATCAATTCTTTCCCAGCATGAGCTTTTACAATTGAAGGAAGTTCACCAAAGTGTACAGATTTTCCATTCACAGCAAGAATTGTATCGCCCGCTACAAGCCCTATTTGATCTGCTGGCTTCCCTGGCTCAACCATCCCCACTACAGGGACTAATCCAACTGGGAGCATGCCAAATTGTTCATCGATCATGTTTGGCATCATCGATTGTGGAATGGTAACCGTAACAGTCTGATTCTCACGAAGAACCTCAATGGTCACAATTGCTGAAAGATTTTCAGCAAAAAGCTCGCTCTCTATTTCGTTCCACTGTTTTACATGTTTTCCATTGATACTTAGAATCTTATCACCGACCCTAAGCCCCACTTTTTCTGCTGGGCTTTCTGCTTTGATGTAGCCGATTTCTGTGACAGGACGGATGATTTTCCCTTGCGAATAAATAATCCCCCAAAAGATGAGAATCGCAAGAAGGATGTTCATCACTACTCCAGCAGAAAGTACTATTGCACGTTGCCAGAGGGGTTTAGCTCGGAATTCCCATGGTTGAGGTTCTCGGTGTAAAAAATCTGTATCAAAGCTTTCATCCACCATGCCTGCAATTTTAACGTAACCACCAATTGGAATCCACGAAATACAATAATCGGTTTCTCCAATTTTTTTCCCAAACGCGCGTGGTGGAAAACCTATACTGAACACTTCCACACGCATCTTAAATAACTTTGCTGCAACGAAGTGACCCAGTTCATGAACAAGTACAAGAATACCAATTGTAATAATGAAGTAAAAGATCGTGCTGAGAATTTCCATACTACTCCTTACATATTGTTACACAGGATTATGCCAACAAGTTACGAACAAATTCACGCGTTGTACGGTCCGCTTCTAGAGTTTGCTCAAATTCTGGTACCCTATGGTTACGTTGGGCGGCAAGAGATTGTTCTATCAATTGTGGAATCCGATCGAATGTAATTTTCCTTTCAAGAAATGCGTGTACAGCAACCTCATTTGCAGCGTTCAAAACAGCTGGAGCTGTTCCACCTAACGTGAGTGCATCGTATGCTAGTTGAAGACATCGGAATTTTACCAAGTCTGGTGCAAGAAATGTTAGACACTGAAGTTGTGGGAAGTTCACAGTGCAAACCTCTAGTGGCAGCCGATCTGGGTATGTAAGCGCATATTGGATAGGGATTTTCATGTCTGGGTACCCGAGTTGCGCTTTAATAGAGCCATCGATAAACTCGACCATCGAGTGAATAATTGATTGTGGATGAATAACAACTTCTATGTGTTGAGGTTCAAGGTTAAAGAGCCAGTGTGCTTCGATTACTTCTAACCCTTTATTCATTAATGTTGCAGAATCGATTGTGATCTTATTCCCCATTTTCCAATTTGGATGTTTCAGTGCTTCTTCCACCGTTATCGAGGGAAACTGTTCAGCAGGTGTATTCAGGAATGGTCCGCCTGAAGCGGTGAGAATTATTTTCTTCACCGTTGATCGTTCTTCACCTGTCAGGCACTGGAGAATCGCACTGTGTTCGCTATCGATCGGAACAATTGGAACATTATACTCTCGGGCAAGTGTAGTTACTATAGCACCAGCAACAACGAGTGTTTCTTTGTTTGCAAGGGCAATGTGTTTTCTATGTGTTATTGCTTCAATTGTCGGTCGTAATCCAGCAAAACCAACAAGGGCATTAAGGACGATATCGACATTGTCCCTCCGTACCACTTCGAGAAGCCCTTCTGTCCCTACCAATACCTCCACACCTTCAATGCGCTTCTTCAATTTTTCCGCTTGGCTAGGATTTAGCACAACCACTCCATATGGATGAACCTGTCGAATTTGGTACTCTAGAAGTTCAATATTTACATTCGTTGTAAGGTAGGTTATCCGGAACCGATCTCTCAAGTTCTTCAACACCGCAATACTACTTTGCCCGATTGATCCAGTTGAACCAAGTATTGCTATATTCTTAGGATTTACACACATATCAATTTCAAAGTAAAGAAATTAGACAGTGTTGTCAAGAAATGGATAGTTCTCCGATTTCTTTGGCTATCGTCAATCGTTTGTACACATTCGTTGTATCCGGTCAAATGGTATGTTCGTTACCTAAAAAAAATAGTGTTTCGAGTTTGTGAGTACAGGGATATACTAAAAATTCGCTTTTGTAGGAGCGTACCTTTTGGAAAAGGAAGAAAATACCCCACGCCATTGTTGGAAGTAGTGTTGATAATGGTTTTGCGAGTACAGGTGGCAATGGGTAGAAATTACTCCCAGCAAACTTGTGAAGTATGTACCCTTGCGGAAAACAGGCACTTAAAAATTTCATCAAATCGCTTTTTGTGTACCCACGAAGGTGAGCGGAATAATTTTGGATACACGTTGGTTGTTTCCCAAAAGCTAGAAGTACCCGATTGTGAAATGAGGCGAGATTTGGAACACCAATAATGATAAATCCGCCCACGCGAAGTACACGTGTTGCCTCATGGAATACCCAGAATATTTCTTTGATATGTTCAAAAATTTGGTTTGCTATGATGACATCTACTGATTCAGTTGACAATGGAATTTTCTCCCGCTCAATATTGAGAGTATGGACAATTATACCATTAGCCTGCAATTCTTTTATGTATTCCGGTTCGATTTCTATTGCATGGAGCTCGCACGATGTGTTATACTCGCGAGCACGAATAAGGTCGATTCCCCACCCGGCACCGATATCAAGTACAACGTTCCCATTGGTTGTACAAAGGGCTTCCGAAAGGAAACGACGTACAATGTGTCGGCCATAATTTAGAGAACGGTCTATAACAGGAGTGAGTAGATCTTTATTGTTCATACGTGATCCCACAATCTTGTAGTGCTGCTTCGAGAATTTCTTGGTTCTTTAGCCCTTCTTCACCAGGTACTGGTGGTTCTGTATTATCGAGTATCGCATCCGAGAAAAGGGTAATCTCCCGTTCGTAGAGATTTGGTACAAATTCATGGTGGTACTGTGGAGGTTCCGCAAGCCCGTTCTTTCCATCAACGATTACAATGTCAACCTCTTGATCACTCATGGTAAAATCTGATAAAGCTACGATACTTTCTGTCCCTATAAGTTCAATAATTGACCGACGAAAAGGAGTTTCGAATGAGCACATCACTGATCCAAGTACCCCACTGGCAAACTGGAGGTTTACGATTGCAGTACTTTCCGTTCTTTCTTCAGTTGGAGTTGGGACCAAGTGCCCTTTAACAGAAACTACTTCTTCTCCAAGGATGTACCTCATTGTATCAACGCAATGTACACCAATATCGAACCATGGACCTCCTCCAGCAAGACGCCGATTGTATAACCACGTTCTGGGAGAACGTCGAGCATCGTAAACATATTCAGCACGAATGTATTGTAGTGTTCCCATTGTACCAGCTCTTACCAATTTCCTTAACCACTGAATTGCTGGCGAAAACCGAACCATATGTGCAACCATCAATTTTACATTGTTCTCACGACATGTATCAATCATCATCCTGGCTTCACGAGTATTCACAGCCATAGGTTTCTCTACAATCACATGTTTCTTTGCTTTTGCCGCACATACAGTCTGTTCTGCATGGAGTGCGTTGGGCGAGCAAATAAATACTGCATCCACATCTGGGTGATGTACAAGTTCCTCAACTGATGCAAAAGCATAGGGAATGTTGAGCTGTTCTGCTTTTGCTTGTGCTTCACCGAGTGATTGTTTCTGGAGTGCAATGAGTTCTGAGTTTGGTGATTCGAGAATCGCTGGAGCAATCGACCGTTCTGCAAAACGTCCATATCCAAGAATGCCATACCGTACTTTACGTTGTTCCATAGTACACTCCGGAAAATGTTATTGTTTTTCAGCAAACTGAATTACCACTTGTTGGGGCTGAATGTATTCAACCGAAAGACCTTCGGGAAACACAATGTTCGATCGGGTAATTGTCCTTCGATATGTCCCCTCTCGGCCATTAAAGATTTTCACTGTCACTTTTAATGTCTTCTCATTCAAAAAGAGAAACAAGCGTCGCGGACCAGAGAATGTTACTTCTATTTCCTGTGGATCAATCCGTTTCGCAACGAGTGTTGCAGGTACATTTTCGAGTTCTACTGGTAGTATGTACGTCCGATAATCAATCTTTGATTCATGAACAAAGAAGAACCAGAGAATAATTGTTGCAGCGATAGCAAGAAGCATTTCTCGATAGTTTTGTTTAAAAAAATTCTGGAATGGTTTTGATTCCAGTGGTGGTGTAACTTCCTGGTAAAATGCTTCCAACTTTAAGCGGAGTTCTTCTGCATCTTTCATTACCATTATATCGCCATTCCGAGCAACAGAAATAGTACCTTTTTCTTCTGAAACAACGATACAGAACGCATCGGTTACTTCTGCAAGACCTAACGCAGCAGCATGGCGCGTACCGGCCTTTTGAAGTTTTCTCAAGTTTTTTGAAAGTGGGAGGTAGCATGAAAATTCTGTTATTTTATTTCCTTCTATTATTACCGCACCATCGTGTGTTGGAGCACCCGGTGTAAAGAGTGTTTCGAGTACTTGCTCGCTTACTTCACCGTTCAAATCAACACCCCCATTGAGATGACGTACGATCGGATCTTTCCCCCTGATTGCAATGAGTGCACCAATCCGATCGTTAGCCAGAGAGTGCACTGCATTCACAATTGCATCTACACGGCGTTCCCATCGACTGAAAATACGACGCTGGTGACGTCGCCGGAACAAACTCCGACTGGCAAGTTGTTCAAGGAACCGTTTAATTTCTTCTTGAAAAATAATGACAACAGCAATTAAAATTATTGCAAAGAATCCCTGAAACATTGTTGTCGTAAGGAGCAAATCGAGCTGACGAGCTATAAGGTACGCCGCACCTACCATAAAGAGACCAAGTGCAGCAAACCCAGCATGTGTTCTCTTAAACCACACAAGGAGCGAATAAATAAAAAGTGTCATAACAAGTATATCAATTAACCCCGTCACCCCTACAGTTTCCCATAGCTCAGCCATTGTTTTCACTCCTTTCAACTATTTCATACTGTGATCGCACTAGCGGTTGAAACTTTGAATTGTGTTTCAACTTCAATCGTTTCGCTAAACGTTCGACAAGTGTTTGCTCTTCGCGTTCCCATGCGTTTGGATCTTTATTTTCGCGCACTCGTACTTTTCCCCCTGCAACCTGGCCGTACCCCCCTGCAGCTCGTGGATTATCAACAATACTGCGTAGTATAGTTGCAGCATCGACATCTGTCAGATGCGTTCGGAGTGAAAAGTGAAGGGTATCTCCATAACGACCTGTACAAAATGCCCACTGAATACCTTCACACGTCAAAAGAAAATCTGCCATTTGCGCAACGAGATCGGGATTCTCCACAACACCAAGGTGTGATACAATAAGACGTTGCCGCACAAGCGCGTTCTGAATACCTCGTACCATTTCGCCAAAGAATCGTCGTGGACGTGATGGATTCTGAATCCGCGCTAAGAGTCGCATATCCGCAAGAGGAAGGAGTTCAAAGTACGTATCGATTGTTTCTCTTTTCGTCGTGCGTGAAAACTCCAATGTATCTGACAGAATACCATACACGAGCGCTGTTGCAAGTTTGACTGGAACTTCGAACCCTTTAGCAAGGAGCTCACGTCCGAGCAATGCTGAAGTTGATCCGGCTTCTGTATCAATAAGTATAAAGTCTGCTACAACCTCGTGTGCAGTACTATGCTGGTCAATTACAATTGATGCCTTTCGTTTCGGTGGAAATGAATTATTCTCAAATCCCGGTTGTGTGTCAACGAGTGCAATGTGTGGATAATGACGGAAATCAGACGTTCTAAGTTTTTTCGCCGGAATTTTCAGTAAGCGAACCATTTCGCGGTTTTCCGATCGCCCAATGTGCCCTCCGTACACAATCTTTGACCGTATCCCAACGTGGTAAGCAAGGTACTGGAGTGCAAACGCCGATGCTAGAGCATCGGGATCGGGATAATCATGCGTGAGGATAAGTAGGGGATTTAACTCATCCTTTCGTTCTTCTAGGTAATACGAGAGTTCAAGCGGTTTTGTCATAGTAACTTTTTATCTCTCACCATTACAGTATACAACATTTTATTTTGATATTAAATATAGCTGAACGTGCTATGGGAACCTTGCAATTCACACTCATTCTTGGTACTTTTGTGATATGAAGAGCAATGATATCATGAAACCAGACCGTAGTGCCCACGAGATTGAGATCGACAAATCATTACGTCCCACTGTTTTAGATGAATTCGTCGGACAAGAAAAAATTGTTGAAAATTTACGTGTTTTTATAGCTGCTGCCAGGAAACGTGGTGAAGCATTAGACCACGTGTTACTAACAGGTCCTCCAGGCCTCGGAAAAACGACCCTTGCATACATCATTGCCAAAGAAATGGGAGCTGGAATAAAGGTTACTTCAGGTCCGGCACTTGAAAAGCCTGGCGACTTGGCAGGGATACTTACATCATTGAACAAAGGCGAAGTCCTTTTTATTGACGAAATACATCGAGTACCAACAAAAATTGAAGAGTACCTTTACTCTGCAATGGAGGACTTCCGTGTCGACATCGTTATCGAAAGTGGACCCGGTGCAAAAACAATCCAACTAGGCCTACAGCCATTTACCCTTGTTGGCGCAACAACTCGAGCTGGACTTATTAGCTCACCGTTGCGGTCACGCTTTGGCATTGCCAACAGGCTGGATTACTATTCTGTTGATCAACTTACACGTATCATTAAACGATCTGCATCTCTCTTAAAAATTTCCATCGATGAAAGAGCAGTGCACGAGCTTGCAAAACGATCTCGCGGCACACCACGAATTGCAAATCGTCTCTTACGACGATGCCGTGATTTCGCAGAAGCTGATCCTAAACTTAAACAACACCAAGGAACAATAACATACGATGTTGCACGCTATGCACTGCAAGCACTCGAAGTTGACGACCATGGGCTCGATGATATGGACAAACGTATTCTTCATGTACTCATCGAAAAGTATGACGGAGGACCTGTAGGACTCAATACACTTGCTGTCGCTGTTGGCGAAGAAGCTGGTACATTGGAAGAAGTGTATGAACCATATCTCATTCAGGAAGGATTTCTTAAACGTACGCCACGCGGACGTGAGGCAACACCATTAGCATTCAAACATCTCGGTATACGGAAAGTTAGTGCAATTCAGAGTGATCTTGATTTTACCACCAATCAAAAGAATCACAAATGAAACACACGCACCTTTTCATTCTGGGGCTTGGATTTGGTATTCTCGTATTTCTCTTTTCTCAGGGACCAAATCCTGTTGCTGCTCAACCATCAAAACCCCAAGTTATATTCCGATCGGTATGGTATACAACATATGCCACAGTTTTTGCAGTGGGCGATAGTGGTACTATTGCTCGCTCAACAGATGGCGGTAAAACATGGGCAGTTGAATCTTCACTCGGTGGGTTTACCGTACCATTCTACGGTATCACATTTACTAATGAACAAACAGGGTTTATTATTGGTGCAAAAGGTACACTACTTACTACGAACGATGGCGGTGGTATTTGGACAACAGTATCAGTTCCTCAATCAACAAATTTAAATGGTATTTACTTCTCAACACCACGCGATGGATTTATTGTCGGTGATGGTGGATTAATACTTCGGACAACCAACAGTGGCACAGTATGGAGAGTTGTACCAAGTGGAACAAAAAATAAACTCCTGAGCGTTGCATTCAGCGATAATAATAATGGAATCATCGTAGGCGAGCAAGGTACCATTCTAAAAACAACAAACGGTGGTACATCGTGGGAGGATATTTCATCTTCATTTATAAGCGGTACACTCTACGACGTTGCATTCTCAGGTACGAGCGGTATTATTGTTGGTGAAACAGGAACAATCCTCCACACGAACACTGGTGGCCAAAAATGGTCTCTTGCACCGAGTGCAACAAACCATACTCTCTTTGGTGCTATCGCTGTATCATCACAAATTTTTTATACTGTTGGTGATAAAGGATATATTCTCTTCTCCAACAACAAACCGACTTCATGGACAAAGCAAACAACCAACATCCGTGTCGATTTGTTTGACATCGCATTTACTGGTTTCCAAACTGGGGTTGCTGTTGGCGACGAAGGTACTATTCTCTACACAACAGATGCTGGGACAACTTGGACCTCAGCAACAGTAACACGCGAAATTTCTTACAAGAAAACGTCCACCGTCAAATCGATTGTACGACGAAATATCGCCACAATTGTTGGAGCTAATGGACTCATCCTTCAGTCAAAGGATTTCGGTGACTCGTGGGTGGAGGTACCAGTCAACATCGATAATACACTCATGTCAATCACAACGGATAATGAGAGCGGAATGTTTGCTGTTGGACTCAATGGACGGATTATTGCCTCGGTTGACGGTGGAGCAACGTGGTCAATTCAGAGTAGCAATGTTCGACAACCACTCTACGCTGTACATTTTCTTAACCCCACAATCGCTGTTGCAGTCGGTGACTACGGCGTTATTCTCCGCACAACAAACGGAGGGACTACTTGGACAGTTCATTCTGCCAACGTCATGAATCATCTACGAGGCGTATTTTTCCAAAGTGAAGATAAAGGATATGCAGTTGGTTCAGGCGGCATTCTCTTAGTAACAACAGACCTTGGGAATACGTGGACACGACGAACAACTGGTGTGAGTGCGTGGTTGAACGATATTGGAGGAACAGAACAATCTCTCTGGGCTGTAGGCGCAGGGGGGGTAATTCTTCGCTCAAAAGACGATGGCAACACTTGGTCTCAACAAACAAGTGGTGTAACAAGTGATTTATTCGGCGTTTACTTCTTAGATAACAGTAAAGGCTTCATTGTTGGCGCCAGTGGTACTATTCTCTCAACAACGAATGGTGGAGATCAATGGATTCCTATTACCTCTCCCGTTTCAACCGATCTCCGGAAAATTACTTTCTTTGATACCCAACGTGGAATTGTAGTAGGTGAGAATGGTGCCATCCTTATTACGCGGGATGGTGGGAAACGTTGGATAAACAACAGTTATAGACGACCTCTTTCATTTTTCGGTATAGTCATTTACTAACAACACTACCCATACTTTCGCAACACGTTGAGTGCTGCTTCCATATCTTTAAAGAGCGGTGCCTCAAATGTCATCCGTTCGTTCACCTGTGGGTGAACAACTGTTAATGAATATGCGTGGAGAGCAGTTCGTTCGAGGAGTGGTTTCTCATTCTCTTTCCCTCGGTAATTTTGTTTGAGTGATGAAAGGAAAAATTTCCCTTCGTGACCGTAGAGTGTATCGCAAAGAATTGGATGTCCAAGCGATGCAAGATGAACGCGTATTTGGTGAAGTCGCCCTGTATGTGGACTTACTTCGACAAGTGAAAATCGATTGAATTGTTCAAGTACTCGATAGTAAGTAATCGACTCTTTCCCTTTAGACTGAATAGTAACTTTCCCACGACGTTCTCTCAATGGCGCACATATAGTTCCTTCGCTCTCACGCGGCACACCGTGGACAAGTGCATAGTACTGTTTCTCAACTTCTCTATGCTCGAAGGCTTTTGAAAGAGTAACATGAGCATCCATCGTTTTAGCAAAAACAAGAACACCACTTGTCTCTTTATCAATTCTATGCACGACGTATATCCGAGAGTAGAATGAGTTAAGAAGCGTAAAAAGGTTGGGGGCTTTCCTGTTAAACCGCTCAGGAATCACTGCAAGATGAGGAGGTTTTGCAAGTACAAGGAGAACTTTATCTTCGTACACAACTTTACAGTTCAGAGATTCTAACTGTGAAAAAACCATATTGCATACCACTCGTTACTCGCAAATTTCGAACCCTGCTTGTTGGAGTACTATCTTTGCCTCATCTGCAGTAGTAACAGAATCGAAGTACAATCGGAAAGTTCCCCCTCTTCCTTCACGTACTTTTACTAGCTCAATGTCCTTTATGTTAATATGAGCTTTCCCTAAAAGGGCTGTTAGACGAGCAAGTTGTCCTGGTTTATCTTCTATGTACACCGAAATATCAACCAGTGCCGATATAAATCCTTTCATTGAGCGAGGAATTCGGGATCGTAATACTCGTGATCGGACAAACTCCTTTTTTAGAGCAGACGGCGCTCGTTGGAGCATTGTAATCATTGTGGTAAGACTTTCAATGTATAATTTCACTGCTTCAGCAATGTTTTCGGTATTGAAAGCAAGAATATCGCGCCATATATCGTATGGACTCGATGCAATACGTGTCATATCACGAAATCCACCTGCCGCTAGGGTTAGATGAGTGCGTGCTTGTGCATGTTTGTAACCTACTGTGTTGACCAACGCAACTGCTGCAAGTTGCGGTAAATGACTTACAGCCGCTACAACTTTATCGTGTGTTTCTGCATCAATAGTAAGCACCCGCGCATCGAGTGCACTAATCAACGCTACTAGTTTTCTAAAAGCAGAATTCTTTCGAAGCGGTGTAAGGAGATAGAGTGCGTTTTGAAAAAGGAGAGGATGAGCTGCATTTATTCCCGCAAACTCAGCACCTGCCATCGGATGACCACCAACAAAATTTCCATTGGGGAAATACACTCGAGCGCAATCTAGAATATGTTTCTTCACACTTCCCGTATCTGTCACAACGGCCGATGGTGATGTATACTTAGCAACGGTTGGTAAAATGTTCACAATGTGGTCCACTGGTGTCGCTAGAACCACGAGCTCTGCATCTGCGAGAGATTGTTTCAACGATTGGGAACCTTCATGGATTGCTTTCCGTTCAATAGCACGCCTAAGGACTCTTTTCCTATCAACGCCAATAATACGAATGGAAGGAAACCGTTTACGGAGTGCGAGAGCAAGCGATCCGCCGATGAGACCAACACCGACGATTGTCACACGTGAGAATGGTGGTAGTTCGACTTTCATTCACACATCCACTTACGCAAGTGTTCTCCCGATTGCCTCCGCAATCAAACGGATTTCCTTCATCAAGGTATCGAACTGGTCAGGATAGAGTGATTGTGGACCATCGGAAAGAGCGTGGTCCGGATCGTGATGTACTTCAACCATAATCCCATCAGCACCTGCTGCAATAGCAGCTCGAGCAACCGGAATTACTTTGTCACGAATACCGACAGCGTGCGAGGGATCAGCGAAAATCGGAAGGTGACTCTTCTTCTTCACCACAGGGATTGCTCCAACGTCAAACGTATTCCGTGTAGCCGTTTCAAATGTACGTATACCTCGCTCGCAGAGAATGACTTGCTGGTTCCCACTGGAAAGAATATACTCAGCGGCCATTAACCATTCGTCAATTGTTGCAGAAAGCCCACGTTTGAGCATAACGGGCTTACTGGCCTTTCCCAGTTCTTTCAAAAAGATATAATTTTGCATGTTCCGTGCACCAACTTGAAGAATGTCGGCGTACTCTTCGACTTCTGCAATCTGACTACGATCCATTACTTCTGTTATTACCTTTAACCCAAACTCATCGGCGGCACGTCTGAGTAACTTTAATCCCTCAATTCCCAACCCTTGAAAGCTATATGGTGAGGTCCGTGGTTTATAAGCTCCTCCCCGCAGAATCTTCACACCACTTCGAGCCACTCGTTCAGCAATTGTAAATATTTGCTCCTCACTTTCCACTGAACATGGCCCAGCAATGGCAACCACCGCTTTCCCTCCGATTTCAATGTCACCTACAGTATACACAGATCCTTCGCGCTTAAAAGCTCGACTTGCTAACTTATAAGGATCTGTAATCCGAATAACCTCCGCAACCCCCGGCAATACCGCAATGTGGCGATGATCGAACTCTGGACGTACTCCAATTGCCCCTAGTACCGTTCGCTGTACTCCCGTCGATCGGTGAACATCAAATCCATGTTCATGGAGAACACGAATAACGTTTTGAATTTGCTCTTCTGTTGCTTCAGGTTCAAGAACAACTACCATCGTTGTTGACCCTTACTAATATGCATACTACTCTGTATAACGATCAAGTTTGAATTTTTCACCCAAGTACAATTTACGAGCTTCAGGATCATTTGCAAGGAACTCAGCTGTACCTGACTTCAGAATCTTCCCCTCAAAAAGCAAGTAGGAGCGATCTGTAATCGAAAGAGTTTCATGGACATTGTGATCGGTGATGAGAACACCGATATTCTTTTCTTTCAGAGCGCCCACAATCCTCATAATATCTTCGACTGCGATAGGATCAATCCCTGCAAACGGTTCATCTAGCAATATAAATTTCGGATCGAGTGCTAAGGCACGTGCTATCTCCGTCCGACGACGTTCACCGCCAGACAATACATACCCTGGACTATTCACAACGTGGGTCAATCCAAATTCCTCAAGTAAACGCATACACTTTTCTTCTTGTTCATGTTTACTCAGTTTCGTTGTTTGAAGAACAGCAAGGATGTTCTCCTTCACTGTGAGCCGACGAAAAATCGATGCTTCCTGTGGAAGGTACCCTATGCCTAAGCGTGCTCGCTTGTACATCGGCAGTTTTGTTATTTCTACATTATTGAAATAGACTTGCCCTCCATCAGGGCGAATCATTCCAACAATCATGTAAAATGTTGTTGTTTTCCCTGCTCCATTGGGTCCAAGGAGCCCTACAATTTCTCCCTGTTGCACACGAATATTCACGTCGTTAACAACTGTGCGTTTCTTATACCGTTTGATGAGGTGGGTCGCACGCAATTCAACACACCGATCTAGGTGTTGTTCCTGGTGGGGTGCTCCACACTCACTTTCGTATGTCATTGTATTCCCCATTGTTCTCGTGTGTAATTCGTAAGCCACTGCGTTTTGGTCGATCTATTCTCCAATGAAATCCATCAAGATTGTATTCTGACTCTTTGCCAGCGAGCATTCGTTCTGGAATATACTGACCTTCAACACCACGATGCACCCGAAGCGTTGCAACTTCGCCTTCTTCAAATACAATTTCAATGTGCTCACCGCTTATTTTATTTGCTCCATTTGGTACGCTGTTATCAAATACATAGTAGAAGCTCATTGCGTTCCGTTGCACATCAATATGCTGTAATGTATTATCACGAAAGTACATAGTCAAATACTTCCCTGAGAGCTGATTAAATCGCGTCGGAGTAAGCGAATCTGAAAGTGAAATTGCCATTGCATGGCCATGAACTGTTACACGACGAAGTTCATTCTGCTCAATTTTTACAAAAATGCTATCCCCTGTTACCTGATTGTTTCCACTCCACACAATTGGTGCATTAGTGAGAAGAATACTATCTGCCATACGAAGATACATTGCATAATTACACTTCGTTGCCAAATCGGAACGTGCCATTTGTACATTCCCAAGTGCAAGGAGCTTTTCTTCTGGCGCTTGAAAAAATTTCATCGTCGTACTCTCTACGACAGTTGTATCGATAACACCTTGATTTGTGGTATCAATTTTCACTAATCGAGGGTTCTTCGGAATAATACTCAACGATTCCTTTTCACGATATTCAAGAGAATCTCCATAGATATGGTACTTACTCACTTTGTTGTAAATGTGGACTGAATCACGAGCTACAGAACGCGCCTCGCGTTCGAAGTACCACAGTTCATAACAGGTAATGACTGTCGATGAATCTTCTACTCTCACGTCTGTGTGAAAATACGACCATTTTTCATCAACGTAGTAAATTCCGTGGCGTGCGGTTAGTACTTTAACACCTTGTTGGAGTCGAACACCAGTATGTACTTCCATCACACGTGTGTTTGCATTGTAAAATCCTTCATTCGACGTAAGAATTGCCTCACCTTCTTGAACCTTAACATTTCCATAGAGCTCTAGCCTATTTTGGACCATGTATCGAATTGCCCGATCACACCACACGTACACTCGTCCACCGTTCTTAGTCGGTTGTGTGAAATGAACATTCCCAATGAGTTCTCGTACCTCTTCATCTCCAACCATTTTCCCTTCGAGGCGCTGTGCAGATCGCAGCTCGATAACTGTTGCTTGCTGAGTATAACTCCAGACAGTGGGAATTGTAAGTAAAAAACTTACGGTGAGAACATTATTGAGCAAGGACGTACTCGCCATACAATCACTTCATCGTTGCTTGACCTGTAACACGAAAGATTTTGTAGTACCTCAAACTTTGGTCTGCTTCGAACCCATGCCCTTGCAATCGCTCTTTTGAGGTTGTTATGGTTACAAAGTTCGGTGTGTAAATGAGCTGCCGTTTATTGTCCCAAAAGAGACGCTCTGTACGGAGCCGTGATGAATCACTTGATACAACAAGAACATTCCCTCGAGCCTCCATATCGTTTGTATTTTCATCAATGACAGCTTCTTCACTTATCAAGTACGATGTTTGTTTCCCCGTAAAACCATAAAACCGTACTAACACACCACCATTCAATTCGGTTTGGGATGTTTCTTCGAAGTAGCGGAGGTACCCTGCTTGAATGATTGCTTTTACACGCCCAGAATCGACAACGGTAATTGTACTATTCCAACTTTCCTGTTGGGGAAGTTCTTCACCGGAAATATCTGTCAGAACTGAAGGTTTTACTTTATCTTCACATCCAAAAAAGAGAGAGAGAAGTACACACACCAGTAGGACCACTAATAACTTAAGGCGAATCATGAACGCTTTTCTCCACGTAACCCTGCTTCCACAAGGTCGTGAATGTGTACCATCCCAACTGGTCTATTGTCGGAGTCAATAACAATAAGCTGACTAATTTTGTACGTTTCCATTAACGCAAGGGCGTGAGCTGCGAGAACATCGGAAGAAATAGTTTTTGGATTCCTTGTCATTACTTCTTCTGCTGTTAATGTTGCAATATTACTCGTCCTTTGAAGAAGACGTCGTAAATCACCGTCGGTAATGATCCCTTCGAGTACTCCTACATCGTTCACTACACATGTTGCTCCGAGTCGTTTCGACGTCATTTCAACAATTGCTGTTGTAAGTGGTACTCGTGTATGAACAATTGGAACACTTTCACCCTGTTTCATTAACGATGCTACTTTTAAGAGCAATTGTTTCCCAAGACTTCCAGCTGGATGTAAGAATGCAAAGTCCTCTTTTGTAAAGTTCCGTTTGTGGAGAAGTGCAATGGCAAGAGCATCCCCCATTACGAGCGCAGCAGTGGTTGACGACGTTGGTGCAAGATCGAGTGGACATGCTTCTTCCCGTACGCCAACATCGAGAACAATGTCTGCCATTCGTGCAAGCTTCGACTCCGTAGTACCCGTCATAGCAATGACGTACACACCAATTTGCTTGAGTCGTGGAACAAGCTCAATAATCTCTTCAGTATCACCACTTTTCGATAAACAAATGACTACATCATTTTCTGTCACAACACCCAAGTCACCATGGAGTGCATCGGAAGGATGGAGAAAAAGAGCCGGTGTCCCTGTTGAGTTCATTGTTGCCGCTACTTTTCGAGCTATAATGCCAGACTTCCCCATCCCAGTAAGAATAACACGGCCTCTTGATTCGATAATCTTCTCCACTGCTTTCACAAAATTTTCGTCGAGCCGTTCTTCTATCGCAGCAATTGCTTCGGCTTCGATTCGAATAACTTCTTTCCCTTTTTCGAGTATAGGATCCATATTATTTTTTCACACTTAAAATAAGCTCTATCACTTCTCGAACTGCACCTTCACCACCATTCTTTGAACATACGTAATGCACACGTTCTTTAACACGTTCCATCGCATTCGCAGGCGCTGCCGAAAATCCTACTCGTTCGAGTACTGGCAAGTCAAACTCATCATCACCGATATACGCGATTTCTTGATCAGTAAGCGAGTATTTCTGCTTCAACATCTCGTAAACTTCGAGTTTATTTTCGAGATTTTGGTGAACCTCACTAATTCCAAGATCATGCGCACGCCGCTCAACGATGCTCGAAACTCGTCCGGTGAGAATTGCTGCTGCTATACCTGCCCGTCGTAACTTCAGCATTCCATATCCATCATGAATATGAAAACGCTTCATTTCATCGCCACTGGTAGAATAGTAAATCCCACCGTCTGTCAAAACACCATCAACATCGAGAATTAACATCTTGATGAAAGGAAGGTTCGTAAACTTCTTCTGTCGTCGTGCCATACTATTCTTTCAGCTGTCTGTTTAAGTACTCTTTGACGAGTGCATCAATAGACTTCACCTGACGAAGTAATTCTGCAACTTTTTCTAATGGTAACTGACTAGATGCATCGCTCAGAGCAGTTGGTGGATTTGGATGTGTTTCAATGAAGAGGGCGTCAATCCCCACAGCAGCACCTGCACGTGCAATCGGGAAAATGAACTCTGGTTGACCACCACTTTGATGTTTTGCACCTCCAGGGAGCTGTACAGAATGTGTTGCATCGAGTACAACAGGGTACCCACTGGCTCGCATAATTGGTAACGAACGCATGTCAACGACGAGATTGTGGTACCCAAACGTTGTACCTCGTTCCGTAAGGAGAATATTATCGTTGCCTGTAGCAGCAACTTTCTGGGCTGCATAGTGCATATCATCAGGAGCTAGGAACTGTCCCTTTTTGATATTGACAGCTTTCCCCGTTTCACCAGCAGCCTGAAGAAGTTCTGTTTGTCGACACAAGAACGCTGGAATTTGGAGGGCATCTGCTACTTCTGCAACACGAGCTGCTTCGGCAGGAAGGTGAATATCTGTGAGAATTGGTACCTGAAATTCTCTCCGTACTTCAGCCAACAATGTGAGGGCGTGTTCCTCTCCAATCGTTGTGAATGACTGACCGCTCGTGCGATTTGCTTTCTTGTACGATGATTTAAAAATGAGCGGTACATTGAGCTGAGCACATACCGTGACGAGTATTTCGGCTGTCTTAAACAGAATATCCTTACTCTCAACTACACATGGGCCGGCAATCAATACAATTGGTGCACCATTTCCGATGTTAACAGTGCCAACATTGACAATTTTTGAGTGAAACGGGATCATTTGTTCAATCTCACATTAAAAAAATCTACGAAAAATTGAGAGAACAATCAAAGTTGCTTCTCCTTGGTTAATACGTTATTTTGTATGTCAGTAATTGCCATTGGTAGAGTGATGTTCTTGCAATAAAATCCCATTGAAAAATTTTTGAAATTTATGGAATGAAACCTCAAAGTACTCCACTGGGATTATACAGTACCATTAATCGAATCCTCTTTGCTTCATTTTGTTGTTTGAAACTGCACTGACACACGTTTTCGAACCCATGCAACAGTCACTTAAACTCCGATCCTATGCAAAAATAAACATCGGCTTACGAGTACTCGGAAAACGCCCAGATGGCTACCATGACATCGAAACACTGTTCTACGAAGTGCTCCCCTTCGACGAACTCACATTCACTCCTCATTCGACGATCGAGCTCACAACGAACCACCCAACACTCCCAACTGATGCCACGAATCTCTGCATTCGTGCTGCATGTGCACTTAAAGAAGAAAGCAACTATAACCATGGTGTACACATTCATCTTGCTAAAACAATCCCACTTGGTGCAGGACTCGGTGGTGGTAGCAGTAACGCTGCAACCACTCTCATCGGCTTGAACCAACTTTGGGGACTCCACTATCCTCCCGAACGACTCGTTGATGTTGCCTCTCGGATTGGGTCAGATGTTGCTTTCTTTATCCGTGGTGGATGTGCATATGCAACAGGTCGCGGTGATCAACTCAAACCCATTGATTTTTCTCTTCCATACTGGATACTCATCGCTCTTCCACCAATACATATTTCAACACCGTGGGCATATAATGCTCTCAACGTACAAGAACGTCAAGAAGCTCTCACACTCCAAGCATATCACAGAGCTCTTTCGGGATCACCTAAAAATTTTTCTCCTATAATCGTAAACGACTTTGAGCGTGTCGTATTCGAACACTACCCAATAATCAGAGAAATAAAAGAATCCCTACTCACACACGGTGCAGTGTTTGCACTCCTGAGTGGAAGTGGCTCATCAGTATTTGGTTTCTATCTTGATGAGAACTGTGCACTAAAAGCAAAACTAGCCCTTCCTAGCAATATACACGTATTTCTAACACCGCCAAATTTTCATAAAAACAGGTATGGATACCCGGATAATTAATGCTTTGTGGAAAAGATTGTATACATTAGCCTTCTTGGTTGTATGCTACGGGGAACACATAACACTCCATGCCCAAGAGAGTGAACGTTTCGATACACATCCCTTAAAGCTAGACACAACGAAGATGTTTCGGATAGTTCCCATCCATATTCCTCCCGATACCATACAACCACGTGCTCCATTCCAAACTCATGAGATATTCCCCACTCATGGCACATCAACAGATTCACTAACTACACGATATATTTCAGGACTTGGAACACTGACATCGGACACAACTTCATACATTACTAAGAACAATATCCTATGGAGCGATCGAAAAACACTCGATGAGCTTCTATGGCACATTCCGGGATTCTTTGTACGAACGCTGGGAGAAGTCGGTGCGCCAACTCAGCTTTGGGCTTATGGTGTTTCTGATTCCAGAATAACTGTCTTCCTCGACGGTCGACCATTGATTGATCCTGTTACAGAAACATATAATATTGCCTACATCCCAACCGAATTTATTGATTACACAGAGGTAGGCATTGGAAAACCAACTCTTGGGACATCTTCTGATGTGTACCTCAACTTTGTTTCACGTACCTTTGGTACACTGAAACCACGAACAAAAATTCGATATGTTCAAGAACCTAACAATTCTCTCCATACCGACATGATGTTTACTCAAAATATCTTCAGAAGCACAAATATCATGCTTGCACTCCATCGAGAAACATCGGACGGAGCCTACACTAACAGCGGACTCGACATATGGGCTGGTAGAGCAAAACTACGCTACAATGTATCACCATCACTTAACATCTCACTCTTGTGGATGTATCATCAATTGTGGCGTGGAATAAACTTCGGCGTTCAATATCCTCAGTCTGAAGATCTCTACGATGCAGTTCGAGCACAAGTCCTTGATGACAATGCCTTCGAAAAACATTACCGTCACGACTATTCACTCAATGTACTTGGATACCCTACAGCTGATACGGCTGTACGGACCACTTTAACCCTCTACGCAACAACACTCGAACGGGAGTTCCGCAATCCACCATCATATACAACAGATCCAAATATTACGCTTGCTACAAAATCACACTATGAAGGGTACTTGCTTCAACAAAGCATCCCACTTTCCTTCATAACAGGTACCGTAGGGTATTACCGTTACCATGTTGGTGTTGATTCCACCCGCACACTCCCATCACTAAGCGAAACCAGCACAGTTCTTTTCGGCTCACTCACTGCAAATGTGTATGGTCTTGTAACCCCAACGTTTGCATACCGAAAAGAGTATAAGCGTACAAAAAAACCAGAAACTATTGCTGCCTCGCTCGACTTTCATCCAGCCCCGTGGCTCTCACTCACTCTCCACCGAACATGGACTGATCATCTTCCTACGCTCCTGGAAATGTACTGGACTGACTCACTCTACATTCGCTCTATGCCAATTAAAATGGAACATCATATTCTCACACTCGTAGGAATTACTGTCCGTTGCTACGATGAACTTACACTGTCGCTTACAGCCTACCAACGTACAATTTCCCAACCACTCGTTTACCAAACAACGTTAACATCCTATGGAACCCCAGCGCTCCATGTATTCAACAAACAAAAAGCCAGCGTAGAAGGCATAACTGCTCGACTCCATGCTACCTTTGCATCGTTCGAATTCACAGCAACAGCTCATGGATCGACTTACACCGAAAATGACACCAACAAAATCCTCACCCCTACGCTCACTGCGACCGGTGAGTTCTCATATCGTCAAACTTTCTTCAATAATGCACTTGATATGAAACTCGGGATTCGTTCAGCTTTTATCGACCGAGAAAATGGTATGCAGTACCATCCAGCACTCAACGTATTTTCAGAATCAAAAACTCCCATACTTCGACGAGCGATTCTATTTGATCTTTTTGGTATATTTAATATCGGTGACGCACATGTGTCCATTTCATGGACAAACATCACGAATCGAAAGTACATTCTCACACCAATGTATCCTATGCCTCTCTCGACGGTAAAACTTGGAGTACATTGGGAGTTCATTGATTAGGATTTTCTATGAAACGCGTTATTACAATTTTTGGGAGTGCTCGTGCAATTGAGGGAATGCCAGAGTACCAAGCCGCTTTCGAACTTGGAAAAGAACTCGCACTACGCGGTTTCGCTGTGTGCAATGGTGGTTTTGGTGGCACGATGGAAGCTTCTGCCCGTGGCGCAAAAGAAGTAGGTGGAACGACGATTGGCGTCACATACCAAAATGCCATTCGAAAACCAAACCCATGGATTGACCAACACTACGGATTCCCAACAATAATCGAACGTATGCTTATGCTTATTGAATTAGGTGATGCTTATGTGGTGCTGAAAGGTGGCACTGGTACGTTACTCGAATTTGCTGCAGTATGGGAGTTTACGAACAAACGATTAATGCGTGAAAAACCTATTATTGCTGTTGGCGATTTCTGGGACCGAGTTGTTGAAACTCTCCGAGAAGAACTTCTCTGGGAAGGCATGGGAGATTGTACAAATCTCATCCATCGCGTGAAAACACCGAAAGATTGTGCCGAATACCTCGTGAAGTACTTCCATGGATAGCAACACGTTGAATTCTCCAATTCAACCACTGCCACGCTCATTCTATGTACGTTCTACGCTTACTGTTGCAAAAGAACTGCTTGGCAAATACTTTATTCGCATTCATGGGAATCAACTCCTCGTTGGCCGTATTGTTGAAGTTGAAGCGTATAGAATGGATGACCCTGCTTCTCACTCTTACCGAGGAAGAACACGTCGCAACGACGTTATGTTCTGGGAAGGAGGCCACCTCTATGTCTACTTCACGTATGGAATGCACTATTGCGCCAACGTAGTTACAAATAATGAAGGATGCGGTGAAGCAGTACTCATTCGTGCTGTTGAACCTATTCTTGGCATTAACCACATGGTTGAAAACCGATTTCCTCGCAATCGGATACTTTCAGAAGCTACTCTTTATAACGTAACAAATGGACCTGCAAAATTTTGTCAAGCATTTGGCATTACAATAACCGAAAATGGTTACGATTTAACGAATTCACCTATAACTATCTGCCAGCCATGGAGTGTTCACCCCTTCTCAATCGGCTCCTCAACCCGAATAGGAATTAAACAGGGAAAAGAAAAAAAATGGCGCTTTTTCATTAAAAAGAACCGATGGTTATCTCAATAAAAATTTCTATCCTCAAACTCGGAAACGTTGAAACCTGGTAACACATCTAAAATTAAAAAAATTTAGAGGGGATTGCATTGCATTTCCTCGCATTTCTCAATAAATTGAAATGAAATAACTTATAACGGTTCAATGTTTTATTTTTTTTAAGGAACGTAGCAAATGAAACGCGTTACTATTGATGATGTTGCTAAACGTGCTGGGGTTTCGAAAGGTACTGTGTCTGCAGTTATTAACGGGAAGAACACTGTTAAACCTGAGACACGTGATCACATCCTTGAAGTAATGAAAGAACTTAATTTTAGGCCAAAGGGTACAGCTCGCAACTTAAAAAATGGATTTCAGGATAAGAGTATCGGTGTTATTATTAAAGATATTAGCTACCCATTCTACACAACAATTGTCAAGGGAGTACAAGAGTATGCAAATTCAAAAGGGTATACGGTTGTTGTGACGAGTTCGGAAAATGATCACCAAGCTGAGAAACGATACTCCCACTTATTTTCAGCAAAAGATATTAAAGGAGCAATTATAGCACCTATTGTTGAAGGTGCGTCTGAAATTGAGCATTTATTTAAATTGAAAATGCTCAACTTTCCCTTCGTACTTTTAGAAGATGTTCGTGGCATTCAAGCGAATGTAGTTGCAATTGATAATATTCGCGCCATTAAACGAGCTGTAAAGTACCTTATCGATAATGGACACACGAAAATTGTTCACTTTGCTGGTCCCCCTCAATCGTCCCACACACAAGAGCGAATAGAAGGGTTTCGGCATGCATTCAGTGAAAGTCCACTCATCTTCCATAAAGATATGATTGTCTCCATTGGATCGCGGTATGAAGAGGCATTCCATAAAACTATCGAATACTTTAAACATAAAAACCGAGAGGACTACCCCACAGCCATCGTATGCTTTAACGACCAACAAGCATTAGCTGTCGAGATGGCATTGAAAGAACTTAACATCCGTATTCCTGATGACATTTCTATAATTGGCAACGACGATATTTACTACGCGAGCATCTATCCAGTACCACTGACAACAATCCGTGCACCGCAAGAAGAGATCGGTCGACGTGCGGCTGAAATACTAATTCGAAACATAGAGTCCCCAACGCTCCTCCAACCGGAGAAAGTTGTTTTAGAAACTGAGTTCATCGTTCGTCAATCTTCTCGTTCACTTAAACAGTAAGAGAGTTTTTCCGGATTTCCCAATTGTTCTTTCCACGGGAGATCAATCGATTATAACTCTATCGACTATAACGATTGATTCCCTACCCATTGAGGGATGCTTTCGCACTACTTCTCTATAAGAAAGTGTGCTATTGCTGAAGTAGCAATCAGTTTTCACAACCGATCCGTTTTGAATATATTTTCCCATTCCCCTTGTTCACTGTACAAAAAACAGCTATCTTTCACATACATGCTTATAGAATAGATGGAGTCTTATGACAACGTACCGTGAGGCTGGTGTTGACATCGATGCCGGCGATGAGCTTGTAAAGCGAATCAAGAAACCTGTGCGATCAACATTTACTCCAAATGTCTTAGCAGACATTGGTTTGTTTGGCTCTCTCTACCGTGCATCATTTCCCGGGATACGGAGACCAGTACTCGTGTCAAGTGTTGATGGGGTAGGTACAAAGTTGAAAATTGCTCACCTCATGAACAAACACGATACTGTTGGTCAGGACCTTGTGAATCACTGCGTTAATGACATTCTCGTTTGTGGTGCAAAACCACTCTATTTTCTCGATTACTTTGCAACAGGTAAACTGGTACCCGATATTGCTGAACAGGTGATCCTTGGTTTTGTAAAAGCGTGTAAAGAAAACAATTGTGCCTTAGTTGGCGGTGAAACTGCTGAAATGCCCGGAATGTATGCACTTGGTGAGTACGATATTGCAGGTATGATAGTTGGTGTGGTCGAGGAAAAAAAAATCCTTACTGGCTCAAATGTGAAGAAAGGAGATATACTCATAGGGCTCCCGTCAACGGGCCTTCACACCAATGGGTACTCTCTTGCTCGCAGAGTACTGTTACCTACATTCGATGTATCGACCTATATTCCAGAGCTCCAAACAACACTTGGAGAAGCTCTCTTGGCTATTCATCGTTCATACTTGAAAGTTCTCTACCCCCTTCTCCAATCAGTGAAGGGGCGATACATTCACGCACTGGCACATATTACTGGTGGTGGGATCATTGGTAATACATTGAGAGTTGTTCCCCAAGGACTCACGTGTGCTATTGATTGGAACGCATGGGAACGTCCGGCACTGTTCAATCTTATTCAGCATATCGGCAATGTACCAGAAGACGACATGCGACGGACAATGAATCTTGGTATAGGTATTGTACTTATTGTTGATCGGTTCCATGTCGATACTATCCTCCACGCTTTGAAGAGAAGGAAAGAACATCCGTATGTGATTGGTGAAATTGTTAAGCGGTCCTAAAATATATAACTCTATGAACGAAACGCTCTCTGTTATTCAAGCAATTCAATTGATTCTCGCACCAGCAGTAATGATCAATGCATGCGGATTACTCCTCCTCGGCATCAGTAATAAGTACTCCAGCCTATTCAATAGAATTCGACTACTTACAGATGAAAAACGAGTCCTCTTGAAGGAACAAGCAGCTCGTACACTCCTCCCACTTGAACAACGGCGCATTGCTAATATTGACCAACAACTCCAAGGACTTTTAGAGCGAGCTCATTTAGTACGCAATTCTGTGTCGTGTTACTTCATTAGCGTTGGTATTTTTGTACTTACTTCGATACTCATTGGTATTGAATATTTTTGTCGCATTCCCTGGCTTCAACCTATCATCATCAGTATTTTTCTCACTGGTATGATCGTAGTTTTTCTCGGTGTTCTCTTTGGGGTAAGAGACACACTCATTGGATTACGTGTCGTAAAACTTGAAGTTGAACTGGACCATTGACTAGAATCGGCATGAAGTGTACAGTGCTGAATGCTGGAGAGCAAACTGATTACCTCTTTGGGTTTATTACAGGTCTTGCTCAGCATCGCTCTCTCGCAATTGATGTTATCGACGGTAGCGCATCCGCAGGATTGTTTTCGGTTTACTCAAATGTTCAGCACTTGAATTATCGTGGTGATAATCGCTCTCCTCAATCAATCATCTTGAAACTCTACCGCATTCTACGGTATTATATCTGTTTATTTCTGTATGTCCCACGTTCTACATCAACAATCTTCCATATCCAGTGGGATAATAGCTTTTACCTCTTCGATCGAACACTGCTTCTCCTCTACTACAAGATGTTTGGGAAGATTCTTGTGTATACTGTACACAATATTGATCGGAAGCAACGCGATACACAACGCTCCCCGTTTCTCAATAGATTGTCACTCTGGTGTGCATATCACATTGTTGATCACCTTATCACCCATACAGAACGAATGAAAGAGGAGCTTTGCTATCAATTCGGTGTACCACCTGACAAAGTAACTGTTATACCTCATGGAGTGAACATTTTTGTCCCTTCCACTGGATTAACTACTGAGCGCGCCCGTGAACAGCTAGCCATTCACCCATCAGCGAAAGTGCTCCTTTTTTTTGGTATGATCGACTGGTACAAAGGACTTGACATTGCTCTCGAAGCATTTACACAGCTTCATACCATAGATTCATCCTTCTTTTTTCTTATTGCTGGTCAACCAAAACGATCGCGACAGTACTACGCAATTGTACGTTCGTACGCACAGCAGTATCTTCCTCAGTACTCCTACTTCTTTGATGCGCGGTTTATTCCGCGGCATGAAGTTGAGCAATACTTTGTTGCAGCAGATTGCGTGCTTCTTCCGTATCGAACTATTTTCCAAAGTGGTATCCTTTTCCTTGCGTATCGTTTCGGTGTTCCAGTCATTGCAACCGACGTTGGTAGTTTTCGCGATGATATTATTGAAGGTAAGACGGGATTCCTCTGCGAACCGGACAGTCCAAGATCACTCGGTGAAGCTATCATGAAATTTTTCAAAAGTGACTTATACATCAAGAAAAATGAAACCCGTGTGTACATTCAGACGTATGCTTCTCAACGCTACTCGTGGTACACAATAGGTGCGACCACCTACCAACTGTACCAACAACTCTTGAAACAATGAAGCGCTTTTCCAAGAACATACTTTCGCTCACAATTGCTGACCTCCTTCGGAGAATTTTTGGATTCATCACTGTAGCGTACCTTGCCCGCGTTGTTGGAACGGAAACGTTTGGTGCCATTAATACAGCCTACGCTGTTCTTGCTTACGGTATTGTTGTAAGTACAAGTGGACTTACTGCCTATGGAATACGTAGCGTTGCTCAAGGAGCTTCAACATACATTCTCAGTACTATCATCAGTGAACGATTAACCTTGAGCGTTCTAGTGCTTACAGGTATCGTTTTGTGTACGCTCACAATAATTACAGACCCAACAGTACAAGTGCTCGTCTTGCTCTTTTCTTGTACGCTTATTCCTCTTGCTCTTTCGCCTGAATGGTTTTTACAGGGTAAAGAAACTATGGTACCTATCGCATTTGCTCGAACGATAGCAGCAGCGATACCTATGGTTATTGCTATTATTGCAATTCATTCTTCAGAGCAGACTTGGATTCTTGCTGTTGGGAGTATTGTTGGTGATTGTTGTGCAACGCTTATACTCCAGTGGGTTCTTCGTTCTTCCGGAATTCGGTATAATATCCAATTCCCTTCATCACTTCACCTTGTAATCCAATCTTTTCCACTGTCAGTTGGTATAATACTCTCAACGCTAGTCATCAACTACCCTCCATTAGCATTAACTCTCGTACGTTCACAGTACGATGTTGGTATCTACAGTGCTGCAAGCAAACTTGTTTTTTTTCTCCTCATTGGTGATCGTCTCCTCAATGCACTCATTTTTCCAGCAGTCTCCCGAAAATTATCGATGTCACAAGAATCTCTTCAACCGTTCATTCAACAGATACTACGATGGATTCTTTTTTTTACTACTCCTTTCGCAGTTGCAGGGGTATTTCTTGCAGAAGATGTTCTAAAGTTTATTTTTGGTGAACAGTATAGCGTGTCGACACCGGTACTTCAAGTACTTGTGTGGTATTTCGTTCTCACAATGCTTCACACGGTATTTACTGCTCTTCTCCTAGCGCTTCACAAAGAAAAGATCTATAGAAACGTGATGGTTACTACTGCAATACTCTACGCTCTTTTTGTAACAGTTGGCGCGTACTCCTGGGGTGCTATTGGTGCTGCAGCTGGGGTTGTAGTTGCAGAGCTTCTGAGTCTTATGTTGTTGATCCGCGGCGTACAACGGTTAATTCCCTTGTCCATTTTTAAACAGCGTCTTGGTTCGTTCTTCGTTTCTGTGGCTGGGTTGGCAAGTATTTTTACCATCACTGAGTCAGTTGTGGTTACTTGGCGAATTGTCGTTGCATTTCTTGTGTTTTTTAGTCTCGCTACTATTACAGGTGGGATTACGCGTAACGATTTCCAAACAATAAAACAGCTAATTCTATGAAGTTCATCGTGGGTGTACTAGGACTTACTGATGGATGGAAAATTCTTCTTGAGCAGGAAGGGGTTTCATACATTGAAGTTTCTAGTCGTCCTACTCCTGAGGCAATGAGCGTACTCATTGTGTCTTCTGTTTCTACCTCAACAGAGATTGACACTGTGAAACGTTACGTTGAACAAGGTGGTGCACTACTCTGCCCATCAACGGTTTTTGCAACTCTCTTTGCACTACCTCTCCATGGTCGCTTTGTAGAGTATATTTCGTTCCTCTCCTCCGAGATACTTTCGAGTGTAGGTATTCTATGGGTCGATACAGAGTGTTCTCTTCCACCTCAACTGACTGAGGGTGTAACAAATAAAGGGGACAAAGCAGTACTTCTAACTCCATACGGTAAAGGAATCATTGCCGTTGTACCATTTGCACCGGATCATTTTGTGTTGGATACTCGATCGTGTGACCGCTCTTTCTATGCTCCATACAAGAGATTACCATTCGAAACTGTTTCCTGCATCTCAAAAGCATCGCTTCGTCAACTCATTCACCGTATTCTCGTTCATTTGCACCATTATCGATCTCTTCCCTATATCCATCGTTGGTACTTTCCCAATACCGCACGGTCTGT
Organism: Bacteroidota bacterium; assembly: GCA_026416125.1. GTDB lineage: Bacteria > Bacteroidota > Ignavibacteria > UBA10030 > UBA10030 > JAOAFT01. The sequence goes on from JAOAFT010000006.1 coordinate 45,934, forward strand.
CTTTGGTCTTCGTATTGATACAGACTTCGGTAACCGTGAACAAATCGAGCAAGTCGGTATACTCCTATCGAAATACTCACTCTCAGCAACATGGTTTCTCGATGTTGAGAATCAACGCAACAACCTTCAACTCTTTCGGTCGTTTAAATACCAAGAGCTCGCTCTCCACTGCAATGAACACGTGCGGTTTACGACAGAAGATCGATGGAGACTCGATGTTGTAACTGCACTCACAACGCTCCGTGAGTATGGGATAACTCCAAAAGGATATGCGGCTCCATACGGTGAGTGGTATTCATTCCTTAATCATGTACTACTCCCATTAGGTTTTGAATATTCATCAGAGTTTTCGTATGATTATGACAACTTGCCATCGAAAACACTGGGTGGTGTACTTCAGATCCCAATACACCCTATTTGTATTGGAAGCTTGCGGCGACATTCGTACACTGACAACACGATGAACCATTATTTTGAATACGTACTACAGAAGAAACTTGCACTCAATGAACCAGTGTTCTTATACCACCATCCACGGGATGGTCACCTCTCTGTACTCGAATATCTTTTCTCCCGTGTTAGAGCACTTGGTATTCCGTGCGTAACATTCCATGAGTATGCTCATTGGTGGTTCAACAGATCAAAAGAACACTACACTTGTGCGTTGCAGGATAGTACCCTTGTATTCACGGATGTGTTGCTTGGTAGTTCCAGCGCAATTCGGATACTTTTACCGAGTGGGAACGAGTACTTCGTTTATGCACCATCAATGCTTCCCCTTAATGATATAGAAACTCAGTCATTGCCGGCACCATCGTATGCGTATCCTGGTGATTATGAGAGAATTTGTCAATTTAATTACCGGATTCCGCTCATACGCTGGACTGATGCTATTACTACATACTTTAGAAAGGTTTGGACAGAATGAATGTCCTCTTTGCTACACATCCTGTTGTGTCGCTTCACCAAGGGGGGATTCGGACACAAATGCTCCAAACCAAAGCAGCACTTGAACAACGAGGTGTTAATGTCGCTCTCTATGAGATGTGGAAAGACTACGATATATCTTCGTACGATCTAGTACACATATTTGCAGCGAACATGGCAACGTACCACTTTGCTCGTGCTTTACGGGTCCGGCATATTCCATTCGTCATTACGCCAGTATTTTTCTCACAGCGATCGGCAAAGGTAATAAAAACAGTAGTTACCTGCGATCAATTTATCAATCGCTTTCTGCGGGGCATATGGACAGATTTTGGTATTATTGCTGAGCTTTGTAACTGGGCCCATGCTGTTCTTCCAAACACCCAAGCAGAAGCACAACTCCTCATTAATGGAATGGAAGTGCCAAGAGAGCGAATTCGTATTATTCCGAATGGGGTTGAAGAACGCTTTGCCTGTGCAACCCCAGATCTATTCATACGGCAATACGAGTTAGAAGATTTCATCCTTTTCGTTGGGCAAATTGGTGCACAAAGAAAAAACGTGTATCGACTCCTTCAAGCCCTTGAACGCATTGATCATCCTTCTGTTATCATTGGTACCATTGAGAGTACACAAGCTGGCAGAGAGTGTCTTGAACGTGCAAAACGTAATCCCCAACTTCTCATTATCAATGAACTAAGCCATGATTCTATGCTTCTTGCTTCAGCGTACGCAGCTTCGAAGGTTTTTGTGCTTCCCTCGCTCTATGAAACTCCTGGAATAGCAGCAATGGAAGCTGCGCTTGCAGGTTCCTCAATCGTTATTACAAAGTACGGTGGCACTCGTGAGTACTTTCAAGACGATGCAGAGTACATCGAACCAACTTCTATTGATGATATCGAACGGGGAATTCGTACTGCGTTGAAAAAACAACCCTCCAACAATTTAAGACAACGGCTCCTGGCACGCTTCACTTGGAACAACGTTGGTGAGAAGATGAAGAATCTTTACGAGTGGGTACTCCAATAGTGCCTGCGATGTATCATCAATAAGTAGGTCAAACACGCGGTGAAATAAAGAAGTATGAGATAGGAATCTTTTACATACAGTGTGTTTATAGTTTTCTTAAGAATTGTTGGGAGTAAAAGTACTTTGTGGTAAGGTAGTTAAAACAAAAATCGCTCTGGAGAAAAAGGTAAATATCTATAATAGTGAAATAAATTCATAGAAAAGGTAATCACTATCATGTGGTCCAGGGGATGCCTCGGGGTGGTATTGTACAGAAAAGGCAGGGTATTTTTTATGTCGGAGTCCTTCGTTTGTATGATCATTTAAGTTTATGTGTGTGATTTCAACATTGTGAGGGTCGAGTGTATCTGGATCAACTGCAAAACCGTGGTTTTGAGAGGTTATTTCAATGGTATTTGTAAGCAGGTTTTTCACAGGGTGATTTGCGCCACGATGTCCAAACTTGAGTTTATATGTTCTTCCTCCAAGAGCAAGAGCGAGGAGTTGGTGGCCAAGACAAATTCCAAAGATAGGTTTTTTCCCTAAAAGTTTTCTAATGTTTTTTACTCCGTAACGTACTGCAGCAGGATCTCCAGGTCCATTCGAAAGGAATACGCCATTAAATTTTTTTGTAAGAATTTCCTCAGCAGGGTATTGAGCAGGAAAGACCGTTAATTCGCACCCATAAGCTGCGAGTCGACGGAGTATGTTAAACTTAACACCATAGTCATATACAGCTATTTTCCACTGTTGATTTCCTGGGTTAGTCAATGGTGCAAGTGCATATGGTGTTGTATCGATCGCATTCCACAAATAAGGTTCTTTAGTTGTTACAACACGTGCTAAATCTAGACCTATCATTTGTCTTGATTGCTTCACTTTTTGTAAAAGTGATTCATCATCATCATCAAGAGTGGAAAGTATACCTCTCATTGCTCCTACTGTTCGAATCATTTTTGTAAGCATCCGAGTGTCTATACCTTGAATTGCGATGATGTTATTTTCTTTTAGGTACGCACCAAGAGATTGTGTAGAGCGGAAGTTACTAGGATATTCGCTATACTCTTTTACTACGAACCCAGCTACTTGTGGTTTACTCGATTCTATATCGTCCTGATTAACCCCGTAATTCCCTATCAGGGGATATGTCATTGTGACAATTTGCCCTGCATATGACGGATCAGTAAGAATTTCTTGATAACCTGTCATGCTTGTATTAAAGACCACTTCACCTGTAATTTCCCCCGTGGCACCAAACGATTCGCCAATGAAAACAGTTCCGTTTTCCAATACTAGTTTCGCTTTCATACTTCTTATAATACGAAGAAATTCGTGGCTTTCCAAAAAAAATCTTGGATATCTATGTAGGGGAACTCTTTTGTTAATTTTTTACGTCTACAAATGCAAGTAATTTTATAAGCGTCGAACTTGTAATGGCAAGCATCATAGTAATAGAAGCTCATAAAGAGTTGCAAGAAAACTGCGAAGGTATCAGTGGTGAGTATTTATTCTTTTGTTTTCTACATGGTTTAAAGTTTGAAAAAACCCTTTTCTTGACAACCCTTCGCAAATTGGTTATATTGAATTATATTGAAGTGAGTGCATCTATGATTCAAGGGCACTCAAAGGATGATGACTATGGAAGGTAATTTTTCAAATAGAGTTCAAGAGGTCATTCGACTCAGTCGGGAAGAGGCTATTCGACTTGGTCACGATTACATTGGTACAGAGCACCTCTTACTCGGAATTATCCGTGAAGGTACAGGCATTGCTGTAAAAATATTACGAAATCTTGGGGTTGACTTGTATAAACTCAAAAAAACGATTGAGGATACTGTCCGAACATCGGGTGGTACGCTCACAATTGGTAACATTCCCTTGACAAAGCAAGCTGAAAAAGTGCTTAAAATAACATATTTAGAGGCAAAGCTGTATAAGTCTGACATAATCGGTACGGAACATCTTCTCCTTTCCCTCTTACGGGACGATGACAACGTTGCAGCTCAAATCCTCCACCAATTTAACGTCCATTATGACATGGTGCGGAATGAGCTCGATAATATTATTTCTGGCAAACCTTCGCAAACAACGCCTCCTCAGGCATCGTCTCATGGTCACAGTGAGAAAAAACAAGAACGCTCAAAAACACCAGTGCTTGATAATTTTGGGCGAGACCTCACGAAGCTTGCTATGGAGGGGAAACTCGACCCTATTGTTGGTCGTGAGAAAGAAATTGAGCGTGTTGCTCAGGTGCTAAGTCGCCGAAAGAAAAATAATCCTGTCCTTATCGGCGAGCCAGGAGTTGGAAAGTCTGCCATTGCAGAAGGACTTGCCATTCGGATTGTTGAGAAGAAAGTCTCACGAGTGCTTCACGATAAACGTGTTGTAACGCTTGACCTCGCTGCACTTGTCGCTGGTACGAAGTACCGTGGGCAATTCGAAGAGCGCATGAAAGCTGTAATGAATGAGTTAGAGAAAGCGAAGGATGTTATTCTCTTTATTGATGAGCTTCATACCATTGTTGGCGCAGGTGGTGCCAGTGGATCGCTCGATGCATCGAATATGTTTAAGCCAGCTCTTGCACGAGGTGATCTCCAGTGCATCGGTGCAACGACACTCGATGAGTACCGACAATACATTGAAAAAGATGGAGCACTTGATCGTCGGTTCCAAAAAATAATGATTGAGCCAACAACCGTCGAAGAAACGATTACCATCCTACACAATATTAAGTCACGATATGAAGAACACCATGGTGTACGGTACACGGACGAAGCTATTGAAGCAGCTGTACGATTGAGTGATCGGTACATTACCGATCGATACCTCCCCGACAAAGCTATTGATGTAATGGACGAAGCCGGTGCTCGTGTACACCTTGCAAACATAAAAGTACCGAAAGAGATACTCCAGCTCGAAGAAGAAATTGAGAAAATTCGACTTTCGAAAAACCAGGTTGTAAAGACACAGAACTTTGAAGAAGCTGCACGCTTGCGCGACCTTGAAAAGAAGCTCCAACGCGATCTTGAGCTCGCTAAGCGCGAATGGGAACTGAAAAGCCAGAACACTGTTTACGAAGTTACAGAAGAGGATTGCGCAGCCGTCGTTTCAATGATGACGAATATCCCTGTCCAAAAGGTTGCACAGAGCGAGTCTGAAAAATTACTAAAAATGGAAGAAGCGTTAAAAGAAGCAGTTGTTGGGCAAGATGAAGCAATTGAAAAGTTAACGAAAGCGATTCGCCGTGCCCGTGCTGGCTTGAAAGATCCAAAACGCCCAATTGGATCGTTTATTTTTCTTGGCCCCACCGGTGTTGGGAAAACAGAACTCGCAAAAGCACTTGCCCGTTACCTCTTCGATACCGAGGAAGCACTCGTACGCATCGACATGAGCGAATACATGGAAAAATTTGCAGTTTCACGACTTGTTGGTGCGCCACCAGGATATGTAGGATATGAAGAAGGTGGACAACTCACAGAGAAAGTACGGAGGAAGCCCTACTCTGTTGTTTTACTCGATGAAATAGAAAAAGCTCACCCCGATGTTTTCAATATTCTCCTCCAAGTACTCGACGATGGTATTCTGACAGATAGCAATGGACGTCGGGTCGATTTCAAAAATACTATACTCATCATGACTTCGAACATTGGTACTCGCGATATCAAAGTTACTGGTGGTTTGGGCTTCAGTACTGGTACACATCAAGATAAGTACAAAGCAATGAAGTCTAACATTGAAGATGCAGTAAAACGCGTCTTCAACCCAGAGTTTCTCAATCGAGTTGATGATATTCTCATCTTCCACCAACTCGAGCGAGAACACATTCTCCAGATAGTTGATATCGCTGCACGAGATTTAATGAAACGAATGCAATCAATGGGAATAACTCTTGAATTGACCCAGGAAGCAAAGGAGTTCTTAGCCGATAAAGGCTACGATCCACAATTTGGTGCTCGACCGCTTCGACGAGCAGTAATGCGTTACGTTGAAGATCCACTTGCCGAAGAAATTCTCAAAGGAACTTTTACGCGTGGCGCTGTAGTCCGGATTAAGTACAATAAAGAGGTAGATGAGTTGTACTTTGTTAATGCTGCAGAAGAACCAGTCGGTGAATCACTCCCAAAAGAAGAACTCAGTGATGCACCTTCGACCAACTGAATACTGAATATGAGGTACTATAAGCAGGTAAAATCCCTCTCTGCGAGGGATTTTGCTTGTACAACGAATGAATAAACAACGTACGTACATCCTCTTCAACAAGCCATACGGTGTACTGTCACAATTCACACCAGAAGCGGGGTATCGCTCGCTCCGCGATTTCGGTCCGTTTCCCCTCGATGTTTATCCAGTCGGCAGACTCGATGCCGACAGTGAAGGTTTGCTATTCCTCACGAATGATAATCGGGTCAAACATCGCCTCATTAGTCCACAATTCAATCATCCACGTACTTATTGGGCACAGGTAGAAGGAGTCCCATCCGAAGAGTCTCTCAACAAGTTGAGAACTGGTATACATATAGAAGGAAAACCGACAAAACCAGCTGATGTATGTATCCTTACTCCACAACCAGATGTGCCCCCGCGGGCAAAGCCAATCCGGTATAGGAAAACAATTCCAACAACGTGGATTGAATTAACTCTCTATGAAGGGCGAAATCGGCAAGTGCGAAAGATGACTGCTGCAGTTGGACATCCAACACTCCGACTTATCCGTGTGGCGATTGCTTGTCTCCACCTCGATGGACTTGAACCTGGTTCTCACAGATATTTAACTGCTGACGAACTCCACCATCTCTCTGCGGTACTTTCTCTCTCACTATAGAACAACCCTGTTTCGGTACAGTATCAGTTGGTAATCGAAATCGATTATTGTCCAATACATTGGGCATCCATTAGTACACCATTGAACACGAGCAACTAATTTGGGGTTCGAGTTTTCTTATATCGGATTAATATTTTGGAGATGATTTAGTGGTAAGAGATGGCAAATGGGAAGCACTATTGGAAAACAACAAGAAGAATCAGTTTAAAAAGATCTAAAAAATGAGTGATCAAAATTATTCCATTTGATTTTTACTTAGCAAACTTAATAAATACAGGAGGTTAGGGCTGTAATAGGTTAAATATCACTTATACATAAACATTGGTGAAGGAATAGATGCAAGAAAGTTTGCTTTACAATCAATAGGAAGAGGTGTGAGAAATGAAGTTTTACCACAGAAAAGAAAAAAGATTTTAAATTTTACATAATAATAATGGAGTAGAAAAACCTACTTAGTAAATGTATCAATCAAAAAAGTAAGTTTTTTAGAAACTTTACTTGTTTACAGCACAAAGTCGAAAATTAAAAAGGTAAACGGAGACCCTCAAAGTAGAAAAACAAGAAGAATTACTCGCCATCTTTCATACCAACAGAGGTAAATTATACGTAAGGGTACTTAATACTGAGTACTTTTTCTTTACATTATTTTTTCACTTTTTTATGGTTATATTTTGCTAAATTCTTCGCTCAATAAAAGTAGGATGGAAACACAATTCCTTGATTTCCATAAAGGTATTCTCTGTAATTCAAGGATTCCGTTCTTTGTATGGATAAGGTTACAAAAAATAACAACAATTCACACCGAGTACCGGAAGAGTTTAGAGAACTTCTAAAATTTACAGGTGCAGGCTACGGTGTAGGACTCCTCCTTGGGTTGGTTCTCGATAGTTTACAACAACACACTAGTGCACTTGGACATTGGCTTGTACGGACATTCGCTGGAGAAGGTGAGAGCGTATTTGAAGGGATCTATGCCCTTCGTCAACGACTTCTCCATGCTTCCCGGTCGTTAGCAGAGGCATACGGTTGGGGGAAACTTTTAGGAATGACTGTGCCGTGGATAATTGATGCACTCTCTCATCTCTTTGGAGTTGATGTATATGGCATTGAGGGATTCTATATTCCCTACTTTTATGCATTGAGCGACCAAATCGGTGCTAATGTTACTGGATTCGTGTTTCTTAAAAAAAGAGAAGGCACGTTCAAAAGAACGCTCATTGAATATTTCCACAACCCTGTTATGCTCAGCAGTCTTGCGATTATTATACTTGTTCCTTTTGGACTTTTTGTCGGACGTGCTGTTGGTTTTAGTCCAGCAACACAACTACTCACAGCCATTGAAACAATTGTAGCAAATGTATGTTGGCTTCCACCGCTTATTGGTATGCTCCACGAGCGTTTAGAAAATTCGAAGCAGTCTGCGAATGAATCAAATTAGAAAGTTTTCAACAACTCTCTTCAGATTTTCGTCGCAACTATACTTTATGCTAACAGTCCTATTCTATTCCACATAAACACTAAAAGAATAAGATCTGCAATTAAACAGTTGTGGTGAATGAACATACACCGCATCTAACTAATTCTGCTCGAACTTGACCATAGGTACTTTTCATCCTAACTTTATTACTAACGGTTCTTAGTTGACATTTATTGTGCAAGAGTACAAATGGCTGAACATAAAAACATTGTCGTTGTTGGTGCAGGGTATGGTGGAATTACCGCTGCACTCCGTCTTGCACGCCTCTTCAGGAAACATTCTGAGTACTCAATTCACTTAGTTGATCGTAATCCGTACCACACACTCAAAACGCAACTTCACGAAGCAGCTGTCCATCGAAAAGAAGTAACAATTCCTATTGACCGTATCATTCGTAAAAAGAGCATACATTTCCACCTCGGCGAGGTAACAAACCTCGATATTACAAATAAGACTCTCTTCGTCAACGAATGTTCTCTTCCTTACTATATCGTTGTGTTAGCACTTGGGAGCTTGGCTAACTTTTACTCGATTCCTGGACTTCAAGAGTACTCATTCCCACTTCAAACAGCTGAAGATGCCGAACGTCTCTATGCCCACATTCGGAAACTCTGTGAGAACGCGAAAAACGAAGCAGATCCGCAACAACGAAAGCAGTACCTCCGATACATAATTGGTGGTGGTGGTCTTTCCGGCGTCGAGTTCGCTGCCGAACTTGCTGAGTACCTTGAAGATTGCAACCATAGAGCAGGTTTTGAACGTCCAGAATTCGAAATCATTCTTGTTGAAGCGATGGATACCATCCTCCCAACACTCGATGCATCACTCCGTGAACGCATAACAGCAAAACTCAAAGAGAAAAATGTTACAATTCTAACGAACACTCGTGTGCTTGCATGTACAGCAACCTCGGTCACGCTTTCACCAAACACCATACTCCCAACTCACACTGTTGTGTGGACTGGCGGCATCCGTATCACCAATATGCCACAGGAAAGTAAAATTACAACAGGACCACTTGGTCGTATTGTTGTCGATAAGTACTTACGTTCCATCGATTCACCATACATTTATGCAATTGGAGATAATGCACTTGCTCTCAACCCAACAACAGGAAAACCTGTACCAGCTGCAGCACAGTTTGCTCTCCAACAAGGGCGTCTTGTAGCACACAACATCTACGTCGACTGTATTGGCGGAACAAAACGGGAGTACCATCCCAAAGTACTCGGTGAAGTTGTAAGTCTGGGTAAACACCTTGCTGTAGGTTGGCTTGCTGTACCACCACTTGGGAAAATCAGGTTCCTCGGCTTTATAGGTCGACTCCTAAAAGCAGCAGTTACTGAAAAACACATCGTACTCCTCCGAAAAGAAAGCCGAAACTGGATCACCTACTAATCGAAAGAAATCCGGCGAAACAAGCGTACTTATACTTTAGGATTGTAGCTCCATACGCTTTTCTCCTCTTTACGGGCACCAGCGATGAACCTTTTTACCAGAATCTATTTGCTACAAGTGTAATATACTGCACACAAGTATTTTGCAGGAAACATGGTTTACAAAGTGTACACTTTTTTCTCGTACTTCCTGAGATTTCTTCAATAGTTGTAGAGTCGTTTTTTTGCAGAATTTTCGGTATAATGCCCTAAACGGTTTACTAATCGAAGCAGGGGAACATGTCACACGCAATTGCGGTATTGATAGCAGTACTGTTCATCGCTCTACCAATCTATGCACAGGGAGTGATGTACCCTTATCGGCAGAACTTTGATTCCGTCAGCACACCATTTTTCCCAAGTGGATGGGATGCTGTAGGATTCACACTCTCAACATCTTCACCGCGTTCTTCTCCGAACTGTGTGTACACAGCTGGTAACACAGCTAAGAAGACACTTACCACACCACCCTTTGACTTTGTGAAAAGAAATCCAGAAAAACTTACATTCTGGGAACGACGCTCAGCAACAGCTCTCACTTATCGACTTGAAGTCCGAGCTGCTATTGAGGATACAAATTTTTCCATACTTCTCGCCCGTTTTGACACTAGTCCATCAACTACAAGTTACATACTCAGGAGTGTTGATCTTTCTTCCAGTGTACTTGCTAACCGTTCAAACGTTCGATTTCGGTGGGTACTCCTCCAGGATAACACCAATTCTACTGGTACACTCCGTATTGATGATGTAAGTATCACCGTACTGCCGACATACGATGTTGGAGTATCAGCGTTTACAATTTCAACTATCAATCCAACCCGACGTGACTCATTAATATTCACAGCGACTATTTCAAATTACGCAACAAACTGTGGACGCGTACCTGTTTACTTTGGGCGAGATCTTAACGAAAACGGTAAAGCCGACCCCAACGAATTTATTACAACTGTTTCTATCGACACTCTTTTTGGAGGCGATTCATCAATTCTACAGTTTATCCATCCTCCATTAAAGCCAGCAGCCTATTCATTTTTCACTCTCACAGCAGCACTATCCGATGAGAATCGTTCAAATGACACTAGCATGTTATGGTGTACTATTGGATTTTGCAGAGGTGATGTTATCATTAATGAATTCCTCTATGCGCCAACTGGTGATGAGGACGAATGGATAGAACTCTATAACACGACATCCGATTCTGTGAATCTTCGGTTGTGGAAAGTTGCTGATAATAGTACTGCAGGGAAAACAACAATTACTACAAGCGATGTCATTTTCCCTCCTCGTTCGTACGCAGTACTATACAAGGATCATATGTTCACCACACTTCACCCCGGTGTATTTGGGGTTCGAGTGCCTTTTGCTGCGCTCAACAACACCACGTCTGACGCAATTGTGCTCTATGACTCACGGAACGTTGTTATCGATAGTCTTCGGTACGAACCATCATGGGGAGGAAAGAATGGGAAATCACTTGAGCGTATTGAGCCTGAACAACCGAGTACATCGAGAAGTAATTGGCAAACAAGTGATTCTACCATTGGCACACCAGGATTTGAAAACAGTGTTGCACGGAAAATGATTGATCTTGCAATTACAGCAATCAATGCGCGTTTTTTATATTCTACACCTCCTCAGTGGTTTATTGAACTTGTCGTTAAAAACATTGGAATTTCGACAGTCAAGGGTTGTACCACTCTTTTTTATCTTGATACAAACAATAACGCTATCGCTGAGTGGAACGAGGAATGTGTACATTTATTCAACCAAGAACAAATAGTCAAAGGTGATTCTCTCTGCATACGTACAACACTGAATACCTCAGTATGGGGTGAACAAACACTTTTAGTACACCTAGTCGTACCAAACGACGAACGACTAAAAAACAATTTTACTTCACTACTCCTCAACAGTGGCTATCCTCCCTCCTCAGTTGTCATCAACGAACTCCAATATGCCCCACCTGAAGGTCAGTGTGAATGGCTAGAACTCTTCAATCGTTCTCACATTCCAATTAATCTCAAAGGATGGACCTTTGCAGACCGTCCATCACCATCGGGGAATAGAACCATCGTAAAGATTACCGATTCAAATATTGTACTTCTTCCTCAATCCTATTGCGTTATTGCAGCTGATTCAATTATCAAGGAAGCATTCCCATCTCTTTCTTCTAAAGTGCTCCTACTAATTCTACAGCGTTCTTCAGGTTTTAGTTTTAACAACGATAGCGATGCAGTTGTCTTGTACGATGGCATTGGTAATTGCATCGATAGTATCGTCTATATATCGACATGGTCACGAGTAAAAAACAGATCTCTCGAACGGTACGATACTGAAATACCTGCTCTCGATGTCTTGCAATGGTCGAGTACAGAATCCACAAGCGGCGGTACACCTGGTTTACCAAATACGACTGCACGAAAAACATACGATATTGCTCTTGCACGAGCAACGCCTGAGTATTCACATTCGATGAAACACTGGACCATCGTGACAACAGTAAAAAATCTTGGGCGAATTACTGTACCATCGTACACTCTCACATTTTCACTCGATGGTAACAGGAACTATCTTCCAGAGCCTCATGAAGAACTTTTAGCGCTCAACATTTCTGAAATACTTGAACCTCTCGATTCTATGACCATTACAACATTGCTCCCCCAACTTCCTGCGGGCGATCAAAGGATACTTGTTGTTCTTACAGAAGACCATGACGAACAACAGCGTAACAATACCATCTCTCTTTCTATTACATGTGGATATCCACCTCAATCAATTGTTATCACAGAACTATGTTTTGATCCACCCCCGGATCAATGTGAGTGGTTCGAACTCTTGAATCGCACAAGCGAGCCGATTAATCTTTTTAAGTGGTCGTTCGCAGATCGACCAACTGCCTCTGGATATCGGAATAAATTTACAATTGGAGATTCAATATTTATTCTTCCACCATACAGTTATTGTGTTATCGCCGCAGACTCTACCATCTTTGAGGTTTTCCCTTCTCTTCAACACTCTCAAGTACTCATTTTCAACAGAACAACAGGGTTTGGCTTAAATAACGATACTGATGCACTTACTCTTTACGATAACGCAGGAAATTCTATCGATAGTGTTACATACTCAGCAAACTGGTTTCGTGTAAAACAGAAAGCCATCGAACGCATCGATGTAGAACAACCGGCACACGATTCAACAAATTGGAGTACTTCAGAATCTCCTCAAAGTGGTACACCAGGAGCACCAAACACTGTTGAACGGAAGAACTTCGACATCTGTATCACATACCCCTCTGCCATTGTACAACAAGAACATACTATCTTGAGTCTAACAGTGCGAAACGTTGGTCGAGCACCATCATATAGTTTTACAGTTGTCTGTTTTCGCGATAGTAACACCAATACAAGACCAGATCCATCTGAAGTACTCCTCACAAGAAACTACACTGAGCTCCTTGCACCAAATGATTCGTTGCGTATTGAACTTTTGCTTTCGTACACATTCTATGGTACATCAACACTTATGATCATTGTTTTTGATTCGCTTGACCAACGACCAAACAACAATACTGCCACAGTTAGCCTTACTCGATCGTACCCACACCGTTCACTCGTTATCAACGAAATTCTTTTCAATCCGTTGAATGGACAGAATGAGTGGTTTGAAGTATATAATCGATCACAACTCCCCATTGATCTCAAACGGTGGTATATTGCAGATGCACCTACACCGAGTGGAATACGATCGGTAGTACGAATTTCAGATTCGTCGTATATCCTTTACCCTGGCGAGTACTGTTGTATTGCATCAGATTCGAGTATCTTTTCTTTTACCTTTAAAGCGTCCTCACGTGTTCATATTATTACACGCCCGAGTGGTTTTAACTTAGGAAATGATGGTGATGCTTTAGTATTGTTCGATCACACAGGAACCCAAATTGATAGCGTATTCTTCTCAGCACAGTGGCACAATCCACGTGTAGCAGATACAAAAGGACGCTCACTTGAGCGATTGAATCCAGAATTCGATTCCAACGACCCTCGTTCATGGGGCACGTGCACTCTTCCGGTGGGTGGTACCCCTGCTCACCAAAACAGCATTGCACTCCCACTTCCACAGATTGGGGACGTGGTTACTATCGCCCCCAACCCTTTCTCGCCTGATGGAGATGGATATGAAGACCACTGTGCCATTCGCTACTCTCTCCCGTTCACAGCAACTTTCGTTACCATACGCATTTTCGATGTACGAGGGAGACTTGTGAAAACGCTAGCTGACCGCGAATATCGATCAGGAAATGATGTTATTATTTGGAATGGGTATGATGATTACAATCGAAGGGTTCGTGTTGGAATTTATATTGTCTTTTTTGAAGCTCGCGAACCACAAACACAGACTATTTTTCGGAATAAATATATTCTTATCACTGGAACTAAACTTTAACTGGTTAGTTATGACTACTCTTAATTCTTTATCACTTATCCTTATCAAAAAACACTAAAACTTTATAACCTCGAAATTGCAAGTAATAAAAACTTTTTTAATACATTTGTTATTAACTCATTTAACTTTAAATCTAAAGTATACCACTTTATGATGACACATTTCTATATTATAGTCCATTTCTTTACTTTCGGTGCTGGAGTAATGCTTGTTTCTTTCTCTCTCATTGCTTTTAAAAAAACACAAAAGATATTTTACCTAAATCTTTTCTACTTTACGATAGTAATAATTATTTTTTCATTCTTAGGCTTTTTATACACGTACAAAACAGGGCTACAGCTTCAGTTCCCTACATTGTATTTTCGCGTCTATGATATTCTATGGTCTCTTTTCTGGTTTCTCTATTACCGTATTTCCCCTCGTTTTTTCTACCATATACTCGAAAAAACTATACCACGAATTGTTGAGATCTGCTTTAATGCCATAAGTTTTGTTGCAATTCCATACTTACTGGTTTACACTTTTAACATTCTAACACTAAAAAACGCTATCGATATCATTGTAGAAATCTTACTGTATTTGAGTGCTCTCTTCCACTGTGTTTTAGTCTTTCACTATAAAAACAACGTTAAAAAACCAGAAATGAGGCATTATGTCCAATATGTCTCTATTTACTTTTTTATATTTATTCCCCTCGCGTGCCTTAATGTTTTCTTAAACTTTACCCTGCTTCCTATTATTGAAAACAACTTAAAAAATTATTTAATCTCGTTTTCAGTTCTTGCTTGGTTTATATTAAACATTATTTTTCTGTTCCGACAATTTTCTTTAGAAAGTACTCATATAGCTTTTGAAATTCCAAAAGAAGTACAAGCCAAATATGGTTTAACAGACCGCGAAATTCAAATAATCAAACTACTCGTTGACAGGTATAGTTATAAAGAAATAGCTTACCAACTCTTCATCTCAGTACCCACCGTTAAGTATCATGCCTCTAATATCTATTTTAAGCTCAATATTAAAACAAGAGCAGAACTTATCGAACTCCTAAAAAAATACAGTTACACTTCGTAATAGTCTTGAGATGTAAATTTTTATAAAAACTATACAAAAAGTATAGGTCATTTTACTAGACATCTTACTACATTGCAGACAACCATTGTCAGAGGAGATTAACACTACACAAATAATAAAATCCTTAAAAACGGGAAAGGGCAAAATTATGAAAAGACAAATAATGATAAAAATCATAACCATGTTAATGGTTATGATCACGAACAGATGCTTCGCACAAATACCCCAATTGTTGAATTATCAAGGTGTTCTTTGTGACAGCTCAGGATTACCTATAAGCGATGGGACATATACGCTAATATTTAAACTTTATGATCATGCAACTAAAAGTGGTGAGCTTTGGTCTGAACAACAAATAGTTACCGTTCGCAAAGGTGTTTTTTCAGTTAATCTTGGAACTCAATCTCAATTAAATTTGCCTTTTAATAAGCAATATTGGCTTGGTATTACAATAGGTAATGGTAACGAATTAACGCCTCGAATACAATTAACATCTTCAGCTTATAGTATGAATTCGATTTCGGTAGCAGATAGTTCAATAACTAGTATTAAGATCAAAGAAGGTGCTATAACATCATCGAAAATAGCAACAAATGCAATTACGCAAACAAAACTTGCAGATAGTACCGTTACCACAGAAAAATTAGCAAATTTAAGCGTAACATCATCCAAACTGGCAAACAATTCTGTAACAACCGAAAAAATTGCAGATGGAGCCATTACCCAATCTAAGCTTGCTCAAGGTATCTCTATCCCTGTAAGCGGCAATGCTGGTGGCGATCTCACTGGCACATATCCAAATCCAATTATTGGAAACGCTAAAGTAACCAAAGAAAAATTGGCTGATTCGGCCGTAACTACTGCAAAACTCGCCGTCAATTCTGTAACAACCGAAAAAATTGCAGATGGAGCCATTACCCAATCTAAGCTTGCTCAAGGTATCTCTATCCCTGTAAGCGGCAATGCTGGTGGCGATCTCACTGGCACATATCCTGACCCTACAATCAAAGACAAAGCAATAGCAAGCAAACACATAAATTGGCCAATCCAATTATCTGATGAGCTCGTATTAGGAAACCCTGGTACTTACTCACTCCAAGCAAGTCGATACTCTGGTACTTTACAACTTTGCCCCAATAACACTTCGTATGCTCCTCTTTTTGTGGTCAAAGGCAATTATAGTTACTCTGCTTGGCTTGGTGGAAATGTACTAATCTCAAACGGAAACTTAACTGTAAATGGGAATCTACTTGTATTTGGTTCAAAGAGTTTTATCATCGACCACCCACTCGATCCCGCGAATAAATACCTTGTTCACTTTTGCATTGAATCCAACAAGCCATTGAACGTTTACACTGGTACAGTCGTTACAGATAGAGATGGAAATGCCACTATTGACCTACCAGCTTATTTTGAAGCTATAAATCGTGACTTCCATTACCAACTAACTGTCCTTGGTCAATTTGCACAAGCTATTGTAAGTGAAGAGATTCACAATAACCGTTTTTCAATAAAAACCGACAAGCCAAATGTTAAAGTGAGTTGGCAAGTAACAAGTGTTCGTAACGATCTTTCCATGCAGGGATCACTTCCTCAAACTGAAGTTTATAAAAGTGTAAAAGAACGTGGGAAGTACTTCAATCCAAAACTCTATGGTGCACCTCCATCATCAGGTTTATACAACAACGAGTTGCCACAACATTTAAACGATAGTCATGAATCGAACTAACCCGTACATTGCCAAAGGAGATTACTAATGTGGAAAAATTTATGGAAAAAAGTACAGTACCCTCTTCTTATCTTCATCGTTTTATCTCCAGAATGGGGATACTCACAATTTATTAAATCATCCACTTTTGGAAGTGGAAGCAATACCTGCTTTTCGAGCACCCATAGTGTAAGTGGAATTGTAGGACAAAATATCGTAGGACGTGTTTCAAACACTGTGTATTCTCTCCTCTCTGGCTACTGGTCTCACCGTCATTATTCTACAACAGCTCTTGAATACACAACAACTAATTATCCACAACAACTGCAATTATTCAATAATTATCCCAATCCATTTAATGCTTCTACCACTATTTCATTTGTAATCCCAAAACCATCCTATGTAACATTGAAAATTTACAATTTATTAGGACAAGAAGTCGCAACTTTAATTGAAAAAGAATTATTACCAGGAATATATTCTCACACTTGGAACACAGTTACAGCATCAAGTGGAATGTATGTTTGCGTGCTAAAAGTAGATCAATGTATTGAAACAAAGAAATTATTACTTGTCAAGTAAAAATTCTTCATGTATGATGGGTGATTGGTGGAGTTATACAAAACACTTGAACTGTTGAGAAATTAAGTATTTAATTCTCATTATAATACGATGTGTGATTCCACCAATCTTATGTATATTACCGTATAGAATTCAACCTGTAGAACATATAATTTTCTGATATTTAGACAATAGTAAGAGTACTCCCCCGTTTTCCCATAATTCATGATGATCGCGTTTTCTACTTATACTCCACCTATTTTCCTTCTAATGAAATCTTTTACGATAATGCCATGTGTCATTCTCTACATTTTTATCCATAAATACTCTCTTTATTCTTCCAAATTTTGTAATATTGACTAATACCCCATACAATAAGTACAAACTCTATCAGACTCATAAAGTGCAAACGATGTGATTCAAGTTCGTTCTCAAAATTATTGAATAATACAGGGAAATTCTCTACATTATGATAGTGAATGCGGGAGTAATTCAGTGGTAGAATGTCAGCTTCCCAAGCTGAACGTCGCGGGTTCGAGTCCCGTCTCCCGCTCTACTTTCAAAGGAAATTCTCTATACCTCAATAGAGTACCAACCACTTACCGTGAGCTGGTTTCCCTAGTACTTTTCGAATCCCTGGTGCCGGAAAATGGTAAAGATCGAGAACTCGTACAAGTGCTTTCCAGGTATCATGGTCTACAGGGAGCGTAGCGAGATTGTAATCGAGTGCTATAACAAATTTACGGGAGGGTACTCCAGGAGGGTAAATTGGTGTTCCACTAACCCAGTGTGGTCGACTTGAAATATTCTCTCCACCGTATCCAATTGCAATGTTGAGGAATGGTACCCAGTACGACTTTACTTTCTCTGGTAACAGATTGTAAACATCAATCGTAAGCCAGTACAGATGTCCATCGTAGTCATCCGTAATCCGAAAGTGCCGATCAAAGGGTATAATACCAGAAGGGTAGTAACTCCATTTAAATTTAAAATTATTAAAGAACGGTACACATCGCTGAAGATACGCATATCCTATACCAAGAATATTTGCATTCAGATCAGTCATTGAAAACGCATACGTCGAGAAACCATCTCCAATTTCAATGGAGAGCGCATAGAAAAAGGATATACCACTGCTCCACCACTGAGCAGTCAATTCAGAGTAACCACCCCAGCGGAATAATTCATAGAGAATAGTAGTGTATGCATACGAAGTATAGAAATGTCCTATTTTATCGACACCAAGAGAATAGTTGTGCCAGAACCCATCGTTTTCAAATCGAAACGGGTGATAATTTCCTTCCCACCACCACTTGTATTCGAGATATGTTGTAAAGAGAGTGTGAACAGCAATACCAGCTGTAATAAATGGCTTCCTCTGGAGGTACCATGGAGACCCATCCATTGCTCTCGTAGAATCCAATTTCTGAGCATGGATATAAGACACTGCGACCTGTGTGAGAGAGATAAGGATTATATATTTTCTAAAAGTCAAAGTAAACCCCAAGTGACTGAATGGTTACTTTTGTATTGTACAACTGCCCTCGTTCGTCATATCCAGTGCGATGCGTTAATGCAATTCGGCATATATACGGTGAGGCACTAGATATGCGTACACCAGCTTGATAGCTCTGTGTTGAACCAAAGTTTACTTCATCGCGGAATTTTATATCGAAGGCCATGTACCCCATAAGCGCCGGTGTAATGTGTGTGTGAACAACATCCGCTCCTACTTCAAATAACCACAATGGCGTTTTTCCTGATGGAACCTTAAATGTATGATGATAAAAGAATCCACCATAGATATATCCTTTGAAAATATCCATACGTTTAAGAACAAACACTCTGTAGTAATCGCGTACATAATTTATTGAGTGTTGGAACCCAAGTATCTCTAACGCATCGTCATTGAGATGGTGACTTGTATGACCTGCACCTATTTGAAAAAATGTGGACGAATCCCATGTAATGGTAACGTATAGATCAACATAGAAATCTGTATTGATAACTCTGAAACTCCCTGGTTTATGGTCGAGTTGTGTGAATACCGTACCAGCACCAACCACATCGGCAAGAAGATTGTCTTTTCTATAGTATACTAGTGGAATACTACGACCAAAACCAACCCAGAAGTGATCTTTGTTCAGGAACTTACTCACTGAAAATCCATGATCTGTACAGTTCGCAGTGAACTGTGGCATTAATCGTTGGAACGGGAAAAACGTATACACGGATTTCTTTTCTTGTGTAAATGCAATTGAAAACAACAGTACTTGAAGAAGGTGTATTAACAATCGCTTTCGTGTTGTACTGGAGTTCCTCTTTTCCTTTCGCATTACCACATACTCACACAGAGTGTTTCAACGATCAGAAATTATTGCATTGTAGTTTGTGAATGCTGTTTCACAAGCGTTACCATCTGTCGTACAGCCTCAGCCAAGCCAACTTCGAGAGCTCGTACAATGATTGCATATCCAATACTTACTTCTTGGATTTCGGATATTGCTGCAATTGGGATAATATTGTTGTAATCAAGTCCATGACCAGCATTTACCTTCATTCCTAATTGTTTCCCTAGAATAGCCGCTGCTCGTATACGCTCAAGATGTTGCTTGATTTCTTTCTCAGTGGTTGATTCAGCATACTCACCAGTGTGCAGCTCGATCATATCGGTTCCTGTTTCTGCGGCAGCTCGTACGTGCTCCTCCACTGGATCGATAAACAGGCTTACAGGAATGTTATGAGCATGAAATCGTTCAACCACTTTAGTGTAATATTCTTTCTGCATAAGGATATCAATTCCCCGTTCCGTTGTCAATTCCTGACGTCGTTCAGGTACAAGCGTTACAAGGTCTGGCTTTACTTGGCATGCAATTGTTATAATCTCCTCTGTTGCTGCCATTTCAAGATCAAGCTTTGTCCGAATTGCCGATCGAAGGCGCCATACGTCCTCATCCCTTATGTGGCGTCGGTCCTCGCGGAGATGGCACACAATGCCCACAGCTCCAGCTTCTTCGCACACGAGTGCTGCAAGAACAGGGTCAGGTTGTTGTCCACCACGTGCATTTCGTAGTGTTGCAATGTGATCAATATTAATAGCTACATGCATAGCAATCACCTCGGTGCAAATATACAAAATAATGAGGAAGAAACCCTAACACGTTATGAACGTACCTAGCGTTGATAGTGATAAAAGATCCCAAAGTCAAATACCGTCCACAATGCAGCAGGAAGTCCACTTTCTTTTAAACCACAATTTATCCACGTGTTGCATGTATTAAAAAGGTGAAATGTTCCTCTTGCTTCGTAGAACGCATCACATCCATAGTATGTAGTGGTTCCAATCCTTCGAACGTTCCCTTGCTCATCATATTGGAAACCTCTCTCAATGTAGTTTACGAGTCGTTGGTACTGTTCCTCTGAAATACTCAACGCTATAACACGGTTGGTAGGGATAATTTCTCTATACACAGTTACATGCATTGCAGCGGATGTTGGTAAAAACAGAGCAGAGAAGGCATTCCAGATTGTTAAATCATCCCATGTTGGTGTTTCGAGATAGAATGTACGATCGCCCCATCCAAACGCAATCCACTGCGGTGAATCCATCGTCGGAGCAATATCTGAAAGTGAAAATACTCTGCTCCAATCCTTTACAGGTGAAACAACTGGAACTACGAAATCCGTATGGATCCCATTCGACCAAAGATACAGTGGAATTGATGGTTCACTAGCTTGCTGAAAATCAGCATGGACAGGTATGACTGTACCTATTACGACTGCTCCACAGTAGAGTAAAACTCCTGAAACAATAAGTACCATTATAGTTCTCACGGTTATGACAATCAATAATTCTTTATCTCATGCTAATAATAATTCTACATCTTTTCTCACCAATTCACAAGAATCAAGCATTGCCTTCGTAGAATCAACATAGTACTTTATGTATGGAGTGAAACATTTATTTTGCTTATCTCGTAATAGTAAGTACAACTACGGTAGAACGAAGGAACTATGAAACGTTTTTTACTAACTTTCTGCAGTCTAACGCTTATTCCTTGCACTCTCTGGACACAGGAAAAAGAGCTCCCCATCAAAAACAACGATGTTTCAATAGCTATTACCACCCAGATCGAAACTATCGTAAACCAGATACTACGACAGAATGTTCATTCCACAGACACTATTGATACTACCGATACAATCGAAATTTTTTCAGAGGACGAGAATCTCGAAACAAAGGGGAACATTATTAACGGCGATCTAACAATTACAGAAAACTCAGTGTACAACTCGAGTGTAGTTGTAAAAAATGGTACACTCCGTGTAGCGGGCACACTTCGAGGGAACGCCGTTGTACTTAATGGTGACCTTATTGTAAATTCTACTGGAGTAATTGAGGGAAATGCAGAGGTTATCAACGGTAGAATCATTAAGGACACGGGAGCATCAATCCTTGGGTACGAAGATATTAGTACAACTCACACACGATCACCAAAATTATTTCGTAAGCGCTTGTTCCATTCAAGTACTGCCTTCGATGTCCCATGGCGGTATGATCTTACAGATATAGACCAATTCATTTTCCGCTACAATCGTGTTGAAAGTGTTTTCTTAGGACTCGGTTCAGAGAAAAAATACTACTGGGATGGACGTCGCTCATGGAACGCTTATGGATTCATTGGGTGGGGGTTCAAATCACACAAGTGGAGAACATTACTTGGTCTAAGCCGACAGTTTCGTTTTAGCAACGAACATACTGATCGGATTTTTGATATCGGATTCGAAGGGTACAGTCTTACAGATACAAAGGATCGGTGGTACATCTCAACCGTGGAGAATACACTTGCAGCCCTCCTTATGCACGAAGACTTTCGTGATTACTTCCAACGAGAAGGTTATACACTTTACCTCGGTCACTCCACACAATCGGAAACATTGAAGACAGAACTCACTTTTGCATTCAAGGCCGATGCATACGAATCAATGGCAAAACGTGTTGATTGGGCATTCTTCGGTGGAAAGAAGCGTTTCCGCGAAAATCCCCCCATACGAGAAGGAAAATTACGGAGTTTCGTTTTAAGCGGTGGACTCTCAACGGTGACAAAAACAAATGTTGGCTTGCATGGGTGGAATGTATACGCATCACTTGAATTTTCACGCCGCTCGATTGGTAGCAATGTCGGATTCGATCAGTACATTGTTGACATCAGTCGCTTTCAACCACTCGATAGCTACAATAATTTAAATGTACACCTTCGTGTAGGTACTGCTGACGGCACTCTACCACCACAACGATCCTTTGAACTCGGTGGTATTGGTACCTTGAATGCATTTCCAACAAAAGCCTTTGCAGGGAACAGAATGTTTCTGCTAAACACAGAGTTCATTCTCAACGGTAGCATATTCGATGATCTCGATCTATTACCTTTTGAAATGTTTAATTATATCATCCTCATTCTAATGTCAGATGCTGGGTGGGTTACGTCAGTGCCAGGGTGGTACTCACCTGTTAAAGGGTTCAGCTCACTCTCGTTCAAAACCTTACACCATAATCTTGGTATTGCCGTCGGTAATCGTTCTGGATCATATCGAATTGGATTTGTCTGGCGTACCGACCAACGTAAACAAGTACAATTACTCCTCCGTCTCCAACGACCATTCTAACCCATGTGCACTTCGGTATGTTCTTTTGATGCACTTCATGTGTACAAACTAAATAAGTGAAAAAACTCATCTCTGGTTTTCTTTGAAAGCGCAACAAATTTCTCTATATTCTACTTGAATAACTGAAGGATACCCAATGAAACACCGCTGGATTCTGATTACTATTGTCGCAATACTTGCTCTCCAGGGCTGCATTCAAACAATTGCAGTCCGCAGCATGAGTGGTATATTCCAGAACGGCATTGCTACATATATGGAAGAGAGCGATCTTCAACTTGCACGTGAATCGTTAGGGAGCACATTGAAACTCATTGAAACACTAATTAAAACTGACCCTAATAACAAAGATCTCCTTGTATACGCCGCACAAGGGTACCAAGCCTATGGACTAGCATTTTGCGAGGATATTGATGACGAGCGTGCGCGAACATTCTATCTTCGAGGGAAGGAATACGGCCTCCGTGCTCTTACACAGAACAAGCATTTTGTACAAGGACTCGATGGTACACTTGAACAGTTCCGTGTCGGTGTACTCACGTTTTCGAAAAACGATGTCCCTGCAATATTTTGGACCGCCTTTAATTGGGGAAGCTACATTAACATCACTCGAAGTGATGTTACAGCCCTTGCAGATATTCCCAAAGTGCTTGAATTAATTTCGTTTGTTCTACACCACGATTCAGCGTACTACTATGGTGCTGCATATGTTTTCCTCGGTACAATTGAGGCAACAACACCGAAAGCACTCGGTGGAAATCCAGACAAAGCGAAAGAGTACTTTGAAAAAGCACTAGCGCTCAACAACGGTACATTTCTCCTCACACACGTTTACTATGCGAAGAGTTACGCTGTACAGGAACAAAATAAAGCTTTGTTCGATTCTCTCTTGAGCATCGTAGAAACAACGCCGCTCGATATCGCCCCAAATATTCGACTACCCAATGCTGTCGCGAAAGAAAAGGCTAAACGACTACGTGAACGAGAATCTGATTTCTTTGAAGAAGGATAGAACTCTATGGTACGATCTATTTCTCTTCGAATTCTTCCATTTATATTCACTCCATTACTATCATTTGCACAACTGTATACCATCAAATTTGCATCAATTACTCCCGAGGGAACAACGTGGATGAACGTGATGCGTGAGTACGACGACGCTGTACGAAAAGAAAGCAACGGCAAACTCGGCTTCAAGATGTATCCTGGAATGACGCAAGGCGATGAGAAAACAGTGGTACGAAAAATTGCTATCGGACAACTCCATGCAGCTGGGTTTACTGGTGTTGGGCTAGGAGAAATTTCGCCAAAGATTCGGATTCTCGATACACCATTCCTTGTTAAAGATAGTAAAGAAATTGATCACCTCTACACTGTTCTAGAGCCCGACATTCGGTCTGCACTTGAAGAGAATGGATATATACTTCTTGGACTTGTCGAGATCGGTTTTGTCTATATTTTTAGTAACACCCCAATAAAAAAAGTTGAGGACGTACGACAAGTGAAAATGTGGGTGTGGGAAGGTGATCCGGTTGCAGAAGTAGCATTCACATCAATGAACATCAAACCAATCCCTCTTTCAATTGATAACGTTCGTACATCACTCCAAACAGGGTTAGTCAATGCTTTCTACACTACACCATACGCTAGCATTTCACTCCAGTGGTATACACAAGCAAAGTATATGGTCGATTTCCCACTAACTTGTTCAAATGGTGCAGTTGTCATTTCAAAAAAATTCTTCGACAAACTACCCCCTGCATTCCAAGAAATTCTTCTTCGAAACGGGAAGAAGTTTATGGCTCGCTTAACAGAGCTTGGACGAAAAGATAACGAACAAAGTCGTAAAGAACTTCAAAAACGCGGATTAATTTTTACAAATATCGATGAAAACGATGCAAAAGAGTACATTGCGACAGGGAACAAAGCGCGTCGTATGCTCCTCGGAAAATTGTACGATGAGGCATTCCTCACGAAGGTAGAATCCATCATCAACGAATATCGGAAGAAAAGATGAAATTCTTAAAGTGGTTCGAATCTCTCCTTACAAAGTGTGAAACTATTCTTGTTGTCATTCTCCTGATTGTAATGCTCATCCTTGGGTTTACACAAGTACTCCTCAGAAACATTTTTCATAGTGGAATTGTATGGGGCGATATTGTGCTTCGACATCTCGTCCTCTGGATTGGTTTCGTTGGTGCACTTCTTGCCACAACAGCTAATAAACATATTTCTATCGATGTATTCACACGCTTCCTTTCACCACCACATAAACTCACCATTCAGATTCTCATTGACCTTTTTTCAGCACTTATTTGTACACTTCTTTTCCACGCAGCACTCACATTTGTTACCTACGAAATAGACTCCCAGCACACTGTTTATGCCGATATTCCCTCGTGGTATGCTCAGAGCATTATTCCTTTAGGGTATGGATTGCTTAGTCTCCACTTCCTCTTACGCATTGTTTCAAACATTTATTGTTTACTTAAAGGAGGCTCAGCGCACTAATGGATCAATGGCTTATTCTCGTGTGCATTATACTTCTTGCTCTTCTCGGTGCGCCGCTCTTTACCGTTCTTGGCGCACTGGCACTGTATTTTTTTTCAGTTGCTGAGATTGATCCTGCTGCAGTTATTATTGAGCTCTACCGTATTGCAGAAACACCAACACTCATTGCTATTCCCCTCTTTACCTTTGCAGGATACATGCTTGCTGAATCACGTTCAGCTCAACGACTTGTTAACCTCGCCCAAGCATATTTCGGATGGTTTCGTGGTGGCCTTGCTATTGTCGTTCTCCTCACCTGTGCATTTTTCACAGCATTCACAGGCGCATCTGGGGTAACAATAATTGCGCTCGGTGGACTCCTCTACCCAATGTTATTAAAAGAACATTACAATGAACAATTCTCGCTCGGTCTTGTTACTGCATCAGGGAGCATTGGTCTCTTGTTTCCACCAAGTCTTCCAATTATTATCTATGGAATGACTGCTGAAACGAGTATCGATAAACTCTTTGTTGCTGGTATTATTCCTGGTTTTCTTCTCATTGCAGTTCTCTCTCTCTACAGTATCATCGAAGGAGCACGCACCCACGTTCCAAGAATCCCATTTAATCTCTCTCATGCTCTGAAGTCAACAAGAGAGGCAAGTTGGGAAATTCCCATTCCTTTCATCATTATAGGTGGTATTTACAGTGGATTGATAACTGCAACAGAAGCAGCTGCTGTGACTGCAGTGTATGTATTTTTCGTGGAGTTTTTCGTTTATAAAGATCTTTCAATGAAAAAGGATTTTCCCCGTATTGTTCGCGAGAGCATGATCCTTGTCGGAGCGATACTTTCAATTATTGGAGTTGCACTGGGTCTCACAAATTATCTCATCGATGCACAAGTACCTCAACGACTCTTTGAATTTGTACAAACTCACATATCAAGTACAACCACATTTCTCCTGATTCTTAATGTATTCCTCATTCTCGTAGGAATGATGATGGATATTTTCTCTGCCATCCTTGTTGTTGTCCCTCTCATTCTCCCTATTGCAAGTGCATTTGGTATCAATCCCATTCACCTTGGCATCATCTTTCTTACGAATCTTGAAATTGGGTACTTAACACCTCCAGTTGGTCTTAACCTTTTCATGTCAAGCTTACGATTTGAAAAATCCATACTTACAATTGCAAAGTCAGTACTCATATTTATTGGACTTGAAGTGGTGGCGCTTCTCGTAATAACGTACGTTCCAGCGTTTAGCTTGTGGTTGGTTGATCTAGTTGGGGTACGATAAAAAAATGGACAAGATTGAACTTGTCCATTCACGAGGTAGGAGTAGAAGCTTCTTGTTGAGCTGCTTTTAGCGCACGTTTCTTCCTCTTCTTTGGCCTACTTTTCCCATAAGTTCCACGGAAAATTTTTCCACGTTTTGTTCGTTGATCACCTTTTCCCATACACAATCCTTTCGTATTAATTCCACAACACTTTTAAAATAACGAGGAATATATGGGTATGCAAGTTGTTTCTTCTACTCTAAAAATTTTTGTACCTTTATTGTAACTCATTAACAAACAATGCGTTGTCTATGGCAGATTTTGAAATTACAATCATTGGAGCCGGTGTTGTTGGACTTGCAATTGCAGAACGTCTTTCTGTGCGACATTCGCATCTTCTTATTCTCGAAAAAAACGAGCGATACGGCATGGAAACATCGAGTAGGAACAGCGAAGTGATTCATGCTGGAATTTACTACAAACCTGGATCTTTAAAAGCACGTCTTTGTACTGAAGGAAGGGATTTACTCTACGATCTCTGCAAGCAGTACAATATCACCCATCGTAAAATCACAAAACTTATTACAGCTACAACAGAAAATGAAGTAGAGCAGCTCGAACGGATAGCTTCTAATGCTGAGCAAAATGGTGTTCACCTCAAGTTTCTTACAAAAGAGGAAACCCTCAAGCTTGAACCTAACATCCGAACATTTGGCGCCCTCTTTTCACCACTCACTGGAATCGTGAGCGTACATCACCTCATGGATTTCTTTGCTCACAGTGCACAGGAGCACGGTGCAATACTACATTGTCGATGCGAAGTACTTGCTATCGAATACACTGGAACAATGTACAACATTACAGTCAACGACAACGGTACTATAACGACACTTACGAGCGATATTGTCATCAACGCTGCTGGATTGCAGAGCGACATCGTTGCCGCGATGGTAGGGATCGATGTCGATTCTGCTGGGTACCGGTTGACCTATGCAAAAGGATCGTACTTTGTAGTGGTACCATCGAAGGCGAAATTAATTACTCGTCTTGTTTACCCCGTACCACAGAACGAAGGACTTGGCGTGCATGCTCTCGTTGACTGGGGAGGGCGACTTAAATTCGGTCCCGATGTAGAGTATCTTCCTGATCGTACACTTAATTATGCTGTTGACGAAACAAAACGACATTATTTTGCTGAATCGATTCGCCGAATTCTTCCTTCAATTACAGATGATGACATTGAACCAGACATGAGTGGCATTCGTCCAAAATTGCAAAGAAAAGGTGAACCACCAAAAGATTTCGTGATCATCCATGAACGTGAACGAGGCCTTCCAGGATTCGTCAATCTGATTGGAATTGAATCTCCCGGATTAACATCATCCCCTGCCATTGCTCGATACGTAGAACAGTTACTTTTCGGTTAGCATTACTAAGCGATTTTTGAAATCAGCAATCTTTTCGGTATATTAGTGGTCGTACCAACAAAAGTACAATGTCCACATAAACGGAGAGATGCAGGAGTGGTTGAACTGGCACGCCTGGAGAGCGTGTGTACCCCTCAAGGGTACCGTGGGTTCGAATCCCACTCTCTCCGCGAAGAGATGTTCTCACCCAAATAAGAGGAAGGGTGCGAGAGTGGTTGAATCGGCCGGTCTCGAAAACCGGTATACGCTTCGGCGTATCGAGGGTTCGAATCCCTCCCCTTCCGCTCCGCACATTTGTTATACATTTTCACTCAATTCCGTACTTTAGATATATATCACTACTTTCGAAGTCGTAATTCTAAATTCAACACTCTCAAATCAAATATTTTGAATCTTGTTTCTGTTGTGAAGCACCTACTTCCAGGAATCAGTCCGGAACGAAGATGCTGGTAAGCCCTCTTTATTAAACAATGTTGCTGATGCTGTATTGCTCCATGCATATCGTACAGCAAGTGGATTTTGAATATTCGGGTGTGAAACTATGAGTTTTTTCCCTCTCACTTCAACATATGCCCTCTGAAAGATACTATCAGGTCCTGCAATTAGGAAATGATGTTCCCCGTCGATTTCTTTTACTACCAAGCCACTCCCAGTATGGTCGAACGAAAGTACAATTGCATTTCCCTCCTTCTTCATTGATTTATAAAGTGGTCCAGAGTATACCCCAACCTGTTTTTTGTATGTTTGTGCAAGCGCCCACAGAGCTAGCCGATTGCCAACATCGAGCTTATTGCACGGATGAATATTTTTGGGATCCCCAATATCAAGAGTCACAACCATACCTGTATTTTTCACATTTGCTAGTGTGAGGAACTGCGACTCTCTGAGTTCGTAGGATCGTGACCGTTCTCCATAATCGTATGGAGCAATTTGTACATAGTAAAATGGAAATTCACCTGATTCGAAGACACTTCTCCAATTTTGAATCATACCGGGAAAGAGACGACGATACATTGCTGGATCATACACGTTCGATTCTCCTTGGTACCAAATTACTCCACGAATAGTGAACGGGAGAAGAGGTGAAATCATTCCGTTGAAGAGTGCTGTTGCAGTGTACCCAGAAATTGTTACAGGAAGTTTCGGCCTTTCGCGGAATCCATTGCTCCCTGTTCCAAATACATAGAACACATCTGCTCTGTACTCAGCAACTGGTAAACATTTCCATTGTCCTTCGAGCGATAGTGTTTGGCCGACACTTTCACAAGCAATGTATGGTTTTCTCCCGTCCCCCCAAATCCCCCCACCTCCTTGTGTATCAAGGACTCGAACTGCTAGTGTGAGGAGTGAATCTGTTACGATTGTCTGGGGTACTGTATACTTCCTCTCTGTTCTCCAGTATCCTCCCTTCATTATTTTACCGACCAACGTTCCATTAACGTACGTTTCATCCATATCATCAATAGGACCAAGAAAGAGCGTTAACTCTTTTCCGATCCATTCCCGTGGAATAGTGATCGTTGTTCTGTACCAAACAACACCATCGAATTCTCCAATCGTAGATTGTTCCCACAACGCTGGTACATTAACAACTAACCAGTCTTTATCGTTAAAATCTTTCTTTGAACAATCAGAATCATCAAATTGGAGATTTTCGTACCGTTGTTCAGATGGCCGCTCACCTAGGTTCACAATGCGATGTTGTTCCAACCATGCGTTAAGTACTTTCAAACTATCTTTCACTCTCGGTAATGTTTCTAAGAGGGATGAGTACTGTGGAAATTGTTGGAGTGCTTCTCTGCTCATCCATGGTTCTACAGCTGTTCCACCCCATGCCGCAAGAATGAGTCCAATAGGAACATTGAGCGTTTGATACAATTTTCTCCCGAAGAAATATGCAACAGCACTAAACGTTCGTGCTGTCGATGGTGTACACTCTCGCCAAACTCCCCTGAGTTCATCGGAAGGTTCTGGTGCATAGTTTCGCTGAACATGTAAAAAACGTATAGAAGGATACTGCGCACGCTCAATTTCGGCAGTTGCATTCATAATAGTATCAGTTGGTGGCCACCCTTCCAGGGGCATTTCCATGTTTGACTGACCTGAACAGAGCCACACTTCACCAATTAATACATTTTTAAATACTTTCTTCGTAGTTCCTCCATGAACGGTGAGCTCGTATGGTCCACCGGCTCTTGGAGTTTTCAATTTTACCTTCCACTTCCCATCAGATTGAACAACAGTAGAGGCGCTTTTTCCCCATGAACCACAAACATCTACTTTCATTCCTGGTGTCCCTTTTCCCCATACAGCAACGTTTGTGTGTTGCTGTAAAACCATATTATCTTGAAACACTGGAGCAACCACTACGTTTTCGTTAGTTTGTGCGATCGCCCTATTTACGGAAAAAGTAAAAACAATCAACGACACAAGTATATGAATCACTTTCATTTCTCATATTCCTTAAATTTTTAACTAAGCTAAAAAGTACATGCAACCTCTCTGCCAGCGAGTGTACTATTCATTTCCACTAAAAACAATAGTTATTTATCAATTCCATAACATGCAATTATCAAAGTGATAAAACAGGTGTTCATTTTACACTGTAATCCATCTATAATTCTACATTCTACCATCGTTCGACTGTGGCATTGAATATGCAGTGAAAAACAAGAGTAATTGTCATTCCTACTAATACGTACAAACATGAAAGAACACATATGAACATCAGTACAATTGACCTTTCTATAATAATCGGCTACTTCGCTCTTGTTTTTACAATTGGTCTTTTGGTATCAAAACGTGCTATCAAAGATTTAAATTCTTATTTCCTTGGAAGCAACTCACTTCCGTGGTGGGTACTTGGAGTATCGAATGCCTCTGGAATGTTCGACATTACTGGAACAATGTGGCTTGTGTATCTGCTTTTCGTTTACGGAATGAAGAGTGTTTGGATTCCATGGGTATGGCCAATATTCAACCAAATTTTTTTAATGGCATATCTTTCAATTTGGCTCCGTAAATCGAATGTTATGACAGGTGCCCAGTGGATCGAAACACGATTTGGATCGGGGAAAGGGGCACGACTTGCACACATCATTGTTGTTATCTTCGCATTGGTGAGTGTTATTGGTTTCATTGCATACGATTTCAAAGGAATTGGGAAATTTGCTAAGATATTCCTACCCTGGGATTTATCAGCAGATACTTACGCAATTATTCTTATGAGCATTACAGCTATCTATGCTGTGAAAGGTGGAATGTTTAGCGTTGTCATAACCGAATTCATCCAATTTCTTGTTATGACTGTTGCTTCGATAGCAGTGGGCATACTTGCAATGCAACTTGTTTCTCCTGAGATGCTCGCCGCCGTTATTCCAAATGGTTGGAAAAACATTTTTTTCGGATGGCGCCTAGATCTAAATTGGACTGGTTTGCTCGATGCGGTGAATTCTAAAATTCAAAGCGATGGCTATGAACTCTTCGGTATTTTCTTTATCATGGTGTTGTTCAAGGGCTTTTTGGTCAGTGCTGCAGGTCCTGCACCAAACTACGACATGCAACGGATTCTTGCAACTCGTTCCCCAAAAGAAGCAGCAAAAATGAGTTGGTTTGTTTCTATCGTACTCTTTTTCCCACGATACATGCTTATTGCAGGACTCACTGTTCTCGCACTCGTTTTCTTGACTCCTGAACTTAAACAGATGGGGCCAGCTATCGACTTTGAAATGGTGCTTCCGTTAGCATTACGTGACCTAATTCCCATAGGGTGGGCTGGATTGTTAATGGCAGGACTTCTTGCTGCCTTTATGTCTACATACGCAGCAACAATTAACGCAGCTCCTGCATATGTCGTAAATGACATTTACAAAAAATTTATTAATCCCCATGCCACTCAGAAAAAGTACGTCCACATGAGTTACATCGTAACAATATCATTCGTTCTTCTCGGTTTCATTTTCGGCATTCTCGCTGAATCAATTAATCAAGTAACATTGTGGATTGTGAATGCACTCTGGGGCGGATACACTGCTTCGAATGTTCTCAAATGGTACTGGTGGCGATTGAATGGGTACGGCTATTTCTGGGGAATGGTTACTGGTATTGCTTCTGCTCTCGTAATACCTGTAGCTTTCCCACAGCTCCACGCACTTGATGCGTTTCCATACATTCTCTTTGTTTCTACGGCAGGATCGATCCTCGGGAGTCTCTTAACAGATCCAGAGCCCGATGAGGTACTTATGAAATTCTATATCCAAGTACACCCCTGGGGATTTTGGAAACCCGTGTTAAAGAAAGTACAAGCGTATTACCCAGAGTTTCAGCCAAACAAGAATTTCTACCGCGACATTTCGAACGTCGTTGTTGGAATTATATGGCAAGCATCTCTTGTTGCTCTTCCTGTCTTTCTCGTAATCCAAGAGTATCCATACTTTTGGGTGTGTGCAGGAATTACAGTCATAACGTCTCTTTTCCTAAAATTCAATTGGTGGGATAAGCTCGACGTACTAGCAAAGGAAAATACACCTTTCCTCCATAATTTAACGTCTAAGCTGGAGAAGTAATTGATGACCAAAAAAGCATTTAACAACCGAGTAAAGATCATTTTCAATGAATACGAGAAACTCATTCGACGGAAGAATATCAAGCTTCCAACGAAGAATGGGATTATTGAACGTTATAAGTATCCTATCCTCACAGCTGCACATACACCACCGTTCTGGCGATACGATTTCAACTATGAGTCCAACCCTTTCTTACTTGAGCGTATGGGGATAAATTCAACGTTCAATGCAGGTGCTGTTGAATATAATGGGAAGATTCTTCTCATTGTTCGTGTAGAAGGTGTTGATCGGAAGTCATTTTTTGCAATAGCTGAGTCAAACAATGGAATTGACAACTTTCGTTTCTGGGACTACCCTATTGAACTTCCTGAGACATCAGATCCTGACGTAAATGTATACGATATGCGCATCACAAAACACGATGATGGGTGGTACTATGGTCTATTTTGCACAGAGAGAAAAGATCCTTCAGCTCCACGCATAGATACCTCATCGGCAATAGCTCAATGTGGCATTGTAAGGACCAAAGATTTCAAAACATGGGAACGACTGCCAGATTTAATAACGCGTTCACCACAGCAACGCAACGTCGTCCTTCATCCAGAATTTGTCGATGGAAAATACGCATTCTATACGCGGCCACAGGATGGATTTATCGATACAGGTTCTGGTGGTGGTATCGGCTGGGGGCTTTCGGAAAGTATGAATCCCGCACGAATCGACCACGAAACCATTATCGACGACCGAGTTTACCACACAATTAAAGAAGTCAAAAACGGCCTCGGTCCTGCACCAATAAAAACAGAAAAAGGATGGCTTCATCTTGCACACGGTGTACGAAATACTGCTGCCGGATTACGGTATGTACTATACTTGTTTCTTACTGACTTGAACGATCCCACAAAAGTTATTGCACGACCCGGAGGTTACTTCATGGCACCTGAGGGCGAGGAACGTGTTGGTGATGTATCGAACGTTCTCTTCAGCAACGGATGGGTTGCTCGTCCGAACGGTAATGTCTTCATTTACTATGCTTCGTCCGATACCCGACTGCACGTTGCTACATCGACTCTTGACAAGCTCATTGATTATGTTCTCCATACTCCTGGAGATGGTTTACGGAGTGCACTGTGTGTAAAACAGCGAATTGACCTCATACGTAAAAACCTATCTATTTTGAAAAAATAGCCCCGCGCAGTACTGTACTTCGGTACAGTCCTCCTCCCTGTGCAACGTTTCTGGAAACGTTGCACAGTTCTTTTTAATAATTGTCCCACCACATTCTTACGCTGATTAAACCGCACAATGAAAACATTATTTCGTATATTGTATATTCTATAAGCAACAAACAGAAAGGAGTACGATGCAAATAGGTATTGTTGGTCTTCCTTTCAGTGGGAAAACAACATTGTTCCAAACGATTACAAAGACACACTTGGATGCGTCAGCAGTTACGACTCTCGAAGCGCACCACGCAGTTGTGAAGGTCCCCGATGAACGACTCACTCGGTGTGCAGAACTACTCGTACCAAGACGAACAACGTATGCAACAATTGAATTTGTTGATGTTGTTGGTTTACAGAGGAACGAACGTGGATCACCACAATTTACTACTCACTTCCTTGCAAATGTCAAGTCAAATGACGCATTGATCCACGTTGTGCGAGTATTTAAGAATGAAACTGTACCACACCCCGAAGGCACCATTGATCCAGTTCGAGATATTACACTCCTTGAAACTGAATTTATCCTTGCCGACCTAGCACTTCTTGAGAGTAGAATTGAAAAAATTACTAAAACCCTCTTAAAGACAAAGAATGAACAAATGGCACGAGAACTTTTCCTCCTTGAAAAATGCAAGCACCATCTGGAACACGAGCAACCACTTCGAAATACAACCTTAACACCAGAGGAGCATTCAATGCTTAAACCATATCAACTTCTTACGACAAAACCTATGCTTATTGCGTTGAACTTTGATGAAATGAACCTCGATAACCAAAAGATACTCAGCGAAATTAGAAAGCAGAAAGAGTCTCCAAGCACAAAAGTGATCCACTGTTTAGGAAAGCTCGAGTTTGAAATGTCGGAACTCCCTGACGAAGAAGCAGCTCTTTTTATGCAAGAGTACGGCATTACCGAATCAACACTTGATCTTCTAATCCGGGAGTCGTATAGAATTCTTGGGCTTCAATCATTCTTCACCGTCGGGGAAGATGAATGTCGAGCATGGACTATTAAGAAAGGTATGACAGCACAAGAAGCCGCTGGAGTAATTCATTCTGATTTCTATACAAAATTCATCCGTGCTGAGGTTGTTCACTATGACGACTTTATCGCCGCTGGCGGATCTTTTGCAAAAGCAAGGGAACTCGGCTTGTGGAGACTCGAAGGAAAAGACTATGTTGTTCAAGATGGGGATATTCTTTCAATACGCCATAGCTAACATTTAGCTAACTTTCTGCTTTATAGATAGCTATGAAATCGATTATTTACGAAACTTACTTGTGTTCCTCCACTAACCACTTGCTTGCTCTCGTAAAGAATTGACTGTACTTTACAAGAAAATATGTGCTCACATCTGCTCAACTGTATTGGAGTTACCCAATGGATACACGACATATGTTTGGCATTGTTCCGTACATTCTTCCGCCAAGTATCATCCTTGTTGCGATCATAGTTGGATCAATTGCCGATAGAATTATCCAACGAAAGCTAACTAAACTCGCAACAAAAACACGGTGGGAGGGAGACGATATTATCATCCAAGCACTCCAAGGTATTTTTAAATTGTGGTTCTTACTCTTTGGAATATATGTCGCTCTCCCTCTTATTCCGTTCAAACGAGAGTACCATGAAATCTTTACCAATATCATTGTCGCTAGTCTGATTTTTTCGTTCACGATCATTCTTGCACGAATTGCATCGTCATATCTTGCGTTAAAGACGCAAAAGGTACAAACAGTACTCCCTTCGACCTCCATAATAGTAAACATTACACGGTGGACGATTTATGTACTCGGTGCTCTTATTATCTTGCAAACGATGGGAATTTCCATTACACCAATTCTTACAGCACTTGGGGTTGGAGGTTTAGCAGTAGCTCTCGCGCTTCAGGATACACTTTCAAACCTTTTCGCTGGTCTCCACATCTTACTCACACGGCAAATTCGACCCGGTGATTATATTAAGTTAAGTTCTGGTGAAGAAGGAATAGTTGCAGATATTACCTGGCGAAACACAACGATACAACAACTAGCAAACAATCTTATCATTATTCCGAATTCAAAACTTGCAAATACTATTGTGATTAACCACTACCTTCCGGAGAAAGATTTATCGATTACTATCCCGCTCGGTGTAAGCTATGAAAGTAATCTCGAACATGTTGAACATGTGACACTCGAAGTAGCTCGCGAAGTTCTTCGCGAAGTACCTGGTGGAGTTCCAGATTTTGAGCCTGTTATCCGGTTCCATACCTTTGGTGATTTTAGCATCAATTGTAATGTGGCTTTGCGTGCTCGAGAGTACGCCGATCAATTTCTACTCCGACACGAGTTTATAAAACGGCTACACAAGCGTTATGCAAAGGAAGGAATAATAATACCATACCCCACCCGGACTATTTACGTAGAGCAAGGGAAGGAAATTCCTCGAAACCACACTGAACAGCAGAACCGTGTTTGAACACGTGAGCTGTTAATCAGTAAGAAGAATAAAATCTACTTGCCGTTGCTCAGCATTCACCCGTACAAGTTTTACTCGGACTCGATCACCGAGTCTATACATTGTCCTGGTGCGCCGTCCAATGAGTGCGTAGTGCTTTTCATCGTATGAATAGTAATCGTCCATCAATTCGCGAACATGAACCATCCCTTCCACTAAGATGTCGGTCAACTCTACAAAAATGCCATACGGAGCAACACCTGAAATAACTGCATCGAACTCCTCACCAAGATGTTTCTTCATATATTCTACTTGAACCGCTTTTACCGCTGCTCGTTCTGCTTCCATTGCAACACGCTCTCGTTCTGACGATTGCTTGGCAATGGCTGGTAGTCTTTGCTTCAATTGCTCACGTTCGTGTGGAGTAATCCCGCTGGTGTACTTCTTTAACATCCGATGGACAACAAGATCAGGGTAGCGCCGAATGGGGGATGTAAAGTGAGCATAGTAATCGAACCCTAAGCCATAGTGACCAATATTATGTTCGGAGTATACTGCTTTAGCCATTGATCGGAGAACAATTTCATTGATAATGTTTTCAACATCTGTCCCCTTTACTTGGGTAAGCAACTTTTGGAGCGCCTTCGCATTGACACCCTTTTCAATGTCGAGAGAGAAACCAAATTTTTTAACAAAGAGTGCTAATTCTTGAATTCGTTGTGGATCAGGAGCATCATGTACACGGTAGAGAAATGGTTCTCTGTGTGTATTCGGTTTTGGCATACCGATGTGTTTTGCAACAACTCTGTTCGCAAGAAGCATACATTCCTCAATGAGTCTATGACTCTCAAGCCTCACCCTCTTCACTATTTCGATTGGCTTTCCTTCTTCATCGAAACGGAACGAGACCTCAGCCGTCTCAAAATCAATACTTCCTTCTCTCAAACGCTTTTTTGTCAATGTTGATGTGAGAGCATAGAGCATCGTGAACGCAGTGACATACTGCTCGTCACCAGGTGAAACAGGTTTTCCGGACCTAAGTCTGTTGAGTATCTCCTGGACTTCTTCATACGTGAATCTTCGACTGCTACGAATAATGCTGGGAGTAATACTGTACTCTTTCACAGCACCACGTGGCGAGACAACCATGATAACAGAGTACGTAAGCTTTTCCTCATTTGGGCGTAGACTACAGAGGTATGTTGAGAGTCGCTCTGGTAACATTGGTATCACACCATTCGGGAGATAAACACTTGTACCTCTACGCAATGCCTCTTTATCGAGTTCACTCCCTTCCGCTACGTAGTGTGAAACATCGGCTATATGAACACCCAATTTATAGTTTCCATCAGGAAGTTGTTCAATAGAAAGTGCATCGTCAAAATCTTTAGCGTCTTCGGGATCGATTGTGAAAGTGAGAAGGGATCGAAAATCACTTCGCCGAGCAATTTCATCACTCCCAATGTCAGCTGGAAGGGCTTCTGCTTCTCGGAGTACTTCGGGAGGAAACGATCGTGGCAGTTCATACTCGTGCACGATAGCTAAAAGTTCAGTTGACAACTGTCCTGGAGTACCAAGGCTCTTCAAAATACGTCCACGTGGTACCTCGTGTCGATGCATTGAGAGAACTTCGACAACTACTTTTTCACCCACCTGAGCTCCTTGAAGAGCATTGGAGGGAATAATCACCTCTTGAGAAAAATCTTTGGAATCGGGAATCACAATGTAGTGTTTCCGTACTCGGTCGAGTATGCCTGTAAGTATCCGATGTTTGCGCTTTACAACTTGTAGAATATCACCATGTCGAACTTTGTGTGCATACCCTTTGGATGGATGAGAGTGAACAAGTACTTCTACTATGTCTCCATCGAACACTACATCATCAGTATAAGTACGGATCTCAATCTCTTCATTCGTCCCATCAACGATAACAACCCCTCGCTGACGAACTTTCTTAAAAATGCCTTGTACCCGTTCTTCGCGGTGGAGATGCCCATACTTTTTCCCACGAACACGGAGAATTGCTTGCTTATCTTGCAAAAAGCGTAGTTGTTCTTTGAATTGGAGATATGTTTTCTCATCACGAATACCTAGTCGACGCGCAAGTTCACGCGCTTTGAAGAGTTCATTTGGGAATCGTTTAAGAAAT
This sequence comes from Bacteroidota bacterium, assembly GCA_026416125.1. Classification (GTDB taxonomy): domain Bacteria; phylum Bacteroidota; class Ignavibacteria; order UBA10030; family UBA10030; genus JAOAFT01. Next base: position 84,632 of record JAOAFT010000006.1, read on the forward strand.
TGAAGTATTTTTTTCTGGAGTTCTTCGTTTGGTATTGTCATAGCATTTTCACTGGAATGTCAGAACGTAAATCGGTAGAATATTTTCGCGCTATTGTATGCGCGACGTTGCATTTCGGAGTACTCGAAGCTTTCAACTTTGTGTTCGAGTGAGAGAATAAGGTTCCGTGAAAGCATGGAGAGCGGTAATTCAACACTAACGTTTGCATTTCCAAATGGGTCGTTGATAACTTTTCCACCAAAACGTATAATAGCATCTCCAACTTGGCCTGTTAGCCGTACATCTGCTGATTTTTGGAACTCTCCCCCATAGTAGAGAACATCAACAGATTGTATGTAGCCTCCTGTATTCCTTCGTAACGCTTCGCTAAGTGGTCCTGTAATCATTCCTGCAGCAAGTCCAAACCCGAGATTAGTACCAATAAGGCTCGTACGCTGTTGAGCAGTAAGTTCATCTGTGAATTGACCACTGAGAATAAACGATATTGCATTCGATTCATCGTCTCCGGTCTCGTAGCGTACCCATTCATTATTTTCGTACCGTTCGATACGGGTAGAAACTTTCGGTTCAGTACGTGTCCCAGTGATATTGAGAATTACAGCAATACGTTCCCTGTCTGTCTGCGATGAAAACGATGATGTCTGGGATCGTGTTGGTGCCAGAGTAGTATCAAGAATATGAATACCTTCGTATCGTGCAGTCACATTAAGTTCTGGATTTCCAAGATCTCCTGTGAACGTTATGGTACCAGCTGCATCGAACTTTTTAAAGAAATTGTAGTAGGAACGTTCACCAACTTCAACTTGTCCGGCAAAACGACTTATTGTTCCTACTTTATTATATGTCAACCGACCCTTTAACACGGCAAAGAGCTCTTCACTTGTCTGTGTATTAAAGACAAACCGAATCGAGTTATTTCCACGGGTTTCAACAGCAATATCGTAGTCAATATTGTTCAAGAATGATTCTTCGGCTTTGCTGAGCTGAGATGGTTGCCCATTGTGGGCTTGTTGTCGGAATGATTTCGTCTCTTTCACTGTCATCGTATCATTTTCAAATGTTACAGCAATTGTACTTGCACGGAGTGGTGGTGCTTCACGCTCAGGCGGGAAAATTAATTGAGCATCCAGTAAGTAAAGCTCTCCACGAATGAGTGATCGTTCAGGTGTCCCTTGCCATGAGAGACCTTGCGGGGATGTACCAACATAGAGTGTACCATACATCGACTGTCCTGGCATACGTTGCTCCTTCATGACAAGTAACTTCCCCTCAGCTTTCAATGAAAACCTCTTTACAGAAAGTCCACTGAGAATACATGAACCAGTAATATCCAGACGGCCATCTGTCCGCTGATCTTCTGGTACATTGCTTATGGAAACATCTTCCAGGTAAATACGATTCCCTTCGGATACCGCACGACCATCGAGAATGTACTGTACTCCAAGAGGCCGAACGAGGAACCGTACATTGTTGAAGACAATAGAACCACTATACTCCGGGTTGCTAACACTACCTTGAACCTTTAGATTGCATGCGATTGTACCAGAAACATTCTGGAGAATAGGAAAAAATGGAGAAAGAAGGATTGCATTAATAGCATCTCCACGAATTTCTATATCAAGCATGCCATTTGCAGGTATATCTGTTCGACTAGGTGATATTGAGAGCTGAACTGGTATTGTTCCTCTTACAGTCACATCGGGTTGTAATAGAGAACTTCTTGCACTCGTAAACATTAAGAGTGCTGTGGATAACATATTCTCATAGTAAGATACATCAAGAATTGCAGTACCAAAATACACATCGTGAATGCTTCCATCCTGTATTTTTAAATTACAAACGAACGATGGCTTCTCCACTGTCCCACGAATAATGCCACGACAACTCATAGCTCCAGTAAGTTGATGGAATGTCCCCATTGATTGAGTTTGCCGGATAATATTTTTCAAATCACTAAGATTAAAGTTTTCAACACCAAATACTATGTCAGACATTCCAGAGGGATTAAAGAGCCCTTTAACAACGAGGGTGGTTGTATCACGAAGTAACGTAAGGTTGTCTACCCATATGCCTTGATTTGTGAAATAACAACGGAATGGCTGGAGTGCCCGTACGCCCCACAGGGTATCAAACAAACACTCGAACACAGGAAATACACACCTCAGTTGTGTGCGCTCCCGTATCCATGTGTTTTCTGCACGTAGTGTAACAAGTGAATCAACTATACCATAAAGGCATATCCTCCCAGAATCTCCACATGCATCAACCGCAAGACGTACTCTATCCACAAGAAGATGATTGTATGTCAACGTCTGTGCTTCGCAATGGAATGATGTAGCAAACGAATGGAAGTTGGTACTTTGTACATTTGCATCGATCGTAATGGTTGCATTCAAACCGCTGAGCATGAGATACGAAGATGGGTGATCAACTATGAACTCGCGTGAACCTACATTGAAGTTGCTTACAAGGGTATCTTCTTCAACATGGAAAGATCCTCGCAATTCAAGATCACCTTCGAGAGGAGTGGCAATGAACACACCAAAAGGAGTAAGATCACGACATTGCAGGTGGAAAGTAACGTTTTGTGACGGCATTGCAATCGGAAAAACTATTTGCTTAGTACCCTGCGTCGGGGTATTTTCAAAATACATGAGGTAGTCGGTAAAATATGTACTATACAGGGCTACAATTCTCTCTACTCCTTGGATAAGCGACCCGAGTGTATATGAACCCTTACAGGAGAGATCGAAGGGTTCAGATTCCAAAATGATAGTACGTTCGTTTCCTTCTAAATAGTGACGTACCAGGATACTTCCACCATCGAATGAACGCTCGCCCATGCTGGATGGGTAAAACAGGAGTTCGAGTGAATCTTTCCCGCCCTGTGCGTCCCACCTTCCACGAGCTTGAACTTGGAACGAAAGGCTGCTTTCATACTTTGAATTGTTGAGAATTTCTGCGCAATTACAAGAAATTACTTTTCCTTGAACTGAGTATGAAGTTTCGTCATGTGCAAATAGTACTTTCGACGATAATTCATATCGACCTGTCCCCACATTCATTACCAGATGTGAATTCAAAAGACCATCTGCAATGTTGCTAACGAGTACCATTGAATTAATAGGTATTGTATATACTTTCGATGAGTCAAGTACAGCTTTCATAACGGCAGACATTGAGCTAAGATTTGTACCTGCACCATTGATTGTCAATGTTCCGTTGAGTGAACTTTGTATTGTTGTATCGTTGAGTAGGGGACCAATGTTTACTTGTTGAAACCTAACTACCCCGTCGTATGTAAAGGGGGTTGTCTCGAATGAGATGGTCGCAGTAGCATCAACTGAACCTAGTGAGGTACGAGCATTGAGGTACGATTGAAATTTTTGTGGAGTACCCTCGTATGCAAGTTTACCGGTAACATACCCTAAGAACCCAAGATTCGGCAATGAAAGCCCGGGAAGAAGTTCATTGGTGAGCGATGGTGCAAGTTGTAATTCCTGCGAGTGCACAGAAAGGTAGAGGTTCTCTGGATTATGGAGATTCACCAACCTCCCTTGTAGCGAGAGTTTCGATTGCCCTACCGTAATGGTACATTCATTTATTATACAATCACCAAAACGACCCTTAGACTCAACAGAGAGATCCAGTTCTCCATCTAAAAAATCAACATATGGATATAGAAATTGTTTTAGTTCCACTGTTGAAAGTGGTGTTGCATCGAGTTTTAAGAATACAGGCTTATCGAAAAGATTTTCAAGTGTAATTGGGCGAAAAATATTTGTGTTAAGGAGCGATGCTGTGAACTGGATATTTGATCGTGGTAACACGACGTGGACATTCTTTGCACTGATTTCATTTTCACGGAGTGTAAACACTCCAGTTAAACGTAAAATCCTTACTTCCGGGAGCACGGTCATACATTGAAACGATCGTACTGTTGCTTCGTAGCGATTGCGTGCGAGAAAAAGAGAGGCACTGACAGTAAGTGAGTCAATACGAATGTGTGCGTAATCAATACATTGTGAGGGGAGTGGTTTTACGCGTTGCGAAAGAGCAAGTGAATCTATGACTTCAACACAAGCATTGTCGATAGTAACATTCTTAATATCGATTGACCACGGTGATGGTGTTGTATCTGGTTTTGATGTCTGAAACAATCGCTCGATGTTCCATGTTCCATCAGTAGATCGTACTAGTACAACAGATGGATTTTCTACTAATGCATTTGCAATACCAACACGTTTCAGTAAAAGAGCAAACGGATCGTATTTGATTGTTACAGTATGAGCTGAGATAACAACATTTTCACGCTCGAAGAATACAACTTCCTTTAAGCGAAATCCAGTAAGCAAATTCCCTTCAATAGAGTTAATCCACAGTTGACCGTTAACAATGGAGTGAGATTTATCGATGATTGTTGTCCGTAGGTACTCACGAAAAGCAGCTGTTTGTGTAAACCCTGTAAATACAACAAGGAGAAAGAGAATAATAACTGCACTGTAATATGTAATTCGTAAATACTTCTTCACTCGCGTTAGTTATCATACTACATTATTGTTGTTGCATGAGTTGATTGTGTGCGTTTAGAATTCTTTCGATAATCGACGTTGTCGATCGATGTGGGACAAACTCTATCGTTTTCACTACACCGCCTGCTGATTCAACAACGTCACGACCAACAACATCCTCAATTGCCCAATCTGCCCCTTTGACCAACACGTCGGGGACAATCGCCTTAATGAGCTCGTATGGTGTATCCTCGTCAAAGTAACACACATAGTCAACAGCACTAAGTGCACTGAGTACCGCAGCACGATCGTCTTGTGGTACTATTGGACGTGTTGGACCTTTCAATCGTTTCACTGATGCATCAGTGTTTAACCCTATTACAAGTACATCGCCTAAAGCTCGTGCTTTTTGGAGATATTCAACGTGGCCTCTGTGGAGAATGTCAAAGCAACCATTTGTAAAAACAACTCTTTTCCCTTCGCGACGTAACTGTTTTCGAATATCAAGAAGTTCTTCACGTGTGACAATTTTCCCCATCCTTACCGCTCTCCATTGAAATACTGTCGTGCATTCTTATAAAGTTCAGACACATTCACAGGTACGATACCAACTTCACCGCATACAATACCCCCTGCAATATTCGCAAGTGTAGCAGCCTCACGAACTGTTGCTCCGGCAACAAGTGCCATCGTCAAGGTTGAAATTACTGTATCCCCTGCTCCAGATACATCTGCTACTTTCCGTGCAGTTGTTTCAACGTGGGCAGAGGTTCCATTTTTTTCATAGAGGAGCATACCTTTTTCACCAAGGGTGACGAGTACGTTTTCAGCTTCCAATCGACGTTGTATTTCCGCAGCGGCGACTTTAACATCGTCCAGCGAATGAAGTCGAATGCCAAGTGCTTCTTCAGCTTCTTTCTTATTAGGTTTAAAAACCGTTACATGTTTATACTCAAAGAAATTGTTAAATTTTGGATCAACAGTAATAATTTTTTGAGCACCTCGTGCTTTGTGTATAATTGCACGGACTAAATCCTTTGTTAGAACCCCTTTGTTGTAATCTTCCAAAATAATTCCATCAAGTTCGGAAAGCATCTTCTCAATAGTGCTGAGTATCTTTTCCTGAATTTCCTGGCGTATATCCGCTTTAACTTCATGATCAATACGCACAACGTGATGGTCGTGAGCAATAACTCTGCTCTTAATTGTCGTTGGCCTGGAATCATCTACCACAATTCCCGTTGTTGGGAACCCAGCTTCTTCAACGAGACGACGAAGGACCGTCGCACCTTCATCCTTGCCTACAACACCCACCATAATTGGTACTCCACCAAGTGAGGCAATGTTATTTGCAACATTAGCAGCACCACCTAGACGATTTGCCTCCTCAGTAACTTCAACAACCGGCACTGGAGCTTCGGGGGATATCCGCGTTACCGTTCCCCAAAAGTACCGATCGATCATTAAATCGCCAATGACAGCAATTCGTTTGTTCTTGAAACCGCTAAAAATTTCGTCTATTCGTTTTTCCGACAATAGCACCATTGCTTTTCCCTTTGCTAGTTTATGTTTGAAATATAGAGAGAATTGATGGTACAAGCAACCAAGTGAAAAACTACGACTACTGTAATTTAACAGGTTTCTCATCAACCATTAAATCAACACTTATATCATAACATCCCTACACCTGCCTTGACAACCCAGAGTTTTCATTATACATTCATTCCTGGTATTGAGTCGAATTTTAGAGCATGCGAGGGAATGGCTATCATCCGAACAGAGCATTTAACGAAGCGTTATTCATCATTTACTGCAGTTAATAATCTAAGCATTGAGGTCTCTGAAGGTGAAATCTATGGTTTCGTTGGTTTGAACGGAGCTGGTAAAACCACAACAATACGAATGCTCCTTGGAATAATTCACCCAACAGATGGTTCAGTGTATCTCTTTGACAAGAACATCAAGGACGGATTCAAACAATGGAGCGATGTTGGGTACATCGTTGAAACAGTCCACGCATACCCTACACTTACTGTCCGAGAAAACCTAGAACTCTTTGCCGCGTTCCGGAAACTTTATGATCGTACTCGCATTGATGCTACTCTCGAACGATTCAAGTTAACGGAGTATCAAAATGTACTAGTAAAACATCTCTTGTTAGAAAATCTCCAACGACTCGGACTTGCGCGGGCATTGCTCCATGCTCCTAAGCTCCTCATCCTCAATGAACCACTCAACGGTCTCGATCCGGCTGGTATTGTAGAAGTACGAGAGTACTTCAAAGAACTATCATTGAATGGGACCACTCTCTTCATTTCAAGCCATTTATTGGAAGAACTTTCAAAACTTGCAACGAAAATTGGCATTATTCATCGAGGATATCTCTTTAAAGAACGTACAACTGAAGAATTGAGTAGCCAACTTTCACGGACGTTGTGTGTTTCCACAGATGATAATGATAATAGAAAAGCAGTGAATCTCTTACAAGAGTGGGGATATCAGGCAAGTATCAATGAACATGGTACTATTCGCTCGTAGGATATAGTGGAAGCTTTGTTTTATGGATCTATGGGGATCAGCCATAGCACTTCATCAATATAAAGGAACTCTTTATGCGTACAAAATTGTTCAAGTGTGTAATAATTGTTCTTGTGTTGATTGGAGGTCCTGAAAAAGGGGCATCTCAGTCTAAACACTGGGTTGGTACATGGGCAACCGCACCACAACTTGTGGAACCAAACAACATGCCACCGCCACCTGGGCTCACAAACAATTCACTACGACAAATTGTACGAGTTTCTCTTGGTGGTGATACAATTCGTCTTCGGTTTTCGAATCATTTTAGTGAAACTTCAGTTACGATGAAATCGGTTTACATAGCTGTTTCAACGGGAGGTCATACGATTGATAGTACAACTAAGACAACGCTAACTTTTAAGGGAAGTGAAGTAGTAACGATGGGGCCAGGAACATCGGTAACCTCTGATCCGGTAGCATTTCCGTTAAAACCCCGCATGGATGTTGCGATTACTATTTGCTATGGACAAACTTCTGAAACTATCACGGGGCACCCAGGATCGCGGACGACATCGTACCTCCGGCTGGGGAATGATCCATGCGTTATAGATTTCACAGGTGCTGTACCTATTGATCGGTGGTACACAATCAATGCTATTGAAGTACTTGCACCAACACGTACGGCATGTATTGCAATCCTTGGAAATTCTATTACTGATGGGCGTGGATCAACAACGAACATGCAAAATCGCTGGCCTGATATTTTTTCCGAACGTCTTCTGAAAAATCCAAAAACTAATCACATTGGTGTACTCAATCTTGGTATAGGTGGTAACTGTGTGCTTGCCGGTGGACTGGGACCGACTGCTGTGAGTCGATTCGATCGTGACATTCTTGAACAAGCAGGTGTGCGATGGATTATCGTATTCATTGGTGTTAATGACATTGGCACAGTAAAAACTGTCGAGGCAGCAAGAGCAGTAGCAAACAACCTCATTGCAGCATATAAAGGAATGATCGACAAGGCACATGCACAGAACATTCGTATCTATGGTGCAACGATAACACCTTTCAAAGGAAATTCGTACTACAACGAGTTTAGTGAAGCCTGTCGGCAAACTGTTAACCAATGGATTCGCACGCCAGGGAATTTTGATGCATGTATTGACTTCGATAGAATTATGAGAGACCCCGGGGATACTCTTAAACTCGTTTCATCTTTCCAGAATGATTGCCTCCACCCTGATGCTGAAGGGTACAAACGAATGGGCGAAGCTATTGATCTTTCCTTGTTCTACGAAGATGATTCGCTCTGTATTCGTACTCATTATAACCAAGTCCCCTTAGAGAGTTTCAGATCCACTGAGAGAAAGAAATGTACACCACTGCTAAATCCCCATGTATTCGGTATCCACTGGTTTTCTTCACGTGCTATGGTACTCAGAGAGACCGCTTTCTTCAACAAGGTACAACACACACTATTGATCCGTTAACACTGAATCGTTGAAATCAATAGATGAGTACTCGTTTAAGAAATTCGCCAGTTACTGAGCGTGGATTACGAGCAATATCTTCTGGTGTTCCCATGGCAACGATTGATCCACCCTTTTCGCCAGCGTCGGGTCCCAAGTCGATGATATAATCAGCACACTTAATAACATGGAGATTATGTTCAATAACAAGGAGTGAATGACCGTGCTCGAGTAATCGATCGAAACAACGAAGTAATTTTGCGATATCATCAAAATGAAGCCCAGTTGTCGGTTCATCGAAAATAAAAAGTATATTACTTTTTTCCTCCGTTTGGGATAAATGGTAGGCGAGCTTCATTCGTTGGGCTTCACCACCTGAAAGTGTTGTAGCTGACTGACCAAGTCGGAGATATCCCAATCCTACCTCATCCAATATCTGAAGGCGTTTCACGACACGCGCACCTTCTTTCGATTCACTAAAGAATTGAAGTGCTTCAGTTACTGTCATGGAAAGAAGATCGTCTACATTCTTTCCTCGATAACGTATTTCAAGTACTTCTCGTTTAAATCGTTTTCCTTTACATGATTCACATGGTAGTGTAATATCAGCAAGGAATTGCATGTCTACAACTTGTACTCCTTCTCCTTCACAGACATCACACCGTCCACCGGGAACATTGAAGGAAAATGTTCCAGGTGTAAATCCACGGGTTCGTGCAGCGGGAGTATTTGCAAGGAGTTCTCTAATCTCATCGAAAGCTTTCAGAAATGTTGCTGGGTTAGATCGAGAAGTTCGTCCGATCGGTGTTTGATCAACAAGTTCGACATGCGATATATTTTCTATTCCTTCAATTGCCTTGCATTTCCCAACGGTTCCTTCAACAGGTTCCCCTTTGTACTTTCGGATATTTGCGTAAAGAACGTCGTGCACCAGGGTGCTTTTCCCCGAACCACTTACCCCTGTGATACAAACAAACATGTGGAGTGGTATTCGAACATCGATATTCTTTAAATTGTGTTCAGTTGCACCGTAAATGTAGAGAGAACGTTCAGAATCGTGCCGACGATGCTGTGGGAGTGGAATAGCTAATTCCTTTCGGAGGTACTTCGCAGTTAGTGAGACCGGATGTGTGAGAAGTTCACTGTACGTTCCTTGGAAAATAATTTCACCTCCATGTTCCCCTGCACGTGGACCGAGATCAACAATAACATCGGCGTGTTGAATCATTTCCTCGTCGTGTTCCACCACGAGTACGGTGTTCCCAAGATCACGTAACGATTTGAGGATCGCAATGAGACGAGCATTATCACGAGGATGTAACCCAATGGTTGGTTCATCGAGGACGTAGACTGCTCCAACGAGTGCTGATCCAAGCGATGTTGCCAGGTTGAGTCGTTGCGACTCACCTCCAGAAAGTGTCATTGTTAAACGATCGAGTGTTAAGTACCCTAATCCAATTGCATCGAGCATTGTTAATCGTTTCTTTAGCTCTTCAAGAATACGTCGAGCAATGTGTTGCTCGTGTGGTTCAAGTGAAAGGTTTTCAAAAAACTCCTTTGCGGTTGTAATGGACATCTGCACAATGTCGTGAATCGATTTTCCAGCAATGCGAACGTTGAGTAATTCTGGGCGAAGGCGTGCTCCCTTACATGTTGGACATACTGTGTATCCACGATATCGACTTAAGAGTACGCGGTACTGAAGTTTGAACGACTTTTTCTCAAGGTACTCGAAAAACCCGTTGATTCCTTTGTACTGTCCATACCCTTCAATAATGATCTGTTTCTGATCATCTGTAAGGTTTTGAAAGGGAACATTTACAGGGATCCCAAGTCGAGATGCTGTTTCGAGCATCAGTTCGTAGTACTCCGACCATCGAGGAAGTGTCCACGGTACGACTGCCCCATCGCGGAGAGACTTCGATGGGTCTGGGATTACGAGATCCAAATCGATACCCATCGTTCGACCGAATCCTTGACATGTAGGACATGCCCCTAATGGATTGTTGAACGAGAATAGTCGAGGTTCTGGTTCTTCAAACTTTACGTTGTCTTTCTCACAGGTGTAGTATTGGGAAAACTTCATGTATTTGTGAGTATCGACACAGTAGACCTCCGCATACCCATTACTTTCAGTAAATGCTATTTGGAGGGAGTCTGCAAGACGAGTGACCGATTCACTCTTTTCCCAATTCAGAGCGAGACGATCAACAACAACAGAAAGAGAAATTCCCTTGTTTTTTCCGGGAAGTGGAAGCGTAGAGTCATCGAGTGAGTATATTTCATTTTGGTAGAAGACTCGTGTAAACCCACGCGCTCGGAGTGCAGAACACTCTTCCTCAATAGTACGACCAGGATGTTGACGAAGAGGGAAGAGTATATAGAGCTTCGTTCCTGATTGGAAAGTCTTCAGGGTATCGATAATAGAAGTTACTGTATCACGACGAACATTGGAACCGCATATAGGACAGTACGTTTTCCCCACGCGTCCAAACAGGAGGCGGAGATAGTCGTACACTTCGGTAGTTGTTGCAACCGTTGACCGTGGATTTCTCGTAAGTGTTTTCTGTTCAATTGCAATCGCAGGACTCATTCCCTGAATACTCTCAACATCCGGCTTTTCCATTCGTTCAAGGAATTGCCGTGCATAGGAAGAAAGGCTTTCAACGTACCGACGTTGCCCTTCAGCATAAATTGTGTCGAAAGCAAGGCTTGATTTCCCTGATCCACTCACTCCAGTAAACACGATGAGTTTTTCTCGTGGTAGAGCGAGAGAAATATTTTTTAAATTGTGAACATTAGCTCCACGAATAACAATGGGGGCGATGCCCCCATCTGGAAGACCGGCTTTTTTCTTCAATGCCATAGTCAATGCCGCAATCAACTTCACATGTGCCTACATCCATTGAACAACGTCATTGAGTGGTTTTCGTTCTTTCATCCCTTTCGGTGTATAGTCTGCTTTGGGGTACCCTAACGGTGTAATTGCATACACTTCTTCGGAATCAGAAAGGTGAAGCACCTCACGAAGAATCGATGGATTGAAGTTCGATATCCAACACGATCCAACACCTTCATTTGCTGCTGCATAGAGCATTGCAGTCATTGCAATTGCTGCATCGGTTTCAACAGAACAGTATCCATCGTACGAACGTACCCACGCTTCGTTCTTCTTCCCAACAACCACAAGGACAACAGGAGCATCGTGGAACCATGGACGTTCATATGCACGATAGATTTTTTCGAGGAGCTCTTTCGATGTTACAACAATGAACTTCCATGGTTGCCTATTCGCAGCTGATGGTGCTAGCCGACCTGCTTCGAGTATTCGTTCAATCACCTCGCGATGAACGGGTTTTGTTGGATCATAACTCCGTACACTTTCGCGTTTCACGAGTAGTTCTCTATACTCCATACTTATCCTCCATTACAGGGTTTAAATTCAATCGCGCTACCATGTTATTTTGCTTCTCTTTCGTACATTTTCTGTTGTGTCAATATCCCGAATCCAATCTTGAGTTGTGTGTCTTTCGCAAAGGGGAAGAGGGTACTTCACGTTGATCAATTCTACGGTTGTTTGTGGGCAGAATGGTTGAGCTTTCTTCTTCGTCTCAAGACAAATCGTGTCACTAATGACACCTGGTGGTTGTACAAAATACGCAAGAGGTAAATTGATGTTTGGATCGTTATACACTTTTTGCATGAAGCGACCGAAAATTGGTGCTGCAGCACGCCCCCCCTGGCCATCACCACTTTGGAACCGTACACGTTGATCATCGAATCCGACCCACACTCCTGCAACGAGATGTGGAGTAAAACCAATGAACCATGCATCAGCGTAGTTGTTTGTTGTACCTGTTTTGCCTGCACAAGGTCCATTGAAGAACGTACGCACACCGCGTGTTGCTGTTCCCCCGTTGACAACACCTTTCAATATATCGGTCATAATGTAGGCTGTTTCGCGACTTAATACTTCTTTCTTATTCGGCGTTGTTGTTTCAATCACATTGCCATCATTATCCTCGACCCTAATGATTGAGTGTGGAGTTACAAGCACACCCTCATTTGCAAAAACACCGTATGCAGATGTGATCTCAAGAGGTGTAACAACAGCAGTCCCGAGTGCGAGTGATTCGTATGGTGGAATGGGGGAGTTAATTCCCATGCGTTTTGCGTACTGTGCAACTTGTTTTGGTGGAGCGATTTCGAGAATTGCTCGTACTGTAACGAGGTTTACTGAGAACTTTAATGCGTCGCGAAGCGTGTACTTGCCACCAATGGAGCGATCGTAATTTTCGGGTGACCACCGTGTGCCATCTGGCATTGGGATGGTAACTGGTTGATTGAGAATTTCGTAGCAAGGTGGATAACCGTTATCAATGGCAACGGTGTACACAAAAGGTTTAAACGCTGACCCTGGTTGGCGTCGTATTTGCGTTACATGGTTAAGGCCATATTTAAAGTACTTGTTACTCCGGCCACCAACCATAGCGAGAATTTCGCCTGTATGGGGATTGAGAACAACAAAGCCCGTTTCTATGGTTTGCGCAACCCGTCGTACAGAGTCGACAAACATTCTGTTATTTGAGAGTACTTTTATAATACTGTCTCGAGCAGCGTCAGTTCGAGCTTTTCGATATTGCTCACTTTCACGTATGGCTTTTTGAATGTTTTCGAGGAGTACATCCGAATATTTGCTCCAATTCCATGTGCTGTCAAATAATTTTTGATACTCACTGAGGTGTTCTTCTACAGCAGCATTCGCATATCGTTGCATGCGACTATCGAGTGTTGTGTACACATGGAGCCCATCTCGGTAAATATCGTAGCCGTACTTTTCCATTCGCTTCGAAAGTGTTTGGCGGATCATTTCGACAAAGTGGGGTGCAATACCGGTCCGAAGTTCAATCTCGTTGTATCGAAATTCAAGGGAATCGGAACGGATTTTCTCTGCTAGTTCTGGTGTAATCATCTTTTCATCAACCATTGAACTAATGACAACATCTCGTCGCTTGTATGCGCGGTCAGGGTGAGTAATAGGATCGTAGTAGCTCGGTCCTTTCAGCATCCCTATGAGTAGAGTATACTCAGACATTGTTAGTTGCGATGCTGGTTTCCGGAAGTACGTTTGTGCAGCAGATTCAATTCCATACGAGTTACGCCCGAAGTATGCAACGTTGAGGTACAGTTCGAGTATTTCTTTCTTTGTAAAGTTCCGTTCAATCTGGACAGCGGTAATGAATTCGCGGATTTTTCTTGTGATTTTATCAAAGAGAGTTTCACGTTTCCCCTGCAGTTTATAGAGATTGCGTGAGAGTTGCTGTGTAATTGTGCTTGCTCCGGCTTGGCGAAAAGTCAATACATTAAGCACCATTTGCCTGAGGAATCGTGAAAGATTGACTCCCCAGTGTGAATAAAAGTTTCGATCTTCTGTTGCCAACAATGCTTGGATGAGTCCTGGGGGGAGACTATCGAGTGCCACACGCATACGATTTTTGTACGCAAAGACATCGAGCACAACACCATCACTAGAGTACACTTTTGTTGCAAGTTCTGGCCGTGGGTTTTCAAGTTGCTCCAACGTTGGTAATCCACTCACAATGTACGTCCAGTACCATGTACCTGCAGCAATACAAATCAGTACGAGTAAAAGGACAAAGAGTCGTTTTTTTGTAAAGAACACTTTCTTCTGTTTCATTCGCTTTCGTCTATATTCAGGATCAGAAAAGTACCGCTGCATCTCTTCTGAACTAAAAGATTTCGGCTCCATCATCACTCACTACGTGTGCGTTGAAAGTTCCACTGCTTAAGTTCAATTTTCACACCATCGAACACCGCATACGTGTTCAATTTCATCCACTCACCAACATTGACGTACATTCCATTGCCAACCATAACCATGAGTGCTTTGTGATTATGCCCCATAATAACGTAGTCAACCCCTTCCTTCACTTTGGCTTCGGCAAACTCTATCATACTTTGTTCTTCATAGGTACGGTTTGCTGTATAAAGACGACTCTTGTGTGATGACCATCGGGCAATTTTTCCAGCAAAGTCGGGGTGTAAAAGATAGTATAAAAAGATGCTCAGGGGATTTCTGAGAATAGGTTTAAGAATTTTATTGTATCCAAAGTCGTTTTTTAACAACCCATCGCCATGATGGAGAAAAAAACGTTTCCCAAGAATCACTTTTTCGACTGGTGAGCGATAGATCTTCATGTCAAATTCTTTTTCAAAGTAATCGTCTACCCAAAAATCGTGATTCCCAACGATATAGTGAAGACGTACGCCAGCATGGCGAAGTTCCGAAAAAGTAGTAAACAGTCTATAGTATCCTTTTGGGACAACAGTTTTATATTCAAACCAGTAGTCGAAGAGATCGCCCAGCATGTAAATTTCTGCTGCACTGCGTTTAATTGACCGCAGAAATTGAATCAGCTCCTCCTCTTTCTGCTGCTCCTCACGTGCATCACCAACACCTAGGTGTGCATCGGAAAAAAAGTATGCCTTCCGTCTGTAGATGTGGTCTTTCCGTGCTTTTAGCCGTTTCATCACTCATTAAAAAACTGAAAAAATTGCAGGAAAATCAAGGTAAGTTCTAAGGTGTTGCTTTTTTACCATATTATTTCATAATGTCTTGTACACTTGGTATAGAAACCATCGTTATGATACCGTTCTTCCCTCTTGTTCTGAACAATCTATTACCAAAAGTAGTATACCATTGTGCCATTGCATATTGGGAGAAATAGCTGAATGATTATCTTACACCGAATTATACTCACAGTGTTAATATTCTTTTTTCTTGTAGTACCCCATGCTCTCGGATTCCAACAATCGAAACCCCAAAAAGTCAAAGTCGGCGTTCTTGTTGATAACTATCCATTCTCATACCGTGATAGTGCAGGTCATGTTCAAGGATTCGCGTTCGAACTTGTTCAAGAACTTGAGAATATTCTGAGCCTGAAGTTCGATTGAGTCGAGGGAACCGCAGATATTAAAACGCTGGGGATCTTAAAGGGAAGCGGGTACTTGTCCATCCTGGAAGTCTTGGCGAGGAAATACTTCGAAGCACAGGATTACACGATGCAATTGCATTTGGCTTTACGATTGCTCTCATAATAGCAATATTCGCAGCAGTACGACAAAAGAAATTACGAACAGAAATTCCGCGATATCATTGCTAACCTCGATGAAGGGTTCTTTAGTGCTACACTTGACGGTGTACTCCTCGATCATAATCAAGCATTCAATCGCATGTTAGGGTTTACTCCAGCGGAAAACTTACGCGGTATGCAACTCCAGACACTTTGGGGAAATCCTACTGAACATCAGAGGTACATCAATGAGCTTCTCGCAAAAGGATCTATATCAAAGTACCTTATACATGCCACGACAAAGCAAGGGTATCAAATTGCTATACTAGTATCTGCGCACATCGTGTACGACAAAGAGAAAACACCATTACGAATTGACGGCGTATTTCTCGATTTGACTCAACGCATTACACTTGAAGAAGAACTCCGCCAACGCGTTACTGAACTTACTACTATTCATCGAACTGCTGAGCGGTTGACAAAATTACAAACATTAGAGACACTTGCTAGAGATATTTTGGAAATTTTAGAAGAAACTGTGAAATATGACTATGGTGCTATTGCCTTCATCGAAGAAGAAACAAACAAATTAGTTCCTTTTGCATTTCGAACTAAGAATAGCGCGGATACCACTTCATCTATTGATAAAGCATATTTAAACAAATTCCACTTCTATGTAGGGTGTGGTGTAACTGGATGGGTTGCAAGTAGTGGCCAAAGCGTTCGTATCGATGATGTTAGCAATGATGAACGATACATACAAGTCTACGACGATGTGTTGTCTGAGTTGTGCGTACCACTTAGAGTTGGGAATAAAATTTTCGGTATTATCAATCTTGAATCAACAAAGCGAAACGCCTATACTCTTACCGATCAACGACTCCTCGAAACAATAGCTGCACAGGTTGCAATTGCTATTCAAAGTTCACAGTTGTATGAAGATCTTCGGATAAGCGAAGAACGTTATCGACAGATTTCTGAATTAATTTCTGACTATGCATATGCGTTTCGAGTGGAGGAGGGGACCACTCTCATCCGTGAATGGGTCACTGACTCATTCGAACGAATTACTGGGTATGCACCACAAGAATTAGATGAAAAAGGAGGATGGTCTAGTATTATTTACCCAGACGATATGCCTATTGCTCTTCACCGTGCAAATCGCCTATTGCACGGGACTGAAGATGTAAGCGAGTTTCGAATAGTGCGGAAAGATGGAGCAATTCGTTGGCTCCGTGATCATGCAAAACCAGTATGGAGCAATGTGGAAAATCGTGTTGTGCGGATCTATGGAGCTGCAAAAGATATAACAGAATACAAAGATGCAGAAAAAAGGATTTTGCAAGCTCATCAACGGTATGAACACTTTTTTATGAATGACCTTTCTGCTGACTTCATTTGTAACCCTGATGGTTCACTCATAGCTTGTAATCCTTCGTTTCTCAAACTCTTTGGGTTTTCCTCATTGGGAGAAGCCCTCTCTCAGAATATAACTACTCTCTTTGTACACCCCGATGAGATACACTGTATTTTAAACAAACTTATGAATGGAGAGCAGTGCGAGCATCGTGAAATCCAAATGAAACGACGCGATGGAACTACCCTTTATATTATTGCGAACATTATTGGGCGATATAGCACTCAACACACACTCCTCGAAATTTCTGGTTATCTTGTCGATAAAACAAAACAACGTATGCTCGAAGAAGGAATCTTTCAACAAGCAAAATTGGAAAGCCTTGGTACACTTGCTAGTGGAATTGCGCATGATTTCAATAATATTCTTGGCATTATCATTGGGCATGCTTCATTCCTTGAACGACTCCAAGCCGATTCTCCTCTTCTTAAGAAACACGTTGAAGCGATAACGAAAGCAAGTATGCGTGGTGCTGAACTGGTTAAGCAAATGCTAATGTTTGCACGCAAAACAGAAGTGCATTTCGAACCACTTAATCTTAACGACGTTGTTCACGAGGTTTTGCACCTAGTTCGTGAAACTTTTCCTAAAACTATTGAAGTGTCACTAACGCTCGATACTGAGATCCCACTCATTGAAGGAGACGCCACACAACTTCACCAAGTACTTCTGAATCTTTGTGTGAACGCACGGGATGCTATGCCAAAGGGAGGAGTACTTCGTATTGCAACGTACCGCAGCACGGGATCCTTGATTAAAGAACACTCACCAAAAGCTCATGAAAACGAATATGTGACTCTTGAAGTAGCTGACAATGGCTGTGGTATGGACGAGGAAACTATGCGGCGTATTTTTGAGCCATTTTTCACAACAAAAGAAAAAGGAAAGGGTACTGGACTTGGACTTTCTCTTGTCTATGGGATTATAGAAAGCCACGGTGGTATCATTACAGTAGAAAGTAAAGTTGGGCAAGGATCCACTTTTCGTTGTTATTTTCCCACTGTTCTAGGACGCACGCAATCAGTACCACGGTTTACATCTCCTGATACACTCCGGGGCGGAACAGAAACAATTCTTATTGTTGAGGACGAACTACTCCTTCGATCCCTTTTACACGATCTTCTCACCAACTATGGGTATCGAGTCCATTTAGCTGCTGATGGTGAGGAAGCGCTTGACATCTACAACCGTTATACATCGATAGACCTCGTTATTTCGGACTATGGACTCCCGAAATTTACAGGCGAAGAACTCTACCGTCGTTTAAAACAGCGAAACCAGGATATTCGTTTCATTCTTGCAAGCGGTTTTATAGAGCCACTACTCAAAGAACAGATGTAAAAATTGGCATTATAAACTTTCTCCAAAAACCATACGATGTAACTCAAATACTTTCTGTCGTACGTTTTGTACTCGACCAACCAAAATAGCATAGGTATAATCCAGAGGATGCAAGTTCATACGTCGGGTTCTTACAATAGTGTTGCTTCGATGCCAGCGATGAGCCATCGTCCAGGAAGTTGGACACCGGGTATATCTTCGTACACCGTATTCAAAAGATTTGTCCCTTGTATAGAAACCACAAATTGTGAAACTGTCATTCGGAGGTTACAATTGAGAAGCACTACAGAAGGAGCGTTCGTCCGGATCCTATAACTGCCACATGCAGAAGCTTCTATTCCAAATGGGAGTACGGAACTAACAATCGCATTGAGATGGTGACGTGGATGAATGAGAGTGTAGAGTGAAGCAACCGCAGTACCTCGATCAATACGCGAATCTAAATACATGTATCCAAGCTGGTAGGAGTGAATTCCTATCCGTGCTGAATTTCGCCAAATGTACTGTGCCTCAATCCCACGAGTACGAGCCCGCGTAAAATTTGTGGCTCGATAGACAATATCTGTTGGTGAAAATTTTACGTAATCAATAAGATTGCTCTGACGACGCTCGAAAAGCGAAAGAGTTCCCTGTCCACCATTCGGGTTCACATAGATGATCCCGCACTCGAACGATAAACCACGTTCAGGTTGGAGTGATGAATTCCCCTGTCTACTGGGACTCGTATAGTACAACTCAGTATACGATGGTGCTCTGAACGATGTACCGACACTGCTGTACAACCGGAGCAACGGTGTTATACTGTACCTTGCACTGACGTTCGGAGAAAGTTGTGTCGCATACGCTGAGTGAAAATCAATTCGGATTCCACTAGTAACATGGAATGATCCGACCAAAGGAAATGAAAGTACCCCGAACACACCAAGTGACCGACGCATATGATTTCCTAAATTTGAGCTGGTAATACGATCGAGGATTCCTTCACACCCTGCAGTAAGTGATGCACTGTCACCAAGTTCGACATCTCCCTGAACATCAACAGTCAGAAGATGGGATGTGTGCGTGTTAATGAATCGGTCGAGTATATGGCGATTGTACTGAAACCGGTCATCGTGTCGTCGATAACTTATATTCTGTTTCCAGTGTATGCGAGAACTATGTGAGGATAGTCCCACCTGAGCAATGGTCGTATGGGTACGTTCTTTCGATGGAGCGGGTCCATAGAAATTCTCTGCTCCAAAATTTTTCGCTACTGTACCAAGGATTACTGTAGTGACGCCCAGTGGTGTTTCATAATTCGAGATACTACTCAACGATGTTACTTGAAATTCAGTACCTCGTCTGTAGCCACCAGATTGTCGGTGATCCAAAGCGATACTGCTTCCACCATGCGTTGTTGCGGTACTATAGAATGCAGATACATTCCAGAAGGAATACTGCCCTCTATGGAGTCGCACCGTTGCTATGTCCTCAATCGGTATCCTTGGTACAATATTAATAACACCACCGTATGCATCAGCACCGTACAATACCGAGAGAGGACCTTTTACCACCTCGATACGATCTACCTGATCGAGAGAGATTGGGATGTTCATCGTATGGTGCCCTGTTTGTGGATCATTCCCTCGCACTCCGTTCACGAGTACTAATTGCTGACTAAATAACGAACCACGAATGCTAAGATCCGATTGGACACCATGGACACCGCGCGGTTGCACGTGGACCATTGTACCATACGTTAGAACGTCTTCAATAGAACGGGCTCCCATTGTTTCGGTATAGTGATGAACATTTGCAACATCTACTGGGTAGGTACTCGATATACGATCAATGGGGTACCTCAACGCAGTTACAACAACAGGTGGAACTTGCGTTGTAAGCGTATCTGTTCCTTGTGCGTAACAGAGCTCCAGAGATCCTAAGATACTCATGACGATGCAGTTAATTGTAAGCAAGGTACTGTAAACGTACTTCATCATTTATTGCCTCCTTCATTTAATACATTGGTGAATGTTATAGAAAGGAATTTAGAACATTAGATCCACAGTTACTGTCCACGAATCATTCCAACAACGCCGAGGCGAATCATCATAACGGCGATTGCTGCCATCAAGATGGATGCAATTTTCGCAGAGGCTTTTGCACCAGCCTCACCCAAAAGTTTAATGACAACAACTGCATTCCGGAAAACAAACCACACAAGGAGCAAGTTTGCAAGGAGTGCAATAACGGCTGCCACATACCCGTAGGAATCAACAATGATAAGCAATGTTGTCAAAACAGCAGGGCCAATAATCAGTGGAATTCCAATCGGTACGACACCAACTGTAAGATCAGGTGCACGGCGTGTTGTTTCTCCAGTCGACAATAAATCTACAACAGCGAGAACTAACAGCACGATGCCACCACCAATGCGAAAATCGTTCTCTGTAATTCCAAGGTAATTGAAGATCATTCGACCGCCGAAAAGAAAGAGGAGAGAAACAAAGAGTGCTGTGATGGTTGCTTGCGTGACGAGTTTCCTTTTTTGTTCGACGGTCATTTCACTTGTGAGAGAAAGAAAGATAGGGACTAGACCAATAACATCGATTGCCACAAAAAGGGGGATGAACGAGAGAAAAAATATGTTAATATCGAAGTTCATGGTAGACTTACAACAGCTGTGCAGTTTTTAATTCTTCTTCGAGTTTCTGAGTAATTTCTTCTTCTGTGAGTGAGGAACGTACACCAGCAGCGTGAACAGCATCCGCAAGTGTTCCTTTACGTTCAACAAGCCATGCCCAGAGATTGTACGCTAACCTCATTTGGTCGTTTGGTTCAACAGTTGGTATTGTTGCCGCCAGAGCATACACCTTCTTTTCCAACGATTCAGCAGGGAATTCTTTTACTGGTACCGGTGGTTTCGTTGCCATTCACGTTGCCTTTCAATTATGTCCAAGTATAACTTCGTGTCCGTATAGTTCTTATTACAGTATGCTGTGGTAATATAGACGTCAAAAGCTGGAAAAGCAACGTGGAGTTGGCTTCTTCCCACTCAGCCCCTGAGTTTTTCTGCGACAGGGATAACGTGGTATTGTTTGAGTTCGCTCAAAAAATATCAATAGTTGAACCGAACAAGTGGATACCCAATACTGAAAGCAAATTCCAATGGACCCCAACTGACGGGATGTGTAAACACATCGATTCGTGTAAAGAATGCTCGTCCAAGTGAAGCTTCTGCTGGCCCAATAGGAGTATCAAAGGCAAGCGTAACACCAAATCCATGAGTGAAGTCTGCACTTTTCACTTCGCGTGTCCTTGCCCACAATCCACCGAGGTCGTAGCGCGCTTTAAGGTACGTATCAAAGTAGAAATGAATTGGAAGTTTGTATTGGAGTTCCAAACTTCCAAGGAAGAGCTGTCGTCCGAGTTTGTCATTTTCTTTGAGTCCAAAGAACGAGTGTTGTCCTCCAAGCGAAAACTGTTCACTTACTGGGACAGCATTATCACCAACCCCGATGACAAATTTGGGCCGGAGTGTAAAAATTTTCCATGCTGTTGCGTATGTTTCGTATGAAAAGAAGAACTTCGTGTACCCAATATCTCCACCAAGGTTAACTGTTGCTGTTTCGTAGTAGAAATTCATAACAATTCCGGACGTTGGGTAGGGAAATTTGTCTTGTGTGTCGAGCTCTGTTCCTAAGCGGAGTGTTGATAGCCGGTAGTTCTGATTCTGAATTGGTGTTTCGTCAATATTCATTGCTGCAACGTTTTCTACACGACTTGATATGAGAAGAGTTCCTAATCGTTCGAGTTGTGTACCGAAGTTTAATGCAATCCCATTTTTTCGAATTCTATACTCACCTGTTCGGGAACGATTGAAAAAAGAACTACGCATTGGTTGTGAATAATCGTACACATTCACATTCCGTACATCGATGTACGTTTGAAGGCCAACCGTAAGATACGTATTGAAAATACGTGTTGCTTTTATTTCTGCACCGTAGTATTGGTTCCGTTGTCCGCCAGCAATGCGGAGACCAGCTTCTGTTGCTGTTCCAAGGAAGTTCTCATCACGCGCATCGAGTGACGGTTGAAACCCTCGTTCATTATCTATGCGCAGTCCTACACGGAGGAGCGCAGTACTTCGTTCGCGCACATCGATGACAAGAATGGTACGGGGGGTAGTACTTTGTTCCCGCTCCACCATCAATACTACTTGCTCGAAGAGACTCGTTGCATAGAGGTTTGAAATTCCTTGTGCTGCTCGTTGAATCGAGAAGAGATCGCCACGAACGAGCGGAAGTTCACGACGTACTACCCAATGTTTTGTTTTCACTGCCCCTCGTACATCGATTTGATCGACAACTCCTTCATCGATGTGTACTGTAATCGAACCCCGCGATGTATCGATCTCCACACGGCGTACTCTCGCAAGAGCATAGCCCAGGGAACGATAGCGAGTGAGAACAGTTTCCAGAAACTGACGGAATGATGTGGCGTTGTAGTGCGAACCAATGAGTACACGAGCATACGTTGCAAGTGTATCCTGTGAGAGTACTGTCACCCCTGTACATGAAAGTTCATTGAGTCGAAATGTACGAGTTGGAATAATTTGAATGAGTGTTGAATCTCCCAGCGGTTCAACATATGCTTCTACACATTCGTAACCTCCGTACTCTGTGAGTTCTGCAAGGAATTGTCGCAACACCCCCTCGCGAACCTCACCTTGCCTTATCCATTGTTCTACTCTAGTACTATCGATCCTGAGTTCACGTTCCCACTCAAAACGTGGATTCTTGTAGGTAGCATCTTCTGTTTGAGAACTTTGTACACGTACCCATTTCTCCTCAATGGTGTTGCGAATACGAGGGAGTGCTTCGAAGGCAGCACGCTCTCCACAGGAAATTAGTGTGTCGATGTTCGAGAAGTCGTTAGAAAGGTGATTGCCGAGGTTTGGTGTAATGACAACATCAGCTTTTAATTTTGAGAGTTTGTTCACTTGTTGCATCATGATTGTTGTAATTTGGTCGACCATTTCCCATGGTGTGGAGAGTTGATCACGACTGCGTAGCGTACTCATCATCTCAACAGCAATGATGATGTCAACACGTTCCTGGATAGCAACTTCTACAGGAAGATTCTCGACAAGGCCACCATCGAGGAGTTGGAGCGTATCTTTCTTCACACTCGTAAATAGGAGAGGGATAGCTGTACTAGCCCGAATTGCAGTGGTAAGGTCTCCATATTTCATGACAATTCGTTTGCCAGTTACCAAGTCTGTTGCAACGGCACGAAATGGAATTTTCAAATCGTCAAAGGAGTATTCCGGGTGGTACACTGCTTGCAACGTAAGAATGTTAAGGTATCGCGTGAGACGTTGACCTGTAGAAAATGCCGATGGGATTACAGGTTCAAAACCTTCAAACCGGAGAACAATAACACTCCGATCGCGAGCAACTTTTTGATCGATGAACATTTCTTCGCGACGTGCTTCATCGGAAAGACTAAGAATTTCATCCCACCGTGTCGTATCGGCAATGTGTTCTAATTGCTCTAGTGTGTAACCAGCGGCGTACAGCCCCCCAATAACACTTCCCATACTTGTGCCAACGATGAGATCGATAGGAATTCGTTCACGTTCAAGCACCTTCAAAACTCCAATGGCAGAGAGTCCACGAGCACCACCACCACTGAGTACAAGAGCAATCTTTGGACGTTTTGGTTTTCGGATGGAAAACCCTTCGAACGCTGTCTTCTGTACTTCACTGTATGGCTGTATAACAGTGATTCCTTGTGGTTGAGCTGTGCACACGCTTGCGCTGAATAAAAGCACAGCTACTCCAACACACATTGATGGTACCAACCACCTTATCGATGTTCGCACGATGTACATGTGGTTACGATTGATGAGCGTTGTTCCCACGCATTGAGTCCCATACGAAGTAGGTGCAAAGCACACTGAAGAGAAGAAGCCCAGTCAGTTCTCCTCCTACAGATTTTACCCATTCTGTCTGGTACCACGATGCATATCCGAACGGAACATTTTGATCAATGAATCGTAGTAATGCATTGAGTACGCCTAGTAACGCACCACCTGCAATGAATCCAGAAGCGATAAGTGTCCCCCGTTGTTGCCGCGCAGTGTTTATTGCTCCATCAGTGCTCCGTGACGAAACGAACCACGCAATGAGCCCTCCAACAAGTAGAGGGGTATTCAACTCTTGTGGAATATACATTCCAAGTGCAAATGCTAACGGAGGTACTTTCAGAAAGAACATTACAACTGAAAGTACTGCTCCGACCCCATAGAGCATCCAAGGCGTTTCTGCATTCGACATTAACGGCTTGATAACAGCTGCCATTGCATTAGCTTGTGGTGCAACAAGTGCGTGCTCACCAGTAAATCCATATGCCTCGTTCAGGAGCAGTATAACACCGCCGACAGTGGCAGCCGAAATTAGTACGCCGAGAAATTTCCATGTCTCTTGGTTCTTAGGTGTTGTCCCTATCCAGTATCCAACTTTTAAATCTGTAATGAATCCACCAGCAACTGAGAGTGCTGTACAAACAACACTTCCAATAATCAGTGCGCTGAGCATACCCGATTCACCAGTTAACCCAACGTTGACCAAAACGAGAGAAGACAGAAGCAATGTCATTAGCGTCATTCCAGAAACTGGGTTCGTACCAACTATGGCGATTGCATTTGCAGCAACTGTTGTGAAGAGAAATGAAACAACGACAACAACCGCAAGAGCACTGAATGCTTGAAATGCAGTTGGTACAACACTAAGTCTAAAGAACGTGAAAATTGCCAATGAAGTCAGAATGATGAGTGTTACGATCCAGAGCATTCGAATATCCGCTTGCGTACGGAGCTGGTGTTCTTGAATTGTACGTGAAGGGTGGATAATCTCCTTGTACGCAAGCTTCACAGCATTTCCAATAATTTTCGATGACCGGAGAATTCCAATTATGCCAGCCATTGCAATACCACCAATGCCAATTTGTCGTACGTAGGTGCGGAAAATCTCTTCTGGACTCATGTGTGCAATGAGCGTTGAAGAGGCAATTGGCACGCTAAGATGCTGTCCAAATTCGTATACCAACGGTATGAGTACAAACCACGAAAGGAACGAACCAGAAACAATTATCGTTGCGTACTTCAAACCAACGATGTAACCTAATCCAACGATCATTGCAGAGACATCGAGTTTTAAGACCACTTTTGCCTTGTCAGCAAGGGCTTGCCCCCACGCAATAATTCGTGTTGTTACAACTTCTGACCACCACCCGAACGCACTGAAAAGAAAATCGTACACCCCTCCAATGAGTCCACTAACAACGAGTACTTTTGCCTCTGCTCCGCCTCGCTCGCCCGCCATGAGTACCTCAGTTGTTGCTGTAGCTTCAGGGAATGGTAATTTCCCATGCATGTCGTTCACAAAATACTTTCGGAAGGGTATAAGGAAGAGAATTCCTAAAAAACCACCGAGCGCTGAGGCGATGAACATTTGAATGTAACTTGGTGGAAGAGAGAGAATGTAGAGTGCCGGAATTGTGAAAATCGCACCAGCAACAACAACACCGGAACATGCTCCTATAGACTGGATGATAACGTTCTGTGCTAATCCGTCCTTCTTCTTAGCGAGTCCAGTAATTCCTACAGCAAGAATTGCAATGGGAATAGCTGCTTCGAACACTTGACCAATCTTGAGACCAGAGTATGCAGCTGCAGCAGAGAAAATAACTGCCATTACTAGTCCCCAGCCAACAGACCAGGGCGTGACTTCGGCATATCGCTGTGTTGGTGAGAGTACCGGCGTGTACGTTTCGCCTTCTTTGAGTTCACGATATGCATTTTCGGGAAGGCCACTCGTCGTTGTTCTGTATTCCATACATTCTCCTCTTCATTGTTCCTTCATGTACGTTTATTCAATCGGCGTAGTTACACACAATGCGAGAATCTGGTACCATTGACAATGTACACTATGTAGGGCTTGGACTATTTTTCCGACGGCTTACTTTTTTCTGCCCAAATACGGACGAGATTTACAACTGTTTCAACCGCTTTTTCCATACCCCATACATTGAGCCACTCCGTTCGACTGTGAAAGTTTGCTCCTCCTGTGAAAATATTCGGTGTTGGCAATCCAGCTTCTGTTAATCGTGAACCATCTGTTCCTCCGCGAATTGGTCTCCAATGAGGATTCAGACCCGCTTGTTTTGCAGCTTCAAATAAGTACTCTGTCACACGAGGATCTTTTTCAAGTCCTTCGCGCATGTTCCGATACTGCTCGACGATTGTCATCTCAATTTTCGCCTTAGGATGAAGTTGCTCTACTTCCTTAATCACAGCTTCGACAATTGCTTTGAGCTTCTCTAATCCTTCTGTGTGAAAGTCGCGGAAGAGAATTTTCACTGTTGATTTTCCAACACCCCCTTCGAGAATGTATGGGTGGATGTACGGTTCATACCCTTCTGTACATTCAGGAGAAATTTCTTTTGGTAATCGCGCAATGATGTCTGCAATGACACGGATGCTGTTCACCATGATCCCTTTCGCTGTTCCCGGATGGATATCGCGACCATGGACTGTAATAGTGCACGCATTTGCACTGAAGGTTTCCTTGTTGAGTTCTCCTGGAGCATCACCATCAACTGTGTATGCTACGTGAGCACCAAATGTTCCAATATTAAAGTACTTTGTTCCTGCACCAATTTCTTCATCCGGAGTGAATGCAATGCGGAGTTTTCCATGAGGTACTTCTGGGTGTGCAAGGAGGTACTCAACTGCTGCCATAATAATGGCAATGCCAGCTTTATCATCTGCACCGAGAAGCGTTGTGCCATCGCTCGTGACAATCGTTTTTCCAACTGCATCCTTGAGAGCTGGATTCTCAGATTCACGAATGACAACGGACGGATCCCCAGGCAGTACTATATCACCCCCGCTATACGTGAACACCTGTGGCTTTACGTTTGCACCACTAACTTCTGGCGATGTATCGACGTGTGCAATAAATCCAATAACCGGTACGTCGTAGGGAACAGTTGCAGGTACTGTTGCCATGACGTAACCGTGCTCATCGACCGATGCATCGGGAATTCCAAGATCTCTAAGCTCGCTTACAAGTAGGTTAAGTAAATCGAATTGCTTTGTTGTACTTGGATAGGTATCAGAATTCTCTTTCGATTGCGTGTCAATCACAGCGTAGCGTAAAAATTTGTCGAGAACATGTTCAGCCATACAATCTCCTTCTCTCATACGAGTTCACACAAACTTTTGAATAAGATAGAAAGAATGGTTGTGAAAAAACAGAGGAAACAACACATAGAACATGTTCGTCCGTTTCCCACACTCGGGGCACTATTTACACACGCATACACTCATCACGACCGCTATTTCTCTTCCGCTTCAATCCCTAATTGGCGAAGGGCTTCAAGTATTTTATTTTCGTAATCCTGTTTGGAAATTTTTCCTCCGCCTGCTTTAATAGTAACGAGAATTGTTTCAAATTGATTTTGCAAGTAATTTATGATCCGTGATACATCCGATACTTTCCCTTTTGGAATTTCGAATTCTAAACAAACGGAATCCATAGAAGTGCTGTCTCCCGTCCAACCACGTTGTGGTTCACGAGTAAGTGTGACTTCCTTTGTAACTGGTTCCTCATGGTATCCGACCTTGTGTCGTTTCTCGACTGCACTGTCGTCATTCTTCTGTTCTTTACATAACTCTGCGTTGAGTAGAACCTCACTTGTACTAAATTCGACAAGTGGTACTTCCCGAAAGAAGCGGCAAACTGGTGTATTATTTTCTAGTTCACCAAGACCGAACACACCTTTCTCGACCCCATCGGCTATTGCCTTCTGAAGAACGCTCCGTTCGCTTACACGCGGTTCACCTGGTACTCTGTAGCTTGCCTGGAGAATTTGTGCTGTCGATACAAATGGATGCTTTCCTAAATATCGCTCCTTAATTACTAATGGAACTAGTTGCTCTACAATTTCTCCATTCGAGCAGAGTCTACTATACACTTCATACTCAAGCGGTTTTTGTTCACCATACGTCGGAATTCCAAGATCATCTTTTTTATACCCATCTTTTGATGGAATAGCAATCTGACGGTACAATCTGCGAAGCGCTTCGTGTAGTTCAGTCCCACGCTTCTTTAGCTCAACTTGAAGCTCTTTGCGCTGTTCTTCCGAAAGTGGAAGTGTTCTATCGTGTTCAATTGCTAGATATGCTTTGTAACGCTTGAGTTGAGTTGTAAAACTTGCCCTCTCAATTTCTGTTGGAAACACAAAAAAAAGTGTATTGCAGTTTACTCTCGGAGTTGTCCCTTTGGATTTTAAAATATTCCCTATGACGTCCGTTTTTTCCTCAGGTAAAAAGATGAGTTTAAGTTCTTCTGTATCTGGAATGGATGAAGAATTTTCTTCCCAAATGAAAACCTTAAGTTTATCGCCACGCACATTTTGTTTCAGGAGTTCTTTTTCAAATTCACGTACTTCATTATCGGAAACATTTTCCATCTTTGTTAAAATAATCCGATTGATGTTCGGTGTATTTGAGAAAAAGTACTTATCGCTTTGAAATTGGAAGTAGTAAAGCTTATTCTTTAACTGCTCAAGCGCTTCTGCTACAACACTTGCAGGATTACTCAACGTCGTTGCTGTCCGCTTTATCTCAGTGAGTGTTGCACCACGTTCTGGACCTCCAGAAAAAGAGTACATGAAAATTACCGTTGCAGCCCGTGTGGCAAGGTGTAATCCTTTATAAGCTTCCCCTAAATGTGCGTCCACCTTTTTACTACCGGCATCAGCATCTGTAATATCCTGAGCAATAACACTGTTATATTC
>JAOAFT010000070.1 GCA_026416125.1 Bacteroidota bacterium
GAATATGATAGGATTGGGAACAAGATAAATGATGTAATTTTGGGCACAATGGAGGGCACAATGGGTGAAAATGCCCTCAAAATAGCACAAAAATGAAGCTTTTATCTGATCCAGAGTCAGACGTGTTGCCAATTACACCACGGGGCAATAGAACTTTTTTATTTCTCTATCCTAAATTTAGTGGATTTAACAGAATTAATTCCACTCAAAATTCTTATTTGCAATTTTTCTGAATCAACTTCAGGAACTTTCCACTTATAACTATTCTTTAACCCTGAGTATGAAGGTACTCCGCTATCGATCGTTATCCATTTGTTTCCATCAAGAGAATATTCAATGGAAACTTCTTTAATATCTGCTGATGTTGTCCAACTTATTTCCTTTACCGAACCTTTCCGTACTGAAGTAGTATTATTATTAAGGAATAAAATTGAACCAGAAGGTAAAATCTGCAAGTTGAACACTTTGGGTGTCATATCTGAAATCGGGTTTGTTCCGGCATCGGCACTTGCATCCACAATTCTTAATCTAGCC
>JAOAFT010000071.1 GCA_026416125.1 Bacteroidota bacterium
CCTGATGAAGGTATAGCAATTAAATTGTCGCCAATAGTGATATTGCTTCCATCAATAAGTTTTGATTTTTCTACTACACCAATAATTGTTCCAGCTAAATCATATTCTTCGGGATGATATATTCCGGGCATTTCAGCAGTTTCACCGCCAATTAAAGCGCATTCGTTATTACGGCAAGCTCTAATTATTCCATCTAAAACTTCTTCACTAACTTTTAAATTTAGTTTACCTGCTGCAAAATAATCCAAGAAAAAAAGAGGTGTAGCACCACAAACAGCGATATCATTCACACAATGATTTACTAGATCCTCACCGATCGTATTATGTTTATTCATCATGAAGGCAACTTTTAATTTTGTACCCACTCCATCAGTACTTGCAACCAGCAGAGGGTGTTTGTAATTCTTGAACCTCCCGTCAAATAAACCAGAAAATGCTCCTATTTCTGAAACAACACCACTTGTATAAGTAGAACGCACTTTCAGCTTAAGCTTTTCTACAAAATCATCACCTGCTTTTATATCTACACC
>JAOAFT010000072.1:0-267 GCA_026416125.1 Bacteroidota bacterium
GAGTTTGCGATTCCTTTCTCAATACCTTTTGCTAAGATTTCAGGATTTGTTACAAATACATCATCACCTACTAATTGGATTTTGTTTCCGAGTCTATCAGTCAACAATTTCCAACCGTCCCAATCAAGTTCGCTCATTCCATCTTCAATTGAAATGATTGGATATTTGTCAACCCAATTAGCCCAATAATCTACCATTTGTTCAGGTGTTAACTCTGAACCGTCAGATTTAGAAAAAACATATTTCTTTTTTGAATCATCATAGAAT
>JAOAFT010000072.1:277-527 GCA_026416125.1 Bacteroidota bacterium
TCACTTGCAGCAGGATCTAACGCAATTGCAATATCCTTTCCTGGCTTATAACCAGCTAATTGAATTGCTTCGAGAATAACTTCGATTGCTTCCTCGTTTGATTTTAGATTTGGTGCAAAACCACCTTCATCACCAACTGCAGTATTGTAACCTTTTTTCTTTAAAACAGTTTTTAAGTTATGGAAAACCTCCGCTCCCATTCTTAAAGCTTCACTAAACTTTGGCGCACCAATTGGCATTATCATGAATT
>JAOAFT010000073.1:0-262 GCA_026416125.1 Bacteroidota bacterium
TCTGAGTTTTCACCCAACGGATTTGCACTCTGTCAAAAGCGCTTGACCCTCCGCCGCTAGCCGGCTTATGCGTTTTGTGTTTGTTCCGCGGTCTGTTTGCGAAGCGGTGGGTGGGTAGTTCAGCGGGAGAACGCCGCCCTTACAAGGCGGAGGTCGGAGGTTCGAAACCTCTCCCACCCACCAGAAAAACGTCCGCTCGTTCCTGCCGGCAATCTATCCCTCGAAACGACTGCCAGAGGATGGAGTGCAGCGATTGTGCAAT
>JAOAFT010000073.1:272-525 GCA_026416125.1 Bacteroidota bacterium
CTTGAGGGATTTCGATGTTGCGGTTGCGGCCGGTGTTGTTCCATTCGCGGCGTTGTGCGCGTGACCGACGAGGAAATTGTCGCCATCGCGCGCTATCTGCGAATGTCGGAGAGGCAAGTCCGCGCGGATTACACGATGCAGGATCCGTTCTTTGGCCGCGAAGTAACGGTCTCCCGCGATCATCCCGACACGACGCGCTGCATCTTTTTGGATTCGCACAACCGCTGCCGCATTCATGCCGTCAAGCCCCAAC
>JAOAFT010000074.1 GCA_026416125.1 Bacteroidota bacterium
TATTGAAAGAGAAAAGATTATTAGTTGATGAAATTACCGATGAATTAAAAGAGAAAGGGGTAATATTCTTTACCCCTGAGAATTCTCTTAACATTGATGAAGAATTTTTAGTGCTTCCTAAAGATTTAACAGAAATTCCTTCCCGCCTTTTAGGTAACTACCTTAATGCTTTTACTCAACAAAGAATGTATATGAGAACATTAATAGGATGGCAGGAATTAGTTTATGAAGAAGTAAAAAGAATTTATTATGATAAGAGTATCCCTCTTTATAAAGAACTTTCTAAACAGAAAATTAGTGAAACCGCAAAAGAAAGAATAATAAACAATGATGAAGAAGTTAAAGAATATTTTATCAAAATGAAAGATGAGAAGAAAAAACTTGAATTACTTATGTATTCTTTAGCAAGTATTGAGGACGCTATATTTCTTATAAGTAGAGAGATTTCAAGAAGAAATGGTGATTATGAAATAGAAAGTAGAAATGAGAATGTTCAAAATAGATGATTGGGGGG
>JAOAFT010000075.1 GCA_026416125.1 Bacteroidota bacterium
GTAACAATGTAATTTTGCTTAAGAATCTGAGTACCGTTAATAAAAATTTCGAACTTTGCCGGATCAAAATCGATTCCCGAATACCCTACCGCTGCAATAATTCTTCCCCAGTTTGCATCCTCACCATGAATCGCCGTTTTAATAAGTGGAGAGAGTGCGATTGTTTTAGCAGCTTTAAGTGCTTCCATTTCTGTTTTAGCTCCTTCTACAATCACCTCAACTAATTTTGTGGCGCCTTCGCCATCTTTAACAATATCGATTGCAAGTTTCTGAAGGAGATTTAAAAGTTCTGCTTCGAATGTTTTCTGTGAATCACTCCCCTTAGCTATCACAACACCCGAAGCAGCATTTGAAAGCATTAAAACCATGTCGTTTGTACTTGTATCTCCATCAACTACAATTCTGTTAAAAGTTTTATCTACAGAACTTTTTAACATCTGTTGTAAAAGATTTTTTTCAATGGCTGCGTCAGTTGTAATAAATCCAAGCATTGTAGCCATGTTAGGATGTAT
>JAOAFT010000076.1:0-276 GCA_026416125.1 Bacteroidota bacterium
AAGCCTGTGCCAAAGGAGCTTTAGAAGTTCCAAGAAGACCATAGCGGTAGTTTGGGCATCATCCATAGCCCTGTGAATCCTACTATACTCTATGGAAAAGTAACCCGCAAGGTCCGAAAGAGAGTACCTTCCCAAGTTGGGAAGTACGTTCTTTGCCAGGTTGAGGGTGCATATGTGTGGTGGACGGAAACGCTTCCCGTATAAACTTCTGTGATACTTATCTATAAATGCTATATCCTTTTCTACTCTGTGTGCCACTACTATGCTATCTCCCAC
>JAOAFT010000076.1:286-508 GCA_026416125.1 Bacteroidota bacterium
GGGACCAAGTTTAAGAGGTATTTTGGAAAAGCTGGCTAAGGAATTAGGGGATGATGGGGTGGAAACGAGGGCTGGACTTGTGGAAAAAATAAAGAACTTACTACCCCTTTGAAAGCTTTTTTACTTCAAGATATGCACCAACACCAAGCCTGTGCCAAAGGAGCTTTAGAAGTTCCAAGAAGACCATAGCGGTAGTTTGGGCATCATCCATAGCCCTGTGAA
>JAOAFT010000077.1 GCA_026416125.1 Bacteroidota bacterium
AAAAAAACAAAAGTTTTTCCAAATACATTAGTTTTTAACATTTTTTTATTATAATCAATAATTTCTGGATTTTCATTGTGTTCATAATATCTCAATTAAGTGAAAATGTTTTTTGCCTAAGAAACATTAAACTTTAATTATGAATTATTGATTTGAGATAATAAACCACAAAGCAAAGCTTTTCGTGAGAATCAATTTATTTACCCGCTAAAATTAGAATAATCATTTGACTTAACACTCTCTACCTTTGATTATTAGAGATTAAAATAAAGTAAAAAAATTCACGCGAAATTATTCTTGTGAGCGCGTATGGAATTTCCGCAATAAACGGATGAGTCTACAGGCACAGAACCATCGTCCCTGAATTGAAGCTGAATGATTTAAAATAAAAAAACCTCACTTAAGTGAGGTTTCTTGTGAGCGCGGATGGAATCGAACCATCGACCCTCTGCTTAAAAGGCAGATGCTCTACCCCTGAGCTACGCGCCCGACCATCATATCAA
>JAOAFT010000007.1 GCA_026416125.1 Bacteroidota bacterium
AGATGTGTATAAGAGACAGGTACTACACGGTATTGGAGACGCAGGGCAAGCGGATGGTGAAGAAGATGCTGTTGTTGAAGTAGTGGAGTGAGAAGGAACAACAGGAAGGGTTGCGGTGCAGAACCGCAACCCTTGTTTGTTTTGTGGCAACGAGTAAGCATGTGTGTTTCGAGGAGCGACAAATGTTTTCTCCGTACTGTGAGGATGAATGAGCGTGATAAAAATTTTTTGTACTACTTGCGCAGAGTATCAGTTTTTAATATATTAAGTGTGGCATGCGGGAATAGCTCAGTTGGTAGAGCGCAACCTTGCCAAGGTTGATGTCGCGGGTTCGAATCCCGTTTCCCGCTCACTTCAACATACCCTGCTACCTTGAGAAAAGGTAGGAGGGTTTTTCATTCGACAGTGGCGCCGTACCCAAGTGGTAAGGGAGAGGTCTGCAAAACCTTTATGCGGCGGTTCGAATCCGCCCGGCGCCTCACAAGTATTTCCACAAAACTTTCTCTCCACATATCCAACGCTCTCGTGGTCATCATTTCGTCATTGTTGTAATGATGCGCTCAATGGTGAAAGGAAATTCTGAGAGGCAAATTGAGCATACGGGAAGAAATACACGACGGATGAAGGAACTGCATCTTTGTGAAAAGTGGTGGTGAATTCGCGGAGCGGGAAGTACGTACTCTGTTTAAAGTTCTGAGTGCCGAGGGCGGGACTCGAACCCGCACGGTCCTTGAGGGACCACAGGATTTTAAGTCCTGTGCGTCTACCATTTCCGCCACCCCGGCGCACAATGAATGGTAGAGTGAATATAACATTCATTTTCCCGAGATACAATAATTTTTCTTATACACTTGCACACGTACTGTTTCTTTTCTACATTTTGAGTGCGTGAACTTTGAAACGTAACTAACCAATGGAGCAAATGTATGCGAGGGAAAGCATTCATTGTCGGTATAGTCATATGTGTGAGCATTCTTGCAGGGTGTTCTTCTGTTGTGTTGAAACCCGCTGATTTCTCATGGCCAATTGAGTCTGTACTCAAGGTAAATGAGAAAGGGTTAATCCAAGATCAACGCCATTGTTTTACTCTCAACGTGAGAGCATTGTTCTACCTCGAAACCAATGATTCAGTCAATATTACAGTCCCGGTCCGAGTAATCCGCGATAGGGAAGGGTACTATTACATGACAGCTCAAAAGTTCAAGAATGTCTATGTGTTTGAGCACGTCGAAGGTGGACTGAAACTTGTAAATACGATTTTAATTACAACCCGAGGATTAGGAGCACCAGCGTTCAACCAGCGTGCACCATACATACAGCTTGTCAATGAAAAAGATCCACCTCGTATGCTTACAAAAGACGGAATTGTAGAAGGAGGAGTACAGCAATGAAAAAGATGCTTCTCGTATTGCTTATCGGATGGTGTGTTCCAACGCCAGCGCTATCCCAGGAATCCTCAGACTATGCGCTTGTCCAACGGTTTCAAGCAACGGCAAAGCAGATTTCGAAAGCTATTGAAGCTGCACGGACTGGACAAGAGTGTACTAGTATTGCCAAACGGATCGATGCACTCCACGATGAGTACCAACCACATGAACAGTTACTCGATCGGGCGCTCTACCCTGAAACGTTTACATCAGTGCTTACTGAACTCCGTTCACAATTGACGCTCCGCCGCGGTGATCTCACAATGATCGAAAAACAGGAAGTACGGATACAAGAGCTCGAAGTCCAAATCAAAGAGCTTGCTAACCAAATTCAAGCGCTCACAACCCAAAATGAGAAGCTTCTTGCAGATGTGCAACGGCTCTCACAAAATGTTCGAAAACTAACGGGAGACCTCTTTACGTCGACAACACCGGTCGATTCGTTACAGCGGTTAATTGTCCAGCTACGCAAGGGGTTACAGGATCGAGACGCTCTCATAAAAACGCTCATCGATAGCATTTTCCTGAAGTATGATAAAGATGTGGAGCAGATGAAAGAGAGTGAGAAACGGGAACTGCTTTCGAAGGTGGAGCGGTATGGTATTTATTCAGCAATTGTTCGCTCACTGCGGGATAATATTGCGTTCATTGAGGTAACAAATTTGAAAGGAAGCGATGCTGAAGAACTCAGTGACCAACAAGCACGTCTCCAATCACTCTGGGCTGGTATCGCTCCAAAGCTCACAGCACTGTACTCTTCTGCAAAGCACAAGCGGGGAGAAACTGCTACTGTTGATTCTCTTTTTGTTCAATGGTCATTGAAATTGAACACAGCACTGTGGCGTTCGTTAAATATGCTCTTTCGAGACCATGAGGTACCGGTCATTGAATTCGCCAATGGAAGTGAGTTTGTTACGAACCTTGGAGCATACTTCCAAGCGCAAGCAGAGAACCGCGACGATGAAATGCGGGAAACGCGTTTCAAGAAGTTTACAGCATTTAATGAAAACATTTGGCTCACCGAGTTGCAAAATGGCTGGTTCCCAACGCTCCTGAAACTCGGTCATATCACTCTTCAGCAAAAGCAGGAACTCGAAGAAAAGTACAATGCGTGGCGAGCAAGTGTTGAACCACCAACAACATCAGTACTCTCTATTATTCTCATACTTCTTGTAGCAATTTTACTTGGTGCGCTTGTTGCGTGGTTTTGGAAACAACGCCATTCACACAACGACGAATAGTCCTGAAAGATTTCTATCTCTTCGTATCACGGGCTGTTAATTGCTCATCAACAGCCCGTTTAGTATGTAAGCCCCGTTCGCTCCACAATGGCTGATTATAACCACCGATAACCTCCGTTGAAGATAATTCTACAAAGTGAATTGTTTGCTTTCATTGTCGTGTGCTCTATGGTATCATTTTTACGAAGAAACGTGGGAAATAGCATCGAGTGTATAAAGAAATTCGTGGCATGGTATTTGCAAGATTCTATGGAAGAAAGGAGAACAGTGATGATATACGTGCTTGGTGTTATAGGATACTTAATTGTGGTGTGGTTTCTACTTCGGTTTTTCAGCGCAGTCCATCAATGGGATGAAGAAACGCAGAGAATAGTGGATGAGTGGTTGCACGAAGCGAAGAAAAAAGCAGCGTAGAACTACTTTTGAACTCGGAGAAGATTTATAATTCCAGCCACAAGGAAAATGCAATTACCGAGCCATGCGGTTACAACAGGATTGAGGTCGCCATTGTAGCCAAAGACTTGACTTGCCTTCATGAACCCCAGGTAAATAAACGTTACTGCTACCGCAATGCCAAATCCTAAAGCTGCTCCTGTGCGTGGTCTACTGCTTGCAAAAGGAACCCCAAAGAGAATCATAATAATACTTGCAAAGGGAAATGCGATTTTGAAGTGGTACTCAACCAGCCATCGAGCAACATCTTGACCGATCCGTTCCTGGTTTGCAATAAATTCACGAAGGTCTTGGAGATCCATTTCATCGGGAGTAAGCTGCTTTTTCTCAATGTCGTACGGTGTTAAAGAAAGATTTCCAACGTTGATCGAATCGAGAACGCTATAATGCACAGTGGAAGGCAAAAATTCTTGTTTTACGACCTTTTTCAGTATCCATTGTCCCTCTCCGGTGTGTGGAAGGTCATTCCAGACCATGTGCTGAGCATCGTATCGTCGTACAATTGTCGGAGAGTCAGCGTGTGCAAGTTCGATGACTGTTGCACTACTGGCAATTTTCCGTTGGGTATCGTAGTAGTGAACAGTGACAACTGTGGTAGGGGTAACTTGAAAAAAGAGGTTAAATCGATAGAGTTGTTTGACATTTTGATGGAGATATGTACGTTCAATGTAAAGTCGCTTTTGGTTAGCGTAAGGGACTATCCATCCGTTAAAGTAAATAGAGAAAGCACAAATGAGTGTAGCAATAAGGAAAAAGGGGGCCATGTATCTGTACAAGCTAATACCACTTGCTTTCATTGCTGCTAATTCATTGTGCCCTGAAAGGCGACCGGTTACGAAGAGAGCAGCTAAGAGCGTAGCAACTGGGGTCATCAACTTAAGGATTTCAGGTGAAAAAACAACGTAGTAATGAATAACAATGTTCGTTGGTACGTTAGCATCGATAAAATCGTCGAGTTTTTCCATCATGTCGATGATGATAAAGAGAA
Source organism: Bacteroidota bacterium (assembly GCA_026416125.1). Taxonomy (GTDB): domain Bacteria; phylum Bacteroidota; class Ignavibacteria; order UBA10030; family UBA10030; genus JAOAFT01. Next base: position 4,110 of record JAOAFT010000007.1, read on the forward strand.
GGAGGAATGCGAGGAGTCCAAATGCAAATGAGGTAAGGAATTGCTTTGTTATGTAGCGATCAATGTGCTTCATGAGACTCCGGTGATTGTTCAGTACGCCATGATTTTGGAATGTACTTTGTCAAGAATGTCCAATCGATAAGTACGTTTTCGTGAGCAACACGGTATGTAAGGTAAAGCCCAAGAATTCCAAGTATGATATTTGCAAACCACATGCTTAACCAGGGATCAATAAGACCACGGTCGGCGAGTACTTCTCCACCCCGAAGGCATGCCCAGTAGAGTGTGAAGAAGCCCAAACTTAAACTTGCACTTATTCCAAAAGTACCACGCCGGGCCATAATTCCAAGCGGCCCCCCAATGAAGACGAATACGATGCAAGCAAATGGGATAGCGTACTTCTTATGAATTTCGACAAGGTACTTCCTGGCTTCTAAGTCGTAGAGATGAGCAATAAATTGGTCGTTCTGGAGCGTTGCTCTGAGAATCGGGAGTTGAGACGAATGTTGTTGAGATAGAGAGTCTGTTTTCGTTATGGAAGCAATGGTAGCACGTGTGAGTTGAATACGTTCTTCAGCCTGACGTTGGAGTACTCGTAAACTATCTACTCGTTGTTGCATTGTCTGAACATCAAGTTCTCGATCACCACGAGAGACCATTCCTTCGCCGAGCGATTGAAGGTTGAATGCTTCAGCATTTAGTGTAATACGATGTTTCTTGTACTTAATAATACGATATTCTTCCTTACCTTTAAGGTACTGTTGGTGAATCTCGCCACTTCGAAGATCGAGCACGAGTTTCCTGTAATCGGCCGAGAATGAGATAGTTCCATGGTGAGCTGTGACAATAGCGGTGTGATTAGGTTTCGAAGTATCGAAAATGAGGATACCTTCGAGATCATTCGAGTATTCATAGGTTTTTTTTACAAGCAGGGTATGGCCTTCAACGAGGGGAATAAACATGCCTGGTACGATAGTGAGTGTAGGTTTTTTTCGTGATATTTGTGTTGTGAGAATTTTTGTACGGTGGTTTGCATCGGGGAGAATGTCGTTGTTGAAAACAATCATGATGTAGCAAATACCAATCGAAGCTAGAAAAACAGGGAGGAGCATGCGATAGAGACTGATTCCACTGGCACGGAATGCGGTAACTTCGTTTGTCGATGATAATTTTCCAAATGCCATCAATGTGGCAATGAGCACAGCCATCGGGACAGCAAGAACAACCATCCAGGCGAGGTTAAGAACGATGAGTTCAAGGATTGTTAGTGCACTGAGCCCTTTTCCAGCAAGTTGGTCGAGGTACTTCATGAGAAATTGGAGTAAAAAAATTCCCATAAGGAGGAAGACAGAAAAGACAAACGGGCCACTATGGGTGCGTAGAATGTGTCGCCAAAGAATAACCATATTTGGTAATATAACGAGAAAGGAAAGTGATTACAACAGTTGCCTTTCCAAACGAAGCTAACTATATTGTTGAAAAAGTACACGGAACGAAGGCTTCTGCGGTAGGGTACTCTACACATCGTATCATCAAAGGGTCGTCAATGGTCGATTCAAGTGGGTCAGTGCTACACGAGAGTGTTCACTTCACAAAGACAAAGCGTGCGCTTCAATTAGAACAAGTGCTGTTCCACGTGCTCCCGTTAACGGAGTTCGATGAACTCCTCCACATGATCCAAACTGTTCTTCCTCGGTACGTTGGGGTTGAATCAATAACAGTCTACCTGTACGATGAAGAGCGAGGTACGTTTATTACTGAAGGGTTCCATGGGTTGTACGAAGTACCGTTGCAAAGAATGAATACATTGTCTGCAGAGTTTACCACAATCATCAATCACTGTATTCGACGCAGAACTCCCTTAATTCTCTACGATTGTTTGCATTCGAAGGATGTGTTACCCGATGCACTTGTTTTCAAGGGAGTACAGTCTGCTCTTCTTATCAGACTTGGTGTAAGGGATAAGGCCTATGGTGTTCTCCAACTGGAATTTTTAACTCGACAACACACATTTACAAGTGACGAAGTAGAATTCTACGTACTTGTTGCTGATTGTATCGCTATAGCATTGGAAAACTCACAAAGGGTCGAAGAACAAAAACAGAAGCAAAACGTATGGCGAGAAACAGAAGAGAGTTACTACAAATTCTTTGAATCGGTGCCCATTGGATTGTTTCGATGTACACCGGACGGTATATTGCTGAGAGTCAATCCTGCGATGGTAAAAATTTTAGGGTATGTGAATAGAGAAGCTCTCCTCGCAGTGAACATTAGTTCGTTGTACGTAAATCCAGATGAGCGAGATCGCTGGCGCCTAGAAGCAGAGAAGAGTAATGGTCAATTTGAAAAAGAAATACAAATGCGTCGTGTAGATGGTACGATCATTTGGGTGCGCCACAGTATCACGGTGGTGCGGTCGTACGATGGAAGCATTCTCTACTACGATGGTGCGATTGCTGATGTGTCTGAACGTCGTGAGGCAGATCTTTCCTTAAAAGAGGCATACCGTGAAAAGGAACTCTTGTTAAAAGAAATTCACCACCGTGTGAAGAACAACCTCCAAATCATTTCAAGTTTGTTGAATTTACAGTCGGACTACCTTCGGGATCCTTTTGATGCAGAACTCTTTAAACAGAGTCAAGCTCGTGTAAAAGCAATGGCACTATTGCACGAGAAGTTGTATCAATCTCCAGACTTGGCGCGTATTGACTTTGGTGCATACCTTCATTCATTGGTAGCGCACTTGTTCCAATCGTACACAACGTCGTCCATGAATATTGGATATTCAATCGATGCGGATAACATTCACTTTGATATTGATACAGCAATTCCGTGCGGTTTAATTGTCGGTGAGTTAGTTTCGAATTGTTTGAAACATGCATTCAAGGGAAGGAATGAAGGGCATGTATGGATTTCGGTTGGGCATTTCGATAGTAAGACAATTCGTCTCTCTGTAGCGGATAACGGAGTAGGAATGAAACTTCCATCGGAAGGGAGTCCGAAGAGTGCTGCACTCGGGTTAGAGCTTGTCAAAACACTCTCGGATCAACTAGCTGCTGTGTTGGATATACAAAGCCATGAAGGAACACGTGTAACATTGCTTTTCAAAGAAAAAGTTCAACGAGAGGGTGGTCGATCATTATGGCAAAAGCGAAAATCTTAATTGTTGAAGACGAAAGCATTGTCGCACGCGATATTCAGCGGCGATTACTCCACCTTGGGTACGAAGTTGTAGGCGCTGTTCCAACAGGGGAAGAGGCTATTAAAAAAGCATCGATTCTCCTCCCCGATTTGGTACTCATGGATGTACGACTGAAGGGAGATATGGATGGTATTGAAGCAGCATCGGTTATTCGTCAAGAGTATGGCATTCCGGTTATTTACTTAAGTGCATATGCAGATAATGATACGTTGCGACGGGCGAGTGTTACAGAGCCGTTTGGGTACATTTTGAAGCCATTTGAGGAACGAGAACTCCATACGACCATAGAAATGGCTCTCTATCGGAATGAGCTCGAGAAAAAGATCAAAGAGCGTGAAAATTGGTATGGCACGACACTCAGAAGTTTGGGAGAAGCAGTCATTGCAACAGATACAGAAGGTCGAATTGACTTCATGAACACAACTGCCGAAGCACTTACGGGGTGGAAGTTCCATGAGGCACAAGGCAAAGATTTACTCCTTGTATTCAAGACAGTTGAGCAGAGTGGCAAAAAAGCAGCGAAGAATCCTGTAGAGCAAATACTCTCGAATCGGGTGACAGCTGTGCTGAAGAACCACGCAACATTAATATCGCGCGATGGGAGAGAAATTCCTATTGATGAAAGTGCATCGCCGATAAAAGATGACCGAGGGAACATTGTTGGTGCAGTATTGGTGTTCCAAGATGTTTCGGAGCGAAAACGTGCTCAAGAGGCACTCCGAACATCGCAGGAGTATGCTGAGAACATCATTAACAGTTCGATGGATATGATCATTGCTGTCGATCTTGATCGGCGTATCATTGAGTTCAACAAGGCTGCAGAAGCAACGTTCGGTTACAAGAAGGAAGAAGTACTTGGGAAACACATTAACATGTTGTATGCCGACGAACAGGTTAGTAACAATGTTAACGCACTTGTTTCGAAGCAAGGCCATGGTGTTCTCGAAGTACTCAATAAGCGGAAGAATGGAGAGGTATTTCCCTGTTTGCTTTCTTCGTCTGTTCTCAAGAATGCCCGTGGTGAGAAGATCGGGTACATGGGTGTTTCGCGTGACATAACCGAAATTAAGCGCGCAGAAGAAAAATTGAAGGCTGCGCAAGAGTATGCACAGAATATTATTCAAAGTTCGCTCGACATGATTATTGCAGTCGATCGTGACCGATGTATTGTTGAGTTTAATCGCGCTGCTGAAGAGACCTTTGGGTATACAGCAAAGGAGGTGCTTGGAAAACCCTATGATTTTCTCTTTGCAACGGCAGAGGATGGGCTCAGGGTGTATGAGACGACAGTGATCCAAGGTCGCTTTGTGGGGGAAGTACTGAACCGGCGAAAGAGCGGTGAAGTCTTTAGTAGTCTTCTCTCCTCTTCTGTGCTCAAAAATGCAGAAGGGAAAAGTATAGGAGTGATGGGAGTATCGCGTGATATCACGGATATGAAAAAAGCACAGGAAGCACTCCGAGAGAGTGAAGAACGATACCGTGCAATCGTTGAATTACTCCCTGATCCAATTGCTGTACACATTGATAGCAAAATTGTATTTGTCAATTCAGCTGCTGTGAGAGCGTTTGGTGCAGAATCTCCCGATGAGTTACTTGGAAAGAACATTCTCGATATTGTCCATCCTGACTACAAGGTAATTGTGAGTGAGCGCGTCCGGCAAATGCAAGAGGGCCAAACAGTACCAATGATAGAAGAAAAATTCATTCGTGCCGATGGTACTGTGTTTGAAGCTGAAGTTATTGCGATGCCGTTCTTATGGCATGGTCGACGTGCAATTCAAGTAGTAATGCGGGATCTTTCTGAGCGCAAGAAAGCAGATCAAGCAATTCGTGCCTCAGAAGCGAAGTATCGGTCGTTGTTCGAGAATGTACTTGATGGTGTGTACCAAACTACACCAGATGGGGAAATACTAACAGCAAACCCTGCATTTGCTCATATGCTAGGGTATGAATCCGAAGCTGACTTGCTCCTCATTAACGTAGAGGAAATCTACGTAAACAAAGATGATCGAAAACGTTTTTTAGAGACCCTTGAACGTGATGGGAGAGTGATCAATGCTGAGCAAACATTGAAGAGAAAAGATGGAAAAATTATTACTGTGCTGGAGAATGCTCGTGTTGTTCGAAATAAAGCAGGAGAAATTCTCTTCTTTGAAGGAACAATTCGCGATATTACTGAAGTGAAGAACATCCAACTTGCGCTGCGGAAGAGTGAAGAACGATTCCGCGCTTTTGCAAAGCAAAGTTCAGAAGCTATTTGGACACTTGAGTGTGAGCCTCCGATTCCGCTTCAACAATCCCCTCAACTCAATATTGAACAATTTATCAATACAGCTGTACTTTCAGAATGTAATGATGTCTGTGCTCGAATCCATGGGTATGCATCGGCAAAAGATTTGGTTGGGAAATCACTGAGAGAACTTCTCAGTACATCAGAAATATTTACCATGGAAATTATTGAACACTTTTTTTCCTCAGAGTTTCACGTTGAGGATTTAGAAACACATGGGTACGATGCAAATGGTAACGATCGGTACCTTGTCCATAACGTGATCGGGATAATTGAAAACGATCGATTAGTGCGCGTGTGGGGTACAGCACTGAATGCTACTGAGGAGAAACGGAACAAGCTTATGAGTGGTATTGCATATCGGATTGCACGGACTACGGAGGTTCAGAATACACTTGAAGGTATCTTTGCAGATGTGCATTCAATTTTGAATGATGCAATGGGAGCAAAAAACTTTTACATTGCACTTTACGACAAACAACACGATACAGTCAGTTTCCCGTACTACGTCGATGAAATCAATCCATGCGAAGAAACACGAAAACTAGGCAAGACTCCACTCGACTATGTTATCCGTACAGGTAAGACGTTGGTTCTCAAACCTGATACGATAACGGATTTAGAAAAAAAGGAGGAATTCCAATTCACTGGTGTAAAGCCCCGTATGTGGCTTGGTGTACCCATGGTTGTTGGAGATATAGTGATTGGAGCTATGGTGACACAAAGCTATACAGATACTCAACTCTATACGGAACAACATCGCCATATAATGAAATTTGTTTCTGCACAGATTTCGAAAGCAATTGATTACAAACGGACGCTCATGGCACTCAGAGGGAAGGAGTATCTCTACCAGCGTTTTTTCGAGAACAGCAGTATTCCTCTATTCATTGCTGATAGCGAAGGAGCTCTTGTTGAAGGAAACGTTGCATTTTGGAAGCTCTTCAATAAAAAACCGGATGAAGTTCAACACCTCTTATCTGAACGAATTTACATCGATACAGAAAAAGAACGGAGGAAGCTTATTGAAGAATTATACCTCGAACGGAATCTGGAACACTATTCACTTCATATTGCACTCCCAAATCATAAAGCAAAACATTTCCGTGCACTCCTCATTGGTACATTCGATCAGCAAGGAAAGCTCGAATATATCCACGGCCAAATTATCGCATCATGAACTTGGAATTGAGGGGAAAAATAATATTTTTAATGGTGTGAGAGCTTTATTACGTGGTACATGAGTACGTTTATGGTGAAGAATAACGGAAGCAGCAATTCCGAAGTACATCCCCTCGCTACAGAATCAGCAACGGAATTCGATAATATAATTTCGCTTGCAAGAATTATTTGTCAGGTCCCTATTGCTGCTGTAACGTTTATTGAAGGGGAGAAGCTTGTACTTAAAGCAAAGAGTGGTCTTGATATAGAAGAAATACCACTATCAGAGTCACTGTGTTCGGTGACACTTGAGGAGAAAAAAATTGTTGTCGTAGAAGATACATTGAACGACGCTCGATTTCGTACCTTCCCCATGGTTAACAAGACCCCTCATATACGCTTTTATGCTGGTGTCCCCTTAATTGGTGCTAATGGAACAATTCTTGGAACTCTCTGTATTGCAGATAGCAAGCCGTCTACTCTCACGCCGGAGAAACGCGAAGGTCTCGAACTTTTAAGTACCTTTGTTGTAACACAAATTGAGTTGAAAAAAACGCTGCTCGAACTTCATCGATCCTTGGGTGAATTAAAACGGTTGGAGGAAGAACTTCTCCACCAGCGTGAAGAGTACAAACGTATTGTCGATTCTGCAACAGAAATCATTTATGAATGCGATAGTGAAGGGCGTATTACGTTTTTCAATCCTACAGCGGTTCACACACTTGGGTTTTCCGAAGCGGAACTCTTAGGGCGGCATTACTTAGACCTTGTTCATCCGAATTATCGTCTCTCTGTTGATCGTTTTTACAAACTTCAAGTACGTCGCCGAAGCCCTGTGACGTATAACGAAGTACCTGTCCGTACAAAAACGGGTACGACTGTGTGGTTAGGACAGAATGTTTCACTCCGGGAGAAAGAGGGTGTTCTTGAAGGATTCTCTGTCATTGCACGTGACATCACGGAACGAAAAAATATTGAAATCGCACTCCGTGAAGGACAGGAACGATACCAAATTATTGTAGAGAACGCTGCTGAAGGCATTTACATGACAGATCCTGATACGAAACGGATCATTGATGCTAATCCTGCATTCTCTCGGATCATTGAATATAGTTTGGAAGAGCTCCGTGGTTTATCGATTTACGATTTAGTGGTCGATGTTCCGGAAAATATCGATCGTCGCATCGATAATCTGCGACGTCTTCGAAATCCTATACGGATTGAACGCACGTATCGTACAAAGAGCGGAAAAGAAGTATTTGTTGAAGCAGCTGTGAGTGTCATTACACTCAATGGTAAAGAAACACTTGTTACCATTGTGCACGATGTAACGAAACGGAAGGAAGCAGAAGCAAAGCTGCTTGCCAGTGAGCAACGCTTTCGGGAGCTTTTTACAAAAATACCGCTTCCCTCGTGGGTGTGTGATTTAGAGACATTGAGATTCCTTGAAGTAAACGAAGCTGCAGTCATACACTATGGGTATTCAAGGGAAGAGTTTTTGAGAATGCGGTTACCCGATATACGTCCCAATGCCATGATGTCACAGCTCCAAATAGCGTATGAACTTATTCAAACACGCCAATCGACGAAGAATGTTACACAACATCGATTGAAGAATGGTACTATTATCGATGTTGAGTCAACATGGCACGAAATTACATTTGACGGGCGGAAGGCTATTCTTGTCGTTGTTCGAGATATTACAGAACTCAAACGAGCGCAAGAAGAACTTGAGCACTCGAAACGCTTAGCAGAGCAAGCAAGCAAGGCGAAGAGCGAGTTCCTCGCGAATATGAGCCATGAAATCCGTACACCAATGAATGGTATATTGGCAACGATTGAGCTCTTGTACCAAACACCGCTTACTGAGGAGCAAAAGGGATACCTCGAAACTATTCAAGTGAGCGGCGACGCACTTATGAAGATTATAAACAACATTCTCGATTTCTCTCGATTGGAAGCAGGTGATATACAACCAGTACAGCAGGAAGTCAATATTCAATTACTCATTGAGGAAACATTTGAACTCTTTGCAATTCCGGCTGAACAGAAGGGGTTAGAGCTCCATTATTGGATTGATGATGATGTTCCATCAATTCTTTTAACAGATGCGACTCGCCTTCGGCAAATTCTTATGAATCTCTTGAGTAATGCAGTAAAATTTACTGAGAAAGGTGGAGTACTTGTGACGGTTGCTCGTGGGGTTACAAAGACGGAATCAATGAATGTGCTGTTCTCTGTACGTGATACTGGTCCGGGAATACCTAAGGAACGGATTGATCGGGTTTTCCAACCGTTTACTCAGGTTGATTCTTCACTTACACGGAAACACGGTGGCCTTGGGTTAGGGTTGTCCATTTGTGCGAGGAGCGTTGAACTTCTTGGTGGACGAATATGGATTGAGAGTGTTCCAGATCAAGGAACAACTGTACGGTTTGATATTCGGACAGGAAACAGTTCAGCAGCACCTGGTGCTCCTTCGAATGTCGATATTTTCAAAGGACATTCAATAGCTCTTGTGTCTGATCATGAGATTCAGGTACAAATTGTGAAGCGGTTGCTTACTTCCTGGGGATGTACAGTTGATGTTTTATCAACTCCACAGGAAGTTCTCAACTATGTATCGAAAGAACATCAATGTGATTGTTTCGTAATGAATTCAGCCCTTGGTGATGTTGGAAGTTTGAACCTTGTGAAACTTATTCGCCAAAGGCAAGGGTGGGACAGAACAAAGGTTCTCATGCTTGTGCCACACGGAAAGTATGAGTACGAAAACGGAACCCACGCCGTTCACTTTATACGAAAACCTCTCCGTCATCACCACTTACTCAAAATTCTTGAGCAATGTTTTACAGCACCACGAGTGAGACTAGAAGAGCAAAAAACTATGGTTGAGAATACTGAGAAAAAAAATGTAATACCACTCAAAATCCTAGTTGCCGAGGATAATGCAATCAATCAAAAATTAATTCTTCGTATTCTGAAAGCTCTTGGATATGAGGGAGAACTTGCGGCTAATGGAAAAGAGGCTGTTGAGAAAGTACTCAGTGGTACGTATGATATTGTATTCATGGATGTCCAAATGCCAGAAATCGATGGATATGAAGCAACACGTATAATACGAGAGAAAGAGCCGAAGGAGAAACGTACAGTCATTGTTGCAATGACTGCTCATGCGCTTCAGGGTGATCGTGAGCGGTGTCTTGAAGCTGGTATGGATGACTACTTGAGCAAACCACTACTAATTGATGATGTGCGGAAGTGTATTGATAAATGGAGATCACAGTTACGAGGAGATACGCCATGAGTGAAATCCCAAGGATTGAGAAAGCAGACCAAGACTTACTCACGCGGTTGCAAGAGTTGGAACAAGAGCTTGACAGAGACTTTGCTATTGAAATGGCAGAGATGTTTATTGCTGATAGCCCTTCCTTGATAGAAGCAATTCAACAATCGATTGATGCACGAGATTCAACTGCACTTGCTCAAAGTGCTCATAAACTCAAAGGAAGTAGTTTGAATATTGGTGCAACACGTCTTGGAGCTCTTTGTTTAGAGTTAGAATTACTTGGGAAATCGGGAAATCCAATCCCACCGGAAACGTCAGTTCAGGCTGTCCTTACTGAATTTGAGCGTGTGAAAAAAATACTTCTACAATTTGTAGGGAAAGTATAAACTTCCATATCTGCGAAAAACTTGTTATTTTAATTGTATATAGTAAGGAGTATGTATCGAGCAGCTTGGTACAAATGTGTGTAGAAGTGTAAGTATGTTGAAATAACGGTTGTTGAGTGTGGTGGGACAACGCTGCTCGTACATACATGGGTGGATGACATCTCGGTTTTCACCTCTTTTGAAAACTCTTCTTTATATTTTCTTTTCATTATTTGTACTGTTCACTTCTCTGTACTCCCAAACACACGATACACTTAGTACACAAACTGGGAAGAAGCGTTCACATCGTCATGCACGGGCTGCTGAGGCGCGTGCTAAAATATTCCAGGAGCTTGAACGTACTCGGGAGAAAAAAGAAATTAGTGTCATCGATACTGTAAAGCCTGTTCAAATAGATTCAAGTGCACGTCTTGAACAGTTTCTCTATGTTCGTCGGGATAAACCGTACGTTGATCCACAGATGCAAAAAACGCATCCACTCTTCTTACCTGATCCACCAATTGTGAAATACCGCGAAGAACTTGACTCAACTCAGTGGGTATATCGTTTGAGAAGGGTGGTTGGTGATGTTGATGTTCGTATTCCTATTGATGTTCCCCTGGAGATATATACGGAGCTCCGTTTCAATCGGACAAAACGGAAGATATGGGAAGAATTAGTGCAACCACGATTGAGTAGTGAGCAAAAAACTGGGTTGGCAGAAGTGATGGGGAAGATTACGAACATTGAAATTCCTGTACCGAAGAACCCACTGTTCAGTATTTTTGGTCCAAATATTATCCGGTTGCAAATCAATGGGGGTGTTGATATTCACGCTGCTTTTCGAAACACAAAATCCGATCGTTTTACTGCAAGTCCTTTGGGGCAGTCACGGAGTGAACCCGATTTTAAGCAGGAAGTTCAAGTTACTGTCAAAGGAGAAATTGGTGATAAGTTGAAGATTAGTGCTGATTGGAATACACAACGTACGTTTGAATATGAAAACCAGTTGAGAGTTCAATATACCGGGTATGAAGATGAAATTGTGCAGAGCGTTGAGGCAGGAAACGTATCGTTACAAACGGGGACATCGCTTATTCCTGCAAGTCAAGCATTGTTCGGTATTAAAGCAGCATTTCAATTCGGGCCCCTTCGATTAACAACCATCGCGACACAAAAGAAAGGACAAGTAAAGGAACTTACAGCGAGTGGTGGTGCTACAGCACAACAATTTACAATTAAACCACACGAATACTCTCGCAATCACTTTTTCATTGACACTGTGTATGAACGGTACTACGAAGATAATTTTTACCATTCACCACGGATAGCTCACCCAGAATTGAAAATAGAAGATATTGAAGTGTGGGTTATGCGTACAACGATGAGCGTAGATCCCTCGAAAGAACGAAAAATTATTGCTTACATGAGTATTGATTCAATTCTTTACTATACTGCTGATTCATTGCGCCGTCCACCAGAATCTGTAAACATCAACAGTGTTGAAGGAGAAGTCGAGGTTGGTTCATTTATTCAGCTCACACCAAAGATTGACTTCGATGTTGATTATGAAGCTGGAATCCTTTCTTTAAAAACACAAGTACAACCAGATCAAGCTATTGTGGTAGCGTACACTGTTCAGGGAAAGGATATTGGTACTTTTGGATCAAAAACACTTCGGGATGGGCGCTACCTTGTTATGAAACTTGTCAAACCGAGACGTTTGGATACTGATCCCAAAAAAATGCCAACAGCATGGCGATTACTCTTAAAGAATCGATATCCCGTCGGTGGTGGTGGCTTACGAAAAGAGAATTTTTCACTCACTTTACAGTATGAACTCCCTGGTCAATCACCAGTTACCTCTGTCTTACCTCAGAATGTTAACTTGTTAACGCTCTTCGGGCTTGATCGGTATGCAGGTGAAGTGGCTGGTCATGATAATGCGTTCGATTACATTCCCAATTACACCGTTGATGAAGCCCGTGGTGAAATAATTTTTCCTGTTTTAAAGCCATTCTCTTCGGAATGGATTCAGAAAAATTTAGCAGCGCTCAATGCAGAGTATGGGTGGGGTCTTTCCACCACTGACATTAAGAGATATGCAGATTCACTCAGCTTTGATCTTATGTACGATACAACTCATACCGGTGCAGCCCGAAATGAGAAGAATCGTTATACGATGACTGGTACAGCAAGCTCATCTGTAAAATCGAGGTACGAACTTGGTTTTAATGTTGTTGAAGGAAGTGTGCAAGTACTTGTTGATGGACAACTTGCAACTCCAAACGTTGATTATACGGTTGATTACATTACTGGCACTGTCACAATAAAGAATACTAGTTATTTAGTACCAGGAAGAAATGTGCAAATTAAGTATGAAGCTAACGATCTCTTTCAACTAGCCTCGAAGACACTCCTTGGTGCTCGAGGTGAACTCGATCTTGGAAAAAATGCAGGACTAGGCTTTACAATTATGAATTTGAATCAACAATCGTTGAGCGATAAAATCCGACTTGGTGAAGAACCGCTTAGCAATACGATATTTGGGTTTGACGGCGGTTTTAATCTTGAATTACCATCCCTGACAAATGCTTTGAATTACCTCCCCGGTATTCGAACAACAGAAAAATCGACTCTTTCGCTCAAAGGGGAGTACGCTCACATTGTGCCGAATCCTAACACACGATCGAGTCCGTTGTCGCAAGATGGTGGGAAGGGCGTTGCATACATCGATGATTTTGAAGGTGCATTGCAAACAATCCCTATCAGTGTAGCATACACAGCGTGGCATGAGCCAAGTCCACCATTCTACCATCCGTTCCTGGACATGTATCCTGATGGATACACAATTCCAACGATCATGGATACACGTTTTGTACACGATTCTGTAAAGATGGCGTACAAAGCGCGTATAGGTTGGTTCAACATTCTACAGAGTGATGTATTGGTGAGTGAAATTTGGGGAAATAGGAAGAGTGTTGCTCGTGGGCAAGAACAAGTACCTGTTTTAAATGTTTACTTCAATCCACGTGAACGAGGAGCATTTAACTACTCATTCGATCTCCGGAACATTCTCCAGAATGAACCACATCGAACATGGGGTGGCATGCAAACAGTTCTTGGCACGATGTCGACGAATTTAATCGACCAGAATATTTCGTTCATCGAACTTTGGATAAAGGTTATCAAAGGTGAATCAACTGCGAAACTTTACCTTGATCTAGGGTATATTAGTGAAGATGCTCTTGCTAATGGATCATTGAATACAGAAGATGGGTTGGATAATGTGTCGAAACTTCCTAATGGTATTTTAAATCCTACCCTTGAAGATGTTGGTCTTGATGAACTCCGCGATAGTGAAGAACGTATACGCTGGAGAGCATTCCTCGATCACTACAAGAGTATTTTTCCTGAGTTTGAGAGTGATCCATCTGGTGATAATTGGAAGCAACCTCCTTATGCACTCACGCGTCCGTTAAGTACTGACGTTGCTCGACAATTTCTTGGCTGTAACGGTACAGAAGGGAATTCAGGCAGTGAGTATGGAAGTCGTTACCCTGATACAGAGGATTTAAATGGCAATAACAATCTCGATCGGTTCAATGCGTACTTTGAGTATGAAATTCCGTTGGATACAACAGCTGTTGAATTTAAGCGCTTGGTGTCAGGTGGTGGTGAGAAGGGGTGGTACTTGCTCCGCATCCCGCTCGATGAGTTTAAGCGACAAATAGGTTCTCCAAGTTTTACAAATGTTGAGGGGGTTCGCCTGTGGGTAACAGGAGCAAGCAATGAACTCCTTTTCAGAATCGCCGAGTTTAACCTTGTTGGGAATCAATGGGAGAAAAAAGTACGCGATGATCCAAACTTTGAGGTGAGTGTGGTGAATTATGAAGATAATCCCGATTACGCTCGGGCAAACCCTGTTCCTCGTCAAAGGGATCGAACGCAAGCAACTGAGGAAATATATAACAATGAACAGTCGCTGAACCTCATTGTGCGAAACCTGCGCGATGGTGAATCAAAAGAAGCAGTTAAGTACCTCTACCGAAAACTCGATATCTTTAACTACCGTACGTTAAAGATGATGGTTCATGGAGAAGAGGGCACTAACACGATCAAAGGATATAAAGAGTTTAAGTATATCAATGCAACAAACTACGATGCTGAATTTTATTTTCGTTTTGGTGCAGATTCAACTAACTACTATGAATATCGAGCGCCACTTCGTCCAGGGTGGTCACAAAATGAAGTGATCATTCGCTTTGCTGATTTAACAGCACTGAAAGCTCTCCAGGATACTTTGAAGTATGTGTGGGGATATGTCCCGAATGGTATCGAAGGTGCAAAGTACATTATTCGTGGTACCCCGTCATTGCGAGATGTAAAATACTTTGTCCTTGGTATTGAGAATCCTCATGGTATTGGTGATACAGTACTTAATGGTGAAGTGTGGGTGAATGAAATGCGGCTTGCCGATGTTGATGATACACCAGGATCAGCATATCGGTTTGATACTCAATTAAAGCTTGCTGATTTTGCGTCGTTTGGGTTTACAATGAATCGTACCGACCCTTACTTCCATGAACTTGAGAAATCGTTTGGTTCCCGGGAAGAAACGCAATCGTGGAGTTTTTCTTCATCGTTTAATTTTGAGAAGTTCTTACCTGAGAGTTGGTCAGGTACATCATTGCCATTTTCGTATTCGCACTCGGAATCGTACAGTAAACCGCTATACTTGCCAGGAAGTGATGTTTTAGTTGAAGAAGCAGCAAAGCAACTTGGGCAAAGTGGAACACGATCGACGTCATACGCCAACGCTAATGATGTTCGTACTCGATCGCAGGTACTAAATGTAACGGAGAGTTACTCGTTCCCCAATATTCGTCTCAACATACCAGTCGATCTCTGGATTATTAAAAAAACAATCAATCAAATTACCTTTAGTTACTCGTACTCGTCGATGTATCGTCGTTCACCAACGACAGAGTGGGGACGGTCGTGGAACTGGAGTGCACAGATTCGGTATGGGATTCAGTTTGATCCTACCAATTACATTCGTCCCTTTCAACCATTGAACATTTGGACAGAATTGAAAATATACTATACTCCACGAAATGTTTCTGTATCAGCATCGGTAACCCGGAGCCGTTCCCAAGATAAGACGCGTGATCAAACTAATGCAAATCAGCCAACACGCGACATGACTGCTCAACGATCACTCTCATTTTCATGGCAGTACTTCGAGGGTTATGTTTTTTCCTTAGGGATGGATTATCAAGTCACCATTTCGAGTACTCTTCGACACTTACTCCTCGATCGATACGGTCGTGAGCGTTCTTTTACGGATATTGCGAGTATGCTCATTATGAGTGATCGTTTGCTCTCGTTTGGACTTGACTATCAGTACTCGCAGTCGATTAATTTCCCAATGAAGATCACCTTGCCACGGGAGTGGGAGGTTAGTAAAATCTTTACACCGAGTATACAGTATGGTTCACGGTACCAATGGATGTACAACATTCAAGCAGGGAATTTAGGAAAGAGTGCCGGTTGGAATACGAACCCATCGTTTAATTTAGACATAAATCTCAGACCGATACGTGACGCCCTTTGGTCATCGTCGCCAATGAAGCAACAGACAACGCCTACAGATACAACAGGGAAGAAGCGGAGTACTCTGACAGAACAGCTCGATGCTCTCTCACGCCTTCTCTTCAAAACAACATTTTTTGATTTTGAGTCATTTTCATTTAGTTTTAGCCAGTCGAATACAGCACAGCACAATGGTATTTACGGTGGACCTGGTTTTGGAAATTTATTTGGTAGAGTTCCATTTGTTCACAGTGCATCAGTACAACGAGGTCCATCGATGTGGTACCAATTAGGTCTTTCTTCAGACCCAAACGGTACAGTTATTGTAAAGACAAAGAGATCATTCCCTTTTATCACAGGCTATACAGTACCAGGATTGCGAGCGCCAAAAGGATCGCTAACAGATAACTATACGCAGAATAATACACTGACGTTGCGCACAGGACGGCCCTTGTTTGAAGGTATGCGACTCGATCTCAATTGGAAGTATAGTTGGAGTTACTCGCGGAACCGAAGTGTTATGAGTGATTCCTTAGGAAGAGTTACACTATTGAGTAAAATAGTTAGCGGAGATATTGAACGCTCGTTTTTGACAGTTCCACCTGTATTTGTCTTTAAGTTCTTTGGAACCGGTATGGATAAGGTCAATGAACGATTCAAGGAGTTGAAAAATGACAGAGGTGATAGACGGAGCGACGACAAAAAAATGTCGCAAGCGTTTGAAGAGGGTATGGAAGCATTCCCTCTCGTTTCAAAGTTATTTGGAATGATGCTTCCTCGTTTAAACTGGACATTTCGTTGGACAGGGTTAGAGCGGTTTGTACTCTTTAGGAGTTTTGCTGCCGGTGTTTCGTTAGAACATAATTATATTTCATCGTATAAAGAACGATGGCGAATAACAACATCGAATGAACGTGTTACTGAGTCACAGAGCATAAACTATGGATTTTCGCCACTGGTGGGAGTATCAATCACGTTCAAAAAAATGGGGACTGGGAGTTTGAATGCAAATGTACGGTATAACACAAATACGGTATATGATTTGTCACCATCACAACAAAATGTTTCTGAAAATGCTCAATCGGATATCTCAGTATCAGTAACATATACACAACGAGGATTTGAATTCCCTCTGTTTGGTATTTCGCTTTCTAATGATTTAGATGCAAGTTTTACCTATTCCTATAGTACCACACTTCGATCGTTGTACGATTTCCGTACATATAAGAGCGGCGGAATACCACAAGATGGTATAAACCGAACAACGTTGGAACCTCGCCTTCGTTATGTGCTTAGTGCCCGTGTCACAGGATCTGTTTACTATCGCTACACGAAAACGGAACCTGCTGCAAGTGGTTCTCGAATACCCGGTACTACAACGAATGAAGGGGGATTAGATATCCACATTGCTATCCAGTGAGTTCCTTGAAAAGGAACACTTCCACATTTTGGATACCGGAAGTAGTGACTCTTCACCTCCAATAGTTATAGAAATGGTGAACAGGTCCATATCCCTTCCCTACTGTGTAGCGTGCACCTTCTTTTAATGCACCTGTAATAAACTTTTTGGCTTTCCAGATAGCTTTCTCGAGTGTATATCCACGTGCAAGGAATGCTGTGATTGCAGCAGAAAGTGTACAACCCGTCCCATGCGTATTCTTTGTATGTATTCGTTTCCCTGGAATCCATTTCGAGACGCGTTTTCCATTCTGACGGATACATAGAAAGTCTGCACTTTCATCATTTGTCCAGTGTCCTCCCTTTACGAGCACTGCTTGTGGACCTAGTTCTAAAAGAATGGTAGCAGCTCGTACCATATCTTCTGGTGAATGAATTTCTATGCCACTGAATTGCGTAGCTTCTGGAATATTGGGTGTAATGAGTGTGGCGAGTGGAAAGAGAAGGGTTTTGTACTCTTCTATTGCTGATGGTTCAAGGAGAAGCGCTCCGCTAGTAGCGACACTGACAGGATCAACAACCAGGAAATGTACAGTTTGTGAACGGAGTACTGTAGTAACCGTACGGATTATATCGCTGCTATAAAGCATGCCGGTTTTTATTGCTGCTATGGGAATATCAGAGAAGATAGCATGGAGTTGTTGCTCAACGAACGATGGAGGGACTGCATAAATCCCTGTTACTCCAGTTGTATTTTGAGCTGTGAGTGTAGTAATGACAGAAGTTCCATAGCACCCAAGTGCTGAGAAAGTTTTCAAATCTGCTTGGATTCCAGCACCAGCACTTGAATCGGAACCGGCAATTGTTAAGGTACATCGGTATGTTCGTTTCATAAAGCACCTTTCGTTTGGTGAATATACTGGTCAGTACTAGCATTGTTAAGTCTTTCGTCGTGTTCAATTAATCCATGTTTGAGAGTTTCGTATTCGGTGAGACTGTGTGCATATGTGTGGGAACGGACTTGATCACTTATATTCATTGCACAGAACTTCGGTCCACACATCGAGCAAAAGTGAGCAACCTTTGCTGTATCGTGAGGAAGTGTCGTGTCGTGGTATGTGCGAGCAGTGAGTGGATCGAGAGCAAGATTAAATTGATCGTTCCACCGGAATTCGGAACGAGCGCACGACATTGCGTAATCCCAGAGTTGGGCTGCAGGGTGACCTTTTGCAACATCAGCAGCATGTGCAGCAATTTTGTGAGCGATAACACCGGCTTTCACGTCCTCTTTTGTTGGAAGGCCGAGGTGTTCTTTCGGTGTTACATAACAAAGCATAGAGCATCCATACCAAGCGATCATCGCTGCACCTATAGCACTTGCAATGTGGTCGTACCCGGCTGCAATATCGGTAACGAGAGGTCCCAGTGTGTAGAATGGTGCCTCGAAACAGGTACGAGTTTCGCGTTCCATGTTTTCTTGAATGAGGTGCATTGGAATATGACCAGGGCCCTCAATCATTACTTGTACATCGTGGTCCCATGCTCTCTTGGTAAGTTCGCCAAGTGTGGCAAGTTCAGCAAACTGAGCTTCATCGTTAGCATCGGCAATGGACCCTGGGCGTAATCCGTCGCCGAGTGAGATACAAATATCGTATGTTTGTAAAATTTCACAGATTTCATCAAAATGAGTATAGAGAAAGTTCTCTTCATGGTGAGCAAGACACCACTTTGCCATTATGCTTCCACCGCGCGAGACGATGCCACAAAGACGTCTTTCAGTTAACGGGATGTATCGTAAAAGTACACCGGCATGAATTGTAAAGTAATCGACACCTTGCTCTGCTTGTTCAATGAGAGTTTCTCGGTATACGTCCCACGTAAGGTCCTCGGGTTGACCACCAACTTTTTCAAGTGCTTGGTATAAGGGAACGGTACCGATTGGAACAGGGGAATTTCGGAGGATCCACTCACGTGTTTCGTGGATGTTCTCGCCGGTGGAAAGATCCATCACGGTATCAGCACCCCACAGCACGGCCCATAGCATTTTTTCAACTTCTTCTTCAATTGATGAAGCAAGTGGTGAGTTCCCAATGTTTGCATTGATTTTAACTAAAAAGTTCTTCCCGATAATCATAGGTTCGGCTTCTGGATGATTGATGTTTGATGGGATAATTGCCTGTCCCTTGGCAATTTCATCACGAACAAATTCGGGTGTGTACACGCGGGGAAGTTGGGAAGTAAAAGATGTTCCTCGATGAAACCGTCCATAAGGAGGAATATAATTGTTCCGTGCAAGGTGCTCTAAGAGCTCTTCATAACCTAGGTTTTCACGGATGGCAACGAACTCCATTTCTTCTGTAATGATTCCGCGTTTTGCATAAGCAAGTTGAGTTATTGCTGTACCATGTCGTTTCCGCCGTGGTTTACGAGGAGCCTGGTGCTTTCGTATTGAACTATTGTTAGAAGGAATTATTCCATTGTACTCTTCGGTGTTTTGGCGACGCTCGATCCACGGCAATCGAATTGGTGGTAAACCGCGTTCTATGGATGGTGTAAGCTCAGGATCACCCCATGGGCCGCTTGTATCATAGAGTGTAATGGTGTTGCCCAAAACATGGAACTGATCAGAAGTCCCTTTTGGTGAGAGTATTACTTCACGAAATGGTACTCGAATCGTTGGGAAAAGTTTCCCATGTCTATAGACACGGTGTGAAGTACACGATGGATAAGTTGGGTGTGTGTTCATGGATCTACCTCTGAATAA
This sequence comes from Bacteroidota bacterium, assembly GCA_026416125.1. Taxonomy (GTDB): domain Bacteria; phylum Bacteroidota; class Ignavibacteria; order UBA10030; family UBA10030; genus JAOAFT01. The sequence goes on from JAOAFT010000007.1 coordinate 24,174, forward strand.
ATATTATTGGAAATGATCGAAACCTCGTTTTGAAAGCACAACCGGCGTATCACGTTTATAGTATTGAAGTCCGAATGATTGTTCTTCAATTGTACCAATGTGGTACAGTGGGCGCTTAAAGCGTTCCATAAATTTTTCCGCAAGAATGGTATAGTGAGAACGATCAACGGTGAGAAGTAAACAATAATCTTCTCCACCTGTAAGTGCAAGTTCGTCAGCGTTCCAATGGTACCTTGCAGCAACATTGATGAGTTGAGGTGAAAGAGGTAATTTATCGATGTCAATCCTCGCACCACAGTTCGATTGTTCCATGATCCTCCGGATGTCGGAGTCAATGCCATCCGAAACATCCATCATTGCATGGACACACTTGTGGGTAGCAAGCCATTGACCTTCATCAAGGTGGGGCCGTGGTACGTGGTGCTTCTTGAGAAGGTACTCCACATCATCCGTAAGAGGAATGTTATTCAGTAATACGTATAATCCACCACCAGAATCACCAAGGAAGTCTGTAACACAAATCATGTCACCAAGTTGTGCAGATGAACGATACTTAAGGGTTGAAGTATGCGCAGTACCGAATACAGCAAAGTTAATGACAATCATATCAGGAGATTTTGTTGTATCACCGCCGAGAATGAGTACACCACAGGATTCTGCGATGTGTTTGATCCCGGAATAGAAATCATCGAGCCACTCGGCTGTTACGGTATTTGGAATTGCAATTGAGATGTATGCACTGTGTGGTACACCCCCCATGGCAGCTATATCGCTGAGATTTACAGCGAGTGCCTTGTAGCCAAGTTCCTGCGGTGTAATGCGGTTTCGTAGGAAATGTATGTTCTCAACAAGCATATCGGTTGTGATGAGAAATGATCGGTTTCCTTCCTGATGAATTACTGCGCAATCGTCTCCAATGCCGACTATTCCGGTTGGGAGTTGTTGATGTAAGAGTTTTGCGGCTCGAGCAATAAAGCCAAATTCACCTATTTCTGATAACTTCATGGTGTTCTCCCACAATGGATATCGATTATTTTCCGAAGTTCGTGTGCAGCATGCCGTGGGTCAGAATTTGAACAGATAGCAGATACAACAGCAATACCATCTGCTCCAGCTTTGAGTACTGCAGCTGCATTCGATGCATTAATACCACCAATTGCAATGAGTAAGTGGCGAGAAGATGTACGAAGTCTTTGTAGCCCCTCGAGTCCCCATGATGTTTGAACATCTGTTTTTGTTGGTGTTGGGAAGATCGGACTCACACCAAGGTAATCAACATCAAGTGTTTCTGCTTCCTGTGCTTGCTCAGGTGTCTCAACGGAGAGTCCGATAATCTTTGTTGGACCGAGGATTTTTCGTACGTCGTGGTACGGCATATCAGATTGGCCAATGTGAACACCATCGGCATCGACGGCGAGCGCAACATCGACTCTGTCGTTGATAATAAGTGGAACGTTTGTTCCTGTGAGTACAGTTTTTACTCGTCTGGCAATATCGATGAATTCTCGTGTCGATGCATCTTTCTCCCGTACTTGTATAGCAGTCACACCACCTTCAATTGCGAGTTCCACGAGGCGTTCGAGAGGTTGAACTACAGCGATCGATCGATCTGTTACAAGGTAGAGTCGAAAATCAAAAGAGGATCCTTTCATTGGTCAACCTTCAAATGAGATTCAACATCGGAAAGTTGGAGTTTGTACAGCGCATCGTAAAAGTGAAGTTGGAGTGTACCAGGACCACTTGATTTCGATGCTGCAAGTTCACCAGCAATACCCATGACAGCCATTGCGTGAGCTGCAGCTGCCAAAGGTGATGAATTGACAGCGGCAAATGCTCCTGTAAGTGCTGACGCAGTGCAACCGAGTCCAGTAACTTTAGGCATTAATGGGTGTCCATTGTGGATGCGGATTACACTGTCACCGTATACAATGTGATCAACTGCCCCACTGACACTTACTGCGCAGTTGTACCGACGTGAAAGTTCACGTGCTGCATCAAGTGCTTCATCAGAGCTGTGTGTACTATCAACCCCCTTTGTTGTACCCTCCGTATGGTAGAGTGCACGGATCTCTGAAGCATTTCCACGAATAATAGTTGGTGGTGCTTCTACAATAAGTTTGTGCGCAGTCTCTGTGCGTAACCGTGTTGCACCTGCCCCAACAGGGTCGAGGATAATTGGAATTCCTCTTCGTTTTGCAGCAGCAGCTGCTTTCACCATTGAGTCAATCCAATGCTTGCTCAGTGTACCGATGTTAATAACGAGAGCACGGGCAATAGCAACCATTTCCTCAACTTCTTCAATGGCGTGTGCCATAACAGGTGATGCACCGAGAGAAAGAAGAGCGTTTGCCGTTGTATTCATCACTACGTAGTTCGTAATATTGTGAACTAGTGGTGCTTCACTTCGGATTTTTTGAACATCTGTGAAAACACTATGTGCTGAAATCATAGATCCTCCGTGTATTTAGTATGATGATGAAATTGATATGACATGATTTAGTAAAAATAAAAAACCGTTTTCCAGCGCAGGAACTAGAAAACGGTTTGAAAGATAATTGCTTCTACCGTTTCCCTACGCTGGCATTACCCAGTTCAGGTTCAAGGGTATGTTCTCAGCCCACCCGGGTACTGTTTTCTACCAGTCAACGCCGGACTGGACACCCCTAACGGTTCATTTTTCAATTTATGATCATTCCAAAGAACACAGATGCAATGTACTGTCTTTAGTGGAACTTGTCAAGTGGACCCTCATGAATTGTTGGATAAGGAGATTCTGAGACTATCGAAGGAAAAGTGTACTGTGTTGTATAACCTATTGCAAATGTGTACTTTGCAGTGAGTATAGAGAAGAAAGGAGTTACTCTTGTGCTGGGGAAATTGAAGTAATAAAGAAATCACAGATTGATGATTATTAATATTTAACCCTGTTTGGGTAAGTGTATTTTTCATTACAACCGGTAACCAATGTCAACAAGTAGGTTGAGAAAATTATAATCCATAAAAAGAAATTCGATGGTCCGGTATGGGATTTTGGTGAGATCCTCTATTTTTCTAACACCCCTTTTAATAAAATCTTCAACAAATTCGATAAGCAATACTCAACAAATGCAAAATCTCTGGAATTACTTGCATACTTTCATATACATCCTCTTCCACTGCCAATCGATGTGATAAGAGTAAAGAAGACGATCAGCGTAAGCATAAAAAGGTCCCCATTCTCTGCTGTATGGATATATTCTGTTGGAGATGATGCTGTGCTTCTCCATGTTACAAAATAGTGGATAAAGGATTACAGCCCGAATAGTCAAACATTTTTGTAAGATGTACTTTAGATACAAGAGACCGTCTTTGCACTTTTTCAGCACTATGTTACCATGGTTGTTCGAGGCCGACATTGAAGATGAAAGAATAGTCTGTAGACGATGATGTAAAGGTAATTGGAACAGCCATTCCACCAACAATATAAACATCTCCAATATCAAATGAGAATCGTATACCTGTGCAGAGAGTACGATTTGTAATTGATGTTGTACCGTGCGGCTGAATTTCATCAAAGTGTGAGCAGAGAAACTCGCATACAAAACTGCAATGGTGGTGGAGTAACCATGCTGCATTGAAGCCTACCAACGCAGACTTGAGTGATTTTGTAATTGTACCCGTTGGGAATGATTTTTTTGCCTGTGGCAAGTAAGAGATTCCGATATTGGAATTTACCATAATTGCGTTCGAAACCCGTTTTGTAATAGGAAGTATAAACCCTAGTCCGAAAGTTCCGTGTCCGAGATCATTTTTATAATTTCCTGTTGGAAAAAAGAACGAAAAGTGTGGTGCAATCCATGCCCAGTCCTGTTCTCGACAGAGCTGGTATCGATAGTCGAGAGAAAGGTCACCTATCCCATGGACAGAGTTCTCGAGAGCATGAAAAGGAATTGTAAAGCCAAGCTGGTGAGTTTCACCAGCGAGTGGCCATTCCTGAGTGTAGATTGCAGTAAATTGGTCTGGAGATGCAATATCAAGAGTCATAGAGTGCCAAAGTGCACCATCGCTTTGATTGATTGCCTCTTCAAGTAAAAAGGAATTGTCTTCAATAGCAGGTGTCCACTCTTGGGCATGTACCCATGGAATGAGAATGATACTACAAATGAATAGAATAACTCTAACCATATTCATAGTATTTCCTTTGCATGTTTTGTTGTTAGATGATTTCTTGATGATGAGTTTTGGAGTGCATGTACAGCACTGGTAGCTTGAGTTAATTTCCGAACGTATAAAACATAGTATCCCTCTCAATGCGAGGGCGACGATCATCATTGTTATGACATCAAAAACAGTCATAGACTCACTCTAAAGGAGATATAAACCAACGTTGTAGACAAGAAGTGCAACACCGTATGCGAGGATTGTGTAAAATGTGATAAAGAAAATAGTCCATTGCCAACTATTTGTTTCGCGTTGAATGACAGCGATTGTTGAAAGGCATTGTGGTGCAATTGCAAAGAAAATTAATACACTGAGAGCAGGGAGGGTAGGTAAGTTCTGGTTGATGTTGTTCAAGTGTTGATGTACCGACAACACCAAAAGGTCATTGCTCCCGATGTTTGTGAGGGTGTTTATGGTACTGATAAACAATTCACGTTGTAAGAACGAACTTAACAATGCGACACCGATTTTCCAATCGTACCCTAGAGGAGCAAAAAGTGGTTCAAGGATACGACCGGCAGTCCCGAGGTAACTCATCGAGAGTTGTTCCGAAGGGGACGCAGTAGGAATCTGTGGATGTGTTGAAAAATACCACAGAACAATTGATGCGAAGAGAATAATGGTGCCGGCACGCTTCAAAAAGATAAGAGATCGTTCCCACATGTTCATGAACACGTTTTTCATGAGTGGGAGACGGTACGGAGGGAGTTCAATGAGAAGATCAGGTGATGGACCTTTAACCACAGATCGCCGAAGGAAAAAGGTAATGCAAAAAGCAAGTACTATTCCTAAGAAGTAGAGAGATGTGAGTACAAGGGCTTGAAGTGGGAGGAAGCCGACAACAACATTAGCTGGTATTGTGGCTGCTATTAACAACGTGTAGACTGGGAGTCGTGCGCTGCAGCTCATAAGCGGTGCAACGAAAAGAGTAATAATACGATCTCGTTGGTTTTCGAGTGTGCGTGTAGCTAATATACCTGGTACAGCGCATGCGAAAGAGCTCAGGAGGGGAATAAATGCTTTGCCTGGAAGTCCAACTTTTCTCATTACCTTGTCAAGGAGAAAAGCAGCTCGAGCCATATACCCACTTTCCTCAAGGACACTGAGTAAAAAAAACAGTATTGCAATTTGTGGGAGGAAAACAAGTACCGCTCCTGTACCCCCTAGTACACCATCGAGCAGAAGAGAACGAAATGAACTCTCAGGGAGAAGGTCCATGAGAACTCTTCCACTCCACGAAATTCCCTCTTCAATCCATGTCATTGGATACGATGCCCATGTGTACACAGCTGAAAATAAGAGCACCATGGAAAGCGCGAAGAGAGGATAGCCAATAGATGGTGTCAGTAGCAATCGATCGAGGGAATCGATTGATGTTGTACTCTTTCGTGTTCGTGTGAGTACACCATCGCAGAGAGATCGTATCCAATCGATGCGTGATTGAATGAAGAGCGAGTGCCGATCATATCCCAATGCATCAAGGCGTTGATGATCTTGGAGAACGTGATCGAGAATGATTCTATCGAATACTTGAGTATGGGGGTTGGTAGATTGGTTCGTCGAAAGAAGCGTTGTAGCTTCAAACAGTGCACGCTCTTGCGGGATGTGTGCATGGTGAATTAAGAGAGAAGTTAGTTCGTTTACTTCTACTTCAACGTCGGCTGGTAATTTCCACTGGCGTACGGCAGGTGAGATGCGAAGGGAAGTTCGAAGCGCCTCCCGTACATTGTCGATCCCAATGCCTTTATCAGCTATGGTAGGTACAATTCGGACACCAAGGCGTTGCTCGAGGAGTGGGATATTAATTGCGATACCGTTCTGGTGTGCGAGGTCTGTCATTGTGAGCACAATCAAAATGGGATATTGTTGGTCGATGATATGTGAAGCTAGATACAAACCACGTTCGAGTGCTAATGCGCTTACAATACAGAGTATCCCATTTGGTTTTGTAATGCTTGGGTGTTTTCCTAATAGAATAGCACTTACGAGTGCCTCATCAGGCGAATGTGGAGAAAGACTATACGTACCGGGTAGATCAAGGAGTGTGATTGCAACGTCATCTGGGTAGATAACGCGCCCTTCTCGTCGTTCCACTGTGACACCAGGATAGTTCCCAATTTTTTGGTTGAGTCCTGTGAGTTGATTAAAGAGAGTTGACTTTCCGGTATTGGGATTGCCAACAAGTGCGTACGTTACTACTAGAGGATTCATTGTCTCACCCTATGTTCATCGATGGGTAATACTAAAATTGTTGATGCAATTGAACTATGCATCCCTATTCGTGTCATTTCTATTTCGCAGACAATACGGTCGTGGGCTTTTAATGCCATTCGTACATTTGCATCTGGACAAAATCCGAGCTCGTAGAGCCGTTGACGAAGTGAAGGGATAGCTACCACAGCAGTAATAACAGCTGTGTGTCCTTCTTCAATTTCTGTAAGTGGTCGAACTCTTTTTTTCATACAATACTAATATAGGGAAGCAGAGAGATGTGAACAATCCCTATTTGTAGGGATATTATTGTGTATCGCGTGGTGAAATTAGTTGGTTCATGAGGGCATAAAGGGTAAGTCCAGCAACGGTTTTTATGCCGAGTTTCCGAGTTATATTTTTTCGGTGAGAAATAACGGTGTGAAGGCTGATATTGAGTGTGTCCGCTATTTCTTTATTTAAGAATCCTTTTGCAATAAGTTTCAATACCTCAACTTCTCGTGGTGTGAGTGTATTCTCTGTGGGGTGAAATGTTCTGTTGCTTTGTGTGAATATATTCTCTAGGCGGTGAAGAATTTCGCTTTCGTGGAAAGTGTTACAGAGCTTAGGAATTGAACTTGGAATGGCTTTCTGTCTTTTACCATCATCGATGATAATGAGGTGTTTGTGGTACTGGTCAAACAATGTCTTATGTTTCCTATAGAGCGTAGCTGAAACAAAAATATAGTCTGCTCGGTTCAGGTGATGCAACTCTGATACAGTAGTAATGGTAACGGTTATAGGTGAGTAATGTTCTTTCAGAATGCTTGCTAACCCATGTGCTTCGAGTTGGTTGAAGGAAACAATCACAACTGTGATACTGTTGAGCATACATTACCGTTTCATACATTTCAATGATTGTTCCATTTTTGCTACCAAGGGAAGTAGGATGGTGTTTTCAATTCTCGTGTGGTCTATGATATCTTTCTCTAAACGAAAGAGTTCAAAGATAATTGCATTGCACACGACTTCATCGTATTCACCGCTAATGTACTTTATAAGGATGTTCTTCAGGTCTAAGAGCTTTTCATCAATATTGGTATGTTCACGCTTGAACATCTTCATTGAATACTCTTTAGAAATGTTTCTGCGCTGATGGGTTGAGAGACCGTGATACGCGTAGTAGATCTGTTCAATGTATGGGAAGGTTACAGTATCCTCTTGTTTCAGGTGGTCAATAAGTTCCTTTTTATATTCACGAAAGTACCTTTTTACACTCTTCAAGCTTCTGTTATGTTGTGATCTGCTTTGAGCTAGTGTATCGATAAGTTGCTCGATGGTTGGTACAAGGGTCTGCAAGTAGTATGTGTGGGTACTGCGAAGGTAATTTACTATTGCAAGTACATTGAAAGTGTGTATTTCTTCTTCGGGGAAATAGTTCTCGTTGCTAAAGGTATTGAGCATAGCAACGAAGAAAGGAATATCAATGTTTTTTTCAATACAAATATCGCGTACTGTTTTCTCACCAAAGCCAAGTTTGATACCAAAGCGACTCAGCACTGGGAGGAGGAGGTAATTGCTCTCTAATACTTCAGCCATTTTCATTGATGGTGTGATCAACTTCATATGGAGATCCTTTGGTGAGGATGGTAAACATTATGCATTAACGACGTCTTAACGTGGAACATTGAATATAAGTGAGAGAGGGATCCATAGTATCCAGAGGGCAAATGCTAATGTTAGTCCATAACCAAGAGATTTTTCTGAGAGCTTTGCTACTCCAATACCAATGACAGCAGTTTGCCAGAGAGAGAAAATGTTGAATGCGGCGAGAAGCCTATGCGAAATAGACGTTATATCAAAGGAATCGTAAATAAAAATAGAAAGAGCTGGCTGTGCGAATGGTGATCCAAAACTAATCATCATAAGTAGAGAGATAATATTCCCAAGTACCCCAATGAATGAAGCAAGACCGTAGACTTCGAGGTGTTGGATGTAACTTGCTTGTGATTTTAATAAAAGCTTGCTTGTGACCCAAAGAATTAGTGAGGCAATGAGAAAGTAGAGGCATGTAACGATGAAAACACCAACTGCACCAAAACCTATAAAAAATGCAGGACTCATTGTGTCCATTCCTTCAAAAATGCGATCAGCTTGTTCTTTCGTGAGTTTTCCCTCTTCGACTTGTTTTTCGATAGAACGGCGTTGAATTTCGAGCATTTGGTAACGCAATGTCTCGTTTGTGTATGAGATAACAACTACCGCGATGCCGAGGATGATAGATGCTATAAGTGGTATAATCCATAGTGAATGTCGTGGAGTAGTTTTCCTGCAATGTTCGAAAAGCTCACTCGGTGCAGTAAAAACGTCTAGAAGTGCTTCTCCTATCGTTGGAGCTGAAGTAGATTGTTGTTCGTCCATGGGACCTCCGTGTGGTTTGTTTAAAGAAAATATCGTATTCCTATTGATCCTTCGACATCAAATCCTGAAAAGTGTGTGAAGTAAAGTGCAGGTGCAAGTTGAACGTAGATATCAATTGGAATGCTCCGAGAGCACCATGTAATTCCACCGATGCCTCGAACACCAAGGTGTTCTGAGGCTATAAGTGAAACTCCGGCGCCAAAGTAAACAGGGAACCGTTCTGTTGAATGAATCACATCGTGGTAATGTTTTAGGTACTCAAGTGTAAGTCGTGAGTGTTCGTACCGACTCCATCCGAGACTACCTTGTATTGCTTCGCTCCGTGAGATCCATGCTTTACCACTGAAACCAATTGGGTTGGCAAGAGAAAGACCCACCCCAAGACCTTTTGTTTGTGATTTCATAGTCAAAGTTGAGAACATTAGAATAACGAAGAGATAGATGTAACGATTTTTCATACCTAGCTCCAGAATATGTTAATGATAGTAATTACTCTGCTGGTGGTAAACCAAGTTCAAACCATTCTTCGTACGATGGTCCGTATACTCCTGGGACTTTTAAACCTGCTTGTCTCATGAGAATAGTCATTTGCCCTCGGTGGTGAATGAGATGCTTAACGAGCGAACAGAGTGACGAACCCCGTGTCCATTTTTCGCCATACATTTCTATTGTTTCGAGGAGTAATACATCAGACCATTGTTCTTTAACTGCAATTCGAATAGAGTTCCCTGCTTTTTCATAAGCATCCACAATATCCTGTGCACATTGTGGTACTGGAGTTCCTTCTGGCGGTGTAACAACAATAAGGCCCATTTTTCCACCAATTTCCCCAAGGGAGAGAATTATATGCCATGCGAGGCTACCAAGTGTCCGTCCGTTAGGTGTCACTTCCTGTTTGAGAGATTTGTCGGTAAGGTATGAGAACACTTTTATCGTTGCTTGGTGCTCATTAGTCCAATCGTCGATAAATTCTTGTATTGAGTGGTACATAACTTGGTTCTCCTTGCCTCTTGTTTAAGCAATAGTAACATACAAATTGATTCGAAAAAATAAAATAGAAAAGCAAGGTATAATGTGTTGTAATTGTACTTGGAATAGAAAGAAAAGCTATGTATACTTTGTGTAGAAAAGTTAGGAGGGAATCTATGAAATCGCTTTTTAGATCTTATGTACAAATTTGTCCGAATACTGGGAGAATACGAGGTCTTAATATCCCTAAGAAGAGTTGGCAGTATGTTTTTATTCCATTTATTGGTTTTATTGCTTTTATATGGATTCTCTTCCGTGTGATTCAAAAACCGAGTAGGCTTTCCTACCCATGTGTACAAACGGCATTACCATTCGCGTCGGGATTCCTTGCATACCTTCTCACTTTCGTGGTATCGCTAGTAACGTTTTTACGTTCGAGGAAGGCATTGCGGTTTTACCCAATCTTTTTTACAGGGACATTTATTGTAGTCTCGTTCATGGGGTTTTACCTTGCTCATCAAAATGTGGTTACTCTTGAGAAGAACGTTGTGGTAAATCCAAATGAGCCAATAGGAGAAGCCCAAGGTATTTACCCAGGACGTGTTGTATGGGTTCATGATCCAAATGCAACGAATGAAAATTGTTCTCCTACAACATATGGGGACGGATGGTTCTTGCCAAAGAATAATAATCAAGCAGTGGTTGATCGAATGCTCTCACGGTCCTTGCAAGTATTGACAGGCCAAACAACGGATAGTGCTGCATGGGATGCTCTCTTCCGCTACCATAATAGTAAACGTGGTCGAGGAAATATTCCTTATACCACTGGAGAAAAAATATTTATAAAAATCAATATTGTAAGTGCATGGAATGGAAATTTCAATACAACAGACTTATCGAAAGTAAACAATTCTTACTATGGTGTAGTTGAAACATCACCAGCGATAGTTATGGCTGTACTTCGTCAACTTGTAAACGTGGTAAAAGTTCGACAGCAAGACATATATGTTGGGGATCCAATGCGTCATGTGTACAAACACATGTATGATTACTTACGTACTGAGTTTCCAAATATTCATTACTTAGACTATTCATACTCAACATTGGGACGTGAGCTTGCCCTGAAAGGGCAAGCTAGAATTTATTACTCTGACAATGATACAGTGTTACGACCAAATGTGTGGGGAGATCCATGGCATGGTCCTGATGGTACGGGGTCAATCTACCATGATTATCTGTATGCCATATTCGATAGTGCCAAGTACCTCATCAACATTCCAGCACTCAAAGGACACAAGCGTGCTGGTATGACGTTGTTTGCAAAAAATCACTTCGGTTCACATACGCGAGCTGATGCTTCTCACCTACACAATGGTCTAGTTGCACCACACGAAATGGAACGTGGGATTACGAGATCTGGGTATAAACGTTATCGTGTCCAAGTTGACTTCATGGCACATTCATTGCTTGGTAAGAAGAATCTCGTATATATTCTTGACGCACTCTGGGCAACAGATCACGAACTTGGAACACCACAGAAATGGCAAATGCCGCCTTTCAATAACGATTACACATCTTCTCTCTTTGCATCACTTGATCCAGTAGCAATAGAATCTGTGGGATATGACTTTTTACGTTCTGAGTTTACAATCCAACGAACACCACAAGCAGGCACTTACGTGCAAATGGAAGGCGTTGATGACTACCTTCACCAAGCAGCAGATTCATCGAACTGGCCTGTAGGTATTCGATATGATCCAGATAGCTGTGGTCAATATTTTAAAAGTCTTGGTGTACATGAACATTGGAATAATGCAAACGAGAAAAAATACTCACGGAACTTACAACCTAACGGGATGGGTATCGAATTAGTGAAGATTGACCCGACAACGTCGGTAGCAATGGATCCGTTAATCCAACCAGAACAGTTTTTTATTCTTACTTCAAACTATCCAAATCCATTCAATCCGTCGACAACAATTCAGTATCGACTCACACATCCGGCAAGCGTTACAATCGATGTGTATGACATTCGAGGTCGCCATGTATCAACAATTATGAACGGACTGAAAACTGCAGGTACCTATACTGCAGACTTTGATGGTACTTCGCACGCGAGTGGGATGTACATCGTCCGTTGTATAGCAAAGCGAAGTGAAGGAGAGGTTATTCAAACGGCAATGAAGATTATGCTAATAAAGTAGGTGGAGTAGAACTATTTTCAAAAGGCATCCCCACGGGATGCCTTTTATTTTTTTTATTGGTTTTTTGATCGGAGGGCAAGTTGGCCTAAGTGGGAAAAATTGATTGACTCAGCCAGGATTCGAAGAGCCTCTTCAGGTGCGTGGAAACCGGTTGAATTTTCGGCTTCTACAAAATCTAAGTAGAATTGGGCTTTGCGTTGATACCACCGTGCTTTGTTGAGTTGTTCAACAGAAATCTCAGATTTCTGAGCTTTCGAGAGTTCATTGATAAGATCAACAAGTGCATCCATTGCAAGGTTACGCATTTTGAATGTTCTTTCTTGAATTGTTTTAACGCGTGCTTTCAATTCCTCCTCACTCCAATGATGACAGATTTGACATGATCGATTGATGTTGAGGAGAGGGCTTCGAATGTGATGATCACTTATCTTCATAGCTCCAACGCGTTTATGAGGCATGTGACAATCTGCACATGCAACTCCGGAACGCGCGTGAATACCCATGTTCCAAAGCTCAAATTCTGGGTGTTGTGCTTTTAAGAGTTCGGTACCTGTTTCTTTATGAATCCAGTCTTTTACAGCATACTCATCGTAGTAGCGCATGATACTACCGATCAGAAGTCCTTTCGCCCATGGATAAGTCAATCGTTTTTCTTGCCCTCTGAAATAGTACTCAACGTGACATTGTGCGCAAACAAACGATCGAAGTTCCTGACGCGTAGCCATGGTATTGACATCAAAATTTTTAATTCCTTGGATCGCTTTGAGTGAACGAATACCTTCAATGAAAGCTGGTCGTGTAATGCGAAGTTGCATTGTATTCGGATCGTGACAATCAATGCAAGTGATAGGGCGTTGAACGTACTTCCGTGCTTCTGTAAATGGCATTTGGTTCATTCGTTCAAATCCACGAAAGAGGTCATTCTTCCCAAGGATTGTATAGGGGACGTACACAGAAGCATGGCAGTGGAGACATGTTCCTGGTTGTTTGACAACAAGTTGTCGCTTGGTATATGTTTGATCATCTAACATGTAGTCGTGACCTCGATCTTCACGGTAGTCAATTGCAAATGGGTACCCTGCCCACATTAGCTTAAGTCGTAGGTCTTCTTCCAATCGAGATTGTGCAGTGGTAGATCGCGGGTCGACATTCGTAGGGGTCCGCGGTAATGCTTCGCTCCCACCATACTTTGTACGAACCTGATCAACAGTGCGACGGTAATCGTCGTAATGTTGAGGAAAGTTCTTTCCCCAAAGCTCTGGATCTTCAGTTGTGTCAGTCAGGTCGACAACACGGTAGAAAGGATTCCGCGATTCCTGTTTCCGTTCAAATATTGTTACGATGAAGTAAGTAAGAATAAATGAATGCTGTTACAATGACGATAAGGAACGAAGTCCAGAGAGAAAAAGGGGATAATAATTTTTTCATATCAGCCTCCCACTGTTATTAATATTAATGACCGACCGTTGAATGACATTGTACACATGAAAGCGTCGTGGTATTGTTCTGAGTGTGTTCGAGAGCTTCTACAATGTCACCATGACAGTGACGACAAGCCCGCTCTAAAATGTTTTTCGTACGTTTGCGTGCAAGAATATTGTCTTGATAAGCTTCTGTTGTGAAGTACCACGAGTGCCAGAATCCATTTACAGCTTTTGTATAGTATTTCGATACGAATGTAGGGGGTGTATGGCAGTCATTACACACAGCAACGTGTCGGTGACTTCCTTTTAACCAAACGCTAAACTGAGAAGACATGCTATGACAATTTGCACAGGCCTCAGGGGAATCTGTGAAGTACATGTATCCACGAGCGTAGATAAATGTGTATATGCCAATCCCACCAGTTAGTCCAACTGCAACAAGAAAAAGAACAACGCTTGGATTGTGCATACGCAATGTTCTATCTCCCTTCTTGTTTACTAGTTTGTTGATTAAATTCAAATTTTTGTGAGCGGGAGAATGTTCGCAAATGTAGCTTCAATTTCAGTATCAGTTGTTCCAAGTACAACATCTTTCCAGAGATACCAGGTTTCAGTGTGCGAGACAGTTGCCTGTGGTTTTAATGCGACGAGTGGGCCAAGACTCTCCACTTCGAGCATACGGTGGTTTGTAAACAATTCAGCATTACACCCAAAGTCAGGATATTGAGCATCGGCAAAGCAAGGAAATAGTTTTAAGAAGAGGTGACCGTTATTGTAGTATGCAGCCCATCCTTGAGATATGCGAGCACCAACTTTTTGGGGTGCATGGAGAGTAGTGTCTTGACGGAGTTGTATGAATCGTGATCCCCAGGTCCAACGTTTATCTTGCATGTCTGTGTAACTCCAAAGTACAAGAGGACGGACCGGGAGAACACGTTGCGGGTGAGGGATAAATGGTTCCTGTGGAATAATAGCTCGTCCACCGGGTGCCATGACTGTAATTGCCCAGGGTGCAAGTACTCGTTCATACTCTCCAACATTCGTGATGGTGTGAATAACTTGAACCCGATTACGAGTTGAATCTATTGAAAGTGTGATACTTTTTTGAAGTTTTGTTCTCGTTTCTGGTTGTGCTGTGCATGTTAGTAAGTTTGCATCCAGAGTCCAGGAAACTGGATTATTGTCAGGATGATTAGTCCATCCTTCTACTTCTGGTGCAACCCATAAACGATGTCCACCGTATGAGTGATAATTTCCATCATTCCGTAATGCTACGTGTTCTGGGTACTCCTGGAATTCATTCCGATCCTCGATGAAACCAAAACGAATAATTCGAGGACCAACATCGAGGGTAATAATAAGTTCTATTTCGGTATTAGCAAGTCTCAAGCAGTGGTCCCATTGGTTATATGAACAGAGGGTATGTACCATTGAGATAGCCTCCTTGAATAGGAAAGGCAAGTTTTGTTTGCTTGCCCGTAGTTATTTTTTCATTGTTGTAAGAATTCTTTCCATTTCGTCGATAATGCGATTCATTTTTATCATTGTAAGTTCAAATGGTTCTGATGTTGTCATGTCGATACCAGCCTTTTTTAAGAGATTTATTGGATAGTCTGAACCACCGGAGGAAAGAAATTCAAGGTATTTCTGAGTAGATTGGTGATCACCAGCAAGAGTGCGTTCAGAAAGCGCCGCTGAAGCTGTGAATGCAGTGGCGTATTGGTACACATAGAAGTTATAGTAGAAATGCGGTATGAACATCCACTCAGCTTGAATAATGTCATCGACAATACAAATACCAAGATCGTGTCCATAATACTTCCGAGTGATGTCGAGGTACAATTGATTGAGTACATCACCGGTTAGTGGTTGACCATTCTCGACCATCTCATGAATTTTTAATTCAAACTCGGCAAATTGTGTCTGTCGGAAAACAGTTCCTTTAATATTTTCAAGGTAACTTCCAAGAAGGGAGAGACGGGTTGTGTTATCGCTAATTGTCTTTAACATGTACTCAATAAGTAAGGCTTCATTGAAAGTTGAAGCAACTTCAGCAACGAAGATCGGGTACTGAGCAAGTGGGTAGGGTTGCGTTGTGTTCGAAAGATAACTATGCATGGTATGACCAAGCTCATGGGCAAGTGTACTTACATCGTCATACTTTCCGTTGTAGTTCATGAGAATATATGGATGAACATCGTATGCAGAACCGTTCGAGTAAGCACCTGAGCGTTTCCCTTCATTAGGGAATACATCAATCCATCGTTCGTTGAATGCTCGCTGAACTACTGCAACGTAATTTTCCCCAAGAGGTTGGAGTGATTTGAGAATGATTGTTTGTGCTTCTTCGTATGAGTAATGGAGATCGGCTTCTTTAACGAGGGGTGCATAGAGATCGTAATAGTGGAGTTGCTCAACGCCGAGAAGCCGTTGCCGTAACTTAAGGTAGCGGTGGAACGTTGGAAGATGTTTGTTCACATTCTCTATGAGTGTTGTGTATACCTTTGTTGGAATGTTGTTTGCGTCGAGGGCACTCTCGAGGCATGATGAGTACTTACGGACGTTTCGGTAAAAAAGATCGCGTTTAATCTGTGCATTGAGTTGTGTACCGTAGGTTCTCCGGAATTCGTTGAGCTTTCCAAAAAAAGCATTGAACACCTTAATGCGATCATCTCTATTCGGTGAAGCTCGATGTAAACTGTACCCTGCATGGTCAAGTTTTACTGTTCTACCATCGCTGAGTGTAATTTGAGGGTAAGGGAAGTCGGCATTAGCAAAGATGCTGTGGATTGTTTCTGGCGCATCAGCCATCAAACTAGCTTCGGCAATAATGCGCTCCTCTCCTTCAGTTCCTGTATGTGCTTTTCTACGGAGAATGTCTCGGAGGTAGTGTTTGTATATTCCCAGCTTAGGTTCATCGCGGATGAACTGTTCAATACGAGCTGAATCAATTCTGAGAATCTCTGGTTCAATGAATGATGCACGGGCACTGAATTCAGATCCAAT
Source organism: Bacteroidota bacterium (assembly GCA_026416125.1). Taxonomy (GTDB): domain Bacteria; phylum Bacteroidota; class Ignavibacteria; order UBA10030; family UBA10030; genus JAOAFT01. Next base: position 40,588 of record JAOAFT010000007.1, read on the forward strand.
CTGACTCATTTCTGATTGCATCGCTAAGTATTTTTGTACTCGTGTATCTTGGTCAAGGCTCATTGATGCATATGAGTAAAGTCGCTCAAATTCTTTTGTAATACTTGAAACGAAGTGTAAACAATCGTAGAGTTGTTGTGCAGAAGTGCCTAGTGTTCCAGCAAACTTTGATATTTCAGGAATTTGACCCTTTACTACATCTTTTGCCTTTGTCCACTCTTCATCAGATGTATAAAGGTCCGTTAAATTCCACTTGTACTTCTCTGGTATTTTTGCTCTGTCTCGTTCTTGGGAACTTGCAGATGTTGATGTGGTAAGGGCAATACCAATTAAGGTCCATTTGAAAAATGTATTCATATCTTCACCGTTTGTGCCGTAGTACATACATGGTTCCACTGTGTTTAATATCATCACACTCGTTTGTGTGAATGAATATCGTTGTTTTTCACTTTAAATGCTAAAAGTAGATAGATGGAGAGAGTTTATCGTTGTCGTCCACGTTCGGGTGTTCGATGCTGCTCTTGGTGTTTGCGTTCTTCTAGAGATCGACGACCTGGAGGAGGGATTGTTCGTGATCGTTCGTAACGTTCTATAAGCTCAAGCCGTCGTTCCCGTGGTGCCTGAGGTTGTCCAGGGGTTACATTGGGAGATTGTTCTTGGTGGTTATGGTAAATACGCCTTAAAGGTCGTCGTTCCGTACGATTTCGTTGCTGTTGGGCAAACATTTGCGAGTGTTCGAGGGGTGAAGATTCATTGATTTCCTCTTGGCTATCATCAGTTCCATTGGTGAAGTGATTGATGTTCTGTTGAACACCGAAAGTACGCCACTGTGTCTTTGTATGGCGGATAGATTTGTTTGTTTCTTGCAAAGTATAGCTTGGTGTGAAGGGTGAAGTATGAATATTGTGAAGACCTTTGTGAAATGGACGTTCGACTGATTGGCTTTTTTCGTAAATTTCCTGCACTTCATTAGCATTAAAATCGCAAGAACGGAATCTATTGTAGAAATGATTGTGTCGAACAAATACCCATATAGAATGCGAGGGAATGAGTACCATGTGATGTACATCCACGACACTGTGTGTTGGTTGAAGTGGTGCCCATCCAATGAAATCGCCGTACACTCGCCACTCGACCCAAGCAGGACCCCATTCTGTATCTGGTATCCAGATCCAGCCGTGAATTGGATCGAAGTACCAACGCCCATAATGGTAAACAATCCATCCGAAAGGTTCGTCAGATTCCCAATACCATCCCCAGTGTGTCCATATCCAACGTCCTTCAGTATAGGGACGCCAACCTCTATGAACAAGTATCGGTTTCCACACGATGTGTTCTCCGGGTAATACAATCCACTGACCATAGGGTTGTAACGCAACACGAAATGTTGTGTGGAGGCGAGGGTGAGTTGCTGAGCTTTTTATAGGAAGTAAGACAGTAACAAGGAGGAGAGTGAGTACTATAACCTTTTTGATTTTTGGGGGGATCATTGTAGTTGTCCTTTTCATCTTTATTATTCTCTTAGCAATCAATATGCCATTATTATTGATTGAATATTTACAGAAAAAGTATGATGGATTTACGATGGAATGTAGTCCACGCACTACAATGTGTTGAGTATGATATACACTTGCTGTTGCATCAATGTATAAAAATATCGATTTTACCAATTGAATTTTGAATGCGATGGCTTTTTCTAAAGAGGGGGCAAGAAGAAGCCATTCTCAGTGAGCGGTATGGTAGCCAACCTCGGTACATACCATCGATTTTGATTAATAAGGAGTTAATGGATGCGAAAAGCTGTAATTGTCATATCGGCGTATCTTGCAACGCAAATGTTGTCAAATATAACAAGCTTGAAAATTATACTCTTCTTTGGATATTCAATGGATGCTGGGACCCTAATTTACCCGTTAACGTTCACCATTCGAGATCTTGTTCATAAATTACTTGGTAAAAAGGTAGCACAAACAGTGATCATTGTTTCTGCTGTTGTGAATTTATGTATGGCAGTATTGCTTTGGACAGTGTCTATTATTCCAGGTGATCCAAGTGTTGGTCCACAAACAGCATTTGCAGAAGTACTCTCACCTGTATGGCGCTTAGTCTTTGCATCAATATTGGCTATGGTCCTTTCAGAGCTTGTTGATACTGAAGTGTATCATCAATGGGTTTGCAGAGTTGGTATGAAACATCAATGGGCTCGTGTTCTTGTAAGCAATTCTATTAGCATTCCTCTTGATAGTGTGTTGTTTGCATGGTTTGCGTTTGGTGGTGTACACAGTTCAGCTGTTGTGTGGGGAATAGTTATAAGTAATATCGGAGTGAAAGCAATTTCAACTTTTATCAGCATGCCGCTCATTTATACAGTACCAGAGAAGCGAGTTGAAATCGTAGAACACAGCACAATTATTCCAACAACTGCTTGATAGTAAACAGCAATGCGACACGGTGAAACAATACTTGTACTAGATTTTGGTTCGCAGTATACACAACTCATAGGTCGTAGAATTCGAGAGCTAGGGGTATATTCAGAAATCCATCCATATACTTATGCGATTGACAATATCAGGCGAATCAATCCCATTGGTATTATTTTCTCGGGAGGTCCTTCTAGTGTGTATGAAGCTCAGGCACCAACACCAGATCCGAGAATTTTTGACCTTGGTATACCTATCCTCGGAATATGTTATGGGTTGCAGCTCATCGCTGCTCAGTTTGGCGGTGTGGTTGATGCTTCAGCTCGTCGAGAATACGGGAAGGCCGATTTGTTTATTGACTCGTTTGAGGATCTTTTTGCCAACATTCAATCACCGACTACAGTATGGATGAGTCATGGGGATTCTTTACAGTCTTTACCACCTGGTTTTGAAGTAATAGCTCACACGGTAAATGCACCAATAGCAGCGATTCGAAACTCGGAGAGAACAGTCTTTGGTGTACAATTTCATCCGGAAGTTGTGCATACAAACTCTGGAAAAGAAATACTTGCGAACTTTGCGTTTCGGATTTGTAAAGCTAGTGGTCAATGGACACCACGTTCCTTTATCGAGGATGCCATTCAAAGCATTCGGGAAACAGTAGGATCATCGCATGTTCTCTGTGCTTTAAGCGGTGGTGTTGATTCCTCTGTGTTAGCAGTACTACTTTCACGAGCAATTGGCGAACAACTCCATTGCATTCACATTAATAATGGCTTAATGCGCAAAAACGAAAGCGAGCAAGTGGTTGAAACGTTCCGGAATCACTTTCATATTCCATTAACGTACATCGATGCTACTGAGAGGTTTCTCCATGAACTCAAGGGGGTAACCGATCCGGAACAGAAACGAAAGGTTATTGGTCGACTGTTCATTGAGGTATTTGAAGAAGAAGCAAATAAACTCGTTGGGACTGTTGAATATCTAGCACAGGGTACTCTCTATCCTGATGTTATTGAATCTGTTTCGTTCAAAGGTCCATCGGTAACGATTAAGAGTCACCATAACGTTGGGGGCTTACCCTCTACAATGAAGTTTAAATTAATCGAACCATTCCGTGAGTTGTTTAAGGATGAAGTACGAGCGATCGGAAGAGAATTAGGACTACCTGAAGAACTAATAGGGCGTCATCCGTTTCCAGGTCCTGGTTTAGCTGTGCGAATACTTGGGGAAGTCACAAAGGAAAAACTTGCACTCCTCCGCGAAGCCGATGCTATATTTGTTCAAGAACTTAAAAAGGCAAACCTCTATGATGAGATATGGCAAGCATTTGTTGTGTTGCTTCCTGTACGCTCAGTTGGTGTGATGGGTGATTGTCGGACATATCAAAATGCAGTTGTACTCCGTGCAGTTACGAGTGTCGATGGAATGACGGCTGACTGGGCACGAATTCCAAGCCATGTTCTTGCAACAATTTCGAATCGAATTACAAATGAACTCAATGGAATTAATCGCGTTGTATATGATATAAGTTCAAAACCACCTGCTACCATTGAATGGGAGTGATATGTTCAAACTATGATTGAATTAAAAAATGTTGTAAAAAAATTTGGTTCGTTCACCGCTGTCGATAGTGTAACATTGACGGTGCATGCAGGAGAATTCTTTGGATTTTTAGGACCAAATGGTGCTGGAAAAACGACGACGATTAAGATGATTGTAGGTCTCTTTACCCCAACATCAGGGGAAATCCTTGTTAACGGGTATAACATAGTTCATCAACCTATCGAGGCTAAAAAGACGCTTGCGTATATTCCAGATCAACCGTACTTGTACGACAAGCTTACAGGTCGTGAATTTTTATACTTTCTTGGTGGATTATTCAATGTTTCAAAGGAAGTACTCCGCATTCGCATCGAGGAGCTCATAGACCATTTCGAAATTGGGACATGGATAGATCGCAGGATTGAGGATTATTCTCAAGGAATGCGTCAACGTGTTGTGATTGCATCGGCGTTACTCCATAAACCAAAGACAATAGTTATTGATGAGCCAATGGTTGGCTTAGATCCACGGAGTGCAAAGATTGTACGAGAGACGTTGCGAGAACAAGCACGTCAGGGGTGTTCAATATTTATGTCAACCCATAGTTTACCGATTGCTGAAGAACTCTGTGATCGAATTGGAGTCATTCATCATGGTAAACTTATTTTCCATGGGACGCGGATGGAAATGCTAAGGAGTGATGGTATAGAGAAACGATCGCTTGAAGAAGTGTTTTTACAACTAACCCAGGAATAAAGAGTGCGTTTATTTTTCCACATAGTAAAGTATAAAATTCTTTCATCCTTGAAATCTTCATTTGATTTTAGTTTTAGTTCCACTGTGCGCAACCTTGGCTCAGCTCTTATGTATGGTACTTTTGCTTATGTTGCCTTTCGGTTTGCGTATGTGATTACAGACCTTATTATTACACAAACACATGTAGGTGTGTACTTGTACCACCAGTTTATATCGATTTTATTATTCGTTTTCTTTGTTGCTGTCAACTTAGGGAACATCATTGTTGCATACGCTACTCTTTACAAATCACCAGAGGTGGGGTATCTTATGACGAAACCGTTACCTCATGCAACAGTGTTTCTCCTAAAATTTTTTGATAACTTTTTCTACAGTTCAACTACATTGTTTCTTATGGGGTTTGCTGTACTTTTAGGATATGGATCTTTTTTTGGTCATTCCTGGCAATTTTATGTTAGTACCATGTTGTTTGTGTTCCTTCCCTTTATGTTACTCGCAGCATGTTTTGCCGTCATTATACTGATGGTTGTAATGAAGGTAACTGCTCGGTTTGGTTTTCGAACTGTAATGGCGGGATTGTTTCTTCTCTACTTTGTTTTCATTTTTCTCTTTTTCCGAGTTATGAATCCAATAAAGCTTGTAGAACAAATCCAATTTACATATCCTCATATCGATGAGTATTTAGCAGGTCTTTCTTTTGGTTTTCTCGATTACCTTCCCAATGCATTGGTTGCTCGCTATTTATATTATAGTGCTCTACAGAACTTTGAGTACGCAATACCATACGGCGGTGTATTGTTCTCGTTTACTGTGATAATGGTGCTCGTTCTCTATAGTATTGGGAAGAAATATTACTACAAAAGTTGGTTAGTTTCGCTAGCAATTCAACCATCAACACGACCACTTTATGGCCGTAAACGGTATCAGTGGTTCGATTTTCGTCGAAATAGTGTACTTCAACAACAAACAGAAGTACTCTTGAAAAAAGAGTTTCTTCTTTTCTTTCGTGAACCAAGCCAGTGGATCCATGCGTTAGTGATGATTGTCCTTGTTGGAATTTTTGTCATTAGTACGTCTCAACTCAATCTTAGCCTCAAGGCTCCAACAATGCAATTACTCACATACATGTCACTCTTTGCATTTTCTGGATTCATGGTAACTTCACTTGCTCTCCGATTTATTTTTCCTACTGTGGAACTTGAAGGGAAAGCATTATGGACAATACGAACCGCACCATTACACATGAGAAAGTGGGTGGTGGTAAAGTTGTTGTATTGGATAATTTTTATTATAGCTATTGGAGAACTGATCGCAGTTGCAACACATATCCCGTTTCTCCGAGCACGTCTTGAGCCGCAACCATTGCTTCTGTGGATTGGTACATTTACAACGTTTTGGGTTGCAGTCACTGCAGTGTTTACTCATTTTGGATTTGGTGCATACTTTGCAAGGTATACTGAGAAAAATCCTATCCGCGCTGCTTCAACGCAAGGTGCTACACTAACATTTTTAGGAATGATGTTATACCTTATTGCTATTGTTCTTACGGTACTTATTCCTCTTTCAGGTTATTTTCAAGCTCTGTATCGAAAACATCTATTCGATCCAGTACTGTTCATCAATACCATTATCATAGTAGTTGTTCTATCATTCGGGATGTCTATTGGTAGTTTTTGTATTGGGTACCGTGCACTCCGAAGAGATTTTGTGTAAATATTTGTAGTTAGTGGCGTTCAAGAAACCTATGAGACAAAAACTTCACAAAATTATGAACCTTGTGTTGCTGAGTGTAATGCTCGGTGTTTCATGTTCCTCCCAACAGAGAGATTCAGTTCACTATGATTATGCTGTTGAACAAGCGTTTGTAAAAGCTCGCACGTTCTACGAGAGAGGAGTGTATGATAGTTCAGCGCTGGTTTTAACCCAATTGTTAAAGCAATACCCACGGAATCACCGAGCGACAGCAGCATATATCATGGGAGCAAAAGCATACTATCACCTCAATGAGTATCGGACTTCAATCCAACTCTTAAAAGATTTATTCGATCTTTACCCACAGTCGCTTTACTGTGCGGAAGGGTACTATACACTGGGGTTGAATTACATCCAACTACGGCGGTACGACGATGCTGCACGTGCGCTAATACAAGCTATCGAGAGAACATCAAGTCACAAAATTCAAGACTATAGTACAAAAGCCCTCGAGTTTCTTTGCAATGAGAAATTAAGGTTCGATGAGCTTGAAGTACTTGAACACGAAACCAACCATGATTTTACTCGCTCGTGTGTACGCTACTATCTTGCAGAAAAGACATATCGGAATGGCAATGTACTTGGTGCCCAGCGATTACTAGAGTCTATTCTTGAGCTTCCACGTAAGAATAAGTACGTACCCCAGGCGATCTCGTTTCTGGAGGCGATTCGGAAGCGTGGACTAGTGAAAATCGGCGTTGTATTGCCTTTGATGCTAAAATCAGAACGGCCATCTCTCAGAGAAATTGGAGTTGAATTCTTGGAGGGTATTCAGTGTGCAATTGAAGAGTATAACCGCAACGCACTCGTACACGTTACTTTGGAACTTCGGGATAGTGAACGAGATCCTACAGTTGCTGCTCGTCATGTTGCGGACCTTACAGCAGATGAAGCTGTAAGCGTTATCATTGGACCTATTTCAAGTAATGAAGTCATTGCAAGTGTTGGTATAGCGAATGAACGTGGTGTACCTCTCATCACCCCTACTGCAACAGCAAATGGTATTACAACGATTGGTCCATACATATTTCAGGCAAATCCCGATTACGAAGTACGAGGTCGAATAGCTGCCTACTATGCTTCAACGACTTTGCAAGCAAAGCGGTTTGCTGTCCTTGCACCGAACGATAATATTGGCAAACAGCTTGTTGATGGGTTTCTTGCAGAAGTAAAAAAACAGGGTGGTACAATTGTCGCACAACAATGGTATGCACCAAATGCAGACGACGTCAGGAATGAACTCGAGTCAATCAGAAGAACAGCAATGGCACTCCAAGAGACAACGTACATCGACTTTAGTATGAAAATGAAGCGTTCACAAATTGAATCTCTTCAAAAACTTGTGGTATCTCATGCACTCCTTGATTCGGTGTTAGAACGTCAACGTGCAGTACCTGTTGAGCTCTTGTTGGGTCCACGAGGAAAGTATCTTGCCGATTCTTTAGGGTTACCAGTTGCAGTTGCAGTACCGAAATATGATAGTCTCCAGTATCCAGTAACTACCATCGATGCGATCTTCATTCCTATTACCAATTCCGATGAAATCCCTATCATAAGTTCGCAATTGAAGTACTACAATATCCAAACTCAAATTCTTGGCACTGGTGATTGGTACGACATTAATGAACTTGATCAGAATAGACAATATACCGACGGTGTGATTTTCTTTGTCGATTCATACATTGATATGACGAGTCCGCAGTACCTGGAATTTGTGAATCGTTATAAACAGAGTATGAAAGGAAAAGTTCCGACAACAAACACCATTATTGCGTACGATGTTACATCAATGGTACTCCAAACATTTCTTGAGGGATCGACACGCCGTGCCGATGTTGCTGTGTCATTGGCGCGGCGGACATACGATGGTATTCATAGTCGAATTGTCTTTTCGAAGAATCGTGTTAACTGTGCAATGAATATACTTCAATATAAGAACCGCTCTTTACAACACTATGGGGTTGTACAACTACCTGAATGATAACAATGAAGAAACGAAGAAATGAGAACGCACATACCCCTGAACCGACATTCTATCGAACAACGATAAAAGAGTGGCCTCGCAGTGAGCGACCACGAGAAAAATTACTTCAAGTAGGTTCTCAGGCACTAAGCGATGCTGAACTTCTCGCAATTTTAATACGAACAGGTGTGAAAGGAATTACCGCTGTCGATATTGCTAAAAAACTCATTGCCGAGTCTCGAACCCTTCAAACCCTTGCGAAGCTGTCACCTCATGAATTGCAACGATTTGGACTAGGAATGAGCAAGGCTGTAACACTTGCCGCAGCGTTCGAGCTTGCACGACGGTTATCGCAGCAAGGTAGTGATACACTCACTATTCATGGACCAGAAGATGTGGTTGCATTCATGTCGCCACTCTTACGCGACCTTCGCCAGGAGGAGTTTTGGGTTGTTCTCCTGTCTTCATCGAATAGGGTGATTGATAGGAAAAGGATTACTGTTGGACTGTTAAATTCATCACTCGTGCATCCACGTGAATGTTACGCTGATGCACTTGTGCAACGTGCTGCATCAGTTATTTTTGTTCACAATCATCCGAGTGGAAATCCAGAACCAAGTAACGATGATATTGAAATTACAAAGCAACTATCCGATGCAGGGAAAATCCTTGGGATAACACTCCACGATCATGTTATCATTGCTGGTTCTTTATATACAAGTTTAGCACAACGAAATATTGTATAAAGGACGCATACTTAAGTACGAAGAATGGTTGACCTATGGTTGAAAATGAAATATATTGTATAAAGTAAATCAACATTCCTTCAGAATTTAAACTATTGGGGTGAAACGGTTTTTGTACATCAACGGACTCCATTTCCAATGAAAAGAACAGAACCAAGAAAGAAATCCATAGAGGTAAAAAGTTCAAAAGCAAGCGTTGGGTCACAGAAGAAGCTCGAAGCTTATAAACTCCAATATCAAACTCTTACGGAACATGCACCTGTCGGAATTTTCCGAACAGATCCATCTGGTTCCACTACCTACGTGAATCCAAAATGGACAGAAATTGCTGGTATAAGTGCTGAAGAGGCACTGGGAACAGGGTGGTACAAAGTTGTTCATCCGGATGATTTTAAACGAATATGTCTAGATTGGGAACAACGAGCAAAACTGGGAGAAGTTTCATCTGCTGAATATCGATTTCTTCGACCCGATGGTACAATTCGTTGGGTGCTAGGAAAAGCAGTACCAGAAAAAGATGCAAACGGAAATTTACTCGGTTACGTTGGAACTATTACTGATATAACAGAACTTAAACATACGGAAGAAATTTTACAACGGTTTTCTAAACTTCTTCAAGGGTCTGAAAAGGTTGCTCGGTTAGGATACTTTGAGTACGATTTCCAAAAAGGGTTTACTAATTGCTCAGAATCGTTCTATGAGATCCTTGGAATACAAAAAGATTCACTGAAACATATTTCGGATTGGGATTTTTGTGCACATCCCAATGATAGTCGAGTAATACAAGAATTTTACAAGAAAGTATTTCGTATTGGTGGGTACTATGAACGCGAATACCGCATTCATCGTCAGAGTGATGGTGCAATTCGCTGGGTTCGAAGCGCTGGATTCGTAGAATTAGACAAAGGGGGAAAACCTCACAGAGTACTTGGTTTTTTCCAAGATATTACTGAACAAAAACTTCAACAAGAGGACCTTCTTCGACGTCAAGAACAGTTTCAACAGCTCTTTAATAATATGGCAGAAGGGGTTGCACTCCATGAATTAATTTACGATCACAATGGTACTCCCATAGATTATAAAATTCTAGGGTGTAATCCAGCGTATGAGCGGATACTTGGAATTTCTGCAGATAGTGTATGTAATAGGTATGCAACAGAGGTTTATAAGGTAGAAAAAGCACCGTTTCTCGATGAATACGCAACTGTCGTCAATACAAAGACTACAAAGCAGATGGATGTATACTACCAACCAATGAAGAAACATTTTCACATTTCCGTTATTCCTTGGAATACACATGGCTTTGCGACGATTTTTTTTGATATAACTGAACAAAAAGAAGCTGAGCGTATTCTTCGAGAAAGTGAACAACGCTACCGCTCGCTCTTTGAAAATGCGATTGAAGGATTATTCCGATTAACCAGTAACGGTACGATAGAAGCTGTTAATCCGGCATGTGCAAAAATTTTTGGTTATGCTACTCCTAGCGAGATGAAACTAGCAATTACCGATATAGGTTCACAACTATTTGTACGAAAGAATGATTATGAAACACTGTGCTCTCAGATACAACAATACGGAGAAATAAAAGATTTTACACTCGAAGTACAGCATAGAACAAAGCAACGAGCATGGATCAAGCTTAACGTGAAAGCAGTAAAAGATGCAAGTGGAACTATCATTCACTATGAAGGTAATATTGAGGATATTACAGAGAAGCGTCGCATTGAGGAACAATTCCTTGAAGCACAGAAGATGGAAAGTGTTGGTACCCTAGCAGGAGGTATTGCACACGATTTTAATAATATTCTTGGGATCATTCTAGGATACGTTACACTTTTAAGGAATGAGTCGCTTCCGCGTGAAAAAGTACTTGAATGCCTAAATACAATCGAAAAGAACATCGAACGTGGTGCAACCTTGGTACGGCAAGTGCTTACCTTTGCACGGAAGGCAGAGGTTGTTCTTCAGCCGTTAAATGTTAATGATGCACTCACCGATTTAGCAGAGATGCTAGGGAAAACATTCCCCAAAACAATTGACATTGTTCTGCAACTCGAACGTTCAATTCCTGTGTTAGAAATGGATCATACGCAATTCAACCAAATTATACTGAATTTGTGCGTCAATGCACGCGATGCTATGAATGACCAAGGTACTTTGACTCTCGCAACAAAACTTGTAAGTGGCAAGGAGTTGGAGCATCGTGATCCTTCCCTTATTCACTCAACATTCCTACGTGTTAGTGTTTCCGACACTGGAATGGGGATACCAGCGAATATTCGTGATAAGATTTTCGAACCCTTTTTTACAACGAAAGAAAAAGGGAAAGGAACAGGATTAGGTCTCTCAGTTGTTTACGGTGTTGTGAAATCACACAATGGGTATATTGAGATTCAAACATCCTTAGGGAAGGGAACGACGTTCCATCTCTATTTCCCTGTAACGAATCGATCTGATGTGACGCTATCAAATAAGCCTCTGGTTGAATCCTCCGTGCTTGGTGGCGATGAAGTAATATTGTTGGTAGAAGATGAAAAGGAATTCCGTACTATAACAAAACAGATACTTGAATCAGCAGGGTATACAGTCCTCACGGCAAACGATGGTGTTGTTGCAATGCAGATGCTCGAAATCAGCGGTGACCGAGTTGATCTTCTTCTTACAGATATTAATATGCCACGTCTTTCAGGGCTTGATGTTGTTGCGAGTGTACGTGAATCGTACCCACATATCAAAATTTTGCTGACGAGTGGTTTTGTCACTGATGAATATCGTGAGGAACACTTCATCCAAAAACCTTTCACCCGAGAGCAACTCCTTCGTAAAGTACGTCAAGTGTTGGATTCCTAGTCGTACAGTGTAAATTTTGCAACACGCATAAACTCTATGCAACTTGAATCTCTTATTGGTCATACATTTGAGGTGCTTCTCCAGATTATTGCTCAACTCCGCCGACCACAAGGCATACCACCTGATAATCTCCTCGATTCTTTTTTTCGTGCTCGCAAGTATTTAGGTTCAAATGATCGTAAGTTCATTGCTGGTAATGTCTATGCAGCGTTACGGTTTTACTACCAAGCTGAACATCGTGTTTCGTATGCCCTGAAGAATTTTCACGGTGAAATATTTGAAGAGGATCGACTGTTCCTCATCCTCATGACAACAATGTCAAGCGAAAGTGTATCATACTCACAGTGGGAACCTCTCTGTATGAAATTTCTAAGAGGATCTCATGTCCGCCAGTATGTTCCAAAACTCATAGAAGTTCTTAAGCACTACGAAGTACCATCGTTTTTGAATATTATCGATGAGATAGCACTTACTTATTCATATCCTCATTGGATGGTTGAGCGATTTCTGAGTCAGTATGGAGAAGATGGAACTCGAAAGTTATGTGCTGCTTTGAACGAGCCGGCACCGATTACAATTCGAGTGAATACATTGAAAACGACAGTAGAACAGTGCCGTGAACGATTATTGTCTGAAGGTGTTTATACTGAACGTACTCAGTACACACCACACGGGTTATACTTGATGAAACGAATAAGTGCCTTTTCCCTTCAAACATTCCGCGATGGTTGGTTCGAGGTACAGGATGAAGGAAGTCAACTCGTAGCATACTGTGTGAATCCAAAACCCACAGAAAAAGTTCTTGATGCGTGTGCTGGGGCTGGTGGAAAGACATTAGCGTTTGCCGCATTGATGGAAAATCGAGGTGAAATTATTGCTACTGATATCAACCCTATTCGTTTGCAGGAATTACGGAAACGTGCTCGACGCGCTGGTGTTCATAATGTTCGCATTATCGAGATTAACACGTTGGAAGAGCTCCATGGCACCTTTAGAGAGTATTTTTCGATTGTCTTTGTAGATGCACCCTGTACAGGACTCGGTACAATACGGAGAAATCCAGGGTTAAAACTCAGCGTGACTCCAGAGACGGTCATCGAAGTACAAGAAAAGCAACGAGCGATTCTAACAGCAGTTGCACCACTAGTTCGAGTCAACGGTGTACTCGTCTATGCAACGTGCAGTATCCTCAAGGAGGAAAACGAAAATCAAATTGGGTGGTTTATTGAACGGAATCGGAATTTTGTACCTCATTCACCAACAGTGAGTAGATTGTGTGCAACACTTCAGAGCATTAGTGACACTTCGCACTACTTGTTACTACCACATATTCATGCAACTGATGGATTTTACATTGCATGGATGCGACGAGTTCGTTGATTCTGCAAATATCTTTTCATACAATTGACATAGAATAGAGTGAAATTGTTTAACAAATGGGACGGAACTATGCGTTATAGCGTTATCATTCTAAGTGTTTTACTTTTTATGTGCGGTTGTACACAGCCATCTGCTGAACAACTGTTTGAAAAAGCACAAGGTGCTCAAAAAGCACAGCTCATAGATGAAGCACTCGAAACATACATTGAATTGATTCGCTTGTACCCTGATAGTACACAAACACCAGATGCATACTATGCAGTTGGATTTTTATACCAGAATTATAAGAACGATGTTCGTACGGCACTTACTTACTACAAAACGTTGGTTGAGAAATTTCCATCACATCCAACTGCATCAAATGCTGCGTTCATTATTGGATTCCTTTATGCAAATGAGTTAAAGCAGTACGATTCTGCAAAACTTGCATATGAACTATTTTTAGAGCGTTATCCCGATAGTCCTGTAGGCCTAATAGAATCTGCACGGGAAGAACTGAAGAACCTCGGTAAAGATCCTACGACGATATTGAGTGAAGCACAACAATCAAAACATCAAACATCGAAACGGCTCAAGAAGTAAATGGAAGAGTACATACAGTACCTTCGCCCTGAAACAATTGCACAGATAACGTCGATGGAACTCCGCGCTCGTTTTGTGGTCGAAGGTTTTATTACGGGATTGCACCGCAGTCCGTACCATGGGTTTAGCGTTGAGTTCTCTGAGCATCGGCAGTACCTTCCCGGCGATGAACTTAAACGAATCGATTGGAAAGTGTATGCGAAAACAGATCGATTTTTCGTGAAACAGTATGAAGAAGAAACAAATGTTAAAACATACATCGTTCTCGATGCAAGTCGCTCCATGGCATACGCCTCAGAAGGACGAATAACGAAATTTCAGTATGCAACATACCTTGCTGCTGCACTTGCATACTTAATGATGGAACAAAGAGATGCAGTTGGACTTACGTTATTCGATGATCGTCTTCGATTATCGTTACCACCACGTGGTACGAAGGTGTACCTGAAACAAATTCTCATTGAGCTTGAACGCGCCATTCCTTCAAGTTCGACAGAAACAGCCAAAGCGCTCCATACGTTAGCAGAACAAATTCGTCGGCGCGGCTTAGTCGTTGTACTCAGCGATTTATTCGATGAACCGACGAGTATTATTCGTGCACTGAAGCATTTTCGATACAAAGGGAATGAAGTTATTGTACTGCAAGTGATCGATCCTCTGGAACGAAGTTTTGCGTTTGGTGCAGATGCTGTGTTTCGTGATATGGAAACACAAGAAGAACTCATGACACAACCATGGCACATACAACATGCATATCAACATGCTTTGAAAGAACATATCGATCAGATTCAGCAAGCGTGTCGAGATGTTTCTATTGATTACGTTCTGCTCGAGACGACAGTTCCATTTAATGTGGCACTTCTTGAGTATCTTCATAAGAGGATACGTATGCAATAGTGAGCATCGACTGAACAAAACGATGCATCGTACGTATGTGATTTTATTTATGAAAGGAATAGTATGAATAACAGCCAGTACCGCAAACTCATTATTGTAGGTTCGGGGCCTGCTGGTTTAACAGCAGCGTTATATGCAGCACGCGCTAATTTGACTCCGCTTGTGTTTGAAGGAATTCAACCTGGAGGTCAACTTACAATTACAACAGAAGTCGAAAATTTCCCCGGTTTTCCTGATGGTATTACAGGTCCTGAACTAATGGATCGTCTTCGAAGACAGGCTATAAAATTTGGTGCAGAAACAGTCTTTAAATCAGTAGAGAGCGTAGATTTTTCCAAGCGCCCATTTACCCTCGTTGCAGAAGGGAAGTCGTACATAGCAGATGCTGTGATCGTTGCTACAGGGGCAAGTGCAAAATTTCTTGGATTGCCATCAGAAAAAGAATACATGGGCTATGGTGTATCAGCGTGTGCAACATGCGATGGCTTCTTTTTTAAGAATCAACATGTAGCAGTAGTGGGTGGTGGTGATACGGCAATGGAAGAAGCACTCTACCTCACGCGACACGCAGCAAAAGTTACTGTCATTCACAGGAGGAATGAACTTCGTGCATCAAAAGTTATGCAAGAGCGGGCAAAGAAAAATCCTAAGATTGAGTTTCTCTGGGATACAATTGTGGAAGAAGTACTCGGAACTACAACTGCAGGTCAAAAACGTTTAACAGGACTTCGGTTAAAGAATGTAAAAACAGGGGTACTCACTGATTTTCAGTGTGATGGGCTTTTTCTCGCAATAGGTCATCAACCAAATACATCGTTATTCCAAGGCCAATTGGAATTAACTCCGTTAGGTTATATCGTCACTAAACCACACAGTACTGAAACGAGTGTTCCAGGTATTTTTGCAGCAGGAGATGTTGCAGATCCAAAGTACCGTCAAGCTGTGAGTGCTGCAGGTACAGGTTGTATGGCAGCACTAGATGCGGAACGCTTTCTTGCAGAACACGAGTAATTTTACTCTTGATCTTCGCACAGCTACCCCACCACTGGTCAAACTTGATTGCTTTCTTTTTTCACGTTGACTTTCCAACCTCTATTTTATAATTTGTTCGAAAATATTGCGTTCGTTTAGTTCCAATCTTAACAGATATATCATCAAAGGATTCTATGGCAATGTCGAAGACAACGAAGTGGATTCTAGGTATTCTGAGTGCTTTCTTTCTTTGTACGGTGCTTCTCGTAACTTTTCTTGTAGTTTCAATTTTTGAAGAGGATGATGATGAATCACTAGCAACAACTGGTAGTAAAGTTGCAATCGTTGAAGTTAAAGAAACCATCGTGTCACCAGAGGAGACGGTGCGACTGTTGAAAAAGTATCGCGAGCATTCGTCAGTAAAAGCGATCGTTTTACGTGTCGAATCACCAGGTGGTGGTGTGGCAGCGAGCCAAGAAATCTATGAAGAAGTAAAAAAAACACGATCTTTCAAGCCAGTCGTTGTTTCGATGGGCTCTATTGCAGCAAGTGGTGGGTACTACATTTCCTGTGGTGCTACTAAAATCGTAGCTAATCCTGGAACAATCACAGGTAGTATAGGTGTTATTATAAATTTTATTCACTTCAAAGAGTTGCTTGAGAAAATCGGCATCGATGAAACAACAATAAAGTCAGGAAAACTTAAGGATGCAGGATCACCATTTCGAAAGATGACAGAAGAAGAAAAGAAATTTTTTGGTGAGTTACTTACTGATGTGTATGAGCAATTTGTTGCAGTTGTAGTGGAAGAACGCAAATTGCCACGAGCCACTGTTCTAAAGTATGCTGATGGTCGTGTATTTACTGGCAAGCAAGCGTACGCCTATGGCTTTGTCGATACACTTGGTACTCTCGAAGATGCAATTACAATTGCAGCTGGTTTAGGTGGAATTGAAGGGAAACCAAAAGTTATTAAAGAACAAAAACGGAAATCGTTGCTCGAGCGACTCCTTGGTGATGCGACTTCGAGCTTCCAACACCTTAAAAGTGAAATTGTGTACCAACCAATTCTTCAGTATAAATTTATTGCTCCGTGAGTGAGAAGGAGGACCTGTGACAAAAGCAGACATTGTAGATGTTATTGCATCAGCAACTGGACTGACGAAAGTAGAGACTGAAGCAGTGGTCGATGGGTTTATTCAAACTGTTATTCAAGCAATGAAAGAGGGTAAGAACATTGAAATACGTGGATTTGGGAGTTTCAAGGTAAAGAAACGGAAAGGGCGCATAGCACGGAATCCTCGAACAGGTGAACAAGTGAAAGTTGATGATCACTATGTACCATACTTCAAAGTTTCAAAGGAGATGAAGCAGGTTGTGAATGAGAGTATGAAGCGACTCAACGAGTCAAAACAATTATAGTACTAGCGCTTGCTGAAGAATACAAATTCACTAACTGAAAGGAGACGAACACTATGCCTTGTGGTCGGAAACGTAAACGGCACAAGATGGCGACGCATAAGCGGAAAAAGCGATTACGGAAGATGCGTCATAAAAAGAAGATCCGTTAGTGTGGGTAAGGGGTTGTTTCCTGCCTTCTGCACCTAACAGCGTGGTAACAGCCCCTCACGTCAAGTATTTTTCGAAACTATTAATTTTGTATATGGAGGTTATTATGGCTGACGATAACAATGGAATGGCAAAGGGACTCATTATTGGGTTTATAGCAGGAAGTATTGTTGGTGCAGCAATTGCATTACTCTATGCACCAAAATCTGGAAAAGAGCTTCGTGCTGATATACGCGAGAAAGCAAGTGATATTCTCGACGATGCTCGAGAATACACAGAGCGTGCAAAAGCTAAAGCGGTCGAAATTATCAACGAAGGGAAAGAAAAGGCAGCATCGCTCATTGATGATGCTCGGCGACGTGCTAACGATATAATGGATGATGCTGAACGCATTTTAAAGGATGCGCGTAACAGAGAGGAAAAGAATGCTTAATTCACCTACTCGAACGCATACCACGACAAGAAAGGACAAACCGTGGACACATTAATCCAAGGAGCAACACTTGTTGCACTCACGTGTGTCTCTGCACTCTGTATATACCTTATCGTTGTACTTAGGAAAATCAAAACGGTGTTGGAATTACTCCACACCGAACTTGCAGAGCTATCCCAACGACTTAAACCGTTGTTAGAGAATTTAACAATAGCATCAGAGAAATTCCGTTCTGTAGCATCGAAAATCGACGACCAAGTAACTATGGTTCATGGTGTTTTTGTGTCGCTTCGTAAAATCGTAAACAACGTTCAACTTTTTGAAGAACGGATCTTAAATATACTTGAAGAACCGTTTCGAAGCGTTAGTTCTGTGTTCAGTACGATTTTGAAGTACCTAGGTTTCATATTCGGGAAGCGATAGCAATGTAGGTAGTAGGAGTTGAGTAAGTTCATCTTCGAACGGTGCTGCGTATCCATAATATATACACGCTGCAGGCATTTACTAGTATTTTCATTGTCTTATAAATTTTTTTGTTGAGGAGGAAAAGCCTTGTCTAAAACAATCGCAAAGGAATACACTGTCGATAAAATTCGCAACATTGCACTCATAGGTCATGGTGGTTCCGGAAAGACAACGATGACTGAATCAATGTTGTTTGTGTCAGGAACGATAACACGCATGGGACGTGTTGATGATGGTACTACAATTTCAGATTACCATCCTGATGAAATCGAGAGGAAAATATCAATCAACACCTCATTGCTGTTTACAGATTGGCATGGTGTGAAGATTAATATTCTCGACACCCCTGGATACACAGACTTTATTGGTGAGGTTATTGGTGCGCTTCGAGTTACCGATCTTGCTGTAATTCTTACGAAAGCTGTCGAAGGAGTTGAAGTTGGAACAGAAATAGTATGGGAGTACACTAAACAAAACGCTATTCCGGCACTATTTGTTGTAAATAGGCTAGATAATGAAAATGCAGAGTTCGATCGTGTTGTCTCAATGGCAAAGGAACGATTTGGTCATGACGTTGTCGTTGCACAGTTCCCTGTGAATCAAGGGTTACCATTCGATACAGTGATTGATGTGGTTCGCATGAAGCTCTTGAAGTTTCAACGCGATGGGAGTGGAAGGTTCACTGAAACCGACATTCCCGATGAATTCAAAGAAAAAGCATCGCACCTCCATGAAGAGCTTATTGAAAAAGTTGCTGAAACAGATGAAGAGTTAATGAATAAATTTTTTGAAGTTGGAACGTTAGAAGGTAATGATTTAGAAGTTGGCTTACGGCGTGCTTTGTTGCAGCGAAAAATATTCCCAATGTTTTGTACTTCTGCAGTCCTCGGAATTGGTATTGCTCCACTCCTCCAATTTATAGCACATTACGGTCCTTCTCCAAAAGATCGCGGTCCTGTTAAAGCAGTACGACCAGTAGACAAGTCGGATGTCCTGGTCGATATGGAAAAAGTCCAGGATCCATCTCTCTTTGTCTTTAAAACAGTTGCAGAGGAACATGTGGGCGAATTTTCGTTTTTTAGAGTATATAGTGGTGTAATTACTCCGGGGATCGATTTAGTCAACCAATCGAATGGAAAACCTGAACGTCTTGGGCAGATTTTTGTTATGCGTGGGAAGGAACGAATTGAAGTGCCTAAATTGCATGCTGGTGATTTAGGTGCTGTTGTAAAATTGAAAGATACACATACAAATAATACACTCAGCAATTCTGCCTTCCCTGTGCTTTACCCTGCAATTACCTTTCCAGAACCAGTCATCCGTATGGCAATTAAGTCAAAGGCTAAGGGAGATGAAGACAAGATTGCTAATGGCCTTCATGCGCTGCATGAAGAAGATCCGACTTTTGTAGTAACTGTCGATGGGAAGTTGAATCAAACACTCATCGCTGGGCAAGGCGAGTTACATCTCCTCATTGTTACAAAGCGTTTAAAAGAACGGTTTGGTGTTGACGTTGAATTAACGGAGCCAAAAATTCCATACAAAGAAGCGATTCGTGCAGTAGTCCCAGATGCTGAGTACAAGCACAAAAAGCAAACAGGTGGCCGAGGGCAGTATGGCCATGTCCATTTGAAATTGGAGCCATTACCACGTGGCAAAGGATTTGAATTTGTTGATGCTATTGTTGGTGGTGTTGTTCCAGGACGATTTGTACCAGCAGTTGAGAAAGGTGTCCTCGAAGCAATGCAGAAAGGTGTCCTTGCTGGGTATGAGGTTGTTGATGTTCGCGTAACGCTCTTTGATGGTACGTATCACTCCGTTGATTCCGATGAGCACTCATTTAAAATAGCTGGTTCGATGGCTTTTAAGAAAGGATTCATGGAAGGGAAACCGGTTTTGCTTGAACCAATTAATGAGGTCGAAGTAATCGTACCAGAAGAGTACATGGGGGATGTGATGGGTGACCTTTCGAGTCGTCGTGGGAAAATTCAAGGGATGGAAGCTGAAGGACACTTCCAAAAAATTAAAGCGCTCGTACCAATGTCAGAACTCCATAAGTATTCAACAGTCCTTCGTTCAATGACACAAGGACGCGGCTTCTATAGGACGAAATTTTCACACTACGATGAAATGCCAAAAGAACTTGCTGAAAAAGTAATTGAAGCTAGTGAGAAAGCGAAAGAAGAAGAAGAATAGTTTCGTCAAAGTATTTCAAGAAGAGAGGGACTGTGTAGTCGCTCCATGCGACACATAGTCCTTTTTTTATAGTAATTTTTTATGAAGAAACGTTGGATAGTTACAGCAATTGTTGTTTACCAATGGACACATCTTAGTGCTCAGTGGACTTTTTCACTCACCGAAGCTCGGACAGACATTCAAGTACTCACATCACCAGAATATGGAGGACGTGGACACTATAAGAACGGTGCTCGTCGTGCAGCATCGTATGTTGAACGTCGTTTTCAGGTGATTGGTCTTCAACCAGTGAATGGAACGTATATGCAAAAGTTCCCATTGAAGGTTAATAGGATTATTGGGAAGCCGTTCCTTGCTATAAATGGGAGAGAGTTTCGATTAGGCATAGATTTTTTACCACACTCCTTGACCTCGTCGGGGTTTTACTGTGGTTCTATCAAGGCATTCTATGTAAAGTCAGGATTGCTCATTTCTGAAAAGGGAATCAATGACTTTGCAACAGTTACTGAGCAACATTGTGCTTTGCTTATTGATGACGATATTCCAGAAGCGATACGTAATGATACAACGGTTGATGTACAACGTACGTTGCGTGAGGTAAGGATAGAAAATGCTAAGAAGAACATCCCTCGTGTTGTTCTAGTTCTTCAAAAGAATCTGCATATTACGTCACCGCATATTTCAATGGGAGTACCACTTTTCAGTGTCAGGAAAACTCAATTGCCACCAGTTGTTGACTCTCTTGTATTTCACGTTGTTTCTCTATTCGATACTGTTGAATCTGTGAACATTGTTGGACTTGTTCGTGGCACTGTGTATCCCGATTCTTTCCTTATTCTCTGTGCTCACTA
The DNA here is from genome assembly GCA_026416125.1 of Bacteroidota bacterium. GTDB lineage: Bacteria > Bacteroidota > Ignavibacteria > UBA10030 > UBA10030 > JAOAFT01. Next base: position 61,968 of record JAOAFT010000007.1, read on the forward strand.
CGACCATCACAGTGGCTACAATGACTCGTTGTACTTTCCTGGTGCCAATGATAATGCAAGTGGTGTTGCACTTTTATTACAACTAGCAAGTACGTTTATTCATAAACCATTAGCTTACTCAGTACTCTTCATAGCGTTTGGAGGTGAAGAAGTAGGATTAGTAGGATCTCGATACTTTATTGAACACCCACTTGTACAACTCTCGAATATTGTTTCCGTATTCAATTTTGATATGGTTGCATCGGGGGATTGTAGTATTGAGGTTGGGGGGGAAGAAGATTTCTCATGGGAATATGCATTTTTTAGTTCAGTAAACGCTTCCAGTGGAGTACAACTCAATGCAACAAAAACATCACTGGGAAGTAATCACTACCCATTTGTCCAGAATGGAATACGAGCATTCTTTTTGATACAAAGAACGGTAAGCAACCATACCACACATTAGATGATAAACAGACAACGCTTGACTAGAAAGCGTTCGAAAATATGTATGTGGTCATTACGAGGTACATGAAGAAGCGGTGGAATTTAGAAGGAAGACACTAAGAATGAATACTATTTTTGTTCACAGTGAAAACCGAGAATGGGAATCACTCGGTAGTGGGTTACGAAGAAAAATTCTAGGATATGACGAACAATTGATGATGGTATGTGTTGAGTTTAGTACAGCAGGGGCCGTTGGTGCACTTCATAAGCATGTTCATCGTCAAGTAACATACGTTGCAGAGGGAGTATTTGAAGTTACAATTGGCATGGAAAAACAAGTGCTTAGAAAGGGAGATTCGTTTTTTGTTCCACCGAATGTTGAACACGGCGTTGTTGCATTGGAGGGAGGTATGTTAATTGATGTTTTTACTCCAGCACGTGAGGATTTTCTGAAATGCGAGAATATACGATGAGAGAAAACAAAAATCCTACACAGTTCTTAACAAGAACAATAGTTATTCTTTCAGCTGTGAGTTTGTTCACCGATGTTGCAAGCGAGATGCTCTATCCGGTAATGCCGTTATACTTAACGAGTATTGGTTTTTCTGTAGCTTTCATTGGTGTACTTGAGGGAATAGCAGAAGCAACTGCTGGTATAAGTAAAGGATTCTTTGGATATCTTTCTGATCAACTCGGTACACGGAAACCTTTTGTTCAGGTAGGATATTCGTTGAGTGCTATAGCAAAGCCCATGATAGGACTGTGGACAGCACCTGTATGGATTTTTATTGCTCGTACACTTGAACGTTTGGGAAAAGGTATTCGGACGGGCGCTCGTGATGCTATGCTATCTGATGAATCGAAGTACGAAACTAAGGGTCGGGTTTTTGGATTCCATCGAGCCTTCGATACGCTAGGAGCAGCGTTGGGGCCGCTGATAGCGCTTTTTTATTTGTTGTACTATCCTATGGATTATCGGATGTTGTTTTTTCTCGCTTTTATTCCTGGCCTCATTGCTAGTATTTTAACATTCTTTCTCCGTGAAGGTGCTTCGAAACCATTAACCAGAGGAATGAATATCTCGTATAATCCTATTCGGTACCTTGCGTATTGGAAAGAAGCACCTACCATATACAAACGACTAGTAATTGCGTTGCTTGCGTTTGCAGTTGTCAATAGTTCCGATGTGTTTTTACTCTTGGCAATGAAACAGCAAAGGATGAACGATACAGCTATTATTGGTGTATATATATTTTACAACCTTATCTATGCTTTCACATCGTACCCATTTGGAGCATTAGCAGATAGAATCGGGTTGAAAACTACATTTCTTCTTGGTTTATTTTTCTTTGCCCTCGTTTATAGTGGTATGGCAATCGCAACTTCATGGCAGGGATTTATTTTTTTATTCTTTTTCTATGGTATGTATGCTGCTGCAACAGAAGGTATTTCAAGAGCTTGGATTTCGAATTCAGTTGAACCATACCACGTTGCTACTGCCATTGGGTTCTACACTTCATTACAAAGTATTTCGACACTTCTTGCAAGCTCCATTGCAGGGATTCTTTGGGTAACTTTTGGACCAAAAATCGTTTTTATAAGTACAGCAATTGTTGTCTATATTATCATACTTTACATTATGATTGCAATAAACGAAAGGTAATAAAAAAAAGATGAAAAACTGTATAAAAGTATTTTTGTATGTAGCTCTCAGCATAGTATCGACACTAGTAGCTATTCCACAGGTACTTGGACCTCAGTCTTATAAACTCGATACACTTGCAGTAGGATTAAAGCAACCAGAAGGTCCACTCTGGGTTGAGGGAGTAGGACTGCTTTTTAGTGACATTATGGCGAATAAGATTTATTTGTGGTCGCCAAATACACAATCTATCACGGTGTTTCTTGCACCATCAGATAGTTCAAATGGATTAACACTCGACCGTGAACGTCGTTTAGTACTAACTCAGATGGCAAAGCGACGGGTAGTTCGTCGTGAACATGATGGAACTCTTGTTCCACTTGCTGAAACATTCCGTGGGAAAAAATTCAACAGTCCCAATGATCTTGTTGTAAAGTCGGATGGTTCGGTATTCTTTACTGATCCAGATTTCAATGTACCTTTTGGTCAGCAAAAGGAATTGACTTTTAAAGGTATTTATAGAATTAGTACATCGGGACATATAACACTCCTTGATAGTACTTTCGACAAACCAAATGGTATTTGTTTTTCCCCTGATGAACGCAGATTGTATGTTAATGAATCTGCTCAACGGAAAATATATGTATGGGATGTAGTAAATGATTCTGTCATTACAAATAAACGCTTGTTTTATACAATACCACAAAGTGGATACGCTGATGGTATGAAAACTGATTCATTTGGGAATCTCTACTGTACAGGACCAGGTGGTGTTTGGATTCTCTCGCCTGAGGGTACGGTACTGGGGAAAATATCAACACCTCTAAATCCGTCGAATTGTACATGGGGCGATGTTGATCGTAAAACGCTTTTTATCACTGCAGGTTATGGTCAAGGTGTTCTGTATCGAGTTCGTGTACAATCAACTTCTAATGTCGACAGAAATGCATTGCAACCTGAAATCATGGAACTTTTCCAGAACTATCCTAATCCTTGCAATCCATCGACTACAATCATGTATCGACTGAATCAAGAAAGCATCGTAACACTTGATATCTTTGATAGTAATGGTCGATCTCTCACAACGCTGATCCGTAGATGTCTCCAGGGAAGAGGGGTTCATACTGTACCATTCAACACTCAACAATACGCAAGTGGAGTATATTACTATCGATTAAGTGTGAATGTCGGGACGATGGCTTTAACACAAACTCGTTCCTTTGTTGTTGTCAAGTAGGAATCCATAGGCTCACAGCTCTCTGCATCCTAATGGAAAGAGTGAAAAAAACGTTGTACTTTAAAGTATAATATTAAATTTTCTGAAAGGAACGGATTCTATGGGGTTACAACTGCAACAATTAAAGAATTTTTCACCACGGAAAGGCCCGTTACTCCTTATCATTATGGATGGAATTGGGTTTGGAAAACCATACGAAGGAAATGCTGTCTATAAAGCGAAAACACCAACGTTAGATACATTGTTTCAAGCGAAACTCTTTACCACTCTGCAAGCACATGGTACAGCTGTAGGGTTACCTTCAGACGATGATATGGGCAATAGCGAAGTTGGCCACAATGCACTGGGTGCAGGTCGCGTTTTTGCTCAGGGTGCAAAACGAGTGAACCAAGCAATTGCTGATGGCAGTATTTTTACCACACAGATATGGAAAGAATTGGTAGGGAATGTTCTTAAAAACAATGCTACAATTCACTTTATTGGGTTACTCTCAGATGGAAATGTTCATTCGCACATTGAACATTTAATCGCGTTACTCCATCAGTCAGTACGAGAAGGCATTACAAAAGCTCGTGTTCATGCCCTTCTCGATGGGCGGGATGTTCCAGAAAAATCTGCCCTCACTTATATCGATCGAATTGAAAAGGTCCTTGCCGAACTCTCGCAATCGTATGGGGTTGATTATTGCATTGCTTCCGGTGGGGGAAGAATGGTTACAACAATGGATCGGTACTTTGCTGATTGGTCCATTGTCAAACGTGGGTGGGATGCACACGTGTTAGGGAAAGGTCGCCTTTTCACTTCAGCACGCGAAGCAGTTGAAACGTACTATGCCGAGAATCCCAAAATCACAGACCAATACCTTCCTTCTTTTGTTATTGCACGAAATGGTGTACCCTGTGGTACGATTGAAGATGGTGACAGTGTCGTGTTTTACAACTTCAGAGGCGATCGAGCTATTGAGTTGACAATGGCATTTGAGCTTGACAACTTTACAGGGTTTGATCGTGAACGTCGGCCAAAAGTTGTGTATGCAGGAATGATGCAATACGATGGCGATCTTCTACTTCCGACAAAATTTTTAGTACAACCTCCGGCTATCGATCGTACAGTGAGTGAGTATCTCTGTGCTGCTGGTGTTCGGTCGTTTGCAATCTCGGAAACACAAAAGTATGGACACGTTACGTATTTTTGGAATGGAAACCGTTCAGGGTACATCGATGAGTCGTTGGAAACGTATGTCGAAATACCATCTGATAAAATTCAGTTTGACAAAGCTCCCAAGATGAAAGCATATGAAATTACCGAGAAGACAATTGAACTCCTCCGTAGCGGTAAGTATCAGTGGGGACGATTAAATTTTGCAAATGGCGATATGGTAGGCCATACGGGAGTGATGGAAGCTGCAATTGAAGCTGTCGAAACAGTTGATGCGTGTGTAGCGCGGTTACTCGAAGAAGTGAAAAAACTAAAGGGTATCGCTATTGTAACAGCTGACCACGGCAATGCCGATGAAATGTTTATTGAGAAAAATGGCAAACGCGAAGTAAAAACATCGCACACACTCAATCCGGTGCCATTTACCATCGTTGATTATCAATATAACAACGAATATAGAATCAGAGCCCTAGACAAACGAGGGCTTTCAAACGTTGCAGCAACACTCCTCAATCTTCTCGGTTTTGAAAAACCCGAAGAGTACGATCCTTCGCTCATTGAATTTATGTAATCAATCCTGTGGGTATGTGATTATAATGCACATACCCACAGTGTCCTCAACAGTGCTATTAGACGCATAAATTGATTTTCCTTCTAATTCAAGCTATATTGATTTTTAAGTGTGATTTTTAAATAAAGGAGTATTTATGTTGAAAGGTGGTTTACCAAATATGCAGCAGCTCATGAAACAAATTCAGAAAATGCAAGAGCAAATGGAAAAAGTTCAAGCGGAATTAGAGAACACAACCATAACTGCCGATGCTGGTGGAGGTATGGTACGAGTCACTGCAAATGGAAAACAACAGATTATTAAAGTGGAAATTGAGAAAGAAGTTATCAATCCGGATGATAAGGAAATGCTTGAAGATCTTGTGACTGCAGCTGTAAACCAGGCACTCGAAAAAGCTGCGTCTCTTGCACAAACAGAGATGCAAAAAATTACCGGTGGTTTACCCAATATTCCTGGATTAAAAATACCAGGATTGTAATTTATGGTATTTACAGCAACATCGCTAGAAGAATTAGCTGAACACTTCGCTCAATTACCTGGCATCGGGAGGAAAACGGCTCACCGCTTGGCATTGTACATCTTAAAAATGCCCCACGAAGAAGTATCAGCTCTAGCAAATGCTTTACTAACTGTTAAGGAAAAAGTACGGTACTGTTCACTTTGTGCTAATATTACTGAGAATGATCCATGTATTATTTGTTCAGATCCAAAGCGTGACCATTCGCTCATTTGTGTGGTTGAGGAACCAAACGATGTTCTTGCTATTGAGAAAACGAACGAGTACCATGGGCTTTACCATGTTCTTGGGGGGGTATTATCACCCTTGGATGGCATTGGTCCTGAAGAATTAAAAATTAAGGAACTTTTGCATCGTGTTAGTACAACACATATTGATGAGGTAATTCTTGCACTGAATCCAAACGTCGAAGGTGAAGCAACAACACTTTATCTTGCGAAATTGTTAAAGCCATTTGGGATGAAAGTAACACGCATAGCGCGTGGTCTCCCTGTTGGAGCAGATTTAGAGTTCGCTGACGAAGCAACTGTTACCCGTGCACTTGAAGGTCGAATTGTTATATAGTGTCATTTTTATGCAGGTTATACTGTGGAATTGTTTCCTGCAAGGGTGTGATGTTTTTCAAACGCGTACACCAGAAGAGCCAGAAGTTAGTAGTGCTTCTTACGTACCAGCAACCGAACCCTCAATTGTATTCCAAAATGTAAGGAATGCATTTACTGAAAAGAACGTAGTAAACTACGGAAAAGCATTTTCTGATTCGGCTTACACGTTTGTTGCCAGTCCTCAAGCACAATTGCTGTATGGACCAATTTTCCAATCTTGGAACAAAGCAAGTGAAGAGCAGTACTTTACAACCGTATGTAATCGATCATCACCTCGGGTTGAATGGCTTTCGGTACAAGAGCAAGCTAGAACCTCGACAACGGTTCAGTACGAAGTTACTTATAAGATAGTGGGGTTACCACAGGGCGATGTTGCAGAAGGACGATCACTTTTTACTCTGAAAGTTACACCAACACAACTTTGGGTAATCGAGCGCTGGATCGATTATGAGCTCAATGCTAGTAGTAAACAAAGTACATGGAGCACTGTGAAAGCTCTCAATGCACAATGAAATGTATAGAACAACCTTGGTGGATAGTACTGTGCTTAGTAGGTATCATCACTGGATGTAATCCCTTTGCTCCTGCACTTGATGAGAGCGATGGGGCAAGTACACCGATACTCTCAGATACCCGTACATACGAAGGTGTTTTTGAGAATATTAAGTATGCATATACGTTCCGCGATACAGTAGTGTATTCACAACTTCTCGATAATGCATTCATTTTTCACTACATGGATTACGATCGAGGAGGTGAAGTTATGTGGGGCCGAGAAGAAGAGATGCGTATAACTTACGAACTGTTTCAGCACGTTACGAGACTCGACTTGGTGTGGAATCAGATTGTAGCGCTATCAATCGATAGTGCAGCAACCGCAATGAATGTAAGTAGGGGGTTTACATTGACTGTAACCTTTAACCCAAGCGATGTTGTGCGTGTCGATGGGTATGCAAATTTATTCCTTACACGACGTTCGAGTGTTGAGCCATGGCGTATAGTCCGATGGAAAGATGAGTCGAACTATTAATTAAATGAGGTTACAATGGAGAAGTTTCAAGTTGCATACCAAGGTGAACCTGGAGCCTTTAGCGAACAGGCAGTACTGCGTTATTTTGGGAATAAAGTAATCCCAGTACCTCAGCAAACATTTCGGGATGCATTCATTTTTGCTGAACGACATAGGAACGCATATGCAGTAGTACCGATCGAAAACTCAGTGTATGGAAGCATTCATCAAGTGTATGACTTACTCTTACGTCACACGCTCTTTATTGTTGGCGAAGTAAAGTTACGTATTGAGCTTCACCTTATGGCACTCAAGGGAGTACGATTTAAGGATGTAAGAACAATTTATTCACAACCGCAAGCGTTGGGACAATGCGATACATTTTTGAATTCTCTGAAAAATGTGAGAGTTGAGGCATTCCACGATACAGCAGCTGCAGCAAAACTCATTAGAACTGATCAACGGCGGGATGCTGCAGCTATTGCAAGTGCTTTTGCAGCAAAACAGTATGGGTTAACGATACTTCGAAGGAATGTGGAAAGCGATCACCAAAATTTTACACGGTTCATAGTCCTTTCAAAGAAACAATCGCTTCCGAAAAACGACGGAAAAACATCTCTTGTCTTTGCTGTTAAGAATATTCCAGGAGCACTTTTTAAGGCTATTGCTGTATTTGCACTCCGCGACATTAATCTTCTTAAAATTGAATCTCGCCCCTATAGAGGGAAACCATGGCAATATTTATTTTACCTTGATGTTCAAGGTCGGCCAAATGCAACACCACTGAAGGAAGCACTCAACCACCTTGCGGAAGTGAGCATGTTTGTAAAACTTCTGGGGAGTTACTTACCATCACAGAGTGACAGAGAGGAGTGATTTCAATGCAAGTGCTCTATGTACTTCGTGAAGGATTCTCTGGGTTTAAAAGAACGAAAGTACCAATGATCATTGCAATTGTAACAATAAGCATTTCGCTCCTCCTCCTCAGTTTCTTTGCGATTCTGCTTTTCAATGTTGAAGCGCTCATTGAGGAGATACGTAGTAAGGTCGAGTTAGAAACCTTTCTTAGTGAGTATTTATCTGATGAGGAAGTTGTGAAACTAAAAGCACAAATCGAGCGCATCGATGGAGTGAAGGAAGTTCAGTACATTTCAAAGGAAGATGCCGCACAAATATTTTATGATGAATTTGGAGAAGATATTTACAAAGTGTTGAACTTCAATCCATTACCAGCTTCCTTCAAGATAAAACTATATAATGAATACAAAACGCTCGAAAAGGTTCAAAGTATCTACTATAAAATCAAGACAATCAAAGGAGTTGACGATGTTATTTATCGTAAGAAATTGCTTGAGGTACTCGATCAACAAGCTCGTGGTTATCTGTGGATTCTCTTTGGTATCGGAGTGTTTGTCGCGCTCTCTGCAATACTCCTTGTAGCAAATACGATACGTCTTACAATCTATGCAAAACGTACAATTATCCAGACAATGAAATTAATAGGAGCAACACGTGGTTTTATTCGTACACCATTTATCATCGAAGGTTTATTACAAGGTTTCTGTGGCGGCTTGATTGCAGTAGCTGTTGTGTTTCTCGTTGTTGAAAATCTACAGACATTCCTTACAGTACCAGTCTTTGATCTCATCAAGGTGAAACCGTACTATTACGTTGTGATTCTTAGCACTGGTTGTTTTCTTGGTGTCTTAGGAAGCCTGATATCGGTTCGGCGATTTATTAAGACAACGGTGGTACAGTAAAATATTTTAACACAAAAGATGTATTTAAACTTGTAATAAATCAAATTACTTTTTATAGTGAATGACAATTCAGCTGTGTAGAGATATCTATGAGAAAGAAAGAAGGAAATAAGGAACAAGCGATACTCAATGCGGCGATACAAGTATTTGCACAGTATGGTTACCATAAAGCAAAAGTAACAGATATTGCTGAACTTGCTGGCGTAGCAACAGGGAGTGTATATCTCTACTACGAGAACAAGGAAGCACTCCTCACAACAATCTTTGAGCAACTATGGCAAGCATACACCGCTGTTCTCCGCGAAACAGTGAAACGAACAGATATCGACCCACTTCAGAAAATCGATGCTATTGTGGATCTCTTTTTTAGCATGTTTATTTCAAATCCATCTTTAGCACTTGTGTTTGTCAACGAACACCACCAACTAGTGAAGAATAAACGTGGAACTGTTGCTAAGTACTTTGCAGGCTTCCTTGAACTTGCTGAAGAAATTTATCGTGAAGGAGTACGAAAACACCTTTTTGATGCATCGATAGATGTAAGAATCTTTCGTGACTTTCTTACCGGAGGAATGCGAAACGTGCTCCGTCAGTGGGCGGATCATGCAACTACAACACCGTTGGATCGTATTCGTGATAATGTGAAACATTTTATCAAGCACGGGCTTATAAAGCGATAGAGAGATGTGATTGAATCACAACTCTACTGTGCATTGAATTGTATCGTTTTTCTATTCTCTACTCCTTTTCGTATATTACAATCTATATTGTTTCAGTATTGATGGAGTAGCATTCTGTAGGGTTGGAATAATTACTCATTGCAACGATGAGACGGTCTGTTGCGATAATCATTGGAATTTGTTCAGTCCTAGTGATAGTTTGTGTTGCAGCCACTATCCTGGCGTTACAGCTTATACGACGTTCTTTCCCAACCGTTGATGGATACGAGCATGTAACTTCAATTAATCAAAGGATTAAGATTGCCCGCGATACATATGGAGTACCTCATATCGAAGCAGGTACAGAGTACGATGGTTTTTTCGCTGTAGGATATGTCCATGCTCAAGATAGGCTTTGGCAAATGGAACTTCAACGGCGGGCAGGAATGGGACGACTCTCAGAGGTCCTAGGTAAAGATGCTCTAGGAATCGATAAAATGTTCAAGACACTCGGTTTTGCTCGAATTGCTCGTGAGCTCGAATCGGTGCTTGATTCTTCTACGAGGAATGCCCTTCAGGCATATACCAATGGTGTAAATGAATATATTCGCACTCATAAAGGAAAGTATCCACTTGAATTTGATATCCTTAGGTATGAACCTGAACCATGGTCCCTCCAACATTCACTTATTATGAGCCGATTGATGGCATGGGAATTGAACTATGCACGCTGGGTTGATTTAACGTGTGCAGCACTTGTTGCTCGAGTTGGATACGACATGGCAAGTGAAGCGTTTCCGTACTGGGAACCGACGGCACCATTCATTCTACAGCAGCATAAGCTATCAAATGCGACTATATCTCAGCTTAAATCGTTTTTTGATGGTGACGTTAGGTATCGAAGTCTTTGGGGAGGAGTATCGATTGCTGTTGGAAGTAATGCCTGGGTTATCGCAGGTTCGAAAAGTACTACAGGGAAACCAATTCTTGCGAATGATCCACATCTGTTGCTTATGGTGCCAGCACGGTGGTACGAGCTTCACCTAACCACACCACATCTCGATGTTGCAGGAATGACAATCCCTGGTGTCCCCTTTGTTATAATTGGAAGAAATAGAAGTATTGCATGGGGAGTAACCAATGCAATGCTCGACGATGCTGACTTTTATATTGAAGAAGTTGATACAATACCATATCCTAGAAAGTATCGTACAGGGACTGGATGGGCACCATTGATTGTACAGGAGGATACAATTTTCATTAAAGATGATGTACCGCATGTTTTCACAATACTTAAGACAGAGAGGGGACCTATTATTAACAACTATGAACCAGGTGCAAAATTTTTCAATGAGTTAATTTCACTCCGATGGACAGGGTTTGAACGGACAAATGAACCAGGGGCGTTTTATCGCTTGAATAAAGCTACTACTTGGAGTGAGTTCACGAGTGCTTTACAGTCATTTGGAGTGCCAGCACAAAATTTTGTATATGCTGATACTGTAGGAAATATTGGATACATCATGGCTGGTGCAATTCCACTTCGAACTTACCGTGGTGTTACACTACCGTCGAATGGGTGGGAAGCTCAGAATCAATGGAAAGGTATAGTCTCTTTTGAACACAATCCACGCCTCTTCAATCCACGAGATGGGTTGATTATTACAGCGAACAATAAAATTGTAGGTGATGAATACCCATACTACCTTTCGAGTCACTGGGAACCTCCATGGCGTTCGAAACGAATCTGGAAGTGTATATCTCTGGAAGAGAAAATATCACCAGAAACCGTGGAACGTATACAAAATGATGTTTATTCATTACAAGCAGAGGAGTATGTTCCCATAATTCTTCAGGCATTCGACACTGTTACAGTACACAATCGTAGTCTGAAACTGGTGCTTGAGTATTTTCGAAGTTGGAACTACGAAACACGGAAAGAAGATGTTGCAACTACTCTCTTCGAGGTAACTCATTACTTCCTCTTACGGAATACGTTCGCTGATGAAATGGGTGAAGAACTCTTCCAGCTCTACCTTACATTGGCAAGTACACCACTGACAGCCATCCAACGTGTCTTGGGAAATCCACAGTCACGTTGGTTCGACGATTGTACAACTTCAACAATAGAAACGAGGGACGATATTGTACGGAAGAGTGTAGGTGATGCACTTGCATTTTTAGAAAGCAAACTTGGTGGTGAAGTAAAAGAGTGGCAATGGGGGCGAATACATACCATTACGTTCAATCATATCTTCTCTGTTCATTCGCTGTTAGCTCGTGTGTTTAATATTGGCGCATTTGAAGTTGGGGGTACACACTCGACTATCAATGTTGGATACTACACATTAACGAACCCATTTGCCTGTTCCGTTGGTCCATCTATGCGTCAGATAATAAATCTTGCAGATGTGAATGATACCCGTGTTGTTCTTCCGCCAGGTGAATCCGGACAAGTATTCCATCCACACTACAGTGATCAAGTACACCTCTGGTTGAATGGAGTGTATCGCCGACGGTGGATGGATCGGGAAATATCAACTCGAGAATGTATTCACACACTCATATTGGAGCCTAATAAATGAAAATATCACCTACGTTGAATGAAAAACTTGCTACGGTCCAGCGTGTTTGTATTTTAACAGGTGCTGGTGTATCGGCAGAAAGTGGCGTTCCAACATTTCGCGGTGAGGATGGCCTCTGGTCAAAATTAAAACCTGAAGAATTAGCAAGTTTTGAAGGGTTTATGAAAAATCCACGGAATGTATGGGCATGGTACAACCATCGAAAAGAAATTATGCATTCCGTAGAACCGAATGCGGCTCACTACGCACTTGCTACCATGGAATCCTTCTATTCCGAGTTCACCCTTGTAACTCAGAATATAGATAACCTTCATCAGCGAGCTGGAAGTAAGCATGTGCTTGAACTCCACGGTAATATTGAACGGAGTTACTGCATGGAGTGTGGAAAGTATTTCACAGATATTACAGTTACAGAAGAGGCTTCTGTTCCACGGTGTTCTTGCGGAGGCCTGGTACGACCAGATGTTGTATGGTTTGGTGAAAATTTACCTGAATATGAGTACAAAGAAGCAATACGTGCAGCAAGCAACTGTGAATTATTCTTCAGCGTTGGAACCTCAGCAGTTGTGTATCCTGCAGCATGGCTTCCACACGTTGCAAAGCAGCATGGTGCATACCTCGTTGAGATAAACATGGAGCGTACTGAATTGTCCCAATATGTGGATGAGTTGCTCCTTGGAAAAGCAGGAGAAATTTTACCATACGTAGTTGAATGTATTAAGAAAGTACGGAGTTAATCAATGGCAACGAAAAATAGAAGTGGACGAACAAAAATAATTTGTACGATTGGTCCTTCAACAGAAGCAATAGATCAAATTGTCCAACTTATTGATGCAGGCATGGATGTTGCACGATTAAATTTTTCACATGGTACACACGATCTCCACGAGAAAATGATTAAAAATGTTCGTGAGGCTAGCAAACAACGAAATGAACACATTGCATTATTGCAGGATCTCTGTGGACCTAAGATACGAACAGGGAGACTGAAAAAATCGCCAATTACTCTGACACCGAACTCAGAAATTACTTTCACAATCGAAGATATCCTTGGCGATGAGAATTGCCTCACAACAACTTATAAACAACTCCCGCACGATGTACAAGCAGGTGATGTCATTCTCCTTGACGATGGGAAATTACGTGTTGAGGTCATTTCTACAACGATGACAGAAGTACGGTGTCGTGTACGTGTTGGAGGTCTACTTGGTGAGAACAAAGGGATGAACCTTCCGGGTGTTAAACTGAGCACACCATCACTAACGGAGAAGGACCTTGAAGATCTCGAGTTTGGTGTCCAGCACGGGATTGATTACGTAGCGCTTTCGTTTGTACGTTCTGCTGATGATATACGACTACTACGAGCACATTTACAGAAGATTGCTGAATACTATATACCAATCATTGCGAAAATTGAGATGCGCGAGGCTATTCTCGCAATCGATGAAATCATCGCTGAGTCGGACGCAATCATGGTTGCCCGAGGTGATCTTGGTGTTGAAATGCCAGCAGAAGAAGTGCCAATGTTACAGAAAATGATTGTTCGGAAGTGTAATGAGCAAGGGAAACCGGTTATTATTGCAACTCAAATGCTCGAAACAATGATCGAAAATCCCCGCCCAACACGTGCAGAAGCGAGTGATATTGCAAATGCTGTTCTTGATGGTGCTGATGCTGTAATGCTCAGTGGAGAAACGTCTGTAGGGAAATATCCTATTGAGGCAGTCCGGATGATGGATACCATTATTCGGACAACAGAGGAGTATATTTTTACAAAACGGAAGGAATATCGGTGCAGTTTAAATACAGGAAATGTACTCGATGCTATTGCACAATCTGCATGTTTGCTTGCCGAACACGTCAATGCCGCGGCTATTATACCAATTACCCATTCAGGAGGAACTGCACGTCGGATTAGCAGATTTCGTCCTTCATCTAAGATTATTGCTGTAACAGGTGAAACACGTGTTTTACGGAGGCTCAATTTGGTGTGGGGTGTTCAGGGAATTGTTATTTCTGATTACATTGGGAATGCAGATGCAACACTTCAACGAGTAAAAGAGCAATTGAAAGCTCAAGGGTTTATTAAAAGCGGAGATTACATCGTTTTCACAATGGGTATTCCACTCATGGCACGTGGGATGACCGATACTATAAATGTAGAACGTGTCGAGTAAAATACGATTACTTTACGATAGTAAACAATCTGTCAATTTACTCTTATGGTGTCGTTTAAAATCGATACAGCTTTCTATGAAGGATAGTTGTGTTGCAATAATTATATTCATGAAACTATAAGTCTGATCGTCAGTCCACCACCAGAACTCGTGAATCAGATGTTCGTTAGTTGATTAAAGAAAGAATTCCTGTGACTTCACTGATTCACACCAGCTTCACAAAATACTTTCTTTATTGGTGTTTACCACTAGAGAATAAAATTATAAGCATGCTGGTCAATCTTTACTTACCAGTTCAATTTTATTTTTCATGGATTATAGGGTAATGGATTAAAAACGTTCTTCAATACACAGTGGATTCTATAATTCATGTGTTCTTTACAGGGACTTTTTTTATATATTCTTGTAGACTAGAATTATCTCCTGTGGGATTAGAGAGAAGCTCATTTCGGCAAGGCAACAAAGTGGAGGCTATGGATTGAGTGGGGGTGTACAGTATGTTATCGAATACATTTAATAAAACACCGTTGTGGTTCATTGTAGTTTTTATAACACTACTTGCTATTCTTATTGTAATTTATATGCCGTTTCAAATTCACGTTTTCGATGAGACTGATGTTAAGAAAATATACTACGTTGATAACATATCCCCCGCACATCAACTTCTTATTAGTCGCTTTAACGAAATGTATAGAGGTTCGATTGAGGTAGTTCCAGTCAATCTTCCATTTCATCAGTTTACAACAAATGATCGGAAAGAGATTCTCACACGGTCGTTGAGGAGTCGTAGTGATGCAATTGATGTTTTTGCGGTGGATCTGATTTGGATCCCTCGTTTTGCGAAGTGGGCGTATCCACTCAATCAGCTAATATCATCTGATGTTCTACCTACAATAAATAGTAATGCACTAAGTGTGTGTTACCAAGATGATAAATTAGTTGCCTTCCCACTATTCCTTGACATTGGAATTCTCTATTACCGTTGTGACATTTTATGCACCATACCAGGGGGGAAGGAGTTCGAAAGAAAATTAGTAAATGGTATGACGTGGGATGATTTTATTGCTTTTGGGCGAAAGTGGTGGCGGCGCACACAAGCACCATTCTATATTTTTGCTGGTGGTGAATACGAAGGAATGATTTGTTCATTCTATGATATGGTTCCAGAATATGAATACCTTTCAATGTTTACGGCGGGGGAGGTAAATCTTTATACACCTCGAGCTCGACGTGCATTGCAACATCTTGTTGATTGTATTCATAAGCATCGTTTTACACCGATTGAAGTTACAACATTCGATGAGTTTGCAAGTTATCTCTACGCAAATGAACATAATGTACTTTTCTTACGGGGGTGGGTCGGATTTCATAAGCAATATAAAATGTTTCTAAAGGATACTTCTCACCTTAAGTACTTCGAAATTGCTCCACTCCCACATTTTCAAGGGTGTAATACCTCTACTGTCTTTGGTGGTTGGAGTCTTATGATTTCCAAGCATTCAAACCGTGTTGAAGAGGCATTGAAGTTTATTCAATTTATGTATGAGAAAGAGAGCCAGGAAATATTGTACAATTACGGTGGGTATTTACCAGTTAACATGGCTGTGTATAGTGATAGTGTCTATATTCGACGGCACCCAGAGCTTAAAAAACTTCTTTGCTTTATGGCATGGGGACATCACCGACCAATGTTGGAGAACTACACACGAATATCAGAAATTATGGCTCATACATTCCATCGGGCTTTGAAGAATGAGTTCTCTGTTGATACAGCGCTTATACGCGCAACACACCAAATCAATGAAGAACGAGTGCTTCTTCGGTCTGAAAAGGAGGAAGTACCATGAAATCGAAACCAAGATTGAAAACATTTCATTTCAATTGGAAACACTTTCTTGTTATTTTTATTGTACTTCTTGCATTTCAAATAGTTATTTCACAGCTCGAGCGAAATACCTTACGAGAGTTACTCTCCGATACGATGGACTGGTACAAGCAAAATTCTGCAGAACAGATTGCGAACTTAACAACAGTATCGATTGAGGTTTTGCTTGAAAGCGACCCTCTTGGAAGCTCACAGAACAATAATTCTAAGGTTAAAGCACTTGTCCACGCATTGAATAGTATTCTCAAGCAACCGCTTATGAAGCGCAATGTGGAAGCAATGTGTATTATTCTCCCACACAAAGATACGTTTATTGCTGTTGACCATGGGAAGGACCTCTATTCATACTTTTTTGAACGTACTATACACACTGCATCACTTGTACCATCGTACCAGTCAGTTGTTGAACAGTATGCTCAACTTCACCACTCAATGATGAAAACAGAACTTATTACAAGTATTCAAGAAGGTGAAAGCGTATTTCATGTTTTTGTACCGCTTGTCCCCTATGGGGAATATGTTGGTGCTGTATACCTCAGAATTCATCCTGATGTGTCTTCTATTAGTCAACAAATTGTTTCAAGCTTCAATAAAACTGTCTTTATTTTTTCTATTCTCATTCTTTTAGGTCTCCTTGCACTTTTCTATCTCTCAACGTATACAATTATGGAACGAGACGAAGCATGGGAACTATTAGCTCGAGAACGAGAAGAACACGCCCGAGAACAAATAGCTCAGAAAAAAGAACGGTTGTTTACACAGCGTATTTACCACACTCATCACAAAGCAGAAAAGGTTATGGGATTCATTAACGAAGATATTGAAAAGCTTGCTCCCTCCAATATTGTGGAGTTAAAGCACAGAATTGCAAAGTATGCGAATTTCATTGCTCGTGTTATCTACGACATGAAGTGGTACAATCCGCCATTGAGTACAATGCGTGGACCATTCTACAACACAAATTTAAATGATGTCCTTCGCTTTATTATTGAAAATATTTTCTTACGTGTTTCATATCCTGTGGGCACAATTCAATTTCAGTACGACCTTGATGATTCACTTCCACCTGTGAATGTAAATGAGTTTGTTATTTGGGAAATTGTTGAACCTCTCATTCAGAATGCAATCGATCACTCTGGTACCGATCTTGTTGTAATTACAATCCAAACGCGTTACAATTCAACTGATCGATGTGGTATAGTGCGTATTCGAGATAATGGAAAAGGGATACGCTCAGACTTACTTGAAAAAGATGAGAATGGAACTAGGAAACTCTTTTTAGAGCATATAACAACAAAAGGGGAAGACCGCCATTCTGGATATGGATGTTATCTTGCATACGAAGTTGCGAAACGTTGTGGTTGGGACCTTGATGCATTTAATATGGATGACGGAGGATGTTCTTTTGTGCTTTCAATACAGTACCAGTAATGGTACATTTCTTGCTATAGTTATTATCGAGTACATAGTACATTGAGGATATACCATGGAAACAAAAGCTCCAATTAACTTACTTGTAATTGAAGATGAATCGTATGACGTACATCGCATAAAGCGGACACTTGAGCCTTTTAGTGATCGAATTGTGATTCGTGAAGTAGTAGCCGATGGACATAGCGCTGTTACATTCCTTTCAACCCATGAAGATGACATTGATGTTATTATCATGGATTATCAGATTGCAGGACCACTCACAGGTGAAAACCTTATTCGAAAACTCAAAGCAGTTGATCCAAATGTGCAGATCATTGTTGTAACGAAGATGACTATTAATGTGACGAACTATGACTTTGCGAGCCGACTCATTGAGGCTGGAGCAATGTGGTTTTGCACAAAGTATCCTGCAGATATTAAGGAGTTTATTTATCAACCAACGGATTTAATACTTTCTATTTTCAATGCCTATGAACAAAAACAGCTAAAGAAGGAAAAACTTACTTCGCGGCGTCAGCTCACACAATCAATAAATAACATTCTCCATGAAAAGAAAATTGTTGGAGAATCTCCAGTATTAAAACAACTTCTCAAACATATAGAAAAAGCAGCACAACAAGATGCTACTGTGTTAATTTGTGGTGCGTCTGGAACTGGTAAGGAATTGGTTGCTACACATATCCATTACCTTAGTAAGAGAAAGTATGAGAATTTTGTCAGTATCAATGCTGGGAGTATTCCTGAAGATCTTGTAGAAAGCGAGCTCTTTGGATTTACAAAGGGATCGTTCACTGGTGCAAATACACATAAAAAGGGATTATTTGAAATTGCTCACCGAGGAACAATATTCCTCGATGAGATTAGTGAACTACCACTTTCAGCTCAGGTAAAGTTGCTCCGTGTACTCCAAGAAGGAGAAATCGATAAAATTGGTCGTACAGAGAGCATCAAAGTTGATGTTCGTGTTATAGCTGCCAGCAATGTGGATCTTGAACATGCTGTTCAAGCCAACAAATTTAGAGAGGATCTTTTTTATCGTCTCAATGTTATTTACATTTACGTGCCAACACTACGGGAGCGAAAGGAAGATATTCCACTACTTGTTCATTACTTCCTTGAGAAGTACGCTACACAAATGGCTCTACCCAAGCCCGATGTCACTGATGAAGCTCTCGATGCTCTCATGGCGTATGAATGGCCTGGCAATATTCGGGAACTCCAGAACATTGTACAACGATTACTAATTAGCTGCGAAACAAATATTACAAAGAATGATGTTCATAATATTCTTGGAACGCGACGAATAGGTTCTGTACGTGGACCAGAATTTTGGTTTGGAGATTCAATTTTACCTTGGAAAGAAATGGAGAACCTCTTTCGTATCCGATATTTTACCTATGTACGAGAAAAGGTCCGTTCTGATTCGGAAGCAGCGCGGCTTCTTGGGATGGCACCGCCAAATTTCTACCGCCTCTGTCATAAACTTGGCTTGAAGAAATAATGCTTTTTACTCTATAACACCTTTTAGAGTTCCCTCCAATATTAATTCAAGTTTATCTTTTTTATAAAACTCCAACCGCTCATCTTATATCATTTTGATATAGCGAAGGGTACTCCTACATAAAATCTAAAGAAAACATACAGTGGCACGTTTATTGAAAAAAGACCGATGTCGAAGGGTTTCTTGTATTTAGTGTCGATGGAATAGTAGGGAAGGGTAGTCCCTTGTACTTTTGGATTGTTGTTGGAATTTTTTTTCTTGCTCTTTTCGTATTTCGGAGTAAAGAAGCAACTTCGGAGAATTATTTTTTTGGGGGAAGAAAAATACACTGGTACTTGCTATTGTGTGCATTGTTCTCAATATGGTGGATTCATGCTTTTCTATTAGTACTGTGGTTAAAAGCATTCACAATTTTTACGGTTTGTTCATATCTCATTCTCATTCTTTTGTTCTCATATGTTGCAAACATGTTTATAGTACATGGATGTGAAACAGTTGGTGATTTTTTTGGAAAGCGTTTAGGAAATGTTTCATGCAGATACTTTATTGCATCGGCAAGTATTCTCCTCTCTGTAATGGTTAAATTGACACTTGTTATCGTGATCGGGAACGCACTGCTAAGTTCAATATTAGAAGCAGATGCTTACTCAGTACTATTACTTCTTATTGTTACTGTCGGTTTATATGTTGTTGTTGGTGGTTTCGGTGCTGAGTTGTATGCTCAGGCAATCCATTCTACAACTATGATGCTCGTTGGTATAGTTGCAACAGTTCTCCTTGTGAGTTGGAACTGGTTCAATGGTATTCAAGCTCTTCCTGCAATATTTCCTGAGTATATACCCCTAAACAATTGGAGTACTGTGGTAACAGGTGTTCCTTTCTATGCTCTGTGGAGTTTTCTCGCAGATGGTGGAGCAGTACAAAAAGTTGCTAGTGCGGGTTCGTTGAGAACATTACGGAAATCTGTACTGATTACCAGTGTTATTCTAGCAATTGTTGGGATAGTACTTATTGGTGGTGGACTTGTAGCACAATCCTTCGTTGTGGTGCAAGAAGGTGTTTCTAAATTGCTTTCTTTGTATACGAATGTGACTCTTTTGGTAGTAGTAGCAATAAGCATTATGGGAGCAAGTGCAACCATTTTTAACAGTGTTGCTGTTTCAATTACATACGATTTTTTTAAGACGATCCATCAAAATAGTTCAGGAAGGACACTTGTACTCGTTGGTCGTGTTACAACAATTGTTGTCTTAGTATATACAATTATTGTCATGCCATTCATTCTGTTATTTGCTCCATCGTTCTACCCCAATTTACTAACAATGCTTTTTCATTGTTCAGCTGTACTGGGAGCGATGCTGTTCTCTTTATTTGTTGTAAGTACAATGACTGCTAAAGGTATTCTTCTTGGAGGAGTAGTTGGTTTAACTATTGCTCTCATTCGTTTTGTTGTTGTGGTTATAGGTAGTCAAGGTGTTAAAGAATATGTTGCTATTCTCATCAATAGTGGTGAGGGTTCACTGGCGTTATTCCTCCTCACATTCTGCGTAAGTTTTGTAACATGGAGTGTACAAAGGAAAAAAACTGCAACCAGTGTACATTCATGAGAACTATGAATTAACAACGTGAATTGGAGATCGACGTATGATAAAACGACGAACGTTGCGTATCTATGGAAGTATTTTCTATGTATTCTTTCTCTATACTGGCATACTAATTGCCGGCACGACAGGAAAAATAACAGGGAGGGTTGTGGATAAGAATACGAAAGAGCCACTTCCCTCAGTCAATGTCTCTATCAAGGGAACATCGTTAGGAGCATCGACGGATATTGATGGCTACTATACAATACTTCATGTTCCCCCAGGAGAATATACACTTGCAGCAAGCTACGTTGGGTATGCGACAGTAACCATTTCGAATGTGCGTGTACGAGTAGATCAGACAACAGTTGTTGATATAGAGATGGAGGAACAAACAATAGAAACAGCTGGTGTTACAGTGGTTGCGGAGAGGAATATTGTGAAGAAGGACGTGTCAACGAGTGTAACATCTGTTCAGCAGGATGAAATACGTTCAATGCCAATTACTGCATTAGATAACATTGTAGGCTTACAAGCGGGTGTAGAAGAAGGCCTTAAGATTCGAGGTGGTGAAATTAATCAGCTTCTCCTACAACTTGATGGAGCAACACTTCGAGACCCTCGAAACAACCAACCGATCACCTTACTAGCTCTAAGCGGTATTCAGGAAATTTCGATTGAGAAGGGGGGATTCAATGCAGAGTATGGACAGGTACGTTCAGGAATTGTAAATGTCATCGGACGAGAAGGGGATGCCAAACAATACTTTGCTTCCGCCACCGTACGGTATAGCCCACCAACACCAAAGCATTTTGGTGTCTCTGTGTATGATCCTAATTCGATGTGGAATCGTCCCTACCTTGATCCAGAAGTGTGTTGGACAGGAACAGATGGTGAGCCATTTGTTGATCTCGATAGCAACACAGTTTACACACCAGGGGAGCCTTACACGGATGTGAATAATGATGGTCGGTGGACTGGATGGGATTATTACACAAAGCGTCAGTATCCAAAGTTTGAAGGATGGAATGCAATTTCACAAGCATTATTACAAGATAGTGATCCTACTAATGATTTAACACCAGCGGCTGCGCAACGTGTATGGCAGTGGGAACGTCGACGAAGACCAACAAAAGCACCAGATTATGACATTGATGCCGGTTTTGGTGGCCCAATACCATATATTGGGAAATCACTTGGAAACCTTCGTTTCTTTACAACATACCGTTTTCTCCGCGAAATGTTACTGATTCCTCTCTCACGCGATGATTACAGAGAGGAAGCATGGTCGTTTAAACTTAACTCTGATGTTGCAAGTGGTGTTACACTGATGATGAATGTTGGCGCTGGGAGAACATACAACGTTGCAATCAATGCAGATGACCGTCAATTCAATAACCCAGCATGGGGTATTAACGGTGTTCAGTTTTGGGATCCAACAGATTATATGCGTACTCCATATCAAATTGCAGAAATAACGAATGAGCAACGGCCATCTCGTATTTTTACAAATTCGTGGTATAGTGAAGCACTCGTTGATCATCGTACGGTGAGTGCAAAGTTGACACATGCTCTAAGCCCAAAAACATTCTACGAAATAGGATTTGAACACGTTCACAGAAAGTATAAAACAGGACCAATACGTCGTCGAAATTTAGCAAAAGTCTACGAGGTGGTACCATGGTATTTCGTTGATGAAGCACCATTCGGTTGGGATCCAACACCTACTTCTGGATTAACGGGAATGTTTTTTGGTGGACATTCAGCAACTGCACGAGATTCAAGTAAGGTGAGTTCGTACTTACTGAAGGCAAATATTACAAGTCAAGTCTCACTTGAGCACCTTGTGAAGGCTGGCATTGAAGTAACATTCTATAACCTCAATCTCGACTATGGTTTGGTGAATCCATTTTTCAGTGATGTGAATTACGTGAAAGAACGATGGAAGCCATACCAAATTTCAGCATATATCCAGGATAAAATCGAAGCGTATGGCTTTGTGGCTAATATTGGTCTCCGAATGGATGTGAGCAATCCTAATACGGAATGGTATGACATTATTGAAAATTATGATAAGGATTTTTATGCATACTACGATCCAGCAAAAAATTACCCGAAGAAACGAGTTAAATCAGATATTTCATTCAGTCCAAGATTAGGAATATCGCATCCTATTACCGAGAATTCAAAACTCTACTTCAACTACGGACACTTTAAGCAAATGCCAGAGTATGAAGAAATCTTTCGCTTAGGACGCGATTTGCTTTCGAGGAAAATTCGAAATATTGGTGATCCAACTTTGAAGCAAGCAAAAACAATTTCCTACGAGTTGGGGTACGATCAAGCGCTTTTTTCAATGTTTCTGCTACAAGTTGCTGCATTCTACAATGATATAACAAACGAACAATCATATACAAATTATGTAAGCGACTATGCAAATTATTTCAAAGCTAATAACAACAGTTACCGCGATATCCGTGGATTTGAAGTAACACTCCGAAAGTCAGACGGTGACTGGGTACGAGGATTCATTAATTATACATACCAAGTACAAACGCAGGGAAGCTTCGGAAAACAAACAATCTACGAAAGTATTAGCGATCAACGTGACTACGACCGTAATACACAACTAGCATATCAACAGAAGCCTACACCACAACCACGTGCAAACTGTGGGTTGACGATCTTTACACCGAATACACTCACACCACAACTCTTGCTCGCTGGATGGAGTATGAACATTCTTGCAATGTGGCGAGCAGGGGAGTGGATTAACTACAATCCGAAGAATGCCCCAGAGTATGGTACAATTATTCAAAACGTTCAAACGACAGACTACTACAATGTTGATATGCGAATCAATAAAACAGTGTCGCTTAATTCGGTAGAATGTACATTTTTTGTTGACATTAAGAATCTTTTTAACTTCAAACGTCTCTCTGGTGCAAGTTTTTACGATATTCATGACCAACGTTATTACCTTGAATCCTTACATCTTCCTAAAAGCACGGCATACGATAATATACCAGGAAACGATCGCATCGGCGATGTTCGAAAGGGAGGTGTACCGTATCAACCGATAGAGCAGGTAACGAATGTGTATAGTCTCTCTCAACGGAACATTATACCCGGCACAATTTACTACGATAAATCGACCAAAAAGTACATGGAATATGATTACACAACGAAAACATGGAACGAAGTAAATCATGCACGGATGAAAAAGATATTAGATGATAAGGCATATATCGACATGCCAAATAATAGTTCATTTGATTTTCTAAACCCACGACAGGTGTTTTTCGGTGTTACTGTGTCTGTGAAGTTTTAACGATAATGATCAAGAAGGGATAAACGTATGAAGAAAGTAAGCTGCTCATTTGGATGGACACTAATGGTAGCAATTGCACTTTGGATGGTTGCTAGCGTACAACTGATCGAGGCACAGGTACAAGGTCATCAAGAAATTCGTTGGATGCGGGTGAGCTCGTTGCACCACTGGTTTTCAAATGGTGTAGTAGAAATTGAATACGGCCGACGCAGTCGGAGCCAATTAACAACCGATCAACTTGATGGGTTGAATTGGCCTGGGGAATACACACTCAATAAGGGTGTTAATGTCGGAAAGTCATTGTGGATTGGGACAACGAATTTCAAAGACCCTGTTACGAATCAAACATATCCCTACAAGGTTGTATCGTTAGGGAGGCTCAATTTATACATTGACTCAGATGTATTTCCTGTTGAATTCAAACTTATAGGGAAGTTTCCGCATCCTAGTGTTATCGTCGATGGGGTAAAAGCGACGGAACGTGATATCGATGATGTTGTGGATGAATACAATCCCAATTTGCCATGCGATCGCATGATCTACAATCGAGCCCACACGTCAATAGGCATTACAATTACTCGACGGGTCTATGCCTTTACACAGCAATATCATGATAATTACTTCATCTATGAGTATGAATTTGTAAATACAGGAATTATTGATAACAAAGGTACAAAGATGAATCCGCACCCAACCCTTACGGGTGTTGTGTTCCATTGGCAACATCGGTATGGTTTTGCAGGTGAGTCGTATCAAGACCAGCCACCATGGGCACCAACAGGTGCGAGTTGGGGATTAAATACCATCAATGATGCTGTAGGGCAAGACCCTTCACACACACTCCCACCACCGAATAACTTTCGAGCTGTTTTGTCATACTATGGTCCAGTATCGACTGAAGGAACAGTAGATGAAGATATTGGACGACCCAATCCTTACAATGGAAAGACAATGGCAGGTACATGTTTTGCTGGTGTTGTTGTTCTCCATGCAGATAAAAGCAGCACGGATCACTCAGATGATCCAAAACAACCAACAACAACGCGTTTTATGGGATCAGATAAGGACGCACAAACAGTAAATCAATACGATGCAGCTCTCATGACACTGAAATATCAATATATGACAGCCGGGCACCCAACTCAAACTCACGCTGAGCAGATTGGAAAGAACCAGTGGGGATGGCCTACAGGATTTGCAAATACCTGGGGTGGTGATCCTGGTGGGTATGCAGCCGCGCAGGGGTTTGGTCCATACACAATGGCTCCGAATGATACAATCCGCATTATTTTTGCTGAAGGTGTTGCTGGAATTATGAATGATCGGGCCTTGGTTAATGAAATTGCTCAGAGTTGGTTCAAAAAAACTCCACCCCGTGGACTTAATGCGTACCCATTACCACCGAACGCACCAACTCCAACAACAACGGATAGAAATGAATACAAGAATTGGTGGGTTTTTACTGGCAAAGATTCTCTTTTTCAAACATTTAGGCGGGCAATCGAAAATTTTAAATCAGGCTATTCAATACCACAACCACCACCCCCACCAAGTAAGTTCATGGTGCAATCTGGTGGGAAGCAAATAACGTTAACGTGGGAGGGACCAGAAGCTGAAGCACATCCGAATTTTGATGGCTATGAAGTATATCGATCAGAGGGAAGAACTGATACAACATTTTCAAAAATCTTTTCATGTAACAAGAGTAATCTTACGCATACCTTTGTTGATCGTACGGCACGCCGCGGGTTTAATTATTACTACTACATTGTTTCCAAAGATGATGGAACAAGGAACACAGTTCAACCAGGTGTACCGTTAGTCAGTAGTAAGTTTTATACGATGACGAATACACCAGCATACCTTACACGTCTCCCTGGTGAGCGCCTTTCCGATATTCGTATTGTACCGAACCCATGGAACATCAGAAGTCGTAGTTTATATTTCGGCCTTGATCCAACATCACAGGATCGTTTGGTTTTCTACGAATTACCACCATACTGTGTTATTCGCATCTACACAGAAACAGGTGATTTAATAGAAACTATTAACCACACTGATGGGAGTGGTGTTGAATTCTGGCATTCCTTAACATCGTCGCGTCAGGTTGTTGTGAGTGGTGTTTACATCGCATATATCGAAGTAACAAGTGATTACTACAATGACCAAGGAGAATTGGTGTTTAAAAAAGGAGATAACGTCTTTAAGAAATTTATCATCATACGATAACGGGAGGAGTAGTGAGAATGGATACGAAAACAATGAAGTCATTGATGCTACTGTGTTTATGTGTAGGTATTATAGTAGGGATAACGATTGGTTGCGATATGATAATTCCCGAAGAATTTAAAGAAAAGATCTACAGTAGTCCTGCTGAAGAGCAATACATTTGTTCTCTGTTTATGAAACCGATTACCACCACTGCTTCTCCACGTCAGGTGAGTGATTCAACAGTATATCTTGTCTCAGGCAGAGCACTCTCAAGTTTTGCGTTCATACCTCAGCAGGAGCTAGATACGATGACCGATAATAAACTATTGAAAAAGTACTATACACAAATTGTCGATAGTCTTCCAAATATTCCTAAAAATTCTCTTGTATTTTTTGAGTACGCAAAACGCCCAGCTGATGCTCCTAAAACGATCTACGCAAAACTTGTTGTTCCAACACAAGCAACATACACAATCTATGTTAGTTTGGAATTTTATTTCACGAGTACAACATCCAACCTTGGTGAAAATGTTCTTCCTGAAGTTCTTCGGAGTGATACATCTTCGATACCGCTGAAAGATGTGATTACAAATGAACAACTCTCAGCATGTTCGCAGACAGTCACAGGTGCAGGTACAACGACCCGCGTACTTACCATAAAAGGTCGCTATGAAGCAACACTCGATCAAGGTACATACGTTGTACGCTTCACATTAACAAAACCTGAAGAGATGGTAAACCCGACAACGAGAGGGTTGTTCTATTTCAAACTCTACATTCGTTCAAAATGAATAATGGAAAGGAGTAGCAAACAGTGAAACAGAGACAACGACGATTGTGGTTGTGCTTGGGGGTAGTAGTTTTTGTTAATATTCAGTGTATGCAAGCACAAGTTAAATGGGCACAAACAGGGTTTAACTTCTTAAGTGTGTCTTCTGATGCACGCGCTGGAGGAATGGGTGAAGCAGTTACGTCACTGGGGGGCTACCGTGGTGCACTTTTCCATAATCCAGCAACGATGGCAGAAATGGATGCTTTTCTAAATGCTTCGGTGAGTATGAACTCATGGATTGCGGATATCAGACATATTACAGCAAGCATTCTCCTTGCACCATTCGCAGGAAATTACGGTGTTGTTGGGGTCAGTTTTCAGAGTGTTGATTATGGTGAGATTGAAGGGACTATGAGATTTGATAACCCCAAGGGGTACATCAATACAGAAATTCTCAAACCCTCAGCGTTAGCGGTGGGTTTCGGATATGCGAAGATGATTTCCGATAGATTCAGTGTTGGAGGGCAAGTAAAATTCGCTTACCAATCTCTAGGGAAAAGCATTGTTCCACACGATGATGGTTTCATTACAAAACGAAACGTCGCAAAAGGTATTGCGTTTGATTTTGGCACATTATTTAAAACAGGGGTAAAGAGTTTAGCATTTGGCATGTCGATCCGTAACTACTCAAAAGAGGTAAAGTATGAAATAGAAGGGTTTCAGTTACCTCTCAATTTCATTGTTGGTATCTCAGCGAATATTCTCGATTTCTTTACACAGAGTGAAAATCATTCACTTGTTGTAGCAATTGATGCAACCCATCCACGCTCACACCCTGAGCAATTGAAGTTTGGAGCAGAGTACACGGTGCTAAAAGCCTTTGCGTTTCGTTGTGGGTATGTAACAAATAATAGTGAGGATAATATAACCTTTGGTGTCGGTGTTTCTACTCGTGGGTTAGGACTTGGTATGGCGAATATTGAGTGCGACTACTCGTATACGCCGTTTGGTGTATTTAATAATGTGCAACGCTTAACCGTACGTATTGAACTATAATCCGTTTCACATTTTACGAATGGTGCAACTATGAATTCAAAATATAAACAATACATTTATGAACTTGGTATACTTCTTGTTTTGTTTTTGAATGGATGTGTTGAGTTCAAGGATCCTGGTATAATATATGACGAGAAAGCAACATATCCACCATCACCATCGATTACAGCAATTATCCCAGCTGATTCTGCGGAAGCCGGGGTACGGGAAATTGAAATTCGAGGGAGTAATTTTTCAACTACGCTGCACAACAATTTTGTGTTCTTCGATAAACGACCAGCATACATCAAAAGTGCATTAGTAGACAAACTTATTCTGTATAGACCACCAATATATGGGGATAGTATTACACTTGTGCTCGAAGTAGCTGGTTCTCTCCAAATGGTGAAACGAACCTATAAAATTAAACAACCATATGTAGCGTACAGTTCGGATGCTATACGAACGGTGCGGCCAAGTGATCCACTTATGGCTGTTGAAGTTGATAAAAATGAAGTAGTGTACATTGCAAAATCATACTTCATTTACAAACTGACGTCTGATGAGACCGTTGAAATATTTAAAAGGCATAGTGGGGGTGACTTTACGAGAATTTATGATATAAAATTTGGTCCTGGGGGATATCTTTACATTGCAGCAAGTAAAACAAAAATATGGCGCACATTGGGTGAAAATGATACAAAAGCGTACGAGTATGTTAGTTTACCAAGTAGCGCAGGGGTAGTGGAGAAAATCGAGTTTGATCGTTATGGAAATCTTTTTACAGGTAAAACTCGTGGGATTTTTGTTGTGAAGCACAATCGAACAGTTCTCAACACAGGGAAATACAGCACGAATTTTACAATAACAGATCTTAGAATTTATAATGATGAACTTTACGTGAATGCAACATACACAGGTACTGATGTAGCGATTCCGAAACAAGCGATTTGGAAAAATACGATTTATAGAACAGGTACGCTCGTCGATTCACTTGGAGTGGGTTCAGTAGTATTTAACATCGGTTCACTACCTAGTTTTACGAATGCAGAAATCACTTCTTTCACATTCGATGTTGATGGAATGTTATATCTTTGTGTGAAATTTCCATCGAGCCAATTGTATTCATTTTATACTTTAGAAGGTGGGGCGTTAGTACCATTCTACACTGATTACATATTACCCATGAAGATCGATCAAGTAGTATGGGGTAATGCAACGACGCTCTATCTGAATCGAGGAAGAACGAGTTTCATTTCAGGTGATTCTGCACAGCTCTATCGTGTGCCTACACTGAAACAGGGTGCTCCTTACTGGGGACGAATATTGTAAAGTAGATGTTGAACATATAGAGGAGGGTCTAATGGCATAAATCGTATGGTTCTTTTACTACTACGTAAATTTATTAAACAACAATAAAAAGGAGGATTCATAATGCGGTATACGTTACATGCTTTACTCATGGTTGTATTCTTTACACTTGCTGTGATCGCAGAGAATAAAGTAAAGAATACAATAATTGATAATGTTTTGCAAATATCAAAGTGCGAAGTACCACCGTCTATCGATGGTGATCTCGATGGTGTATGGCATTATGTTACTGCAACACCTCTTTTGAAATTCGAAGATGGTGTTGGAGTACATAATGATTTTGCAGACCACTTCACAAATTTTCGTGTCATGTGGGATGATGATTACTTTTACGTTTTTGTTCAAGTTGTTGATGATACTATTCTCACAACACAAGGCGCTGATCCATGGATGAAGGACTGCATCGAATTGTTCTTTGATGGTAACAATGCTAAGTTATATCAACAGTATGATGCGAACGATGTACAGTGGCGATATGTAGCAATGGAGAATTGGCAAAGTCCAACGAAAACAGGGAATGGAAAGGGTGAGTACGCGTGGAAGAGAACAGTGAATGGATATAATTTGGAGTTACGAATTCCTAAGGATTCACTTACATTTCCGTTACAAGCAGATCATGTGCTTGGTTTTGAGATTTCGAATGCTGATCGTGATAATGATATACAGGCACGGACACATGTTTTGCACTGGTGGGCAATTGATGGCAATACATGGCGTTGGGCTAATCTATTTGGGACAGCGAAGCTAGTTGGTGGACCTACCGCGGTTGAGCAGGGTACACTAGCCAATGAGTTTCGATTGGAACAAAATTATCCCAACCCATTTAATCCAGAAACAAGAATAGTGTACTCTTTACCAGAACGTGCCCACGTTCGATTATCCGTTTATAATATCCTTGGACAAGAAGTTGCTTTGCTTGTTAATAATGTTCTCGAGCAAGGAACATACACAGCACACTTTAATGCAAAAGGGTATCCAAGTGGTGTGTATATCTATAAACTCCAAACGCAAGGCACTTCGATTGTTCGAAAGATGTTATTGATAAAGTAGGGTACGGTTGCTTCAAATTTAGGAAGGCGTCTGTGTCTATGTTCAAAGAGGCACAGGCGCCTTTTTTCGAGTACAATGGTATTTTTGATGAATGAAAGAGTTTTGTTTAAACTCCTAGAAATTGATCTATCATTAATTCTAAGAAAATTGTATTATACATTGAGAATATTGGTTGCTCCAATCTTGATATCCATACGGTATATGATTGTATGAGTAAGATAGCTGTCAAGTATACAACTACAAAAGAGCAAAAAGGTGTTTTCCAAAGAAAGGGACGTCTATTTTTTATCTTTATGATCCTCGTACCAGGGTTCTTCTTTCTTGTGCTCGAACTTGCGTTACGAGCGCTTGACTATGGTGGTACCGTAGCTCTCTTCATTGATGCTCCTTATGGGTATGAACAGTATTATCGTTGTAATCCAAATGTTGCACGAAGATATTTCACAGTACAATCAGTAATTCCCACGCCACCGCATCAGCTTTTCCTCAAGAAAAAACTAGTGAATGGATACCGAATTTTTGTCCTCGGTGAATCTTCAGCAGCTGGGTTTCCCTATAGTGCTAATGCTTCATTTCCCAATGTATTATATCGCTTTTTATCAGCAACATTCCCCGAAAAGTATTTTGAGGTAGTGAATCTCTCACTTTCAGCAATTAATAGTTACACGTTAGCAGATTTTATGGATGAAATTCTCGAACAATCACCTGACCTCATTCTCATATATACAGGACACAATGAATACTACGGTGCGCTAGGTGTTGGATCATCTCAATCACTAGGACCAATTCGGCCTGTTATACGGGTATTCTTATCACTTAACAAGTATCGAACATTTCTTTTCCTCCGTGATTGTGTAGGTTGGATACGTATAAACATCAGCAGAATTTTCTATAAAGGAAGTGTTGTTGATCCAACAGCAACATTGATGGAACATATTGTTGCAGAACAGGTAATTCCGAGAAATAGCACTCTCTATGAGCTTGGGAAAAGACAATTTTATGAAAACTTGGATCGCATTATAGAGAAAGCTTTATCGAGGAATATACCTGTTTTAGTCGGTGAGTTAGTTAGTAATATTCGTGATCAAGCGCCTTTTATTTCAGTGGAAGCTGATAGTGACCAAAGTGCTGCTGAACTCTATCGGCGTGCTAGAGAATGTGAAGCGCGAAATGATTATGACAGTGCGCGAGTCTTGTACTATCGTGCAAAAGATGCAGATGCCTTGCGATTTCGAGCTCCAGAAGAGTTTAATGATATTATCCACACTCTATGCTCTCACTACAATATAGGTGTCGTTCCTCTCAAACGAGTGTTTGAACAGCATTCACCACACAAGCTTATTGGGAATACTCTCATGCACGAACATCTCCATCCAACGAAAGAAGGGTACTATCTTATTGCACGTGCATTTTACGATGCAATGAAGGAACGTGGTTGTATTTCGAGAGAGTGGCGTACAATTTCATTCGATACAGTGTGGAGAGAAGGGGTTACACCACTGGATAGTGTATATGCTGAGCTTGTAGTTCGTCACCTAAAGGAAAGTTGGCCATTCCAACCAAAAGGTGTTCCAAATCGATTTGCAGATATATTTCATCCAAAAGATTCGCTGGAAGCTTTTGCATTTCGGATACTACCGAATGATGATTACAACCTTGAAGCAGCACGACTGGAGTTAGGAAAAGAATACGAGAAACGTGGGGAGTATGAGAAAGCGTTAGCGGAGTATCGTGCCCTCATTGCATCACTTCCCCAGGAAATCGAGTTTTACAACCGTGCTGCAACGGTGCTGTTACTTCAAAAGAAGTATAATGAAGCACGCGAACTTTTAACTCGATCTCTTACCTATAAGACAAATCCTTTTGCATATAAGTGGATTGGCCAAATCGCTCTCATAAACGGAAATACTTCGGTGGCAATAGAAAATTTGACGAAAGCCAACACATGGGATCCGCAAGTTGTTTTTAATCTGTCACGTGCGTACTATACAGTTGGGAACATACACGAAGCAGAGTCATATTACAAACGATTGGAGCTAATCGCCCCTCGTTCAGAGTATCTTGCATATTTACAACAGTTGCGAATTACAACAAAATTGAAGCAACAAAAGTTTTAATGGGAAAGCAATGGGAAAAAACGTGTTCATAAAATTCTATTCTAAATGGCTGGCTTTTGCTCGATTCCTTGGTCGTATAAATACGACACTTCTACTTACACTCGTTTATATTTTTCTCATTGGGCCATGTGCACTCATTGTAAGACTTCTGCGGCGAGATTTGCTTCAAAAAGAAGTGGGCAGATGTACAACGTTTTGGCAAACAAAAGAGGGAGAGCCAGACTCTGTTGAACGGTTTTATTATCAATTTTAAGAATACACATGAATATTCTTGGTATATCGTGTTTCTACCATGATGCCGCAGCAGCACTTGTAAAAGATGGGCACCTTGTAGCAGCAGTTCAGGAAGAACGCTTCACTCGAAAGAAGCATGATCAAGGGTTTCCCCTTCATTCAATTCGATATTGTTTGAAAGAGGGAAACATAACGGAGCGGGATCTTGATTATGTTGCTTTCTACGATAAGCCGCTATTAAAGTTTGAAAGGATCCTCACAACTGTAGTAGCAACATTTCCCAGGGGGTTACCTTCGTTTTTAATGGCAATGCCACTCTGGCTTAAAGAAAAACTGTGGATACCACAGAAAATACGCGAAGCGCTAGGAGATTCGTTTCGGATTGTTTTTCTTGAACACCATCTTTCCCATGCAGCAAGTGCATTTCTTGTTTCACCGTTTTCAGAGGCTGCAATAGTTACAGCTGATGGTGTTGGTGAATGGGATACAACAACGATAGGATATGGAAAAGGAACAAGTTTTACGTTAACACATGCGATACCATTCCCTCACTCCCTTGGATTATTGTATTCAGCATTCACTTACTACCTTGGCTTCCGTGTTAACAGTGCAGAGTACAAGGTAATGGGACTTGCGCCGTATGGTGTACCACGGTATAAAGATCTCATTCTTGAACACCTCATCACAGTGAAAGATGACGGGAGTTTCCGTTTGAACATGAAGTATTTTGCATATGATTATGGACTAACGATGACGAATGGTCACTTCAATGCATTATTTGGAGAACCACCACGACAACCAGAATCAGCTTTACGTCAATTTCATAAAGATGTAGCTGCGTCTATTCAAGCAGTTACTGATCTTGTGATGGTTCGAATGGCAACTCATGCGCGACGGTGTACAGGTAGTAACAATCTCTGTCTTGCAGGTGGCGTAGCACTCAATTGTGTATCCAACAGTAAGATACTAAAGGAATCGGGGTTCCATGAGGTTTTTATCCAACCTGCTGCTGGAGATGCAGGAGGGGCTGTTGGTGCTGCTTTTTACCTTTATAATACTTTACTAAAAAATGAGCGGAAATACATATGGTCGAACAATTTTTTAGGACCCGAGTATCACGATGAAGAGATTGAAACTCTCCTTGAACACCTTGCATTACCAGCAGAAAAGTACGAACGGAATGCA
Source organism: Bacteroidota bacterium (assembly GCA_026416125.1). Taxonomy (GTDB): domain Bacteria; phylum Bacteroidota; class Ignavibacteria; order UBA10030; family UBA10030; genus JAOAFT01. The sequence continues at coordinate 96,023 of JAOAFT010000007.1, forward strand.
TTGCTACAAATCACAGCAAGACTTATTGCTCAACAAAATGTTGTTGGGTGGTTTCAAGGGAGGATGGAATTTGGACCACGAGCACTTGGTGCACGGAGTATTCTTGCTGACGCACGAAATCCAGAGAACTTTTCACGTGTCAACTTGAAAATAAAGTTCAGAGAAAGCTTTCGTCCATTTGCTCCAACGGTTCTTTTAGAACGAATGAGTGATTACTTTGAGTTCGATCGCCCAAGTCCTCATATGCTCTTTATAGCACAAGTAAAACAAAGCAAACGTACTATTCCAGCGGTAACACATGTTGATGGTTCTGCACGTTTACAAACCATAACACGGGACGACCACCCACTCTTTTACGATCTGATATGTGAGTTCGAGCGACAAACGGGCTGTCCGGTTATTATCAATACATCGTTCAATGTGCGTGGTGAACCTATCGTATGTACTCCCCTCGATGCTTTCAAATGTTTTTTAAGAACAGATATGGATTATTTAGTGATAGGAAGTTACATCCTTTGTAAAAAAACGCTTATGAAACAAGGGTATAGATTTGAACACTGTGAAACATTTGAATTGGATTAAAGGAGTATATTGGTGAAACTACTCACTAAAATGAAAAGTATTCTCCTGTTTTTACAGGAGTTTTGGGCATATCTCCGTATTCGGAAAAAATGGTGGCTAGCACCAATTATTATCATTCTTTTCATCATTGGAATATTTATTGTCCTTGTTGAGGGGTCTGCACTTGCTCCGTTTATTTACACATTATTTTAATCGCTCCTGTTATCATTTTTGCACACACGCTGAAGTATAGCTTCTGGAAGTTATTCGTAGTGAAACAGTCTAATAAATATAACTGCCAAATTTTCCATTCTTGACAGAAATATCGAAAAACCGTATAATCTTAGTGGATACGTATGATAATGTTTCATGGTGGTGAGGGAAGACTATGCCTGAGTATAGAATAGATGGTGTAACACTCTCAGGGAAACTAGTATCAGGATCAATTACCGCAGAAAATAGGATGGAGGCAAAACGGAAAGCAGAACAGTTAGCTCATGAACGTAAGTTTAAAATTACTGGTGTACACGAACGAGTTACATATATTTACCGTGTTAAAAAAGGCGATGATAAGCCCATTGACGGAGAACAAAAAGCATACACTGCCGATGAAGTACGTGCTGCTCTTGAGAAAATGGGCTTTAAAGTCATCTATGTGCGGAAGAAGCTTTTTGGTACACGTCCTCGTCCTGCACCAATGACGGATGTTGTTACGTTTGTTCGTGTTAGTGCTGATTTGATGCGTCAGAAACTTCCATTTAACGAAATACTTCAGTTGCTTATCAACGACATTACACATCCAGGGCTCCGCGAGGCAATTCGTGAAATTAACACTGAGTTGAAACAAGGAAAAGACAGTGAAAAAGCGTTCCAGAAACAATCAGTTGTTCTAGGAAAATTTGCTGCTAATATGTTGGGACTTGCATCGAAGAGCGGTAACATGGCAGAAATCTACGATAGCACTGCAAAATTCCTTGAGCGAACAGCCGAGTTCAAGCGGAATCTTCGAAGCGCCTTAGTAACGCCAATGATAACACTTTTTGTTCTGTTTGTTGCGTGTTTGTATTACGTGGCGTATATCTTTCCTGAAACTGCAAAAATGTTCGCCAAGTTCAATATTAAGTTGCCACCTATGACAGCTGCAACCTTAAAACTTAGTGATTGGCTCATTAGTAATATATGGCTAGTTGCATTTTTTACAATAGCACCTATTGTTGCATTTGGTCTCTTTCTGCGGACTGAAAAAGGGCAGTTTTATAAAGACAAATTCATAATTAAGATTCCTGTGCTCGGGTCATTGTTTCATCGGACAGCAATCGAAATTTTCTGTCGAGTGTTCTATGCGCTTTATAGTGGTTCAGGTGAAAATATCGAAATTATCAGGATGGCTGCTGAAGCGTGCGGTAATAAGTATATGGAACACCAAATAAAAACAATTGCAATTCCAATGATGCTTGAGCGTGGAAAAGGGTTAACCGAAGCTTTTGAAGCAACAGGAGTTTTTACCAAAACTGCACTCTCACGATTTAGTTCTGGTGCAGAAACAGGTACGGTCAAGAATACAGCACTCCAACTCGCGGAGTACTATGAAAAGGAAACAACGTATCGACTTAAAAATGCGATCGAAGCTATTTCTCTTTCAGTAAACATGATAATCATGATTGTTCTCACTGCATTAACGATTGTTTCTTCTGAAACAGCGCTCATTAAACCAGACACGACAATGCGCAGAATGATTTTGCCTTTGTTGGGTCTGTGGTAAGAAAGGAGGTGTGATGTATGCCTGAAATAGATATAACTGATAAAATCGGGTATACACTCCTAAAGAAAGGTATCATCGATTTTGAAACACTCGAAAAGTCTCTTCGCTTAAAAGATTCTGAAGAGAATAAAAAGAACCGGAAGAACCTAGGTCAGATTCTTGTAAGCGAGTTTGGAGCTGACCATGATGCGGTATTCCGTGAGGTAGCAAATCTCTATGCATTTCGTGAGATAAACCTCGCTGATGAAAAAATTGACGATGCAAGAATTAATTTTATTAAACGTCTGGTTGATCAATTGACTGATCAACAACGGGAGATGATGCTCCAATCGAAAGTCTTACCTTTGAAGTTTGATGAGCGTCAACCAGATAAGCTTATTATTATCGCGGCTGATCCGACGGATAAAAATTTACCCATTGTAGCACGAAGTTTTAACGTTAAGAAGTATGAAATCTGCTACGTACGACTCAAGGATTTACAAAATCTTATTGAGCGTGTAGCTCCAGCTCAGAATGAATTCCTCAAGATGCTTGAGGAAAACAAGATTACAGTAGAAGATACTGCTGTTGGAGAGGAAGAAGCCCTCGACGAAGAAGCACTTGAAGCTGAAATTAGTAAAAGTGCCCTTGTGAATCTCTTTGAGGGGTGTCTTGTGGAGGCTGTTCGTCGGGGAGCAAGCGATATTCACGTTGTACCAGCAGAAGGGAACAAAACAAACTTCCTCTTTCGAATTGATGGAAATTTACAGCTCTGGCATTGCCAGGAAAATACGATGCCAGAAGCTGTAATGGCCGTTATCAAGGATCGTACTAAGAATGTCGATCGGTTTGAGAGAGAGATGTCGCAGGATGGTTTTATCCAACGTGTTATCGATGGACATCATATCCGATTCCGTGTTTCTATTATGCCAATCGTTACAACAGAATTCAGGCATAAGTTCGAAAGTATTGTAATTCGTGTACTTGACGATCGAAAAGTTATTACAGATCTCGAGAAGTTAGGGTTGCAGGGACCTGCCAGAACATACTTTTATAAAGCAATTAACAAACCACAAGGGATTATTATTTTAACAGGACCCACCGGATCAGGAAAGTCTACAACCTTGATTGCTGCACTGTACCAAGTAATAGATCCAACAGTGAACGTACTGACGATAGAAGATCCAGTAGAGTACATTATAAAGGGGGCCAGACAGTTAAAAGTTGGCCCCAAAATGGGATTTGAAGAAGCAATTCGCGGTATACTCCGCCATGATCCTGATATCGTTCTTGTAGGTGAAATGCGTGATAAGGTAACGGCAGAAACTGCTATTAAGCTTGCAAATACAGGACACCTCGTTTTTTCTACGCTTCATACTAATGACGCACCAAGCGCGATTGCACGTCTCTACAAAATGGGAATTGAGCCATTCTTAATTGCCTATGCAATTAATATTATTGTAGCACAACGGTTAATACGAACACTTTGTAATAATTGTAAGCAACCAATGGACGATGACGAGAAAGCTTCACTCTTGAAGTTTGGGTTTACAGAGCATGAAATTGCAACACATACTTTTTATAAGGCTGTTGGGTGTGAAAAGTGTAATGGTGGATACAAAGGTCGGGCAGCAATCCATGAAGCTCTCTACTTTACGAAAGCTATTCGGGATATTATATTGAATTCTGGTGATAAAGTTGATGAGAGCGCAATACGTGAACAAGCAATTAAGGATGGAATGTGGTCTCTACGGCGTTCGGGTATGGAACGAATGAAAGAAGGAGTTACAACAATTGAAGAGGTTGTAGCAACAACTACGGAAGAAGATTAATTACAGAGCCATTTGCTTTTTATAGATGTGTTCATTATAATAGTGCAGGTCTATGGGGAGGTAAAGTGGTATGGTAATAGAATGTCTAAACACACGAAAACATAAGTACTTATGACTATCCAACAACCTTCCTCAACACAGAAGCCTGCTCTATCGATATCCACCCCAACAGTAGAGCTCCCACAGTTTGTTGTAGAAGGCCAGAGAGTACTCAAAGAGTTTGCAGCGCAAATTTCAAGTTCTGTTTTCGGTGTTGAGCGTCAGATGGTTATTAGTGATATGATTGCTCGCACTGATGAAACAGTAAAAGAAAAGCTTCATGCACTCCTGAATTTTTTCCTCAAACGGATGCTTACTGCACACGCATCAGATATAGACTTCGGTGGTTTTGGATCGCAAGGGATGATATGGTTTCGTATCTATGGCGTCAAGCGGCCAGATCCGCTTTTGGGGAAGTATACACTCGATGAAATGAATATTCTCATTCAGAGCATTCTTACTGATCGGCAACGGCTCTTCCTTTTTGAGAATAGGAATTTAGATTTTTCCCACATGCTGTATTTGGAAAACAATGAATTTCGTCGGTTTCGTGCAGATGCTTATTTCGATCTCGATCATCTTGCACTCAATATGCGAGCTATCAACAACGAAATTCGTCCATACAAGAGTTTAGAGCTCCATCCAAATGTTACACGTGCTCTAAGTCTCGCACATACGAAAGATGGTTTGTGTCTTGTTACTGGTATTACGGGCTCAGGGAAGAGTACGACACTTGACTCGATAATCGATGCAAATAACCATAGCTATGAAGGGCACATTGTTATTATCGCCTCCCCTGTAGAGTACGTCCATAAGTCTGATAAATGCATTATACGGCATCGTGAGGTAGGACGGGATGTTCTTTCATTCAAAGATGGTGCTGTGCAGGCACTCAGGCAAGATCCTGATATAATTATGATAGGTGAGCTCCGTGATCCCGATACGATTATGACTGCGTTGGAAATAACAGATTCAGGGCACAAAGTGTTTTCAACCCTTCATACAGCATCGGCGGTCGAGAGTATTGATAGGATTATAGGAGAAGTACCACCAATTGAGCAGGAACGAGTACGAAATCGTCTCGCTGACACAATTCGATGTGTTATTTCTCAAAAGCTTGTTCCAAGTCTTGATGGAAAGCGTGTATTAGCGAAAGAAGTAATGCTTGCAACTCCAAGTGTTCGCGCTGCGATTAAGAACAATAATACGAGCGAAATTTACCAGATGATCAATGAAGGGATTGAGCAAGGAATGATCACTATGGAACAAGATTTGAGACGCTTATATCTCCAAAAAAAGATTTCGCTCGAGAATGCAATGAATTTTGCAAACAATAAACGTAGGCTTCAACAACTACTTCAAGTGTCAGGTGGAACTAGTGAATAATTGATGTGTGTTGAATTAGCGGGAAGGATGGGAATCAATGGCTAAAGGGAAGACCGCAGTAGCATTATTTGCAGATGGATTAGATTTAAAATTTGTTCGGCTTTCCCAACGTAAAGGGAAAATAGTCCTCGATGATTTTAAATCTGTTACGTTAACAAAGAAGATAGAAGAAAAACTTGTTTTAACCGAAGAGGCTGTTATCGGTGACTTTACATCGGGCGAGTATAGCACGTCGTTAGAATCTATGGGGGTTGGTGAAGAGACAACGAACTCATCAATCCTACTGTCGCTACTTAATGAAATCGGATCTCCACGGAGTTACTCAATCTCATATGCATTAGCCGAACCAACAATTACCTACCATGAATTTGATAGTGACTTCGGGTTACAAGGTGAAAAGTTGCGGAAACGAATTGCTGAAGAACTTAGCACTACGCGAGGCTCAGCTCCGCCAATAGATGGTATTGAAGTAATACCGACATCGACAGGTGGTATTTTAGCTGTTGTGCGCGAAGATGGTATGCAAATGTTTGAAGCGTTAAGTGAGCTCAAACCGTTTATGGGGGGGCGTATCCCAACAATTAAAATGGTCGCGAGTGCTGATATTGCCCTCATGGAACTTGTACGCTCGGAGTATGCGCCACAGGAAGAGGAAGTCACTGTTATTGTGTATGTCGGGCACGACTTTAGCAGACTTCTCTTCATGCAAGGTGAAGATTACTTGCACTTTGCACCAATCATCAGTGAAGGGTACGGTTCACCTAATATAGAAAATATTATATACAACCGTATTTTCCTTGAACAAGATAACATTGCTTTGACGAGAATTGATCGTATTCTCCTCGCAGGAGAAGCGCACAAAGCAAACTTATATGAAGCTCTTTCACCGCAGTTTCCAAGTGCACTTGTTGAGTACATTAGAATACCGTCATTAGAACTGGGAAACTTCGAGGGTACAATTGGAGAAGCTCTTTCAGAGTATGCAATCCCTATTGTAACAGCATGGCACGCGCTTCAACCAAACCATCCGAAGTTCTACAAGTTAAATCTTATTCCACAACAAATCATTGAGAGTCAGCGTGTTCTTGCACTAGCATGGCACGGGGTACTTGTTGCACTTGCGATTATTGCGACAATAGTTTTCTTTTGGACGTCAATTTCGAAACGCCAACTGGAAATATCGAGAACGCAAGACGAAGTTCGGAGAGCTGAAGCACGGTTGGTTGAATTAGAAAATTTCAATGCTCGGAAGAATGCTCTTACTGCTGATATTTCTCGATACCGTGAAGCTGCAACAATCTACAACGAAATAGCACCTGGTAGCGATCGCTGGAGTAGGGTTCTCCACTACCTAGCCAACAGTATTGAAGATATTAACTCAATTTGGTTATTAAGTTTGCAACCTGATCCGCGAATAAAGAACGCCATTCTTATAAAAGGTCGATCGCTCTACCGTTCGCGTATTCCGCGGATAACAAGTGCCTTTGAAAAAGCAACACTTCGAGAAGTGCGAACTATTACTATCCGAAATAAAGTGTTGTACGAATTTGAGATTGTAATTGAAAAGGTTGATAAATACGACATTCCTGAGATTGATTACAAAGGACCAAGGTAAGGACCACCATGACATTCAAAGTTAAAAACACCATTTATCTGGCGATTGTCTTGGCAGTTTTCCTCATTGTAGGGTCTGTGATTCACTACATTTGGCAACCAAGACAATTGCGAGCACTCCAAAAGAAGCAGCGCCAGATTGAACGCCAGCTTCAAGACCTGCCTGCACTTATTGAAGAAGTTCAGCGGTTAACTGAAGAGTTCCAAGATGTCAAACGGCGTTACGATTCAAGGAGTAAAGAGATACCACTATCCGATGTTTCCTCGCAAACATACGAGTATATGAGTCAGGGTCTTGAAGAAGGTGGTGTTGTAAAATTCGATATGCGGTTCATGGGAACCGATAATCGAGACAAATGGGGGTTCAATGCGTACTCTATTACGCAAGGTGAAGCGAACTTTGAGAATCTATTTAAGTTCATTTATTTTCTCGAAAATGGAATACGATTGTATAAAATTGCCTCGATAGACATAAGCATTCGTGAAATAGTGGATGAAGAAACAAAAGAATCGAAAGAGTATGTCGCGTTTACTATGGAGCTTCATGCGTATTACTCATCTATCCCTGAGCTTAGTACATCACTTGCAGCGAAACAACTCACGTCCATACCGAGCGTACCAGACCCGTTCAAGCCATTAGTTACCGAAGTCATTGCAACGCAACCACCAGAGGGAGAAATCAATGCTGACCTTGTAGAGGTTAAAGCGATATTACCCGGCAAAGCGTTTATTCTCTATGGAGGTGAGATGGTGGTCCTCCACGTTGGCGATAAGGTGTGGCGTGGTTCTGTGACAGCAATCGATCCGCAAACAAGTACAATTGAGTTTGTTATCAACGAAGGCGGTGTTACGAGGAAGATTGAAAAACGAATAAAATACGAAAAGTATCGAACGAGGTAAGAGTATGAACAAAATACTTTTTCTTTGGTTACTCTTGTGGGTAATTGTATTTTCTAATGGAGGTTATTCTCAAAGCGAACGTGCAGTTCGGCGAGCTGCCCAAACCGGAAAAGCAGGAATCTCGAAAGAAGAGATCGTTTCAATGAAAGCTGATGTACCATATGCACAAGCAATTCAAATGCTTGGAGAAATGGCACGGAAGCTTGAGGATAGAATTCTTATTGATCGCTCACCAATGAGGGAAAATGCTAAACCAATTGGGCTTAACATAGAAGCAATGTACTGGAAAGACGCTCTTGAGCTTATTTTGCGTTCTAACCAACTGTGGTACAATGATTACCCTGAGTACATTGAAATTCTTGCTGTAGAAGAACTTTTAAAGCAACAACAAGCTGAACAACCAATTAAAAGTGCGAGGATTGAAGAACAAAAGCCTCAACTTGCTCCAGCGGTAACAGGCATCCCTGATACAATGGGACGATATATCGCTAGTCAACGCGAAATAACTATCTCCTCGATTTTCTTCCAACTCGATCGGACAAGGCTTGCAGAGAAAGGAGTGAGCTTTAGTATTTTTCGTGGAAAAAATTTAAACTTGGGAGTAGAATTTGCTGGTGCTGGTGAAGTTATCAAGCCGATTTTTACTGTTGGTGCATCACCACGAGGGAGCAAGATGGTTGTTGATATCGATGCAGCATTGGCGATGATGGAGGGTGAGAATTTAGGTGAAGTTATCTCACGTCCAGAAATTACTGTTCGTGCAGGGAATACTGGTCGAATTCAAATTGGAACAGACTTTTCCGTAAAAGAAAAAGACTTTGCCGGAAACACAGTTGAACGGTTTTACCCAAGTGGGACAATTCTCACAGTAACACCGAAGATTCTCAAAGTAAACGACGTGGAATTTATTGACTTAAATTATACGATAGAGCGTAGTACTGTTACAACTGGGGCTACGAGTACACTACTCGATAAGACCCAAGCATCAGGAACACTTTCGCTCCTCAATGGAGAGGAGAGTTATGTTGGTGGATTGTACACAAACGAAGAAGTAATTATACGAACAGGTGTACCATTCTTAAAAGATCTTCCATGGTGGTTCTTTGGACTTCGCTATATTTTTGGGTACGATAAGAAACAGACAATCCGAAAAGAGTTAATTGTTCTTCTCAGAGCCAAGTTTCTCCCATTGGTTGAAGAACGAGCAGCAATGGTCGAAGAAGAAAAGAAAAACATTATACAAGAAAAACTTCAAGAGTCAACTAAGGAAATTAAGGGTAAAACAACTGTAAAATAATGTATCTTACCCACCGAATGTTCGAATACTAATAAATAGGGAGTTTTTCCTATGAAACGCTATGTCTCAGTTATTACAGGCATTATAACAGTAATCGTAATAGTATTCTTTGCTTGCGAGGAGAGTCCAGTTGAATCTACTAAAGAACCTCAGACCTCTGTAATCAGCGGGTATGTACGAGATAGTATCAATCAACCAATTTTTGGTGCAATTGTTGTTGATAATGGTCAAGCTGGACTTACTGACACAACCGATCAAACAGGAGCGTATAAATTTGAATACAAGCTGCAAAATGAGTATAAAACTAAAATTACCGTCTATGCAGCGGGATACCACCGAGATACGGCAGAAGTAACACTCCCTGTTGGGGGGACAGTTACAAAAAACTTTCAACTACGTCGGGATTGGAGTCAAGTGGTACCGCTTGGATCTCCAAAACCACCAGCCAATATTAAGTTACTCTCTGTGTCTGATAGAAATATTGCAATCCGGGGCACTGGAATGAAAGACTACTCTACATTACAATTTCAAATTACAGACTCGAGTGGTATTCCTCTTACCGGTACAAACAAAGCTGTTGTTCGGTTTTCTTTATTGAGTGGCCCCAAGGGGGGTGAATATATCAGTCCAGATTCAGTTGAAACGGATATTAATGGTATAGTTACTACTACAGTATGGAGTGGAACAAAGGCTGGTCTTGTTCAGGTAAACGCAACAACGCGCAATGGACTTGTAAAGGCGATGCCAGTAACAATAACAATAACAGGTGGATATCCCGATGCTCAGCGTTTTTCGATGACAGCTAGTCAGTACAACGTTGCTGGACAACTCTGGGATAACTTGACAATTCCAATTACAGTTATAGTAGGAGATCGATATCTGTCTCTTATACACATCT
>JAOAFT010000008.1 GCA_026416125.1 Bacteroidota bacterium
AGATGTGTATAAGAGACAGTGAGTGTACAGTACAATTCATATTCAATTCAGTATCAATTGTTCGTACACTTTTATTTGATGTGGTATGGTTTAATAAACCGCGCTCACTTTCTGACTCTCGCCTTGCTCTTGAAGTTCTTCGCTACATCGCCCCGGACAGCGTTGTCGATGCTATTGGCTCCTTATCAACGCCAAGTGGTATACGACGTTTTAAAAATTTTTGGGATCAATTTAATCCAGACACCACAAAAGCGTACAACCCTGTAATGGCAGAATTCTATCGTCGTGTTGACGATGCAATTCTCCGTTTTTCTACAGAAGATTCAAACAATGGATATAAGAGCGACAGAGGAAAGGTTTTTATACTCAATGGCTCACCTTCAAAAATTGATCGACGTTTTAAGCCAGGATCTGATCCTATAGAAATTTGGACGTACGAAAGACTTCGCAAACGATACATCTTCATTGATTCACAACGGAATGGAAATTACAGTTTTGTTCAAGAGGAAGAATTTTGAAGCCACGTCTTGGTATTACAATTGGTGATTTCAATGGAATTGGCCCTGAAGTAGTACTGAAAGCTATTGCACTGCCAGCAGTGCGAAAAATTTGTCAACCGTATCTCATCGGTCCACTCTCAATCTTTGAGTCAGTAGCCAAACTCTGTAAAATAAATGTTTCATTTGAACGTACAACTGTTCACAACACACCAAAAGGAAAAATCCCTGTTATCGATGTCGGAGAGGGCATTTCTTCTGATATTAAATTTGGACAACCATCACGAGTTGCTGGTAGAACAGCCGGTCAAGCAATTGAAAAAGCAATTGAACTCACACTTCGAAACAAACTCGACGCATTTGTAACTGCACCTGTGTCTAAAGAGTCACTGCATTTAGCCGGCTATAACTTCCCTGGACAAACAGAAATGATTGCTTTGTTCTCTGGTACACAACGAGTTCTCATGGTTCTCGGTAATCAACATCTGAAAGTCGGCCTTGTAACAATTCACACAGCGTTACGAGATGTTCCACTACAAATTTCAAAAGAAAAAATTATCGATAAAACTACACTCTTATATGAATCTCTCCAACAAGATTTCAAGATTAAAGATCCCAAAATTGCAATTCTCTCGCTAAATCCTCATGCAGGAGAACACGGTGTTATTGGTACGGAGGAAGAAACTCTTATAATCCCTGCCATTACCGAAGTACGAAACAAGAAGTGGGCAATTGAAGGACCTTTTGCTGCAGATGGTTTTTTCGGCACTCATAGTTATAGGTACTTCGATGCTGTTCTAGCAATGTATCATGATCAAGGATTGATTCCGCTGAAAATGATCGATTTTGAAAAAGGTGTTAATTTCACTGCTGGTTTAAAAATAGTCCGCACTTCCCCTGATCATGGAACCGCATACGACATTGCTGGCAAAAACAAAGCATCACCTTCAAGTATGATCGAAGCAATACGATGGGCCGTGACAATTTCACAAAACAGACACCACTCATGATTGAACTAAAAAATGTCTTTGTATCGTTCGAGAACCAACGAGTTCTCGAAAATGTCAATTTTTCAATGCACCAAGGTGAATTCGTATACCTTGTAGGTCAAACAGGTGCGGGAAAGAGTTCTCTTCTCCGGTTACTCTACTTCGATCTAAGACCTACCAAAGGTGTTGTACGTGTTGGTGAATACTATTCAACAACAATTCGAGAGAGTGATATCCCACACATTCGGCGTAAATTAGGTATCGTTTTTCAAGACTTTAAACTCTTAGACGATAGAAATGCATACGACAACGTTGCGTTTGCACTCCATGTTACAAACACACCACGGAAAGAAATTAAAAAACGTGTCCTCTTCACATTAGCTGATGTTGGACTCAGTCATAAACGATACTCTATGCCACACGAACTTTCTGGTGGCGAACAACAACGTGTTGTAATCGCGCGTGCTCTTGTAAATGATCCGATAGTACTTATAGCTGATGAACCTACTGGGAATTTAGATCCTACATCATCATACGAAATTATGGATTTATTGTGGAAAATAAATCTCCGTGGTACTGCAATTCTTATGGCTACACACAATTATGATCTCGTAAAGAAGTATCCAGCACGAATTGTACAATTGAAAGATGGTATTCTCTCTGAAATATCTCTAAACCAATTACAGTAACCATCTTTTTCATAGAACCCGTTTCCGTGTAGTACTATGGAATTTGTTCTCACAGAAATCGTGTTTGCAGTGCTTGCATTCTTCTAAACATTTTTGTATACTTTACTTAAGTAAAGTATGAAGAAAGTAAATCAAAAAGAAATTGATGAACTCTACGAAGCGATTCTTACACTTGAATCACTTGATGAATGCCGTCGTTTCTTCCGTGATCTTCTCACTGAAACTGAAATTAAAGAAATGGCAGAACGATGGAAAGTTGCAAAACTTCTATCGCAAGGAATGCCATATACAAAAATTGAAGAGCTCACCGGCGTGAGTTCCCGTACAATAGCCCGTGTTGGACGATGGCTTAAAGAGGGAAAGGGCGGTTATGCACTACTCATTAAGAAAACAAATTCTCTAAAGGATTTATAGTATGCTTTCATCAAATGGTAGAATGAAAATTGCAATTCAACGAAGTGGTAGGTTAACAGAAGATTCTATTGCTCTCCTACGAGCATGTGGACTTGAATTTGAATTTCAAAAACAAAGCCTCTATTCCCCTTGTAAGAATTTCGATCTCGATATCCTTGCAATTCGTGATGATGACATCCCTGAATATGTTCGTGACGGTGTCGCCGATCTCGGGATTGTTGGAGAAAACATTCTTAGGGAGCGAAAATCAAAAATCCCAGTGCTTGAAAAACTGGGTTTTGGAAGCTGTAAGCTCATGATCAGCGTACCACAACGATCATCATACAAAGCTATTACTGACCTCAATGGACTTCGTATTGGAACAACGTACCCACACACACTAAAAGAATTTCTACGTCAGCATAAAGTAAAAGCTGAAATCATCAAACTCAGTGGGTCTGTAGAACTAGCACCAAGTCTTGATGTTGCTGATGCGATTTGTGATATCGTATCAACTGGTACCACTATAAAAATGAATGGTTTGCGTACTTTATGCACAGTCTTAGAATCTCAAGCAGTCCTTATTGCCAGTCCTGATGTTCATAAAGATAAAAAGAAGAAAAAAGAAACTGAAAGACTTCTCATCCGGATCCGTGGTTCACTTCAGGCACGTGGCAAGCGATATTTAATGCTCAATGCACCACTCGAAGCACTCGAGAAAATCAAAGCAATACTCCCAAGTCTCAAGAGTCCAACAATTGTTCCTCTTGCTGATACAAACATGGTTGCAGTCCACTCTGTTATCGCAGAAGATGTTTTTTGGGATGTTATGGAAAAACTTAAAGCCGCAGGCGCTTCTGGTATAATTGTTGTACCAATCGAAACAATCATACAATGAAACTCTACTTTGAAAATCAACTTACACAAGACCAACGGGCACAACTCCTTAAACGCCCTGCCATCAATGATTCAGAGGTAATTCATCGTGTTGAAGCAATTTGCCTCGACGTGAAACAGCACGGAGATAGCGCTATTCGGAAATACTCACAGCTATACGATTCTGTTGTACCGCCGACATTTCGTCTCACAAACTCCGAAATTATCCATGCGTACACAACACTTTCACCTGAAGTACGAAGTGCTGTTGAAATCGCTGCCACCAACATCAAACTTTTTCACCAGTCCCAGCGACGACAACCGTACACAGTAGAGCCGATTCCTGGTATTCGATGCTGGCGAGAAATCAGACCTCTGGAAACAGTTGGACTTTACATACCTGCAGGTTCTGTACCACTTCCCTCAACAGTATTGATGTTGGGTATACCAGCACAAATTGCGGGGTGTAAACGAATCATTATTTGCTCGCCACCCAACAACGAAGGTACTGTTCATCCTATTGTTCTTGCTGTAGCATATATGCTTGGTATAACAGAAATATATTGTGTTGGTGGCGCTCAGGCAATTGCTGCAATGGCGTATGGAACTGAAACAATTCCAAAGGTTGATAAAATTTTCGGTCCTGGGAATAAGTATGTTACAGCAGCAAAACAATACGTCTCGTCAGATCCGACAGGTGTCCCTGTTGATATGCTTGCAGGTCCCTCAGAAGTTTTATTATTAGTTGATGAAACTGCTAATCCTGAAGTAGTTGCATGGGATTGCATATCGCAAGCAGAACATGACCCAGATTCACAGGCTGTTGTTGTTACAACGAATCACACAGTAGCAGAATTAATTGCCAAACATATTTCTGAAATACTTTCAAAACTTCCCCGAGCTAGTATCGTAGAACAATCGCTCTCAAAAAGTTATATTCTCATTACAAATACACTTGAGGATGCACTTTTATTTATCAATGACTATGCACCTGAACACCTCATTATTAACATGCAAAATGCTGAAGAATTTGTGCCATCGATTAAAAATGCTGGGTCTGTGTTCCTCGGTGCTTTCTCTCCTGTTACTGCTGGCGATTATGCATCGGGTACCAATCATACTCTTCCAACAAGTGGAACTGCTCGATGGTTTAGTGGTTTAACTGTCGAAAGCTTCGAAAAATCAATCACGTTCCAATCACTGACCGAAGAAGGCCTGCAGCGCCTTGCACCAGCTCTCATAACATTTGCAACCATTGAAGGGCTGTACGCTCACAGTGAAGCTGTACGTCGTCGATTAAACAAAGATATTATTCCATGAACATAGAAAACTTTATACGACCAAACATTCGAGCTCTAAAACCCTATCATTCTGCACGGCAAGATTATCTCGAAGGTGTTCTGCTCGATGCAAACGAAAATGCACTGGGAAGCATCATTGAATACGATGATCTCCAGCTCAACCGATATCCTGATCCATTTCAACACCAACTTCGTACACAACTTGCTACCCTCAACAATGTAAATCCAGAGAATGTATTCGTTGGCGTTGGATCCGATGAAGTCATCGATATATTGATACGAATTGTATGTACTCCTCAAAAAGACAGAATACTCCTTCTCGAACCTACATATGGAATGTACCGCGTTGCTGCTTCGATCCACGACGTGTTCATTGATTCATGTCTCCTAACAGAAGATTTCCAAATAGATGTCGACAAAGCACGGGATACCGTTACTGATTCAACAAAGTTAATCTTCTGCTGTTCACCAAATAATCCAACTGCAAATTTACTTAACGCTGAAGATATTCGAGAATTATGTTCACTCAACACGTTAGTCGTTGTTGATGAAGCTTACATCGACTTCGCACAATCACCATCGATGGTCCAATATTTATCACAATACCCTAACCTCATCATTATGCGTACTCTTTCCAAAGCATGGGGATTAGCAGGAATACGACTCGGATATTGTCTTGCTCATCCGACTATTATTTCATACATGATGAAAGTGAAATGGCCTTACAACATCAATTCGTTAACAAGTCGTGTTGCACTTACTGCTTTAAGGAAAGTTGATCAAATGAAAGCAACAGTACAAGCAATAATTGAAGAACGAGAATGGTTCCGTACCCAACTTGCATCTCTACCTCGTGTACAAAAAGTGTACCATTCCGATGCTAACTTCATTCTCGTTCGCACGCTCGATGCGAATAGTATTTACAAAAAATTAGCAGAACATAATATAATCGTGCGAAATCGCAGTAGTGAACCACGACTCAAAGAATGCCTTCGTATAACTGTTGGCACTCACGAAGAGAACGAACTTCTTCTAACGACATGGAAGGAACTCTTTCAATGAATGTTGTCTTCCTCGATCGCGATGGGACACTCGTCGTAGAGCCACCGGATGAACAAGTAGATTCGCTCGAAAAACTTGAATTCATCCCAGGTGTCATACGTGGACTTCGCCTTTTACAAAATGCCGGATATTCACTCGTGATGGTTTCCAACCAAGATCACCTTGGAACCGAACGTTATCCATACACAAAATTTGAAGTTGTCCAAGGAAAAATTTTAAAATTTCTCAGTGGCGAAGGAATCACATTTGATGCTATTTTTATTTGCCCACATAGTCAAAGTGATAATTGCACCTGTCGGAAGCCAAAACTTGGCTTGATCGAAGATTATCTCAAGCACAAATCGATTAATTTTAACAATTCATACGTTGTTGGTGATCGTGAAACCGACGTCGAGTTTGCTAGGAATATCGGTTGTAAAGCCATTCGCTTAACATCAGACACCTCTACAGAAGCTGATTACCGAACAACCGATTTCTACGATGCTTGCCGCTATATTGTACGACACCAACGAACTGCAACTGTGTACCGTAATACTCACGAAACAGAAATTACACTGACAGTATCTCTCGATGGTAATGGTAACGCAACTATTAACACTGGCATTGGTTTTTTCGACCACATGCTACACCAATTAGTAAAACATTCTGGCATCGACGTAATACTTTCGGTCAAAGGCGATCTCCACGTCGATGAACACCATACAGTCGAAGACACCGGAATTGTGCTTGGTGAAGCAATCCGAAAAGCTCTTGGTGATAAGCGTGGCCTTCAACGTTTCGGTTTTGCAGCACCAATGGATGAATCATTAGCACATGTTTCTATTGACTTAAGTTCACGACCACATTGCACATGGAACGTAAAATTCAAACGCGTACGTGTTGGTGAACTCCCTACAGAACTCATTGAAGATTTCTTCCGCGCATTTGCTGATGGACTTCGAGCAACATTCCATATATCAGCAACGGGAAGGAACGAGCACCATAAAATTGAAGCAATTTTTAAAAGTACAGCATTAGCGTTAAAGCAAGCAATTGCAAGAAATCTTTGTGATGATTCTTCGATTCCTTCAACAAAAGGTTTACTGTAAGATATGGTAGGAATTATTGATTACGAAGCAGGGAATATTCGTTCTGTTGTAAATGCACTAAAAGTACTGGGAGTTCAGTACGTTGTTTCAAACAATCTTAATGAATTAATGAAAGCCACTAAAATTATATTACCCGGCGTTGGAGAAGCTCGGAGCGCGATGCTTTCACTTCAACGTGTTGGTTTAATCGAGTGGATTAAAAATTTAAATGTACCATTTTTAGGAATATGCCTCGGCATGCAAATTCTTTTTGAATCATCGACAGAACGAAATACAACTTGTCTTGGTATTGTTAACGGTACGATTGACCACTTTTCTGTTGCCAATAAAAAGTTAAAAATACCACACATGGGATGGAATGATGTTCATATCATCCGTGATTCTCCACTTTTTGCACATATTCCCTCAGGTACGTACTTTTACTTTGTACATTCATACTTTGCGCCACGTACCGATGTTACAATTGGAGAAACGACATATGGTGTTCCATTTGCTTCTGCAATACACTATAAAAATTTTTATGGCGTTCAATTCCATCCGGAAAAATCATCAACCAGTGGTTTGCAACTCCTAAAAAATTTTGTTGAACTATGCTAATTCTTCCAGCAATTGACATTTTTGAAGGTAAGTGCGTACGGCTCCGGCAAGGTAGTTATACGGATAAAACAGTGTATTCTGTATCCCCTACTGAAGTTGCACAACAATTCCGCGACGCTGGTTTAACACATCTCCACGTCGTCGATCTTGAAGGTGCAAGAGAACAAAAAATTGTTAATTGGAAAACAATTGAATCAATTGCACAATGTGGAGGTATTTACATAGAAGTTGGAGGTGGAATACGTTCATCTGCCGACATTGAAAAACTTCTTTCACTCGGCGTCTCGCGTGTAGTGCTTGGAAGCATCGCAGTTCATTCCCCCTCGTTTGTTCATGATATGATTTCTCACTATGGTACTGAACAAATAGTTATTGCTGTTGACATCAAAGAGGGATTCATTGCTATCCATGGTTGGCAAGAAAAAACAACACTTACTGCCAACGAATTTATTCATTCTATGATTTCATACGGAGCTCTACACTTTATTTGTACCGATATTGCACGGGACGGTATGCTCAAAGGACCAAACCTTGAGCTCTATACTTCTCTTACAAAAAATTTTTCTACTGCATCGTTTATTGCATCCGGTGGAATTGCTTCAAAAAATGATATTCTTACACTTGCGAAAACATCTGTTTCTGGTGTCATTGTTGGAAAAGCATTTTACGAAGGGACAATTTCACTTCAAGAACTTTCAGAATTACACAATGCAAAGATACAATGTTAACAAAACGAATTATACCATGTCTTGATGTCAAAAATGGAAGAACAGTAAAGGGGACAAACTTCCTCAACCTTCGCGATGCTGGCGATCCCGTTGAACTAGGCGCACGCTACTCTGATGAAGGTGCGGATGAACTTGTATTTCTCGATATTAGCGCCACACTTGAGGGACGCTCAACTTTTCTCTCCATGGTTGAGCGCGTTGCCGAAGCTATTCATATACCATTCACCGTTGGTGGTGGAATACGAACTATTGACGATATTGTAAAAGCACTCGATGCAGGTGCCGACAAAGTATCCCTGAATTCAGCAGCTCTTGCGAATCCTGATCTTATTAACCAAGCGAGCAAACGTGTTGGCACACAATCAGTGGTTGTAGCAATTGATGTGAAACGATCTGGTACAACATGGACAGTTTGGACAAAAGCCGGCACTGAACCAACTGGTCGTGATGCTCTAGTATGGTCTCGCGAAGTTGTTGAACGCGGTGCTGGAGAGTTGCTCGTGACTTCAATGGACAGAGATGGTACAACAAGCGGGTACGATATTGAACTCTTACAAGTTCTCTCTGAATGTGTCTCTGTTCCTATCATTGCCTCTGGGGGTGCTGGAACAATGTACCATGCACTTGAAGCTATTGTGCACGGTAAAGCTGATGCTGTTCTCGCAGCTAGTATTTTTCATTACCAAAAAATCAAAATCAAAGAACTTAAACAATTTCTTCATTCACATGGAATACCGGTGAGAGTATGATAGAAACAATTAATTTCGAAAAACTTAATGGACTGGTCCCTGTCGTCGTCCAAGATGCTGAGTCACTACAAGTAGCAATGGTTGGCTTTATGAATGAAGACGCACTCCGCGAAACCCTTTCATCAAAAAAAGTTACATTCTGGAGCCGAAGTAAGTCAAAATTATGGCAAAAAGGCGAATCCTCAGGCCACTACCTTGAAGTTCTTTCAATAGAAACAGACTGCGATCACGATGCTCTTCTTATCAAAGTAAAAACACATGGCCCCGTATGTCACACTGGAAAACATACCTGTTTTGGTGATCAATATCAAACTATTCTTCCAAGTACTATTTTAGAGCAACTTGAAGGAATTCTCGAACAACGTAAAACAGCATCCCCTAATCATTCTTATACTGCAAAACTCTACTCCGAAGGTACGTCGAAAATTGCACAAAAGCTTGGTGAAGAGGCTATTGAAACTATTCTTGCTGCAATCGAAAACAATAAAAAGCACCTTGCCGAAGAAGCTGCTGACTTACTCTACCACCTCCTCGTTCTACTCCACAACCAAGGGATGTCACTCCACGATGTATGTAGTGAATTAAAGCAACGGATGAAGTAATGCCCTATGCACTCACAAATTCATATCCAGCTTTCTGAAGAATATTTACTACTGTTTCAAGATCATCTTCCCGAAAGAACACATATACAGTATCGAATGTTGATATTGATTGTACATTCACGTTTCCAGATGCAAGTAATTGAACAATTGAGGCCACAACTCTGTGTTCATCTAATGGTATAGTATTATAGAGTCGAAAGCATCGAAACCCAAGTTCTTGTTGCACATTGTTTGGTGCCATGAATTCCGGACTTACAACAACTAATTCAACATCGGTTCGTGCAATGAAACAAAATTCTCCCTTTAAAAAAACAGATGGAATTTCAGCAAACTGCGGAAGTTTACTAAAACAAAATTTTTCATTCAATAATTCTAACTTTGTATACTTTTGTTGCATTTCACATCTCCCCTCACAATATGTACGTCTATTATCAATAATCTGGCTTAAGGTACTATCTTTCTCAATTCTGTGCAAGGATGTATATCATAACCTCACACTCTTGTATCTTGAGTGATTTATTCGTTTTTTTTAAAGTATAAGTGTAGTACATGTATTAAGGGAAATTAGGTATGGGACGAATTTTTGAGAAACGAAAGTATAAAATGTTCGCACGATACGCACGCATGTCAAAAGCATTTACCCGCATCGGTCGTGAAATTGAAATAGCCGTCCGTCTTGGTGGACCAGACCCCAAAGGAAATCCCAGGCTCCGACTTGCTATCCAAAATGCAAAAAGTGTCAATATGCCAAAAGATCGAGTTGAAGCAGCAATTAAACGGGCATCGCAAAAAGACGTTACTGGGTACCAAGAAGTAATTTACGAAGGGATTGCTCCTCATGGCATTGCTGTTATGGTAGAATGTGCAACTGATAATCCTACACGGACTGTCGCAAATATCCGCCATATCTTTTCTAAACATGGTGGATCACTCGGAACCACTGGCTCTGTTTCATTTATGTTTGAACGAAAAGGATTAATTCGTATCGCTATTCCAGCAAACATAAATCTCGAAGATTTTGAACTTGAACTCATAGATCATGGACTCGACGATATTGTTCAAGAAGGTAATGAACTCCATATATACACAACATTCCAAGACTATGGCCGTATGCAAAAATTCCTTGAAGAAAAAGGGATTGAAGTAAAAAGTGCTGAATTGCAATACATACCAACTGCTACAAAAGAACTCCCAGAAGATCAAGTAAAAGAAGTACAAGAATTCCTCGATAAATTAGAAGACGATGATGATGTCCAATCCGTCTTCCATAACATGGCATAAAAAAGGGACGTTCATTGTGAACATCCCTTTGCTCCACCTCAATCCTTTGCTAAGTTTGCTAAGGTAAATATCCCCACTGTATTTTCACTTAGCAACAATTCTAGTATCTTAAACAATTTCTCAAGAATGTATAGTATGTACTACTTATTTTACTCATTGGGAACACCTAGATTTATAAGTACAACTACCTATTTTTATAAAATTGAGGATTACTCAATCTCTGTTTTGTTTTCCAGAGCAAAACGAAGAAGGGCATGACTACCATGGATGTCGAGTTTGTTACATATATTCAATCGGTGGTTCTCAACAGTACGATGACTTATGTGTAAAAGCATAGCAATTTCTTTGCTGGTTTTATTCTCAGCAATCAATTTCAGTATTTTACGCTCTGTTGGTGTAAGATCTTTCAATTCAGGTTTCTTGCGTAATAAACTCTTTGCCCTTTCGTTTCGATTTACGAGATATGAAGAAATGGATGGACTCAAAAAATATTTCCCTTTTGCTACTACTTTTATGCAATTCACAATATCTTCAACAGTATTTTCTTTTAACACATATCCTTTGACACCTAAATCGAGAGCTTCATTGAACATATCTTCATCTTTATACATTGTCAAAAAAATGACATCGACTGCAACACTGAGTTTTTGTATTTTCTTTGCAATGTCCAACCCTGTCATCCCAGGCATTTCAATATCAAGTACTGCAACATCAGGCCGAAGTTCTTCGATCAAACGGTATGCTTCGATACCATCACCCGCTTCGCCAACAATAACAAGACTTCTATCAGATTCAATTGCTTGCCGTAATCCCTTTCGAAATATCGGATGATCATCAGCAATTAGCACTTTAATTCTTTTATCCATAATTACTCTATGAGGGGAATTTCTATACGAATACTGGTTCCACGGTATTGTTCTGAGCTTATAGAAATAGATCCACCCAATACTCGTACTCGCTCTTGCAGTATAGGAATTCCTAAACCACCGTTTTGTATTTCACTCGGAGAAATATTGCTACAAATGCCTACGCCATTATCAGTAATCACAATAAATAAAACATTCCCAGAAATATCAACTGTTACTGATACTTCAGTTGCTCGTGCATGCCTGAGAATATTTTGAATTGTCTCTTGTAAAATACGATAGATTTGGATTGAATAATTATATGGTATTTTCTTCTCATCAACCGTTATTGTTCTATTGATCTTTATTGAGGTTCCATAGAAAGAACGGTTAATTAGAGATTCCAACGCTTTTGTCAATCCTAGTCTATCAATTTGATATGGGTACAACGTATACGATAACTCACGAGTTTTTTCAAGAGCGTGAGTTACTGTTTCAGATATTTCATTAAACTGTTCTATCATTTCTTTTTTACGTTTGCTCTGTAATCCTAAGAGGACTCTATTCTTTATGATGAGTAGATCTTGCCCAATACTATCGTGCAAATAGTTCGCAAGTTGTTTCCGTTCAATCTCGATTGAATTAAAAAAACGGAGTGCTAATGTATTACGTTTATGCTCTTTTCGCTTTTTACTCCTATAAACATGGTAAATTATATATCCTATTACAGTTAACAGCAAAATAATACTTATGCATTGCAATGAAAGGAAGTTAATTTCACATGTATATAAGAGAATACTTATAGTATAAGCACACATTGAATGAGCAAATATTGGTTCTAGTATATACAACTTCTCTCAAAAATCAGCTATGAGTAACGATTGTACTTTTTGTTGTATAATATCATTCCAATGGAAGCACAAATTCCTATACTAGAGAGCACAAACCATATTTTCTGTGGACTTTGACATTGAATTGCGACTGTTTGATAAATCCAAGTACCAAATATTCCCCCAAGGGCATAGGCAAGTGCAATTGGTAAAAAAGCAAATCCTTGGTACATCCCTACCTGATTAGTAGGTGCTATCGTAGCAATGTATTCATAGTAGCGAGGTGCTTGAATCATCTCACCAATTGAAAAAATGACTATAGCAACTATAATCGTTGGTATTGAAGGAGAGAGGGCTGGAAGTAACCACCCAACACTAGCTACCAAGAATCCTAGTACAATAGCTCGGGACGCTGTTAAACCTTTAGTTACTCTGTTGATCAAAAGCTGAAAGAGAATTATTCCCCACGCCCCAGCTGAAGATATTATTTCAAATGGAGCATTACTATTAATGTAATCTTTTACATATAAGGGAATAATAATGTATATTTGCCAAAATACAATCCAAAACAAAGAAAAGAGGAGGAGGAAAAGAACAAATTGTGAATTTCGTAAAACAACAAGAAGTTGACGACCTTTTTCTACTATTGTCTCATTGTACTTTTGAGTATTAGTATCATAAAACCAAAAGTAATTAACAATAACCATTAAGAAACAGCAGAGAGATGATACAAGGAAAACATTTTCAATTCCAAATGTATTTCGTACAGCAAACGCTATAGCTGGACCAAGAGCGGCTCCGACATTGACAAGCCAGTAGTATATTGCATAGCCTAACGATTTAGATTTTTCATTTGTTGTGAATGCTACGGTTCCAAGAACTGATGGTTTTATAAAACTTCCACCAATCGCCGTAATAATGACCCACAACGATAGTACCGAAAAGAGATTCATAGTTGAATACACTTCTGAAAAAGCCTTCATTCCTGTCGAACCAATAAGAAAGTACCCAACTGTTAATAAGCTAAATGCTAATGCAAAAGACCGTCGAAATCCTACCTTATCTGCTATCGTACCACCAATAATCGGAAGAGCGTAAAGTAGGCCCCCAAAAAGCGATTGGATTTTTCCGACATCAACAATCGAAAGTTGTATATGATCTCGGAGGAAAATACTTAAAACAGCATTTTGACCATAGTATGCTAGTCGTTCGAATAGTTCCATTCCATTGGCAACCCAAAACGTAGGCTGAAAATCTGTTTTTAAGCTTATCGATTGCTTCATCCCGTTAACAGTTGAAGTGATGTAGTATGGTATTTAGGAATGTAATTTGATGATATTTCTCAACGGATGGAGTATTTCTTTGGGTTAGCATTATAGCGCCGAACTACTAAGTGGTTATACGTTGTGATCCCGGCGCGATTCGAACGCGCGACCCACAGCTTAGAAGGCTGTTGCTCTATCCAACTGAGCTACGGGACCTTTTAAGTATAACTTATGAAATTTTTCGTAAAGAAAAAATCCTTTACATTCACTAATGATTTTTGTTTCATTACACTAAGTAGATAGCATCCTTTGTATCCTTTTACTTTTTCGGCGTGGGCAATTCTTTTAATAACTGTTCTAATGCATCTCTTTGCTTGTCAGTTAATATTTTATCAATTTCTTTTTTAACTGAATCTTTTACTTGAATAATTGCTTTCTTGTGTTCATCAATGACCCGCTTTGAACTGCAAAGTAGAGAATCAATACGATCCTGTTGGTCTTTCGTCAATTCAAGCTTCTCGCGCACCTCTTTCCAAAAATCTTGATGTTTCATAAAAAATACTGGTTTCCAAATCAGTCGTGTTAGTAGAACTCCACTCGCAACCCCTAGTGTAAAACTTATAACAAGTGCGAGCAGAGCTTTTGTCTTTGGTTTCATAGTCATCCTCGCTAATCAGATGTGAGTACAGCGTATGCAATATCGTGTTTTGTAATTTCTTCTTGTGGGATGTAAAATATAGAAGCACTAGAATCAGAAATTACCGAAAATTGTTGCGACGAATAATCATTCACTGGCTTTTGGAGCATAAGGTATAGTGCTGTAAAGAAAATGACTATTACAATTGCAAAAGCAATAAGAGTACGACGTACATACTTCTCAAATGTTATCCATGCAGTTAATCCGTGCTGTGTTTCATAAACTTTTTCAAGTATACGTCGAGTAAGTACAGGCTCATATTTAAGTGTTGCAGTTTCTTGAATAGCATGACGATATATGTGGAGCTCACGTAAGAATGTTTGACAATCTTGACAATGAGCTACATGCTGCTCAATAGATAGACGCTCTGCACTTGAAAGCTCTCCGTCAAAATAAGAAGAGATTAGTCGTTGAAAGGAACAGTGCTTCATATCATATCTTTAAAATATCGATGAAGAATAACACGTAATTCTTGCCGTGCACGAAATATTCTCGATTTTACAGCTTGTACAGAAATTCCTAACGTTTCTGCTATTTCATTATAACCATAATTTTCATATTCTCGCAATAGTAATACTTCACGGTGCTCTTTTGAAATCATCTGTAACGCTTTTTGTATTACTTCACGTTGCTCTCTATTATAAATTTCTGTCGTTGGCAATTCTGATGTATTTTCTGAATAAAACCTCTCATACCCATCCTCAGCCAAAAAATCAAGTGAAAATACTTTACGAATTTTTCTCTTGCGTAGCTCGTCAATGCATTCATTGACCGTTAACCTGTATAGCCATGAATAAAATGAAGTGTTTTTTGAGTAATAATGCAATTTCTTATATACTTTCACAAATACATCCTGTGTTACATCTTCTGCACGATCTCTATCACCGATCATTAAATAAGCCAGATTCAGTACCCGCTTTTGATATTTTCGAACAAGTGCTTCAAAAGCCTGTACATTACCATCTTTTGCAGATGATATGAGCTGTTCCTCGTATTCTCTTTCCTCATCACCTTTCATATCATAAACGTCGATACTGTAAAAAAGTTTCTTCTCTATTAATCGACTATTGTTTCAATTATACCACCGCAAAGTATTTCATCATTTTTATCGTAAAATACAACTGACTGACCTGGGGTAATTGCACGTTTTGGTGTTTCAAAAATTATATGGATTTTCCCACTGTCTGAAGTTGTAAGCGTTGCTTGCGTAGGCTCATCTTTATAGCGTACTTTTGCAAATCCTTGTAGAGAGTTCGTACATCCATCAATCCCTACCCAATTAACGTTGCCTGCTATAAGACCTTTATGGTACAAAGCTTCTTCTGGCCCAATTTCTATTCGATTTAATTTCCAATCTATGTTTGTTACATACATCTTTTTCCCATAAGCGCCGATATTCCTTCGCTGACCAATTGTATAGAATGGGTACCCACGATGAGTCCCAACAACGTTTCCTTTATAAATAATTTCACCACCAAAAACTCTTTGTTCCAAACTTGGAATTCTGTGTTTAAGGAACTGTTCATAATTGTTATCATGGATAAAACATATTTCAAAGCTCTCATGTTTTTGTGCTATATGTAAATTATACTTTTTTGCTATAGCTCTAACTTGATTCTTGCTATACGATCCTAATGGAAGCTGAATACGAGCAAGTGTTTGTTGATTGAGCGACCATAATACATATGATTGATCTTTTTCCTTGGAGACACCTTTGGCAATTGTAAAACGTTTTTTTCCATCATTGTACACCACCTTTGCGTAATGACCTGTTGCTAAAGCCTCTGCCTTAAAGTATTGTTGAGATTTTTCAAGAAGTAGCCCAAGTTTAATTACTTTATTGCAAAGTATACATGGATTTGGTGTTCGTCCTTGTAAGTACTCATCTATAAAATTTTTTATAACAGTTGTTTCGAATTCTGTTCTAAAGTCAATCACATAGTGTGGAATACCAAGGCATTGAGCTACTTTCTGTGCATCGTTTATTGCTTCGAGATTACAACAAGAAGATTCAAGCCATTGTCCTGGTGTTATACTTGAGTAATCATAGATTTTCATTGTTACTCCTATAACATCATGTCCTTGTTCTAGGAGCAAAGCAGCAGCAACAGAAGAGTCAACTCCTCCACTCATTGCAACAGCAATTCGCATATTGAGTACATCCTTTTTACGTTTTCATCCAAAATACAAAAGAAATACTACAAAAAATGCCTTTGTTTCTTAATAATGTTACTCACACAGCGTACATACTTATTAACATTACAACAATGCAATGCCTTGCTCTTCTCAAGCAGTGGTTTTCACTTCTCTCAGGATATAAGATTAAAGTTATTGGGAATTTATATGGAGAGTGCTAGTTACCGTGTTTATCTTTATGTTGATTATTTTTATTAGCTTCTGCTGGTACAATTGTTAGATTATGTGGTGATAATGATTTATTCACACGAAATGTATCGTCATCTTGAAACCATGAATTTCCAAATGTTGTAATTTCGACTTGTAACACTCTCTTCATTTTATCTGTACTAGGGCCGTTACCTATCGTTTGTTGGGAAAGCATACTAAAGTCTTGTTGGATAAATTGCTCTACAAGTCGCCGACAATGGTACTCATGGTCCGCATATGCAGTACGGTGAATTTCATTAAGACTATCAGATAGTGATATTGTAGAATACATTAATGTATCTGGTGTAATCACTACAAACAGACGATTTCGTGGTATTCGTCGGATTTGATGAACGGTCTTTTTCGTTTCTGATAATAGTTGTTGTTGATAGTGTACTTTATGACGAAGATTATTCGTTGCTAAGAGTCGTTGTATTGAACTCTGTTGTCGTGGGTGGAGTGTAGAATAAATACTTTTAGCAATGACACGTTTAATACTTGGAAGTGATGGATCTATAGCAAGTACATTGTTTTCACCCATGAAAATTGATGCCCTGATACGTTCTTGTGCTATTATAAGAATACTATCGAGCAAGCGTTGTTGTTCTTCGTTTAGTTTGGCTTCAGTTACTAGCTTTTGCACCGTACAATTATTGTTATTGTGTACTCTTGGAGTATTCTTCCAAATATTTATTTTACAACGTTGACGATCTGTTTCATCGAGTTCAAGTACTGTGCGCCGTTCTCTATCAAATGGTAATGTACCAAAGAGTATAAACTGCAATGCATCATCTTTGCTTATATGCGAAAAGACCGGTACTAGACTACTATGGAAATGCCTATGCTGTTCTGAAGATAATGTTTGCGTTTGCTGGAAGTAGGAGTAAATCCCATATCCTATTCCTAAAAATAGGATCATTGTTGCAGCAATAATTATTAAAGGTTTAAAGGCAAGGACTCCTGCAGTGGTTGTAGTGTATGACGGTTGAGTTTCAATCCTCTGTGATAATGCCACCCAAAACGATGTATTTTCTTCAACGCGTGGTTTACTGGCTAAAAGCTGTTTCAATTGGAGTAATTCTTTGAATTCTTGTCGAACATTCTCATTCTCTCTGATGTGTTGCTCCACTTCGCGAGCTTCAGCTTCTGATAATTGACCATCAACATAGAGCGATAGTAACTCCGACATTTTCTCTTGTAACAATTTTTTCATTGTCGAGGTTCCTCCAACAATGGTTTGAGTACCTTGCGGAGCATTGCACGACCACGTGCTATTCTTGACTTTACTGTACCTAATTCACATTTCAACACGTCAGCAATTTCTTCGTACGTTAGGCCCTCGATATCGCGGAGAATGACTGCTGATTTGAATGGTTCGGGGACCATTTTAAGTCCAAGTGCAACGAGCTCTTCATCATCTCTATTCTTCGGGTGGGTTGCAATGCGGGCTTGGAGTTCAGCTTCAACACCTTCATCAAGTTGCTCAAATGAGAAAAAGCGCTGTAACTTTCTGTGTCGCATTTCATCTCGGCTACGATTGATTGCAATACGATAGAGCCATGTATAAAAGGATGATTCAAATCGAAATCGATGTAGTGCTCGATATGCCTTTATGAATACTTCTTGAGCTAAATCGTCGGCAAACTCACGTTCATGGAAAATTGAGTAGAGTAAGTTACGAATGCGTGATTGGTGTCGTTCAACTAAAAATCGAAATGCAATCTCTTTCCCTTGTTGGAAAAGCTTAACGAGTTCTTCATCGTTCAAGCGACGAATTTCATCAATAGATAATTCAACGGTTCGTGCAGTAGACGGTGCAGCTTCCATCTTGTAGTTCGTGCTTTGTTCAGATTGTTCACAAGATACAAAACTTCTTGCACGAACTCCAATATCTCTACTACCTAAAGCAATTTCCACGTTCAATCATTCCTCCATCACGTAAACAATTTTTTGGTATAGACGAGAGGATAATTGAATGTGTTCCATAGCTCGTTCATTGAAGGAGTGCTTGTACAGCACACGCTGCATATACGAACTGTGAGGCTATGTTAATAACGTACTCGTTTTGACCCCAGAAAAATGGCCAATCTTCTTTGTTTTCTGGATAATCAGGTTTAATAATCAGAATACCAGGTACAACACCACCTGCAATGAAAGAAAAGTCGGCACGATTATTGCCGTATGCACTTTTTTTTGATACTGTACCAACAGAAGAGACGAACGATATACTTGCACTTGGATGACAACCGAGTAAATAGTGAATTCCACGAAATACATCATCTTTTGAAATTACATTTGGGAAGAGTTTGTGAAGGTGATAGTTTAAAATAGTAACAGTAACAATCTGATAATTCCCAGCCCACCCACCAGTAGTAATTGGAACCCCAAATGGATTCTCTATACTCTTCATCATGCTTGCATAGTTAAACGCAAAGTCTCGAACAATGTGCTGTGTTTTCAACGTTAATTGAGAATATACTCGAGCAACATAGGGAACCATCGCTGCAAGTAGTGTATCATCCTTTTGGATGATCTGTTCGATGCGCTGCTTGTACTTGTGCTCTTTAGTACACAAGAACAACTCTACAGCTGCTTTTAACTCTTCAACCACTACATTTCCCCCTGTCGTATTACCGTAGCGAAAAAGATGAGGTGATGATGAATGTTCTTCATCCCATACTTTCTGTGCTTGCCGTAAACACTCGTTTGCGAGAGAATCATTATAGCCATTGAGAGCTCTACTCGCTGAAGCAAGCGCAGCAATTGCACCATAGTTTAGCGCTGTAGTGTGTGTGGTAAATGCCCATCGATCGTCGAAAGTACCACTACTATCACCTACTATCTCATATGGTTTGAGCCTTGGTGTATAAATCTTATTATCGGTTTGAGAAGCAGCATCACCAATATGGGTATATGTCCGTAAACTCCCATCAACGATACCAGGTATAGCATGACCAAAAGCACGATATTGTGCTAGGAGTGCATGCACTCCATGTTCTATTTGTTGGAGTATATCTGGCTTATGATCTGGCTTATGAAGTTCAACGTAGCGTTCTTGTTGTATCACTGTTGTTTCATCACGCAGTGGTTTAAAGTCTTCCCACACGAGTGAAAACATATGAACAACTGTGTATTGACTTTGTGTACGTATATCAAAATCTCCTGCATCAAACCAGCCACCAATGTTTAAACCGGGTATATGTTCGTATGGTTGATAATGAGAATCGAGTGTTGGCCCTTGTGCGTAGAGATCGAAGTGAATGTGGTTTGGTGGCGCTTGCAATGCATCGTCAAGGTGAGAAACACCATGCCATACTCTGTATGCTTCACGAACATACATATGGTCCATTTGAACAGGAAAAAAAACATCCATTGTAGGATACCAGAGATCAGTATAAATATCTTTTGAGATTCGAAAAACAGGGGTACGTTTACCGCGAAACTCGAAACAGTAGAGGCCCTCCTGTGTGATTTCACTGAAGTCCGCATAACCATACATGTATCGCAAATAAAGTCCCCATGGTTTTACAAGGAGTGACTTTCGATTTTCTGTAATATTACTTACACCGATCCGAAGAAGGTACAAACTATCAGTTTCAAGATTATCTCGCGCATCGTATTCAATGAAGACTTTTTTCGCCTGGGTAGGGTGGTACCCAACTTGTGAGTAAAGCACCTGTGGTGTACGTTTCCAATTGGTAATTATATTTGCTTGAATTTCCCATTCAATCACAATACCAACTTTATTGGATGGGATAAGTGAACGTAGTACATACCAACCATTCTGTGCAACAACCCTTCCGTCATAAAGCAACAGATTATTCCTTTTACTTCTTACTTCAATCCGACACGATGGATCTTCAGGAGCAGCTATAAAAATTCTGCCTTGAGCAAACGGAAGTACTTCAAAAGTATCCGATTGTTTTCTATGGCAACTAACTGGATGAAGCGGAAAAACACCAACGGTTGAATCCATGATAAAGCCTCTTTCAAAATACGCTGACGGAAGAAACTCCAGATTAAACCCTGCCTTCCCATGCAATTTCTCTGGAAGAGGCTTTGAAAGTTCAACAGTTAACCAAATTGATTTACCATGAGCTTGAACACGTATACTATATTGAAAATTGTACTGTGGATATTCTAAATCAACTATAATCGAACGTGTAGTTGTATCGATACGTCTTGAGATTAATTGTGGAGTTTCATCCCACTGCTCGGGTGTCGGTTGTAAACGAACATCTCCATTTGTTACAGTACGTCTATCATGATGGATGAATTCAATACCACTAATCTTTGCATCACTGAACATTCCATCATACCAATTACTGAACACTAGTACATCCCACCCCGGTACC
The DNA here is from genome assembly GCA_026416125.1 of Bacteroidota bacterium. GTDB lineage: Bacteria > Bacteroidota > Ignavibacteria > UBA10030 > UBA10030 > JAOAFT01. Next base: position 21,230 of record JAOAFT010000008.1, read on the forward strand.
GAAAAGTAGCCACTACGTGTAATACAAAACTCTTGGCTTTTAAGAAAATGAATATTGAGCAACGTACATAAACTTACGATTTTAAAAAAAGTTCTGCGCATCTCCATAGCTATGAGTTTCTCCTCATTACACTCTTCCTCCTCGTTACCCCGCTGAGAGAAATGTTAGGAAAGAAAACTTCGAATTTTTATCTTCCACCACGGTAACTTTCCGGTGGCCCGAGATATGACTTGCCAATGGGTCCAGTACGTATCACAACTTTTTGAATTACAATACCTGGAGTAATTGCCCACAGTTTTAATCGGTGATCGCCAGTGTTGTGAATTGTATGTTGTGTTGTACACACTCGAATATTCTCACTAACAATCTTATTCCACCATGATGGATACTTCCAATCAGCAATAATATCATTGCGATGTAGTGAAACGATTTGAGGATTATCATCGTCAAATGAGACACCGTAAAACAATCCATCACCATGGGTGTAATTTAACGTTGGCGATAAATAGACATCGACTTCTACTGTTCCTGTTGAAAAGAAGTATATATCATATTCCAATCGAGCACTGTTTTTTGTGAGCTGTTGTCGTTCTCCAGTCACAGGGAAAATAGTCATTGCAGATAAGGTACGCCCTAAATTTGGTATTTTAATCCACTGGAATTCTCTTGAATTAATCTTTCGGGTATAGTGAACTGCTTCAATTGAAACATAATTATTGCTTTCGACATAACCATTATATTTTTCTTTTACTGGTTCTTTTGGCTTATGAATGCATGCTTTTACACAAGCGTTTGCACCATTGGGACCTGTTATTACCAATGGTACCGTATGGTACCCCCAAGGGACCGACCTCCAATCTATCCTCACTTTTACTCGAAGTTCTTTTTCGACTAATCCCTCTTGTGGTATGGCGTAGATCCATGGCACTGAAGTCGCAATTGAATACATATACGGTTGTCTACCTTTATTAAATAACTCAATGAAGTATTCTTGTTGGTTAAAATAATCAAAGGTTGGTAAAGTACCTTCTTCTCTGTTATAAGGGAACCACCATTCTGACCCTTCAAGAGCAACTCCCATTTCTGCATTTTCGGGCACTTGAATTTCAATGACAGCTGGCATGATATTGCTATCGGGCTGTTGCCACGATGTATATCCAATATGGGGTTGTGACATCATATGGTTCCAACGTCCATTCCCTAAAGAATGATATCGATTTGTGATTTCTTGATCACGGTAAAAAAGTTCACGTACTTTGTTCGCATAATCATTGGTTGAGGCACGGCCTTGTTGTGAGTATCGATAATTTTTTGCAACTGTAAAATAAAGTTCATAGAGATTTGCACAAGCTTCAACGGGGTGGAGTACAAGTTGATAATAAGCATCGCGATATTCTATCGGTAATACGGTATCAATTGCTTTCGCTTTTGCTTCAAGAATTTTGTAATCAGCAACAACAGTTTCATATTCACGATAGTTCACAAGGCTGTAGGTATCCCATGAAAGCATCTCTGGTTTTCGCCGTGAATTATACTTAGTATAAAGTTCAAGAATTTCCGCTATTTCATTTTGGTAGCGTACGGTGAACTGTTTAGCAACCCACTCTCGTGTGTACCGAGGTAAATCATCGGCTTGTATTTTGTCAGGATCCCATGCATAATCTAAGAAAAAACTAATTGGGTACTCCATCGGTTTGATATCACCGACATTAACAATCCATATTTGCCGTACACCATATTCATATGCAATATGCATTTGTTCCCAGACTCGCTCAATTTGATTTGTATTGAGCCACTTATAATTTCGAGGTCCTCCAACATAATCGAAGTGATAGTAAATACCATACCCACCTTTGCGTGGCTTCTCTTTTAAGCTAGGAAGTTTCCGAATATTCCCCCAATTGTCATCACACAGCAACAACGTTATATCATCGGGAACTCTCATTCCTTTTTCATAGTACTCTTGAACTTCTTTATAGAGAGCCCACACTTGTGGAATATTTTCTGGTTTTTCCCCTGTAACCTCTTGTATAATTTGTCGCTGATCTCGTACTATTCTCTCAAGGAGAGCAATGTTTGCTTCTTCACTCATCGGTTCGTCTCCGTCCCCTCGCATCCCTACCGTCACAATACTTTCGTAGGAACGCATCCGCTCAATACCTCTTTTCCAAAATTCCTTTAATTTTTCTTCATTCTTCTCATAGTTCCATGGCCCAGTACCATAGCGGCGCCACTCGTCATGTGCTCGCATCATTGGTTCATGGTGTGATGTACTAATCACAACACCATACTCATCGGCAAGGGGTGCGTTAAGTGAATCATCATCGTAGAATGCTCGTCCCCACATAGCAGGCCAGAGAAAATTTCCTTTTAATCGAAGGATGAGTTCAAAAACATGCTCATAAAACTTATGATTGAAGCCACCAAATTTTTCATGCGCCCAACCACTTAAAGCTGGTGCTTCATCATTAATGAATATTCCTCGATATTTCACCTTCGGCGTACCTGCAGTGTGAATTCCCTTTTTTACATATACATCGTTTTTCTTCTTTGGTGGAACATCAGCCCACCAGTACCACGGCGAGACTCCCATTTGCTCTGCAAGATCGTATATACCATAGATTGTGCCTCGTTTATCGCTCCCCACAATGACTAAGGCACGTTGAACGTTGGGAAACGGGCGTTCAACAACACGAATCTGGAAAGTCTCCCATTGACCATAGAGGGTTCGAAGATCGATTTTCTTACTCCTTACAAGCTGTTTAATGAGTCCACTCCGTTCGCAAGATCCAACAATGATTATATAATCATGTGTTGGTTTCTCACTGGTGACAATTTCTGGTGTGCAATTTGTTACTCGCTCTATGTCTTTTTGGAGGTGTCGAACAACTTTTTGAATACCACTGTAATCGTACGCACTTACGTAAATTGGTGTTGCCTTTTGACGCTCGACCACAGGGAATTCATCAGCTGATTTTATTGAAACGATATATCGTTCCTGAAATGGAAGAGAGTATAAAAACTGAAACCAGAGAAAACAACACAGAATTCTTAATATCCGTACCATAGCTTGTTCCTTTATGGTCTATTATATATAGATTCGAAAATTCCCACTCACTTGAAGCAATGAAAGAAGATAGAGCATCCCATCGTAGTAACGGCCACGACCAGACGGTATCGGAAGTTCCCAAAGTTTTTGAACAAAATCTCGTCGTTCCTTAAGTGTTGCAGCAAGTGCGGCAACTGCATTCATTGCTACCAACCCAGAATTTTGTTCATTCGAAAGTTTTTTCCCGTCTAGCGTATAAAGCCCAACATAGGAATTAATACCTTGTACATGGAAAAACTTTAAAAGCCTGTTAGACTGTAAAACAGCCCAGCGATCTTTTCTAAACCATTCGTAGTCGACGGCAATATTCATCGCAACACGCCATGCATCGTACTGAAAGTGATTGTGTCCTCCACCCCATGGGTCATAAGGTTTTCCATCAAATGTTGCATAATCTGGCGCTAATCCTGTTTCTGGGTGAACAACTTTCTTAAGAAATGCACGACTCGTTATTGCTACCTCGTGCCAGAACGTACTATTCTGTTTGTCAACGATTGCCCATAGCTCATAAAAGTGAGGAACGTGGTAAGATGGATCAGTAAAATCATCAGCTTCACCAGCAGGTACAAATACAACTTGCTTTACTCGTTTATTAAACATGTTTGTGACTACTCGTGGATCATCAGAAGTGTCGCACTTCGTTACCATGGCTTGGAGGATCTTTAGAGCTTCTGCCTTATAATTGTAAATACCCACACCATCGCCCCACCGTTTTGAAGCAAATAATAACGCTGTTACAAACCATTCTTCTCCATCTGAAGCTGAGTTTGAGTCTATCACAACTCCCTCACGCGTACAATGCCATGCAAAGTAGTACTCTCGCTGTCCGCTCTTATGTTGCATGTACGTTTTTGCCCATTTCCATAAACGATCGAATTCTTCCTTTCTATCCAGTTGAATTGCAATCATCATTCCGTATGACATACCCTCTGTCCGTACATCGTTATTCCACACGTCGTAAATGTAAGCCATATCTTCACCAACCGGATAATACACACGTTCTGTTGTATCATTTCCGTAAAATAATTGCTGAAATGCACGGTCAATTTTCGATTTAATTTCTTCATCACTTTTATTAAGTAGTGTCTTAAAAAGATTTTGATATTTTCCTGTAAAGAATGCACCATCATTTGCTAAACTAATGCCATTAAACCATTGAACAAAAATCATTATGAGAAGTAAGATTTTTCCCATAGTACCCTCACCTATGTGAATATTAATTAAACTATATTAAACCGTTTCAATATAAATGAACTATTCAAAAAAAGGCAAGAAAAATCGGCAGGTGTGATTATTTTTTAGCGAAGGTTATTCTACGAAAAAGAAATCATAATCAGCGTATCCTCGTTCTTTACGAAAGGAAGTTGTGAGCGAGAAAAGCCCAATTTTGGCTCCAACCCAAATTCCTTCTCTTGCTTGGTAAGTACTCCCGAGATCTCGAAAAGTTTTTCCATCGTTACTGTAAGAATACTTGTATTTTACTTGAGGGATACCATTTATTACTGAATCTTCCCAAAGAATGATACGGAGATATAATTGCGGTTTTTGTAAAGTGATTGTTTCGGTTCGTATTTCACCTGTCTTCTTATGAGCATCGGAGCAATGCCCTACATTGAGTGTGAAATTCTTACCATCATTCATAACATATAGTGAACCATAATCTAAACCAAATACCACAACCCCTGCAAATTCACCCTGTTGCAAGGAAGAGGCGTCAAGATATGTTGTTGTAGTACATCGTGGAGCGGGAATTTTTTGAAGCAGAAGAGCTGGAACATTCCATAAATTTTCTGAGTTAATCCGATTTGAATAAAGTCGTAACCATCCTTTCCTGGCGGTGAGTGAGTACCATGAAGTATCTGGTATTGCTTGCCACTGCCACTGATATCCTAATTCACCACTTTGAAAGTCATCACTTGTTTGAGGTACTACTTTCTGGACAGTTGATTTTACTATAGGTTTAGAGTATGTGGATACAGGCTCACCAATTCCATTCCCATCGTAATCAATACCAATGAGAGGCCAATCGTTCTCCCACTTCATTGGTTGCAAATGAATGATACGTCCATAAGCATAGCGATCTTGAAAGTGAATGAACCAATGTTCACCAACATCTGTTTCTACCCAGGCACCTTGATGGGGTCCGTTGATGTTCGTACTTCCTTGTTCAAGAACAATTTTATCCTCGTAAGGACCGAAAATATTTTTCGAACGAAGTACTGTTTGCCATCCAGTCTTGACACCACCAGCTGGTGCAAAAATATAATAGTATCCATTTCTTTTATAAAGCTTCGGGCCTTCCATGGTGGGATGACTAAAATGCCCAACGAACACAACAATTCCTTCGTCATAAATTTCTAAACCATCTGAACTCATTTTATTAATTGCAAGAATGCTTTTTATACCAACTCGACTGTTTGCAAATGCATGTACGAGATATGCATTTCCATCATCATCCCAAAATGGACATGGATCAATCCAACCTACAACTTTACGTACTAGATGAAGTGGAGTCCATGGACCCGCTGGATTCTTTGCTTTTGTCATGAAAATACCACGATCGGGGTCACCGAAGTAGATATAGAATTCCCCATTGTGGTACCGTATACTCGGTGCCCATATTCCTTTTCCATGTTGTGGTAACACAAATGATGTATCAGGGTATGTATGAGCAGCATGCCCAATAAGTGTCCAATTTACTAAATCTTTTGAGTGGAGAATGGGCAATCCGGGGAAGTGAGAAAAACTTGAAGCTACAAGATAATAATCGCTTCCAACGCGAATAACATCAGGGTCAGAATAATCTGCGTAAATAACTGGATTTTTATACATCCCATTACCAAGATCTGGTTCCCATACGTACTGTTTTGGTATGGAAAGTTGAGAAACGCTCGCACTTGTTACAAAACACAGCAATACTATAACCACATTTTGCCTCATATAGATCATAGATCCTCCATTGATGAAAAAAGCACGCGCTAAAACCCATAAACCTCACTACATCGACTACTGCACTTAATACCTTGGATCGTGAGTTATATAGTATTTGTATTTCTGCCTGCTTCGGTCTTTTTCCCCTCTGCACTACGTTACAGCCACGTTGAAAAACAAGATTGTAGCTTAGTTTACAACTTTAAGTTTTTTTCTATACTTTCTACTGCCTCAAGAATATCTTCACGGTGACCAAATGCACTAAATCTTACAAATCCCTCTCCACTCGGTCCAAATCCTACACCTGGTGTTACAACTACACTTGATTCATTGAGTAGTTTTTCAAAGAAGTCCCATGAACTTATGGAGCCAGGTGTTTTGACCCATAAGTATGGCGCGTTTGTACCACCATACACAGAAAGACCTTTCCTTTCTAAGGAACGTTTAATAATCGAAGCGTTTTCAAGGTAATAGTCAGCAAGAAGTGCACATTCACGTCGGCCCTCCCCTGTTAACGCAGCTACTCCTCCCTTTTGAGCTATAATTGAAGCACCATTGAAAAACGTTGTTTGCCTACGTTGCCACAATGCATTAGCTTTCCCTACAACACCATCTTCGAGAACGAGCGTTTTGGGTACTACTGTCCACCCTAATCGTACACCTGTAAACCCAGCTATCTTCGAAAAGCTATTGATCTCTATTGCACAGGCACGTGCATTCTCAAGTTCATATATAGAATGTGGATACTGAGGATCTCGTATAAAGGCAGAATACGCTGCGTCAAAAATGATTACAGCCTTGTGTTCAAGAGCATACGAAATGAAGTTCGATAATTGTTCTCGTGTTGCAACAGCACCTGTCGGATTATTTGGGCTACAAAGATAAAGAATGTCTACATGCTCGTTGGGTGGAGGTGCGAAAAAATCATTTTCTACAGTACACTTCATATACACGATACCATCATACTTACTTTCTTCTTTGTTATAGCCACCAGTACGACCAGCTATAACGTTTGTATCAACGTACACTGGATACGTTGGATCCTGAACAGCGATTCGATTGTCCAATGCAAAAATCGATTGAATATTTCCAATGTCAGGTTTTGCACCATCACTGACAAAGATTTCGTCAAGTTCCAGTATAACACCACGTTCTCTGTATATTTGAGCTATTGATTCCCGTAACGGTTTTTCACCCAATTCATCACCGTATCCAGTATACGTTTCGCGAAAGGCAAGGTCGTTTACAGCCTTTTCTAATCCTCGAATAATTGAAGGGGGAATTGGTTCAGTAGTGTTGCCGATACCAAGCCTGTAAAGTTTTCGTCCGGGGTACTTTTCAGCAAATGCCCGTACACGCTTGTTTATTTCTGGGAATAAATACCCTGCCACCAACTTATCATAATGCTCATTCAATCGTGCCATGGGTTGTTTCCTTGTAATTACATTTTATACCGTGAATACTTCCAAGTCAATTGTACCATCACATACACGCGTCACAGGCCCTGACATTCGTACATGATATAAATCATCGATTTGTATTTGCAACGTTCCACCAGGCATGTGTACTGTTATTGGTGACTCACAGTATCCTAACTTCTTCGAAACAGCTGCAGCAGCACAACTACTTGATCCTGATGCAAGCGTATATCCTGCACCGCGTTCCCAAATCTCAATTTTAATGTTGTGTCTATCAAGCACTTCGAGAAATTGCACATTTGTCCGTTTAGGAAACAGAGAGTGTGTTTCAATTTGAGGACCAAGATGTTTCGCAAGTGTTTCTGTTGCCTGTTCACCGAGTACCACACAATGTGGATTTCCAATCGTTACAGCACAAAATGTATACGGCTTTTGTTCAATCACAATTGTCTCATTCAATACTTCACGATCTTGACCACGTACTGGTATGTCTTTGCTTCTGAACGATACTTGTCCCATGTCGACCGTAATCAACTTACTATTGCTGTTGATTTCAACATCAACGATTCCACCAAGTGTTTGGATTTTGAACGATGTTGTTGTAACTATTTTTTGATCCCAGAGGTACCGTGAAAAAATGCGTAAACCATTTCCACTTTTTTCAGCTTCAGAGCCATCGGGATTAAATATCCTCAGAGCACAATTTACTTCGTCCTTATCTACAGGAATTGGCCCCCACAAAATTCCATCCGAACCAACACCATAGTGTCGGTCACAAATCCGTTGTATTTCCTTTTCCGTTAATTCTCGACCAACTTCTGCAGGATTGAGTACAATGTAATCATTACCTAATCCATGATATTTAGTAAATTTCATTTCTTTATTCCTTTCTTTTAGAACTTTAATATATTAAATTTTTTCATTGAAAGAGAAATACTACAAGAGTAAGGTTGTCCATGGAATCAACTCTTCATTCACGTTCAGACCAGCGTTTCTATTACACACTTTCGTCGTATCTTCAAGAGGCTCTCGAAGAAGAGCGAAAAGCCATATCGCGTGAGATTCATGATGAACTTGGTCAAATGTTGACAACAATCAAAATCCACTTATCACTCTTACCCGAAGAAATTAGAACAGATGTAACTGCTGCACTGCAACGAACCGATGAGATTATGAAACAAGTTGATCTCGCCATTAGAACAGTAAAAAACATCATTACAAAACTCCGACCTGGTCTCCTCGACGACCTTGGTCTCATAGCAGCAATTGAGTGGCAAGCAAGTGAGTTCCAACGACAAACTGGAATAGTATGTGATGTTACAGTACCGCCAATTGAAATCCAGCTTCCTCAAGACCTTGCAACAGCAATATTTCGAATTCTTCAAGAAGCACTTACAAATGTATCGCGGCATGCTTGTGCAACTCGTGTTGCTATCGCATTCAATATCTCAAACGATACTTACACACTCAGAGTTAAAGACAACGGTCGAGGTATAACAGAAGAAGAAATTAAACATCCACGTTCCTTTGGGCTAATTGGTATCCGTGAACGAGCTCAACAATGGGGTGGAACATTTTCAATTATTGGTTATCCAAACAAAGGAACGGAAGTACTCATAACAATTCCTCGCTACGAGATGAATGTATGATCCGTGTTTTTCTGATCGATGACCATATTCTCTTCAGAGAAGGCCTAAAGCAAATTTTATTGAAACATTCCGATATTACCGTCGTAGGGGAAGCTGGCACAAGCCAGGAAGCTATGGAAAAACTCCATGAACATAAGTTTGATGTGATTCTCCTGGATATTACGCTTCCCGGTAGGAGTGGTTCTGATCTACTCCAAGATATAAGGAAAGTTGCACCTGGGGCTGCAATACTAGTCTTAAGTATGCATCCCGAGGATCAATACGCCGTTCGTTTGATAAAGGCAGGTGCATCTGGGTACGTTACCAAAGAAAGTGCACCCGATGTACTCATAACTGCCATTCGGAAAGTTGCACACGGTGGTCGATATATTAGTTCTAAACTAGCTGAGGAAATGGCAGTTGCTATCGATGAGAATTTACCAAAACTCCCTCACCAACTCCTCTCAAATCGAGAGTACCAAGTTATGCGCATGATAGCATCAGGAAAATCACTCAAAGAAATAGCCGAAGAGCTTATGATTAGCGAAAAAACAGTGACGACGTACAGAGCTCGAATCCTTGAAAAAATGCACTTAAAGAACAATGTTGAACTTACGATTTACGCCATTAACCACCGGTTACTACCGTGGTATTTTTCTATACGAAACCAGAATCAAAACTCACAAGAATAGGTACTACACCCATCCTCGCAATTTACAAGCTTGTGCAACACGAGCAACTGCCACCACCATTGCTGCAAGACGGGGGTGTACTTTCTTCTCTTCCATCGCTTCAATCATTGTTTGATATGCTTTTGTAATTTTTTCTTTAAGTCTTTCGTGTACTGTTTTTTCATCCCAAAAGTACATGCTTTTATTTTGGACCATTTCAAAGTATGATACCGTCACACCACCAGCACTTGCAAGTATATCCGGTATTACATGGATACCTCGTGTGTAAAGAATACTATCGGCTTCTGGTGTTGTTGGACCATTTGCGAGTTCACAAACAATTTTTGCTTTAATGTTGTGAGCATTATCAGCATTAATAGCATTTTCTAATGCAGCAGGGTACAGCACATCAACATCAAGTTCAAGAACAGCATCACGTGGTATCGGTTGTGCATTCGGAAATCCAACCACTGATCCTGTCTTGAGTTTGTATGTCACTAGCGCATCTGGATCGAGTCCATGTTCATTGTAAATACCACCCTTTGAATCGCAAACGGCAACGAGCTTGCCACCACCAAGGACGTCTGCGTGGAGCAAAGCTGCGCGTTGACCTGCATTTCCAAATCCTTGAATAGCAAATCTACCATGCGGATTAACACCATACTGTTTACATGCTTCACGCACAGCGAAGATTCCACCTCGAGCCGTTGCATCTCGTCTCCCTTCAGTACCACCAATCTGTTGTGGCTTATCTGTAAAAACTCCAGGTTGATGAGTTTGGAGTAAGGACTCATACTCGTCCATCATCCACGCCATTGTTTGGGGATTTGTGTATACATCCGGGGCTGGCACATCTTTATCAGGACCAAGAAATTGAAAAGTTGCTCGTACATACGCTCGTGCTATTGCTTCAAGGTCATTTTCTGTTAGCAATCGAGGATTACAGATTACTCCTCCTTTTGCACCACCAAGCGGCAAATCGATGAGTGCGGTTTTCCATACCATCCAACCTGCAAGAGCACGAATAGTATCGACTGTCTCATCCGGATGAAAGCGTATTCCCCCTTTTGCAGGTCCTCGTGCAGTATTATAGTGAATTCGATACCCATGGAATACCCTCACTCCTCCATCTGATAAACGTACAGGAAATGTTACTTTTAACTCACGTTGTGGCCACAGTAAGAACTCAGTCGTCGCATCATCTAAGTTCAGGATCCGTGCAGCTTCACGGATTTGACGTTGTAACACCTCAAATGGATTATACAATTGCGTATTCATTGGTTACCATCCTTCATTTCTCTTTGGATAGTATTGATACCAGTATGATGAGTATCATTTTCAGTGTTATGGTCCAAGTTAATTCTATACCAACAATTTTTACACATGAGCATCCTATCCACGCTCAAGAGTACTTGTTGCCATAGGGTCAACTTTGCTCCACAGTGTGGGCATTGTTCCATAGATGGTTGCTTCTTTTCCATACGTTAGTGTGGTTTTTGAATTATTCCTTTCTTTGTTTGCCCATTGACGACAATGGTCAATGGATTATTAAATCGATACCACTTCACAAATCCTGAGTTTTGATATGGTTCTTGACTCAATAACCAAGACCAATCGAAGAATCCTAGCTTCTTGAAATCATTCACCGTTAAGTAACATACTTGAAACGAAGTGACATTATGAAAAAAATGCGTTGCCTGTGAAGGCTCAACGTTCATATCACGAAAATTTGTTTCAACGATTGCCCTCGCTCCACAAATATCTTCCCAACGAACAGGAATACCTAACCAAGGATCAAGCGAACCAAGGCGTCCTACGGCAATCAATAAGTACGGACGATTTTCATCAAGAAGCATTGCATTGAAACGTGAAATTTCTTTGGCTATAACTTGAGTTTTTGATCGTTCGAAATGTTCATAATCTACTGCAATGATATCGTAAATACTCTGTATTTTTCCATGACCAAGAACCTCAGTTGTCTCGCAGAGTATACTCTCTTTACTCTGAATAGCAATATTTAATTCTTCAAGTTCACGACGAATAACGAGTGGTCGTACTTGCAACAATGCAAACTCGAGAGTTGGAAGAGTACCCATTAATACATTCACTGCAAATTCAATTTCTACAGGAGCTCCAATTCCCCATTCACCCATTTCGAGCAACAATTCCACAACTTCAGCTAATGGAACGTTTGATTGCTGTAGCAACGGAGCAAACGTTATAACACGGGTACCTGTTCGACTTGTACCGGAGTAAATAGCATCGTTTTCAGGTACGTATGTTGACGCTAAGAAGGAAAGGACTCCATCTGCTTCCGCATCAGAAAGCGAAAATTTTTTTACAAGAGGGCGATGCTTCAAATCGCTGGCATCGTTGGCTGGATCGTCAATAAGAGCAAAGAATTCCCGTTGTGACGTTTCCATAGTTTCATTTGCTGAAATAAACTGCAAACTATCATTCGGATACTTTGGACATAACCGAACAGTGTTTCCACCTTCAACAACCCACTTCCCCAATCCTAGAGCAAGGGACATAATGCCATCTTCAGCTTTCTTCCCTGGTGCTGGATAAAAATTGTATGATTTTGCAACTCCTGAAATATCAGGGTAATACCTATTCCCATGCCAACGACCAACCAAACACTGAATAATTACCCCCATTTTCTCATCCGATGGTTTGTACGATGCAGCACGTACATAGTTCTTTGCTCGTTGGAAAAACGTCGAAGCATAGACGTGCTTTATCGCATTGAGAAGCTGTTTTAATCGTACATTAACATCGGGATGATTATTTGAGAGCATGTATGTCTCATATACACCAGCAAATGGGTAGTACTGCGAGTCTTCCAGCATACTTGATGATCGTACTGCAAGCGGCGTTTTGACTATCTCTAAGAAAGTACGTAAATCATCGATTACCTCCGGCGGGAAGTAAGATGCTTGAGTAAACTGGCGAGTTATTTCAGCATCATCACTGCAATCAAGAGCAAAATCGTAAAGTACATTTCTAATGAGAAACTCGTCAAAGACATTGGTACCTAAGACTACTGCAGGTGGAACAAAAATTTTAACATTTTCATACCTACTGTGTACACTGTAATCTGTTATAAGCATGTTGACAAACCCTAAACCGCGTGCCTTGCCTCCCAACGATCCCAACCCAATCCGTGCAAAATTTGTAACCGTACCGAAGAGTTCTTTCGAAAATGTTGCAACAACACCTCTTTGGCACAATTGCTGATAATGATGCAATGTGTTAATTAAATCGCGGCGAAGATCTTCAACTGTTGGAAAATCACTGACCTTTCGTGGACGAATCTGATCAGCAAGCCAGAACTCCGTTCTAGCTTTTAACCAGGCTGAAAAGTGATTTCGATCCGCGTGGTAACGAATGCTCTCCTCTGGAACAACCTTTAAGAGCTCTTCTAAGCTTTTCATATCCCTAGCTCGTGCTATTTCTGTTCCATCAGGAAGTTGAAACACGAAGTCTCCAAATCTGAACTGATTCTCCAAAAACTTACGGAGATCTGACAAAAACTTTGGCGAAGTTTTTGCAATAAACGAAACATTGAGTTTCTCAATAAACCGTTTATTTTCAATAGCATTCGAGAGGAGTAAGATTGGTAAATCGAACCGTTCCTTTCTTACTTCGCGGGTCAATTGAATTCCTGCTTTGGGGTCAGGAGTCCCGTCTTTCGGGAAATCTATATCTGAAATAATACCAAGTAAGTAATGTTTATACCGTTGGTAATATGCCCATGCTTCTTCGTAGGTTGTGCAGAGAAGAATTTTAGGACTTGCTCTCATTTGTAAAAATTTATGACCAAGATCAATTCCCTCTGCCGCTAATCGTTGTGATTGGTTGATGAATTCGTTGTAGAGAATTGGGAGCAGATATGAGTAGTATTTAATATTATCTTCAACAACAAGCAGGGATTGTACTCCAACTGCTTTTGTATCGTGTTCAACATTAAGTTTATCTTCGATCGTTTTAATGATTGCTAAAATAAGCCTGAAATCACCCTGCCAAATAAAGACATTCTCGAATACTGATGTATCGTGAGTACGAAGAAAATGTTGCAACTCTCTATTATCGTGCATAAGGAGTACGACAGGAATGTTTAATCCCGACTGTTGCACCATCCGCGCAAACTCGTCAGCATCCATGTCATCGATATGGAGCGTTGTTACAATCAGATCAAAGCGCCGTTCATGTTGTGCAATGTACAACGCTTCTTTTCCACTCGATACACAGATAAGCTCTGGCGTTTGTGTTACTGTAACACCTTCATACTCTGTACGTGTTAAATCATACAAACGACCATCCTCTTCGAAGAGATATAAATCGTAAAGACTGGAAACAATCAGAACATTGGTTATGCGTATTCGCTTTGGATTTTGAAACCCGTAGAAAAGATTTCCGTAACCTTGTTCACGAGGTATGTGGATGAGTGGGGTTTGGAGAATTTTTTGTTGTTTGATCACACCATTTGGCTCCTAAAAATGGTGAAGGGTCGGTGAGTTACTCAACCGCCCTTCAACCATTCAATATACAAATGTGTGCTTTCTTAGACAACACCTTGATCCATCATTGCATCAGCTACTTTCAAAAACCCACCAATATTTGCACCATTCACGTAATTTCCAGGTGTACCGAAGCGTTCTGCAACTGTTACACAAGTTTGGTGTATGCTCTTCATAATATGCCGCAACCGAGTATCAACTTCTTCCCGTGTCCATGGAAGCCGCATACTGTTTTGAGCCATTTCTAAGCCCGATGTTGCAACACCTCCGGCATTTGCAGCTTTGCCTGGTGCATAGAGTATTTTTGCATCGAGAAACACTTTAACACCTTCAAGCGTCGTCGGCATATTTGCACCCTCTGCAACACAGTATACACCATTGCGAACGAGATTCTGCGCATCAATTTCATTAATTTCATTCTGTGTTGCACATGGGAATGCACAATCAGCTTTGTGGTTCCACAATGGATTGTAATTTAATTTTGGATCAACGGGTGTATAGATTGCACTCTTAAACTCTTGCGCATACTCAGCTATACGACCACGACGTACATTTTTCAATTCCATTACGAAAGCTAACTTCTTCGCATCAATTCCCTCCTCGTCGTAAATGTACCCATTCGAATCTGAGAGAGTAACTACTTTTCCTCCAAGTTCGTTGATTTTCTCAACTGTGTACTGAGCAACATTTCCACTTCCTGATACAAGACATACTTTTCCTTCAAGTGTTTTTCCTCGTGTTGCCAACATTTCTGAAGCGAAGTAAACAAGACCATATCCTGTTGCTTCTGGTCTGATAAGTGAGCCACCCCAGTTCAATCCTTTGCCAGTGAGGACTCCTGTGAATTCATTACGGAGCTTTTTGTACTGACCAAACATGTATCCAATTTCACGCGCACCAACACCGATATCACCAGCTGGGACATCGGTATCGGGACCAACGTGACGGTACAATTCGTTCATAAACGATTGGCAAAAGCGCATTATACTCATGTCACTCTTTCCTTTAGGGTCAAAATCAGATCCCCCCTTTGCTCCACCCATCGGAAGTGTTGTTAAACTATTCTTGAACACTTGTTCGAATGCAAGGAACTTGAGGATACTCAAATTGACAGATGGATGGAAACGCAAACCACCTTTATAGGGTCCGATCGCACTATTCATTTGTACACGGTAACCACGGTTAATATGAATTTCTCCTTTATCATCAACCCATGGTACCCGGAACATAATAACACGTTCTGGTTCAATAATCCTCTCCAATATTTTCGCTGCCCGATACTCTGGATGTCGATCGAGCACTAAAGCAAGCGATTCCACTACTTCTTGAACAGCTTGAAGAAATTCAGGTTCATTAGGGTTCTTCGCCCTTACTTCAGCAATTAAATCCTTGACGTAGTCCGACATTGAAGTACCTCCTTTAACTTATAACTTAGTGTTTAACATTGTTGTTTACTGATAATACGGTTAGCAAGTTAGGTAAAACGTTGAAACATCAGTAGTCTTAAAATTCTGATTTCAATGTAGGATTTTGCCTACACTGGTGGTACGATTTGCATAGAACAATAAAATACTTTATCTTAAGGTAAAATAATTAACAAAGCGAAATAAGCCTCTTATCAAGAAAGGCTGAGGGAACAGGCCCTGTGAAGCCTTAGCAACCGGTCCATAGCGAAATGGATGCTGGTGCTACATCCTGCCCACGACACTCGTCGCGGGAAAGATAAGAGAGGATTTGTAAAAGCCTCTTCGAATCTTCCCGATGAGGCTTTTTTCGTTTCTATGTACTATAATAACTAAAGGAACAACTATGAAACACCAACCATACAAGTTCGAAACATTGCAAATCCATGCCGGACAACAGCCAGATCCAATAACAGGATCTCGAGCAGTGCCGATTTATCAAACCAGTTCATATAATTTCAAAGATGCAGCACATGCAGCCAGACTCTTCAACCTTGAAGAGTTTGGAAATATCTATTCTCGAATTATGAATCCAACTGTAAACGTGTTCGAAGAACGAATGGCTGTTCTCGAAGGTGGTGTTGCAGCCCTTGCAACTTCATCTGGTCATGCTGCACAATTCTTAGCCTTGACAACAATTCTTGAGAATGGTGATCACTTTGTTTCAACGAGTCGGCTCTACGGTGGTACTTACAATCAATTCAAAGTTACACTGAAACGACTCGGGATTAATGTTACGTTTGTTGATAGTACAGATCCCGATGACTATAAACGTGCCATCAATGAAAAAACGAAAGCGATTTTTATTGAAACTATCGGAAATCCGCGCTTGGATGTACCTGATATCGAAGCTTTAAGTACATTAGCACACCATAACGGAATACCTTTAATCGTTGACAATACCTTTGGTATGGGGGGATATCTCTGCAGACCCATCGAACATGGTGCCGATATTGTCCTTCATTCTGCAACAAAGTGGATTGGCGGTCATGGCACCTCAATCGGAGGTGTTATTATCGATAGTGGGAACTTCCCGTGGAACAATGGTAAGTTTCCTTCGTTTACCGAGCCTAGTCCTGGATACCATGGGCTGAAGTTCTGGGAAACGTTCGGTGCAAACAGTCAATTCGGAAACATCGCATTTATTATACGTGCACGCGTTGAACAATTGCGTGATATTGGAGCTTGTCTTTCGCCATTCAACGCTTTCTTGTTTCTCCAAGGCCTTGAAACCCTTTCACTCCGTGCTGAACGTCATTGCTCCAATGCTCTCCGTTTTGCACAATGGCTCGAACAATCCCCTTACGTTGAGTGGGTAACATATCCCGGATTACCTTACCATCCAACGTATAAAAACGCACAAAAGTACCTTCGAGCAAATCATTATGGTGGTATTGTTGTCTTTGGCGTTAAAGGTGGTTACGAAGCCGGGAAAAAACTCATTAATAACCTGAAGCTCACAAGCTTGCTCGCGAATGTTGGCGATGCTAAAACACTTGTTATTCACCCTGCTTCTACAACACACCAGCAGTTGAGTGCACAAGAACAATTGAGTGCGGGGGTAACACCAGAACTTATTCGAGTTTCTGTAGGACTCGAACACATCGACGATATCATTGCAGACTTTGATCAAGCATTCCGAGCATTGTGAGACCATAACATGAACATGTACGATAGAAATGAGGATACTCTATGAGTGTAGTACTGCCAAAACATCACCACGCTCGTCAGACACTCGAAAGTCGTGGTGTCCTTTGTATTTCAGATGAAGAAGCCCAACGTGCCGATATCCGCCCTCTCCGAATTGGTATACTGAACATCATGCCAAAGGGCGAAACGTATGAACCGTACTTACTTTACCCATTAAGTAGAACCATTATTCAAATTGAACCTGTTTGGATACGACTTCGTACACACCAATACAAATCCACAGACAAAGAACACCTCGAACGGAATTACTCGTACTTCGATGATGCTATAAAAAATGTACCGCTCGATGGTCTTCTTGTTACAGGGGCTCCAGTTGAGGAAATCGAATATGAACAAGTTACATACTGGAGCGAGCTTACTGATATTTTCACGTATGCAAGATCGAGCATTTATTCTACAGTTGGCATATGTTGGGGTGGACTCGCATTGGCCAAGATGCTTGGGATCGATAAAGTACTCTATCCATACAAAGTCTTTGGTGTTTTCGAAACACGAAACCTAAACCGAGCGCATCCAATTACTGGGGATATGGACGACATTTTCTGGTGCCCACAAAGTCGACACTCTGGAATTCTTGATTCAGTTTTAGAAGAAGAAGCCCTAAAAGGAACAGTTCATCTCCTTGCTCATGCAACCAAAGGTGGGTACGTAATTTTTGAAAGCTCAGATAGACGATTTCTCATGCACCTTGGTCACCCTGAATACGAAGCTCAACGACTTGTCGAAGAGTACACACGAGACATGTCACTAGGACGAACTGATGTCCTTCCACCCGAGAATCTCGATATTGAAAAACCAATCAATCGATGGCGGAGTCATGGGCTTGAATTTTTTGCACAATGGGTACGGTACATTTACGAACCTACAAGTATACCGAAAATATAGAACATTCTTTTCAACAATTACCAACGAGGGACTGTAAAGGAAAGTATCAGCTCATTTACAGTCCCTTATTCAATGTCGTTGATAAGTTTTTATGGAATCTCAATAGCAACAAACCGTATTTTTTTATCGGACCCCTTGACTCTGAGCATAACAGCATCACCGGACTTCAGCCTCTTTAACTCATTACGAAATTCCTCAACAGAACCAACATTCTTATCGCCAATAGAGAGGATAACATCACCCTTTACTAAACCACGTTCTTGTGCGTGACTAAACGGTTCAACACGTTCAACGTAAACTCCCTTCTCAACCTTATATTCCCTCTTTAACTTACTGTCTAGGGTACGAATTGTAATACCAAGACTTTCAATCTGTGCACTTGATGACATTTCTTCTTTATCACGTTGGTCATCATTCGACGATGATCGGATTGATTCTTCCTCACTACGAGCTTTAAGTGTCACTTTTACTTGTATTTCCTTTTTATCACGCCATACTTTTAACGTAACTACATCTCCTGGTGACTTACTTGCAACTAATGATTGTAAAGCATTTGGAGAATTTACTTCTCGTCCATCGATTGAGAGAATAACATCACCTGCTTGAAGTCCTGCTTCTTCGCCTGCACTCTTTTCATTGACTTCACGAATTTTTACCCCACGGGGTTTATCCATCCCTAATGCTTTTGCAGTTACAGCGTCAACTGGTTCTATCCTGATCCCGATATACCCACGTCTTACAGTACCATGCTTTATAATGTCTGTAGCAACTTTCTTGGCCAAATTAATTGGTATTGCAAAACTATACCCCTGATACCGTGCATTTGTTGTCGCAATTGCAGTGTTAATTCCGATAACTTCACCTTTGATATTGACTAAAGGACCACCACTGTTCCCTGGATTCACCGCTGCATCAGTTTGAATAAAATTCTCAATACCATAACCACTTTCATCGTTGATAATTCCGATTTGACGGCCTAAAGCACTGACAATTCCCTCGGTCATCGTCGATTTTAATCCGAGAGGTGCTCCAATGGCAAACACGATGTGTCCTACTTCAACTTCATCAGAGTTTCCCAATGCTGCAGCAGGTAAATCTGACGCTTCGATTTTTATTACTGCTAAATCTGTATACTTATCAGTACCAATGAGTTTTGCTTTAAATTCTCGTGTATCTGACAATTGTACTTTAATACCATTCTTCTTAGCACCTGCCACAACGTGATTGTTCGTAAGAATATATCCATTACTCGTAATGATCACTCCAGATCCTGCACCTTTTTCTGGTGCTCGTCGTGGCATATCAAATTTGAAATCTGGTCCGAAGAATCTGTAGAAAAATTGCGATATATCACTTTCCTCAGTTGAGCTTGGATCCATTTCAACCTCAACATATACTACAGACGGTGTAACAGTCACACCTACTTGATGGAATGCTTCGTTAAGCGCGTAGAGTGTTTCGTTTGGTCTCACCGGAGCTTCTTTTGCTCCAAGTTTAACATCTTCACCAGCAAACGAAAATTCTATACCCTTGTAACTCGATACAAGAACAACACCAAATATGATACCGAGTGTTATAAGGAATATTGCAGCGAGAACTGACTTTGTTGATAGCGCATTCATACAATCTCCTTTCGTTCATTCATCCTCATTGTAGCAAAACTAGTGATTTCAAATATCTCAATTCACCAAAATGATACTGAAAGTATCTTCGTAACAGGTACTCTATCTCGTTCCCAAGTCCAGGATCAATAGTTACTTCTCTCAAAACACGAACATCAACCGACGATAGAGTACGCAAAACTAAACAGGCTTCTCTGGAAAGTAACAAGTTCATTGTATAGGACGTCTGATCAGTGCTCCTTGTTCCATTTACGTGTGCACAGTGCCAACAAAGCACTGTGCCATTGAGTACTTGAAATTCAACTCTGTGTTCTTCCCCAATGTCTTTTTCACATGCGGAGCATCGATCGAACGAAGGGGCGTACCCCATGTACTGTGCATACTTTAACTGAAATGCATAGAGGTATTTTAGCGGTGATGGGGAAGTATTGAGCTCAGTTGCCGTGTCAACAATAAGTTGAAAAAGTTGTTCATTCTTTTCTTCGTGGTTAGTGCACCGATAAAGAATTTCACTAATTGCAAAACCGATTGATAAATGTGATAGAGATGAATGAATATTTTTCAAGTGGAAAAGAACCGAACCATTTGTTATGAGATGTAAATCCCTATTTTCTTTTTTATAGAGAACAACTTGTGAAATTGTAAGTGGTTCAAGAGCTCCACCAAAATTGTTTTTCAAGGTACGGATGCCTTTTGCGATTCCTTGAAGAAGTCCGAATTCACGTGTATACAGTGTAACAATTCTACTGGTATCGCGGTACTTTAGCGACTTCAGTACAAATGCATCTGTTGTTACAACCATAGATACCGTTTACCCCCTATCGTTCATCAAATCTTGACAGTTCCATGAATGCAAGGAATCGATCGTGTATCTGGAGGTAGTTCAAATCGCGCATGTTTTCAATACTAAACTTTTCAACACAGAAAGAAGCTAGAGTACTCCCATAGATAACAGCACGCTTGAGATTGTCTGGGGATAAATCTTCTGTACGAGCTAACCACCCTATGAATCCACCAGCAAACGCATCCCCAGCACCTGTAGGATCGAAGATATTTTCAAGAGGATACGCTGGTGCTGTAAAAATAGTGTTCTCTGTCACGAGTGTAGCTCCATGTTCTCCTTTTTTAATGATGACAATACCCGGTCCCATTTTAATAATCTTCTTTGCTGCTTTAATGAGGTTAGGTTCTTTTGTGAGTAATCGGGCTTCAGAATCATTCACAATTAACACATCCATGTGCCTTAACGTCGAGACCAGTTCATTAGGTTTTGTATCAATCCAATAATTCATTGTATCACCAACAACCAAGCGAGGCTTTGTAACCTGCTTAAGGACATCGAGTTGAAGGATCGGATCAATATTACCGAGACATATATACGTCGAATTCTTGTACGATTCCGGCAGAGTAGGTTTGAAATATTCGAAAACGTTTAATTCTGTGAATAATGTATCACGTACATTCAGGTCATAGTGGTAGCGCCCTCCCCACCGAAAAGTCTTTCCATCATTCACAATTTGCAAACCATCTAAATCAATATTTCTCGATGCAAGAAACTCGATGTGTTCACGTGGGAAGTCTCCACCCACTACACCAACAAGTCGAACAGGTTGTGTAAAATAACTTGCTGCGACAGATATGTATACGGAGGATCCACCGAGTGCATCCTTCACACTCCCAAAAGGAGTTTCAACTGTATCCAATGCAACAGAACCTACAACTAAGAGATTCATATTAACTTCCCTCACTTTGCATTTATTTGAGTTAGAGCACTGACGGGTTCATGTGTACCAATAAATGTGTTCACGATGTGTACTCCCCACCGTTGTGTTGGCCAAGCTAGGAGAGAAATAGTTTTCTTGAATGTTTCCCAACGGTATGTTTTGTGTTCAGGTGACAACATTGGTTCAGTACCATCATGTATTTCTATTGCAAAAATTGGAACTAATTGAACAGCATCTTTCTTTGCATCATAGAATGAATTGACAATAGGTACATTCCACAAACACTTAAATGTTTTATATCCGGTTTCTTCTCGCAGTTCTCGGAGTGCACATTCAAGTGCTGTTTCATTCTCTTGCAAAGTTCCAGTAACGACCTGCCATATTCCAGGGTAGAGTTCATCGTTATGCGATCGTTGGAGAAGAAGATATTCCCGCAGAGTATTTCTTACTCGAAAAACATATACCTCAACAAGTTCACTTGCAATATTTGGCACACATACCCCCACTTGAGTAAATATAGTTCATCCCTATTGCCTTGAGTAAGTCATCTCTTAATAACTCACGGTAATCACCAGGGTTCATCGCACCTAATTGTAACGATCCAATTGCAATACGTGTAAGCATTTTCACTGTAGCACCAATGGCATGTACCATCCGTCGTACTTGTCGATTTTTCCCTTCATCAATTGTTACAAGAAACTTTGAAGGAGTTATAACCGATATTTTTCGTGGAACAACGTAATAATTTTTTCCATCAATTCTTATTTCAATGCCATTTCGGAGAATTTGAAAGTGCTTTCTCGTTAATGGTTCATAGGTTTCAACTTCATACACCTTTTCAATATGTGAATCTGGATTCGTGATAGTTTCTGCAAGTTGTGTATCGTTAGTTAAGAGCAATAAACCAGCAGTATCTTTATCTAAGCGACCTACTGGCCTGAGATTTCTATACTCTGGTGGCAACACTTCATAAATTGTTTTCCGCCCATGTTCATCAGAAGCAGTTGTAATGATATTCACAGGCTTATAGAAAAGAACATACCGATAGGGTGAACGAACTACCTTTGCTCCATCGACTTTAATTGTATCAGCAACAAGATCAATCCATTGTTGCGGATTTGTACAAATTACTCCGTTGACTGAAACATGTCCCTCCTGAATCACCACTGTAGCTTGTGAACGTGAACAAAATCCTAATTTTGACAACGCCCGTTGAAGAGTAACGTGATTCGGAGCTATTGATGTTCGTCGTCGACATTTCATGATTGAAAGATACTCAAAAAATTGATTGAATAAAAAGGTCAAGATCTCTGTCTCTGCGAATAGCGCCATAGTGTGAGCAGTACACTGCAGGCTGAACTCACATTCAGCGATTCAGCTCGCCCATAACGTTGAATTGTTACTGTACGATCAGCAATCTTTGTAATTGGAGCTTGTATACCATGTGCTTCATTGCCGAACACAAGAATTGTTTTTTGTGGAAATACAAACTGTTGTTCAAGAATATCACCATCAAGTGTAGCTGCAAGTACTTTCCATCCTTTATTTTTATACTCACTGAGCACGGATGGCAAGTTAACTTCTTCAACAATCGGAAAATGAAAGAGCGATCCAACAGTTGATCGTACTACTTTTTCATTGTATAACGAAACGGAACCTTTTCCCAAGAACATACCGTCAACCCCAAACCAGTCACATGTACGGATCATAGTCCCAAGGTTCCCGGGATCGCTTATTGCGTCACATGCAATAAGCATTGCTGCTTTAGACTGTTCGATATCTGTGAGCGTCCACTGTTTCTGATGCACAAGTGCAAGAATCCCCTGAGAGTGTTCTGTATTCGCTATTAACTCTACTTCTTGCTCCGTTATAGTATAAAGTGGTATTGATAATTGTTGTGCTCTCACAAGAATCTGTGGATATAGCTCCTGTGCTTTTTTTGTAGCTACCAGGTATTCAATAGTAAACTCAGAGTTCAATGCATCCTTAAGAGCACGCCAACCCTCAAGAAGAAATTTTTTTTCCTTATCACGTATTTTTTTTCGAGACAATGATCGCAAGTACTGTTTTTGTCGATTCGAAAGGTTCATTACTCCTCTACTCTTTCCATGATTTTTCTACTATTTGAGCTTCCGTACACATTACTACTATTGCATTATCGTACGAAGTTTGCTTTACGCTAATATTCCTATTCCGCAAACGTGTCAGCACGATGTCAGATGGATGATTATACCGATTTGTTTTCCCGACACTGATAATCGCTATGCTTGGTTGTACGTACTCAAGGAATTCATCGCTTGTACTTGAAATGCTCCCATGGTGTCCTACTTTTAGAATCTTTGATTGTAAAAAGGTACTGTAACGTTGCACCAATACACGTTCAACATCGAATTCTGCATCACCCATAAAGAGCAACGAATTTTCTCGAACAACCACTTTGAGAACGATTGAGGCATTGTTGCTATTCTTCACTCCTTGAAAAGTTTCTGATGGTGCCAAAACGTAACAGCGTACATCACTGCTTGGATACAATTGATCGCCCATTTTTACTTTTTTAATAATCGTACCACGTTTTTCTACCTCATCAATAATAGTATGAAAATCCTCAGGATAGTGTTGAAGAAACGGTATAACAAGTGTATCGACATGAACAGTATGCAAGAGGCTTACCATTCCTCCATAGTGATCATCATGTGGATGGGTTATTACAATATACTGAACCCGATCGATTCGGTTTTTCTGTAAGTATGGCAAAATTATACGCTTTCCTGCATCGGATGAATGTGTTTTTGGTCCGGTATCAACAATAAGATACGTATTGTGTGGGAATTCAATCAAACATGCATCCCCTTGACCAACATCGAAAAACGTACTCGCCATGCAGTGTTGTTCACCAGAGAGAAGCGATAAGTAAACCACAACATTCCCAACAAGCAATACGCCCAGGATGCTATATTTTACCATCCTTTTTGGTACGGTCAATCCGATAACCACAAGAAAGTACAAAACCACTTCACTGAGCACAAGAGTACCAACAGGAAGAGCAGCAAATGGTACTGATGCTGAATGTTGTACAACCCATACCAACACTTCATACAATAATTCAGTTACTTCAGCGTAGATGCTTGCAAGAATTAAACTCCCTTGTGCAGCTACAATTTCTATAAATCCTAAAATTAATAAAATTCCTGCTATTGGTACTACAACGAGGTTTGCTGCAAATGAAACAAGTGAAATACGACCAAAGTAATATGCTGTAAAAGGAAGTGTTCCCAACTGTGCAGCAAGAGAAATAGCAAAAAGACTATACAATCCCTTCATCCCACGTATCACAAGTGTATCTTCAGGCGATGTTCGTACCCTATTAGTAAGAATAGGGTAAAAATATGCAATTGCTAGTACTGCTGAAAACGACAATTGGGCACTTGTACTAAAGAGCGCATTTGTATCAAAGAACAGCATTACAAGAGCAGCAACAGCAATTGAGTTAAAGATGTTTACAGGCCGTTCTATACATGTCCCAAGAAGCACCATGATCCCCATAATCGTTGCGCGTACAACGGATGGACTCATACCTGTGATGACCATGTATGCTAATAGAGCAGCTATCGATGCAAATGCTACGCCACATCGTGGTAGCCTGAATAGTGTAAAGAGAGAATAAAAAATAAGTGCCACTACACCAACATTGGCACCTGAAACAGCAAGTATATGAATAGTACCTGTTTCTATGAACGCTTCTTTTATTTCAGTTGTTATCTGTTCACGATTACCTAAAACAAGACCTTGTAAAAATGCCGAACACTGCATTGTATGGAGGGTGTCGTAGATTTCATAAAGGTAATCTTGGATTTTAATAACACATTGTTCAATGGTTTTATTGATCTCGCTTTCTTTGATATCGATTGTCAGCGCACGGATAATTCCATCAATGTGCTCTAGCTCTAAGTACCGTCCCCAATTAAACTCCCCAGGATTCTTAGGAGATGGAAATTCTTCAATTTCTCCGAGTATTATTACTCGTTGACCTCTGATAACATTTT
The DNA here is from genome assembly GCA_026416125.1 of Bacteroidota bacterium. Taxonomy (GTDB): domain Bacteria; phylum Bacteroidota; class Ignavibacteria; order UBA10030; family UBA10030; genus JAOAFT01. The sequence continues at coordinate 46,957 of JAOAFT010000008.1, forward strand.
TTGTTTCATTGGTATTCACTCTCCAATAAACAAGAACTCTCTTAGGATTACCACCAAACCATCCAACATGATCCACGCTATCAACAATAACAATGTATTGATAAGTGATATCATTTACTCTACGCTGACTTTGAATAAGTCCATAGATACGTATCAATTCATTCCTCTGTAACGGTTGTAACCTTTGACTTTGGATTGTATCAATTGCACTTCGGTGAGCTGCACATCCAACAAGTACGAAGAGAAAATGGAGGCATATCGAGTATAATAAATTTCGAGATTTCCACCAAGCAACTACTGCTATAAACATTATAATTCCTACACTCACGAATATGTATAGGAGAGGAATTGGAACATACTCAACGACAAGTATTCCCACAATAAACAGAAAAACAAGACGCACAGCTGGTAATTTACTGGGTATAGTGGACGATATGACCATTGACATACAAAAGTGTTGGTGTGAAATCAACTAAAGACTTGATACGATCTGCAACGAGCTTTCTCCCACTTCCACACGCAATACACGGGACTTCGTTTCTTGTATGTGACTTCGTTGATAAATCTTCTATATTGCCATGATCACTAATAATGATAAAGAGCATGGTAGTGGGATCATATTCTTCAAGAAAACCTCCAATGAATTGATCTAAACGTTCAAGTACATCTGTAGCTATATCCATGTTACACGTATGGCCAGCACGATCAGTTAAAAAGTATTCAAAAATTGTCAAGGTGTAATTTTTTGCTATAAACGCTAGATGTTTCCCTGCTTCTCGCGGAGAGACTGTAGGGACATCGGGGTGTCCAAATTCTTTCCACCGTTCCCTTACGAGATCTGCTGATATTGCATCGTTAGTTAACAAATTACCTACGGTTAAGAGCGGGACATTACTCACTATACATGAATACGTCAACACCGGGAGCCGTTGTGTACCAGAAGAAGTGTAATCGAAGAACGGTTGTGGAAATGCATTTGCAAAGATAACTGACTTCCCACGCTTCTTAAATTCAAGGAATATATTTTTTTCTTGTAATACACGTCGGAGTATAGCTGGAGGGTATGGGCCAAAGTGTCGACCGAAAACTTTTGCACCGTTTACACCAGTAAACAACGCTGTTTGCCCTGTACCACTCTGTGGAAGACCAGGTACACCAAGTGTTGCTCGTACGGCTCGTACCTCTGAAATACTTGTAGATATTGACTTGTGCTTTTTATGAAAAATCTCACCGCCACATAATTCCTCAAGTACCGGTAATGACGATGATACCAACGGATTTACTGAACGATCTTTTTTACCAATACCTAAGCCATCGACAAAGAGAACAACATTGTGTTGCGGTAGTGTTGCACTGGGCTTTTCTGCGACCATCTCTACTCAGTATTTGATTTACTTTCCACAATAACTGTAACAGGACCATCGTTTACTAATTCAACATCCATCATAGCGCGAAAAACTCCACTTTGAACTCGTTCAAAACCAAGGAGTGTTTGAAGGTACTCAATGAAGTACATGTAGAGTGGTTCTGCAACTTCTGGTGAAGCTGCATCACTGTAACTTGGCCGATGCCCACGTCTGGTGTCACCATACAAAGTAAATTGCGATACAACCATTACACTACCACCAGTTTGTATGACTGAACGATTCATTTTCTGGTCTGAATCATTGAATATCCTAAGGTGAACACACTTATCAGCCACATACTTTACATCATCTTTTGTATCGCCATTCTTTACACCAAGTAGTACTAATAATCCATTAGAGATTGAACTATACGTCTTTCCGTTAATCGAGACAGAACACCGTTTAACTCGTTGAACGACTGCTCTCATACATTTATTCAGACTCTTAATTTGTCGGGTAGGGATACTGGGGTTTTCGCCCTCGCACAACTCGAGGTATACGTTGTAGATCAAGAATCGACACTACTGACTCGTACCCTGCTGATCGTAACAGCAACTCAACACGAGATGCTTGGTTATAGCCAACCTCAACGATGAAGAGACCTTGTGGTTTCAGATATTGGTTTGCTACAACAAGTAATTGTTTATAAAAGCTCAATCCGTCTGCATTATCCGTGAGTGCATCGCGTGGTTCATACCTACGCACTTCAGGTTGCAATTGTTCCCATTCATTAATTGACACATATGGTGGATTGCTAACAATTATGTCGAACTCACCTGTAAGTATATGCTCCAATACATTGAAGATATCCGCTTGCATAAAAGTAATTTTTGACTCAACACCATGGCGATGCGCATTGAGTTGTGCAACATCAAGTGCATCAATACTCTTATCGAGCGCTGTAATAATTACATTTTTCGCATATTTTGCTATGGATATTGCAATGTTCCCACTTCCTGTTCCTACGTCTAGTAATTTGATCATTTTTGACTCGTGTACTTTACATTCCATCAACACTTCTTCCACCAATGTTTCTGTTTCCGGTCGTGGTATAAGGACTCTCCCATCAACTTCGAATTGTAACCCCATAAAAAAAGCTGAGTGTACAATGTATTGTAGAGGCTCATGTTGGAGTCTCCGGATAAACAGAGAACGAAACCTATGAAGTTCTTTGTGAGTAAGAGGACGATCGAAATTTGTATATAATTCAATCCTCTGGAGGTTTAGTGTATGTGATAAAAGTAGTTCAACCGTAAGACGAGCTTCATCGTATCCCTTTTCACGGAGGTAGGCAATTGCAGTTTTCATCAATTCACGAATTGTCCATACTTTTTGTTGATTATCATCCATGTGTACTACTACTTGGTTTTTCGTTTGAAATTGGTTTTCTTCTGTACCGACTTTTTTGCTCTTTTTTTACCACGGACGATTTGTTTGCGTTGTGGTTTTCGTACAACAGTTCGCCCTTTGTGTTTCTTCTTTGATATACGTTTTTTCTCTTTACTCACTTGGTCAACGAATGCTCTTCGCCGAATGCTTCCAACTTCCTCTTCTTCTTCCGAAATCGGCAATTCTTCTTCATCAATCTGTGGTACCTCACCTGTTTTTAGCCGGACACGATCTTCAGGATAAAAGCCAAGTCGTTCCATCTCCTCAAAATCGATTCCACTTTCTGGTGATAGTTCAGGCATATCCTCACCTTCCTGGCGTGCAGGGATTATTTGAAATCGAGGATCACCATCGAGCATTGTTGTAAAATCAGGAAGAAGTGGGACATCAAAATGTTGCTCTTTTGATTGTTGCACAACTTGGTTCCACAGTTCCCTCACAGACATCAACGGTTTCGACGATTGCTTAAGTATTTCTTCTGCAGCATTCAAACTTCTTTCGTACATAATTCCCTCCTAGCTCATTGTTATTCTCTGGGAAAAATGTATAAACATTTCAATGAAAGAGCAACAAACCATACTGTACCCACTTCATATAGATCTACTTATAATTCTTTCATCCTACTGTCAAAAAATACACAGCATTCTATTCCTCGACCACATCAATTACCTTGACTATAACACAAAGTCCGCTTGTACAAGCACGTTTGAACGGACCGATCCTCGTATTAAGTCATTCCCCGAGCCATAGTATTCTACACCCTGTTTAGCAAGTTGAGAATACTTACAGCTCACTGTTACACCATTTAACGGTTTGCTAATAATAACGCAATACCAACGAACCCCTTCTCCATACAATGCTGTTGTCATTGAATAGCCTGGTAAGTTAGATTCATACAAATATAATCTTGAATCATATGAATCAGTTTCGAATACCGTAGCACCGATTTCTATGCGAATAGTACTTTTTAAATGATACGCAATCCCTTGAGTAATACTGACACCATACTCAGTATTTCCCTTATCTTTGAACTGAGCAACATTGACTCTATTCACCATGGTTACCTTTGATGTTGGTAAGTAAGCATATTTAAGATAACAACGTTGATACTTCACCATCGATCGTTCACGAATATTTCTTCCATACACATCTGTAGCTACTTTTTCCTCGTCAAATACTTGTTGTTTCCATCGCACATGAATTTCAGAATTCCTGAGAAAATTTGTGTAGCAATCAAATTGGATCATTTCACCGATACGTTGATCATCCCATACATTATCGCGGCGGAAATATGTATCGTATACCATAGATAATGAAAGAGTATTGTTGATTGTACCACGTGCCATAAAGCTCAATCCTCGTTCATTGCAGAGTACTGTTCCAGAAGAAAGATAACTATTTCCATGAATACTCTGAAAGTATTCATCGTAGTGTCTCATTGCTACCCCAAATTCGCACCAAGACATTGGTTGAAAAAGGAATCGACTACCGTAAGCAACTCGTTTCCATTGATCAATAGCATACTCTGTAGTAGCAATAAAATATGGCGTACGCACCCTTGCAAATACTGAGTATAGCAACAGTGAAGATGTAGTATCGATCATCGTAGAAAGTACAAGATCATGGTTATACCGAGCAGTGTACATAACGGCTCCCAGTGTTACTCCATCAAAAATATTACACCGTACCATCCCACCAACAAGCCGTTCATGAAGAACGTTCTGACGTTTTAATTCATTCACTGTCCGCGCATAACCACTCCTATCAAATGAAGAAAAACGCATTGTGCTATCTAATGTTCCATTGCATAATTTACTCGAATAAAACAGTGACAATGACATTCCAGGTGATAGTATTTGAAACGCTATTCCACGAAATGATAACTCATTACTCGATGAAACGTACGGAGAAATACCTTCTGTTTTCAGCGTAAAGAGTGATGTACTTGATATTCCTCTTGAAAATACTGATGGATATCCAACAACAAGTCCCTCGCCTGCTTGGACACTATAACTTCCTGCAATGAGTGATAGCGTGGAACTTATATCGGTGTGAACGTATCCACTGATGTGTGCGTCACGCATGCGTTCTCCAGCATCTTTATCAATAAGCATTACTGTCTTCATTGACCGAACAACACCACGTATTTCTTGCTGCGCACGAAATCTTGTCTGTAAATTATACGGTGAACCTAAAAAATTACCATTGTGAAATCCCTCTTTGCTTTGGAGATCACGACTAACTCGTTCACGTACTTTTATGTATGATCTTTTCCGTTTACTCACCGTGAAACACTGTATAAATCGTGCATAGAGCTCAGCGGTTATTCCGTTAAGCGTTTTCATTTCCTGTAAACTGGTATATGGTTTAATATTCCGACGTGTAATTATTTCTTCAGCAAGTTGCTTATTCATTCCGGGGATTGACATCATCTCTTCAAGAGTCGCTGAATTTATGTCCAGTGGTGCTGAGATAAACTCTCCAAGTTGCTCTTCATCTATAATTGTTCCGTCAGTTTCGATATTATTATAGAGTTCTTCATTGCCACCATGCTCCAATTCCTCCTGTGCATACAAGCAACATGGAGGCACAACTATTACGACAATCAACACTATAACATTCATAATATTGTTGAAACCTCAAATAGATGTGTCCAATCGATAATAAAATGCTTTAAACCACCGTAACTTACTGAACACCATGGGAGTATAACTCCTAACCCAACGGCATAGGTGTTTGGGTTAGTTGCAATTCCGCAGCGTAATACAACAATATCTAAAAGTACCTGTTCTAGCCCAACTTTCACCTGCATTGGGTACATAAGATCCTTTTCTCCCTCAAGGGTAATAAGAAAGCCTATTGGGAAGCGGTAAGACAATCCAAGCGATACACATTGGGGGAGTTTCTCATATCCATGTGAGAGTGTTGCTGAATTTAGATTCTTTACTGAGAATCCAATATTCAGCTCTTTTGTCACCATTGCAAGGCAACCAGCATCAAGAGAGATAGTTCCCGTAGAACCATAATTCGAAATTTGAATATTGAGGTAATTGAGCGTAAGACCAACTGACACACTTTCAACTATTTTGAGGGCTCCTCCTATACTTAGTTCAGACTCCCTGTACAGCTCACACCCCAAAAAATCACAACCAATCCCAAACACACCAGGTACAAGAGAAAAAGTTCCTGCGCATCCACCAGCACGGACTCCATCTATCCCGTAAAGATGGGGCATATACCAAGCAGAAAACTGATAGGAGTTGAGAACAGCAAGCCCTGCTGGATTATAGTAGAGTGTGTACGGGTGCTCAGCAACTGAAGTATATGCATTTGCAAGGGCTAACGGTTTTGCACCTCTACTAACTCTCTCACCAACTCCATATACTTCATTGTAAATTAGTGTAAGGACAAAGATCAAGTAAACCAACTTACCTTGATGACACACGAGAAATGTCGTATATTTCCCCTGATAAACCATAAAAAGGTAGTTACTATGAAAACTCTTATTCTTTTACTCGTGCTTCTATTTGTAACTTTTTCTTCTCTTGCTCAAGAATTACAATGCGAAGTCAATGTACATATGGAAGCAATCCCCACTTCACAACGAAGCTACTTGCAAACATTTAAAGATGACGTTGAACGATACCTCAATTCCACACGTTTTACAAGTGAAACCATTGAGGAAAAAATTCGGTGTTCATTCGATATATTTATCAAGCAATATACAGGCAACAATCAATACCTCGCTCAAGTATACATCGCCAGCCAACGGCCTATTTACCGTGGCGATGAAAAAACAGATGCTTATACTCCTATGCTTCGGATTATGGATGAAAATTGGGAGTTTATATATATTCCAAACCAACGAATGATTCAAGATGATTTTGTTGTCGATCCACTGTGCGATTTTCTTGATTTTTACGCATACATTATCATTGGGTTTGATTACGATACCTACGAACCTCTCTCAGGATCCCCATGGTTCCAAAAAGCATTTAACATTTGCCAACAACTTGCATCTTCTCAATTAGGAAGATATTGGCAACAAGCCTCCTCAAGTTACAATCGCTATACATTAGCGCGAGAACTTACAAGCACAAACTACGAACAATTCCGAATTGCATTGAACCAATACTACTTCGATGGGATTGACAAAATTTCGATAGAACCACCGTCTGCACTCGAAGCAATAACATATTCTCTTGAAACTATTGCTGCATTTAGAAAATTAAACCCCAATAGTGTCGTCATCAAACAATTTTTTGATGCAAAATACAAAGAAATTGCAGATATATTCCTTCAATACCCCACACGAGATATTTACGACAAGTTATCAACCATTGATCAAGAACATCGAGCAACATATCAAGAGTGGAAGAATAAACGTAGGGAATAGTTGTGGTGAATTACTCAAGGGTAAAGTACCAACACACTCCAGCAGTTGCTGATGTATATATATCGTATGAAGATGAACCATGCGTCGAATAATGTCCATAAATAAGATGGAGCTGCCCATACACTGAAAAGCGTTTACTCACCCAAAATTCTGCTCCTCCTCCACCACCAACCCCCAGTAAACCAGTTGACGTTGCTCCAGACACTGAACCAATAATTAAAGAACCACACAGGAAAGGAGTAATATTTTCTTTAGTTGCATAATAGCGCCACACGTTCGCTGTAAATGCGAATTCAGATTCCTTTTGGCCTTGTGTATTTTTTTGAAGACGGTACCCCATATCACCCCGCAAACGAATCTGATCAGAAGGCAAATATACTATACCAATAGTATAAGGTCCAGCAGGTGTTTTCACAGCTTGGGATGTGAAAAAACCATTTGTCAGATTAATAGAAACACCGTAAAATCCTTTTTGTGGTTGAGCGACACTGATGGTAAAAATACTCGTACTTATCAAGCTGAAGAGTAGAGACCGATAGGAAAACATAGTACCCTCGCTAATATGTTTATCGTAATGCAAGACTATAATTATTATACATCTCTATAACATCGTTGACATAGCTTTGGGTTTGTTTCCAACCACGGAAATAGCCACTCGGTGGTTTCCCGTCACTCCATATTCGCTGATGAAGAGTATAATTTTGCTTTGTTAACATCGTCAGTGCCTGTGCTATTGCACCCCAATCTGTAGGATCCTCACCTAAGTACTGAGCTATGGCTTGTGCATCATAAATACGACTTAACCCTGCATTATACGCAGCCAAAGCAATTTTTACTCTATCTACCTCCGTGCGGCCCTTTACTTGTGAGTAAAGTTGGTGGAAATAGTAAATGCCAGCAATTATATTATTTCGCGGTGATATAGCCTCTTGTAAACTTAATTGTTCTGCTATCTCAATTTGCGTAAGCGGCATAATTTGCATTAGTCCAATAGCACCTCGCTCACTCACTGCTCCCTGATCAAACAATGATTCTTTCTGCATCATTGCAAGAACAAGCACCCAATCTACGTTATATTTACGTGCATATGTTTTTACAGTTGGAATGTACTGCTCTGACCACCGTAGTGCTGAATAAATACTCTTTGGTCCCTGAATAAGACCTACTTGTTCCTGGATTGCATCGGTAGGTCCTTCTATCGCTCGTAGTCGAAGACTATCGAGCGGTTTTGCACATCCTCCGAGACATATGAAAAGAACAACAATTGGACTAAAAAACTTTCCCCACAACATACATCCCCCGCTTTTAAAGTTTAACATACAAGATCCTGTAGTAGTTCAACATATTTTACTTCTTGTAGTCTTATAGTAATATAGCGAAACTATAACCCCAAAGCAATGATCTAGGTAGCCAGCCATCAACTTACAGAGTTTTTGCAGTTCGTGTATTTAACAATATTTCAACAATTTTCCGCTTACTTGTCTGTCCTGATCGAATACTGATCGTTGATTGCGGAATACCTAAAAAATCAGAAAGGATCTTGATGAGCTCTCTATTGGCGCGACCGCCACGTGGTTGAGCTATAACTTTGACTATATACTCGTTTTCGCTAATTTTATCCACAGAGTTGAATCGTGCGTTAGGTTTTACATGAACTGCAATTTTCATTTAAACTTACAATATTTTTATTAATTTAATAACCCTTTCCCCATTCGAGAACTTCGAGCCGAACACGTGCAGTTCCTGTCCGTACTATGTCCAATTCTCTTGCGGCACCATACGAGAGATCAATAATGCGTGATTCATGGAATGGCCCCCGATCGTTAATGCGTACAATAACTGATTTACTATTTTCCAAATTGATTACCCGAACTTTCGTTCCAAAAGGAAACGTACGATGTGCAGCCGTTAGTGAGTACATATTATATTGCTCACCGCTCGAGGTAATTTTCTTGTGAAATTCCATTCCATAGTATGAAGCAACACCTTCTAATACCAGCAAGATCTTCCCACTTGTTGCTTCTCGCTGTGTATGCTCAGATGAAAGTGGAAGAGATGACTGAGATTGTTTCGTTTGATTATTTATTTCACCATTACCAAACCGAGGTGAAGAGTAACATCCAATACAAAAAAGAAGAATAATCGAAAGAGGTAACCATGGAATGTTAGAGAAATTCATACATCTTTCTTCTCTTGAGTGTATCAACTACCTCCTTGACCTCTTGTGATCTTCCTTGCTCACATATCAGAATAGCATCGTCTGTGGTAACAACAATAAGGTTTTTAACCCCAATAAGGGCAACAAGCTTGTTCCCAGCATCAACATAATTACCGGTTGTATCCCGTGCAATAACAGTTCCTCTAAATGCATTTCCAGAGTCATCAACAGGTGTAAGGCGTTTCACTTCATCCCACGATCCAACATCGCTCCAACCAAAATCAGCAAGTACGACATAGACAGATCGTGCTTTTTCCATAACACCATAGTCTATTGAAATACTTCGCATCATCCCATACGAAAGCTCAAGCATATTCTCATACTCAGAGGTACCAATCGTTTGAGCCACCTTCTTTAATTGTTCTGCTATCTCTGGTAATAGCCTTTGAATTTCCTCTAAAATTACAGAAGCACGCCAAATAAACATTCCACTATTCCAGAGAAAGTCACCACTTTGTAAGAATTTAACAGCTGTTTCATAATTAGGTTTTTCAGCAAACGTCTTAACACGAAAGACTTTTTCAGCATAGTATGGGTTATGATCTATGGCATCATCGTATTGAATATACCCATACCCTGTTTCTGGATGAGTTGGATGAATTCCAATCGTTATGAGAGAATTACTATGTTCTGCCACAGCGATTGCTCGCTGCAATACTTTGTTGAATTTATCAACCTCTCCAATGAGATGATCAGCGGGAAGGACAACCATAACCCCATCAGGGTCTGACCGCATGATCCAATGTGCAGCTAAACCAATACAGGGTGCTGTATTTTTCCCTACTGGCTCAACTAAAATGTTTTGTTCAGGAATATGTGGTAATTGTTGCATAATTATAGATTTCTGAACTTTATTGGTCACAATAAACATTCGTTCTGGTGTGGCAAATGATTCAATGCGACGTACCGTATTCTGGATCATAGTGCCGTTACCAACAATTTCAAGCACTTGTTTCGGTGAACGTTCACGACTTCGCGGCCAAAAGCGTGAGCCTACACCTCCAGCCATAATAACAGCATAGACATTACCCATAGTAATTCACTCAAACATTTCTTTAAAATTACGCAATATTTCTACAGATTGTTCTAAAATTCCAGTCCTCTGTTGTTCAGGTGTCTTCACCCACGTAGTGTATGGCTCCTGGATATTTGCAGTGAGATTAATGACCCGAATATCATCGATTAATTGATTCAATTCCACATACTCAAGAAAATCATGGAGATACATGTAGAAATCTTGCGCTAAGGGATTTATTTCTGCAACTCGCATTGCTTGACAGTGACGACGCAAGTTTTCGAGCATTGAAAAACGATTTTCATCCCCCGATTGAATAGATTCCAAGAATTGTTCTAAGAGATGTGCAAATTCCTCTTCTTTACTTTCACTACTATTTGTGGGAATATCTTGGTTATTCGACCATCCCCATATATCCTGAATGTTCGATTGGTCTGGTACGGCAAAAACATTCTCATCTGTGCCACCTGAAGGAATTCGGGAACTAATTGTCTCACTCTTTTCTGGTGTGGATTCTACTTCATCTTCCCCTACGGCTTTTCGAAAGTATCGAAATACTAGTTCCTCCTCTTCTTTTGTTGGTCGATCTGACGATAGGTTATGATCAACTTTATCAACAATCCATAGGAGACAAAGAGCAAAATCAGAAAATCCTCTTACTTTATACAATTCCTTGAGTTTTTCTCGAAGATCATCTGCTGTAACGAGTATGGTTTTTATTTTATCATAAATTTCTCTATTCACATAGTTTTGAAGTTCCCATTTTGGAATGTGATCAAGAAGGATATCAATATATTGTTGTGCACGTGTCATTCTTTTGCCCCCGCTCCTAGCTACTGCGTGGCCATTAAAAAGCCCACCTTATATAAGGGAGTGGGCTTCGTGTACTTTAGAGAGATTTTGCAACTTTCAAGCGATTGAGAGCTCTCAACAAAGCTAGTTGTGCTCGTTCCACATCTAGATCTGGTTTACGTTCTTTCAATCGTTTGCGAGCGCGTTCTCGTGCTGCTTCAGCTCTCACTATATCAATTTCATCGGGAGATTCAATTGTTTCAGCAAGAACAACTACTTTGTTTTTAAGAACCTCCACTATTCCACCACTCGTTGCATAGGTATGTTGTTTTCCAGCGCTATCAACAAGTTTTATTACACCTATACCAATACTTGCAAACAGTGGTGCATGATTAAAAAGTACCTGGAAGCCCCCAACAACTCCTGGTGCGCTAAAACTTAGAACATCCCCTTGAAAAACAATTTTTCGCGGAGTAATAATTTCTAAATGGAACTTTTTATCGTTCATTGTAGCTACTGAATTTACATGTTCTTCGCACGCTCTAAAACATCTTCAATTGGACCCGCCATTCTAAAGGCCATTTCTGGAATATCGTCGTATTCACCTTCAACGAGCCCTTTGAAACCTCGAATAGTATCTTCAAGCTTTACGTATCGACCCGGCTGACCTGTGAACTGTTCAGCAACGAAAAATGGTTGCGACAGGAATTTTTCAATTTTTCGAGCCCGTGAAACAATAAGTTTATCGTCATCCGACAATTCATCGACACCAAGGATGTTGATGATGTCTTGCAAATCTTTATATCGCTGAAGTATTTCTTTCACACGCTTTGCTACATAGTAGTGTTCTTCTCCAACAATTTGCGGATCAAGAATTCTCGAAGTTGAATCGAGAGGGTCAACAGCAGGATAAATTCCTTTCTCAGCAATTTGACGACTCAAAACTGTTGTGGCATCGAGATGGGAGAACGTTGTAGCGGGCGCTGGATCCGTTAAGTCGTCAGCAGGTACGTAGATTGCTTGAACAGATGTAATTGATCCTTTCTTTGTGGATGTTATTCGTTCTTGTAATTGACCAACTTCTGTGCTCAATGTTGGTTGGTACCCTACAGCAGATGGCATACGCCCTAAGAGTGCTGATACTTCTGATCCAGCTTGAACAAATCGGAAAATATTATCAATAAAGAGAAGCACATCTTTTCCTTCTTCATCGCGGAAATACTCTGCAATGGTAAGGGCTGTGAGAGCAACACGCTGGCGTGCCCCAGGAGGTTCATTCATTTGACCAAAAACAAGGCAGGTTTTATCTATAACCCCTGATTCATTCATTTCGAGCCACAAGTCATTACCCTCGCGGGTGCGTTCTCCAACACCAGCAAATACAGAATATCCACCATGGTGTGTTGCTATATTATGAATAAGCTCTTGAATAATAACTGTTTTTCCAACACCAGCACCACCAAAGAGCCCAGTTTTTCCCCCTTTGGTATATGGCTCCAAAAGATCAATAACTTTTATCCCTGTTTCAAACATCTCTTTCTTCGTCGTTAACTGATCAAAACTCGGAGCTGGCCTGTGGATTGGATACATTCGTTTCGATTCAAGTGGAGGTTTCCCATCGATCGTCTGTCCTGTAACATTCATCATTCGCCCCAAGACTTCTGGACCAACAACAACCATTATCGGTGCACCAGTATCGTATGCCTTCATTCCACGGACAAGGCCATCGGTTGAATCCATTGCAACTGTGCGGACGCGATCCTCACCCAGTTGTTGCTGAACTTCAACAATGAGTTCCTCTTCTACACCTTCTATGTTTTTCCGTGGAATTTTAATCGCATTAAGTATTTCTGGCAATTTTCCCGGAGGAAATTCAATATCCACTACCGGCCCAATTATTTGAACAATCGTACCTTCTGTCATATTTCTACCCTATTCACTATTTCCCTATAACAATTGCAATGAAAGTTATAAAAAGATGACTGGACAATCAAGAATAATTGACGACATTTTTCTTCTATACAACGTGCAAGTGACTTAGTAAAATCCGTAATCCTATACCAATAAGAACTATTCCTCCTACTCCTTCAGCAATCCTTCCATACAAACGGTGAAGCTTTGTACCCATTCGTACACCTATATAGGAAGTTACTGCAGTTATTGCTCCAATGATTATACTCGGTTGCCACACTGAAATTGCAAGTAGTGCCAAACTAAAACCAACAGCGAATGCATCGATACTCGTTGCTATTGAAAACCACAAGAGCACCCACCCACGGGTTGGATTTTTCCGTACACGTACCTCTTCTGGATAAAGGGAAGCATGAATCATGCGAACACCAACAATCGCCAAAAGAAAAAATGCAATCCAATGATCAAACGTTTCGACCCACTTCTCGATCATGAAACCAAGATACCAACCAATAATTGGCATGAGAAACTGGAAAAAACCAAAGTGCCATGCTACTCGAAGCCTCGTTCTCCGTTCGTAAGCATATCCAGCTGTTCCAATACACAGTGCAACAGCAAAGGCGTCTGCTGACAAACCTAATGCAATGAAAAAAACTTCAAGAAAACTCATAAAGTTAAATTAGTAACGGTATGAACATGGAGGTTGGCGTTGTTGAAAAGTTAAAAGATTGGCTCATAGAGCTGAAGGTGGGATTTGAACCCACGACCTGCGGTTTACGAAACCGCTGCTCTACCACTGAGCTACTCCAGCGTTATGCGCAATATAGTAAAAAATCATAACTTTCCAAAGAATATATACCAAGAGTCATCTGTGTACCGTTTCTATGGTATTCCTTCACAGGATGAATAAATTTTCAAATTCATTTCTTCGCACTCGCAATTCGTCTATACTTATCAACTGTGGTACAACCATCGGTTTCACTTGTGCAACAACATTTTGCTGCTCCATTGTTACAACGGGAACAATCTCTACGTAAACTCTTCCAACTTCATTTGAATCATCATTTAGTACTGCGAGATGGTGTTCTTTACGTTAGCCTTTATTATAACTTCATCAAGAAATTCTAGATGGAGTCCTTTCAATGTTCCAAAGGACGTCTGTTCATGAATTGTTAGATGACCAAAAACATCAATAAATTCCTGCAAAGCGTTTTTCACTATGCGTTTTCCGCAGATGTAAACAAAGATAAGAGTACCTCAATGGATAATTCCGTATAGCATGAGTTGTTTGTATGGTAGATCATGTTCCGCTTTTCTTCACTTGAAATAAATGTACATTATTGTTGCAATGACGATTGTTAGTACAACAAGCACATCCTTATAGGTGTGTTCTTGTTTCATAATTATTCTTTACAAATTCTCTATTTTTGTATAATAGTTTCAACACACTTCATAACATCTGAAACAGAAATATTCTTCATGCAATCAAATGTTTTGATTGGGCACTTTTTTCCACCGTGAATTCCACACGGCCTGCAGGGGAGATTCTTCACTTCAACTACAACATCGTATGGGCCTAATGGTCTGAATCCAAATTCTGGTACTGTTGCTCCAAAAATTGCTACTACCGGTGTTCCAACAGCAACAGCAATATGCATTGGCGCACTATCGTTCGAAATCAGTACTCTGCATCTACGTATAAGTTCTGCAGCTTGGATTAGCGTAAATTCACCCGCACAATTGATACTCCCTGGTGATTGTTGTCGTATATATTCACAGAGTTCTGCATCTTCTTTTCCACCAATTAGAAAAACAGTATACTTACGAGCTAATATCTGAGCAAGTTGTGCAAATCGTTCAGGCAACCATCTCTTGGTATTCCAGATTGATCCTGGTGCAATTGCAATAAATTGGGAAGTAGTTTCAATATGATTCAACCTTAAAAATAAATCTATAGCTTCTTTCTGTTCGTTTGAAACTGCAAGTGTGGGTAAAACTTTTTTTGTTACCTCAATACCCAAGGGTTGAAGAAGTGAAAGATTTCGCTCGACCTCATGGATTGTTGGATCATACCGAACAACGTGTGTAAGCAATACCTTTCCTGAACTTCGATCAAACCCTACCCTCATTGGAATTTTGAGCCAGAGTGCTATCAATGCACTCCGTAAAGAACGATGGGGAACTAGTGCAATATCATAGTGCTTTCGTCGAAGGTCAGAACAAAATTTAATAAAACCAACAATTCCAGAATGTTCTCGTTTCTTGTCAAATGCATACACTGCACGAATTGCACTATGTCCATTAAATATCTCAGCAGTTCGTGGAATCGCAATGACATCGACAGATGCTAATGGAATGGTTTGTTTGATTACTTGTGCTAGTGGTAAAGTTAAGACTGCATCACCAATAAATGCAGTTTGTATAATGAGAAATTGTAGTTCCTTATCTCGCACTGATGTTTACCCTATCTGGCACATGCTTCCATCGTTTGTGCATCCACATCCACTGTTCTGGTGCTTCACGAATGAGTTGTTCTGTTAATTGGACATGACGCTGGGTTAGTGTTACAATATTGTCTTCCGTATCTCCCTGTAAATCATCGTAGCGTACTTCGTGAAGCTTTATATGATAGTGACCATTTTTCTGTCGAACAGCGAGCCCTAAGAGCATAGTTGCTCCTGTCTTCAGGCAAAAAGCAGCTGGACCTGCAAAGGTTGGCACTGCGCGTCCAAAGAACTCAACTGATATACTCTCTTTCGCAGCAGCTTGATCAGCAACCATACATACTAAACCACCTTGCTTTAATATTTTTAACGATTCCCGAACACTCCCTTGCATTGGTACAACTTTTGAACCATAAGCGCTTCTGTAGTTATAGATAACAGTATCAAGAAGGGGATTAGAGAGCGATTTTGCTATTGCAAGTGATATTCCATTGTACCATAGCGCGACAGAATGGATTGATAGCTCCCAACTCCCATAGTGTGCAGTCACAAATAAGCACCCTTTCCCTCGATTCTTTGCAGCTATAAGAAGTTCTGGATTTTCTATGGTGACACGCTCGAGTATTTTTTCACGTGTTAACATCGGGTAGTACAATATTTCCATAAAAGTTGTTGCTACACTTTGAAAAGACCTTTGAGCAATATGTTCAAGTACTTTACGATTTGCCGTAGGGTATGCATTTTGGAGATTTCGTAACGCAACTCTTCTCCGCGATGTTAATACATAATAACCAAGCGCCCCCAAAATGTTTCCAAGGGTTTGTAATGTTCGTAGTGGGAAACAGCGAACTATGTGTGCAATTACTGAAAATCCTATAAACTCACAATAGTGTTTGAATCGTGCTTTTTTTCGTTGTTCTATTGGCACGATCACTCACCCATTATTTTCACAATTACTCGCTTTCGACGTTGCCCATCAAATTCAGCGTAGTAAACCTGTTGCCAAGGTCCAAGATCTAATTTGCCCTGCGTAATAGGTAAAATGACCTCGTGATGAATGAGTAAACTCTTGAGATGTGCATCTCCATTCATTTCTCCAGTCCGATGATGGCGGTATGTTGTTCTGAATGGTGCTAGTGTTTCCAACCATTCATCAATATCTTGTATTAACCCACTCTCAGCATCGTTCACGTATACTCCTGCAGTAATATGCATTGCCGAAACCAACATTATTCCCTCTCGAATACGACTCTTTTCCAGAATCTCTTCCAATTTCTCTGTAATATTGATGTACTCACGGTGGCTTTTAGTATTAAACCATAAATATTCTGTATAGAAGTTCATCATTCACTCCTTAAAAGAACGAAAGACAAGAACACCATAGCTCCATAATTGTACTAAAATTTCCCCATTCTTTTCATGTATTGTACCTGCCCTATGCTGAAACGTTGGAACAACTTTTTCATTCTTCACTTTGATTGTACCTCGATGTTGGTCTCTACTGTAATTCATTACAACCAAAAACTCACTATCTGCACATTGTTTCCTTATTAACACAACAGAGTTGTTCACCTTTTCTACTATAGAAGTTTGCGTAGAGTATTTGCTACACCAAAGGCTCAATACCTGTGGTATTATTTCACTACTCGTTGAATATTGTTCTGCAGTTATAAAAGGAATACCGCCACTTATCATTTGGAGTACTGTACCAAGAACATATAACGATTGGACATCTGTTTCTGATATTTTTTTTAACTTTCGCAATTCGTTGATATTGATGGTACATTGAACAAGTGAATTTCTTTGAAGCCTTTTCTCCCCCAGAGTAGCTTGGATGAGTAAACTTGGATCATAACCAACAACAGTTTTCTCTACGAGTGTACCAACGTCGATTCCAGTAATTGCATCAAAACTTCTTTTTCCTTGTTCATTAGTCCCAGTCCCGATGAGAATCAAGTTTTTCCCTTTTCCAAGTGAGGTACGGACAAGATCCCAAAATTCAGTAGGCATTTCAGAAGCGGAATGGATTCGAAACCCATCTACTCCGACACTATCTACCCAGTACCGCATAACAGAAAGGAGATACTTTTTAACTTCATGAGAACGTACATTCAATTTTGCAGTCCATGGTTCGCCACAATTCGGTGAAATGATTTCACCATTATCGTTTCGCACATACCATTCCGGATGCACTAGTATTAAATCACTATCCCACGCTGTTCGATCAGGAGAAAAATCAATAATGACCTTAAGATTTCTTTGGTGAGCGCTTGTAACCACCTCATAAAAATCTTGAAGAGTGCCAATTCTTTTATCGATTGCGTAGTAGTTTCGTACAACATTGCTCTGCCCTTTTTGTATGTACAAAGCAAGTTCACTTGGGTCGTACACATTTGCGAAACACAGTACAGTGCCATCATGAATTGAATACATTGGGAGGTATTCTTGAAATTTTTTTAATGGTACGGGGACGGTATTAAACTTCAAATCTATTTCGTATACAACTGAGTATTCCCAGTGTTTTTCACTTTCATTGGAATACTCTCTCGATTTACTTCCATACTCTTCTCCTTCAATACAAAGAGGAGAGTACACACATGCAGAGCCACCACTATTTCTCACTTTTATATCAAGTTCATTCATTCCCTGGCGAAGAAACTGCTTTACTGAAAATTTCTGGTGCGAACTAAAACCAGGTATTGTAACAAGAAGTTTTTTATTCAGATAGAATTCGCACGTGTCATCACACCTATGAATATAGAGGTACGAGGCATCGAATGTATTAATCGTAAACGTTGTAGATAACCAATATACACCGCGTGGCACTATTCGAAGTGGAGACTGTTCACCATAGAACGGTAACTGTAAGCATTGTAAAAATTGCACTGTTGAATCACTTACCTGATGCGATAGACTCCACTCCCGTAGTAAGAGAACTTCACGTGACGGTTTATGAAAAAAAACATAGAGGAAAATAATTACGCTAACAATTATTACAAGGAGTGTATATACATTCCGACGAATCATGCATTCAGAGTTTACCAAAAGTATCACGCAGTATTATTCGACCACCAGAAGAAGACTCAACAGTGATCGTTCTATTGCGCGCAGGGAATTCTTCTCCGGGGTACCAACTCCCCTCTGGACCACTGTTAGTATACTTATATTCGATTACAGTTCCAACTGGAAATTGAAGCTCGATAGTCCATACATTATCACCTGCTCGCTCATCTCCATGCGTGCCATCATCGTACATCTGCACTTTATTGGGAACCCAATTCCCCAACAATTCATGATTTCCTGTAATGTAGATAGATTTTCGTACATACATCCCTTGTGCATCACATTGAAAGACAACTGTAACTATGTCTGTTGAACTCTGTGACATCGTTGCAGAAGATATTCTATAGATTTTCTTCGTTTGTGCTATAGGAGAAAATGTACGTTGAGGAATATTTGCACCAGCAAGTTTTGCAAAGTAGTATATGTTATTTAAATGTGTAATAAATGCAACATCAAATGGTTTTTCACCGGCTGGTGCACTTTGATCTGTACCATACCACCAAAACCAATCTGACCCTTCTGCAGCATAGAGTGATTCCCATGCAAGGTACGCATAGTACTCTTGTGTACCTTTTCGTGGTACACCGAAAGTTGATGGTGCTGGTAACCCCGATGCAGCTAATTCTTCCCGCGCAATTCGCAAGTACTCCCATGCCTGGTTTTCTTCTTCATCACCAATCCATGTATCGAAATTAGCATTGATCCATGAACCTGGCCACAACCACTCTATAGTCGGGAAGGTTTTCAAAGAATGAGCTGGAATACCTCTAGTAGGATTTCCATGAATATATTCACTGACAGTCGTTGTAATAACTTCTCCTGTTTCATAAAGCTTACTCAGTTCACTGTAGAGAGTATGCTGAAACAATTTTCCATCGTTATCGTACTTATACCATTCCCATGCATTTTCACCGTCAAGAATTACTGTTAAAAGGCGTTCACTGTTTTCATCCTCTGATTTAAAATTCAATATATTCCTGATAAAATCGAATGCTGCCTCTCGTCCATCGTATTCTTTATAAACAAATCCTATCTTATCAGAAAGTTCAGTATTCCTAAAAACAATTGTTAATGGTATCCCTAGTGTAGTGTATGGATAGTAACTATTTTTACACTCAGAACGTGAAAGAGCTAAAATTTTTTCATCCGTTGCAATCCACTCAATACCTTGCGAAGCAAAAGTCCTGAGTATATCGTTCGATACAGCTC
Organism: Bacteroidota bacterium; assembly: GCA_026416125.1. Lineage (GTDB taxonomy): Bacteria > Bacteroidota > Ignavibacteria > UBA10030 > UBA10030 > JAOAFT01. The sequence continues at coordinate 66,800 of JAOAFT010000008.1, forward strand.
CTTCGGCAGGCCACATTCCATATGGTTTACGGCCAAAAAGTTTTTTAAAGTAAAAAATAGATTTTTCAACCTGAGCTTCGGCATCTTGTGGGTACGAAAAGCGTTGAGGCAAAGGGTCATTCGGCTGACATACTTTTGCAACATCTGTGTCATAAAGTAAAGGTAATATCGGATGGTAGTAGGGAGTTGTTATGAGTTCAATCTGACCTTTGCGTGTTCTTGGATTGTACATGAGATGTTTATGAATTGGAACAATGGCAGAAAGTATTTTAATGGCCTCTGCAACAATCCGATTACAGTGTTCCTCAGTAATAGGTTGACATGCAAAGTACCTTCCTTTGTCATCTTTCCGAATTATATCGGTAAGATCAATACGATCCCCTGTAATAAGCGTAATTGGTTGTTCGAGAAAATCTGGATCAAAATGAGCAGCAAAAAACCAAAACTTTATTTCTCTCATATCTTGTATTGTAAGTCCATCAACCCCAACCCGACGAT
>JAOAFT010000009.1 GCA_026416125.1 Bacteroidota bacterium
GACCTGAAACAAGAAGACGACTTACGAGTTGTTGACTACGATGGTCATCACATTTTCCTCGAGTTTTCGTGGAAAGAGCTAGGTACACCAATTTACTATGAGTAACACATTATCCCGAAATAGGATGATGTTAAGTGATTACTACAAAATAATTGTTGTTACTATGGGAACATAAAAAGTTGAACGTTGTAATGAAAAAGATTTAATGTTGGAATTTTTTACAGTGCGACAAAAGTTGCAGAACGAGATTAAGTGAATACTATTATGTCAAAGTAAAAATTTTTATGGTAAGGGGAGCTAAATTTTTCCTTTTGTAAAATATTTAGTTAACTTTCAAAGCTGAGGATGCGCAGTACATGAAAAATGAGATGTTTTAAATTTATAAACCGCTATAATATGAATTTTATGTATTCACAAGTCAGATGGGTGTTGCTTTTGATTTGGGCCTTTTCTGTAGGTAGTTTTACAAAACCGTTAGGTATAATTCAGGACAGGGAACTTCGGTTCAAGCAATATACAACTAATGAAGGATTGTCCAATAATTGGGTTAGGACTATTACACAAGATCGATATGGTTTTCTTTGGGTTGGTACGGACTATGGTTTAAATCGATTTGACGGTTACACATTTAGCATTTATACACACAAGATCAGAGATACTACTTCATTAGGGAGCAGTAATATCATTAAAGTACTTGAAGACTCCAAAGGAAGATTATGGATCCTTACTCGTACAACATTAAATCTGTACAATAGAAAAACAGATGCATTTACTTCGTATCGTTTTTGGGGTAATGAGGTTTTGACATCTATTGTCGAAGACAAGGATGGAGAATTATGGGTGTCGTCAAGTATTCGACTTTATAAGTTTTCACCTGAAAAAGGTATAATTGGTTCGTACTACTCTAGCGATATAATTAAAGGGAGAAAGAACTTAGGACCCCGAGGTATTTATAAATTATTTGTATCGAGTAACAATAACATATGGCTTGCTACAGGTAATGGATTACATCGATACGATAAAAAAACAAATACATTCGAAAACTATTACCATGATGAAACGAAACCAAATAGTCTAGGTGATGACAATATCTATAGCATAGAAGAAGATAATCAAAATCGTTTATGGATAGGTACAGCAAGTGGACTGGACGTTCTTACAAACATGTTTGCAAAATCGTCAGAAGCTACATTTTATCACTATCGATATAATCCAAAGGATAGCAAAAGTATTTTACCAGGCACGGTGTTAACACTGCTTAGGGATAGAGATGATAATTTATGGATAGGACTTGAAAATTCAGGTCTTTGTAAACTAAAACTTTCTCATTACAGGAATGGTAAAAATAATTTTGAACGGTATCTACCAGATCCTTCATCTCTGTGGAAATTAAATGCAAAGTCAGTGTACTCAATATATCAGGATCGTGATGGGAATTTGTGGGTTGGAACATTCGATGGAGGACTGCATTTTTCAAATAAGTTGTTCAATACATTCCAACATATAAGGCAAAATACACTATTAAAAAAAAATGGTCTATGTGATAATCATGTTAATGTATTTTTAGAAGATGGAGATGGGATGTGGATTGGGACTGAAGGAGGATTGAATTATTGGGATAGAAGGAAAAACATTTTTAAATCGTACATTCATGACCCTTTTGATGAAAGAACCATTGGTTCAAATGCAATATGGGCATTGTGTAAAGATTCTAAAGGTAATTTATGGATCGGAACATGGGGGGGGGGACTTAATCGTTTTAATTATCGTACGCAAACTTTTGAACGATACAAACACAATCCTCATGACACTACGAGTATTAGTAGCAACAATATTTTTTCTATCGTAGAAGATACGAGAGGTAATCTTTGGATTGGTACAATGGGAGGGGGGTTGAATTTATTTGATCGCAAGAGAAAGATTTTTAAAAAGTATGATATAATGAATTCAAATATATATACAAACTATGTTTCAGCAATAATTGAAGTAACTCCAGGGAAGTTATGGATTCTTGCAGAGACGTCCGTTGATGTTTTCGATATTGAAAAAAGAGTCTTTACTCACTTTTTAAACAATCCGAGCGATTCTACGTCTCTAAGTAGCAATAAAGTTATCTCCATTTATAAAGACCGCAATGACAATATTTGGATTGGTACGGATGCTGGTTTAAATCTCTATAAAAGAAATACAAACACATTCAGGGTTTTCAATATTGAGAATGGGTTGGTTGATAATTGCATTAATAGCATAGTTGAAGATGATGATGGTAATTTATGGTTGGGAACCAATAATGGGTTATCAATGTTCGTTCAGGGGACACTTGTTCCTTCTCAAATAGAATTCCGTACTTATACTTATGAAGAGGGATTAGCAGGAAATGGATTTAATAGAAGAGCGTGTTATAAAGATAGGTTTGGTTTGTTGTATTTTGGTGGCCCCAATGGCTTTAATGTATTTGATCCCCGAGAAATTAAAACAAATAATAACATCCCTCCAGTTGTAATAACGAAATTTATCCTATTTAATAAACCTATTACACTTGGAGAAAAGGGTTACACCTTGCATAATAATGAAGATAATACCATTGTGCTGCCATATAAACCTGTGTTCTCTATTGAATACTCAGCACTAAATTTTACAGCGTCCATTAAAAATCGTTACGCGTATAAACTTGAGGGGTTCGATGTCGACTGGAATTACGTCGATACTCGTAGGATAGCTTCATACACTAATTTACCTTCGGGAAAGTATGTGTTCCGCGTTAGAGGATCTAATAATGATGGTGTATGGAATACAGAAGGTATGTCTCTGTATATTGAAATACAACCAGCGGTTTGGGAGCGTTGGTGGTTTCAAAGTATTGTCGTTGCTCTTCTGTGTGTTACAGGGTACAGTATTTACCGTTGGAAAGAAAGAGAAAGAAAATTATTGGAAAATAAAAAGATAACAGAAGCAATTGCTGAAGCAACGACGAGGGAAAGAAATTTACTTCGAACGATAATAGATAAAATCCCAGATGAAATCCACATCGTAGATTTATCAGGAAAACTGATTGTTTGCAATAGGGCATTCATGAATAGTGTACATATTGCTAATGAAAGTGATGCAATTGGAAAGCATATAAATTTATTCCTCCGAGATACTGCAATTGAAATTGCACAACAAGAACGTGAAGAAATTTTAGTACAAGGAAGAGAAGTGATCGATGTTGAAGGAACAAGTTTAGTTGGTAACGAAAAACGTTGGGTATTGCGAAGTGTCCTTCCTCTTCGTGAGTTTAGTGGTGAGATTATTGGTATAATTGTAATTGAGCATAATATCACGGAGCGTAAAAAATATGAAGAAGAACGTGAAAAATTAATAAATGAGCTGCAAAGTGCTCTTGCAGATGTAAGAGTATTGAGTGGATTATTACCAATTTGTGCTAATTGTAAAAAAATACGTAATGATCAGGGATACTGGGTCCAGTTAGAAGCTTTTATTCAAACTCATTCGAGTACTAAATTCACACATGGTTTATGCCCAGAATGTGCAACCAAGTTATATCCTGAATATGTCAACAAAGTAAAAAACACATCAACTAATCAATAAGTACTCTCGATACCTCATATAATTAATTCTGTGTTGTTGACAAAAAGTATATTGTTACTAACGATTAACGATGTAGGTAAGAATAATGTTACTCTAAAGTATAATCTTTTATCTGCAATGGAATGTACAATACAAGGGGAAAGCACTGTTAGTACTTTTTTGGGAAAACAGGAGTTTTCTTTATCACCGTGATTGGTTTTCTTATTCACGAGAGTGATAAGCTTGCAAAAATGACCTATTTAGTTCTAGAATTCTGAGTTATTATGGTGATACTTTATAAGTTTGACAGTCCTTTCGATTATCCTTTCTCTTGAGTATCTTATCGCACATCGGAGATTCATATGACACGGATACAAGCATTTCTTGTTTTCCTTGCAGTCGTACTCACTGTTTATACGCTCGTGAATACCTATCTTTACATTCGCTTAAGAGAAGTACTCTCTCCACAATGGAGAATAGTGGGTACAATTCTTTTTGTAGCGTTTGCTCTCTCTTACATTGCTGCTCGCTTTCTTGAGCGATTTCTTCCTTCGTCGCTTTCGTCAGTACTTCTCTGGATTGGTTCTTATTGGTTGGGCGAGATGGCGAAAGGCGTTATCCTCCTTCTTTGTATAGATGTTATTCGCTTTGTATTCTCTTACTTTCCATTTCTTCCTCGGCCTACGTTAAAGAAAGAATATGTTGCTATTGGAGTTACTATGGTTCTGTGTGTGGCACTCGTTGCTTCCCGAATCAACGCACTGAATCCAGTTGTTCGATCACTTACAGTTCAACTTGAAAAGAGACTTTCAGGGGGAAAGTGTACAATCGTTGCTGTATCCGACCTTCATCTTGGAACAATGGTTTGTAATTCTCATTTGGATCGTATCGTTGAACAAATTAATGCTCTCTATCCAGACATTGTGCTCTTTGTTGGTGATATTCTTGATGAAGATCTTGAACCAGTTATTCGTAACAACTTTGGTGAAACTCTCACAAAACTTCGATCGCGTTATGGTGTATATGGGATTACAGGGAACCATGAGTACTTTGGCGGTGTTGAGAATGCAATACGGTATCTTGAAAACCATGGTGTGAAAATGCTCCGTGATACAGCAATATCCGTTGATAATGGTCTTGTTCTCGTTGGTCGAGAGGATGTCACGTCGCATCGATTTACTGGTCGTAAACGGAAATCACTGCGTGAGCTTCTTACGGATACTACTAATACAGGACCAATAGTTGTTCTTGACCATCAACCAGTAGCACTTGCTGAGGCTCGATCGATGGAAATCGATCTTCAGATTTCAGGCCATACCCACCACGGCCAATTGTTCCCATTCAATTTTTTTGCTTCAGCAGTGTATGAAGTAAGCTGGGGGTACCAACAACAAGGAAAGACACACATTTACGTTTCATGTGGTGTTGGCACGTGGGGTCCACCGCTACGTTCAGGGAATAGACCTGAGATTGTTCATATTACGCTTTTAGGTAGTGAGAAGGAATAATGTAATGAGTGATCGATTGGCATTTGGACTTCTCGTGCTAATATGCGTTTTATACGTGGTGATGTGTTTTTCTGGACTCCACGAGCTTAACATTTACGTGCCAGACAGTGGTCGGTATATGCTTTGGGCAAATGCTCTTGCCCGTGGAGAGGGCTATGTGGATTCAAGTTCACCAACACCAACACGATATGTTATTCACAGTCCACTCTATGCAGTGCTCCTTGTACCGTCTCAGTGGTTATTCCCAAATTCAATCGAAGCAGCAAAAGCGACAACGGTACTTTTTGCTGCAGGGTCAATTATTGCTTTATTCTTTTTGTTTCGGCAGTGGGTTGGTAACACGTTCTCCATCATAGCATCGTTGTTGTTTTCAGTTCATCCAGAGACTGTGAATTACTCAACACAGGTATTAACAGAAAGCCCGTTCATTTTTGTAAGTATTGTTCTTTTTGTCGTTCTTTATAAGTATAGTACCTCTGATTCAAAAACGATATTCTTGAAAGTACAGCTTTACGTGCTTACAGGAATTGCGGTGCTCTTACGTGAAGTAGGAGTTGTTCTCGCCTTGTCAGTTGTCATATTCTTTTTTGCAATGAAACAGAAGAAAGAAGCATTGAACGTTCTTCTTACGCTAATACTTGTCTATGGAGCATGGTTTGTACGGAATGAAATTATTGTTGCTGGCGAAGAAAATCCCAGTACGCGTAACTCAAAAATCTTTACAACACACATGTACACTGAACCGTCTACACCAATGATTAGAGAATATTACGAGCGGGTGACTGTCAACTCGAAAATTTATGGTAAGTACATACTCCATACGATGTTTACCCTCGGATACCGGTACCCACTTCTCAATGAACTCTATTACCGTGAAGTTCCTGTCTCTTGGATTCTTCAAGCACGCAGTGTACTAGATAGTATTACTACGAGTGTAACCATCTTAGTGCTCGGTATAGGAATATTTTCTGCATTTCGTCGAAGACACCCGTTAAACTTCTTGTTCGTTACGTATGCCATATTAACTGGGACTGTAATTCTTATCTACCCTGTAACAGATGTACGATTTCTCTATCCTTTACTCCCACTTTACTTTTTTTATGTTTTCTATGGTATCAGTAGCTGTATCCAACAACTCCAACAATTATGGCGATTTTCAAAGTATGGTATTGGATTGCTCGTTGTAGTTCTCTCAATCCCTAATGTTGTGTGGAGTAGTACGTACCATTGGCAGAATTATCGATATGCTCATTCACCCGAAGAATGTTATACCTTGTTGGCACAAGGACATGAGTACTTTTCGAGTGCACTGAAACCTGCTACGCAATGGCTCGCAGAGCGCATTGGTTCTAACGAGGTACTTCTTTCAAAGTGGAACGAAGTTGCATTATTCTCGGGAGGACGGAAAGTTGCACTAACAAATCCTCAAGCATACTGGGGTGAGTTTGAAGAACTTATCCGAGATTATTCCATTCGTTTTATCATCTGTGGGTTACGTCCTGACTCATCAAATGAGTACCAAATGTTATTTGCCCAATCGAAGCGATACGTTTTTGTACCTGTGTATCGAAAAGGTTCAACGGAGATACGAATGATCGTCCGAAGAAGCAACCCCCCTTCCTGGATGAGTTCAATACCGCGACTGTCGTATGAGAATGATTTTACGGAAGCATATTCGTATCTCGAAACAAATCCACAGAGTGCGTACGAACGTTTTGTCGCCATGGGAATAAAGTATCGGAACATTGATTGTATCTTCAACATTGGGGTTGCCTTTACATTTATGGATTCGCTTGATCGTGCAGAAAAATACTTTAAGAAATTTCTCTATCTCCAACAAGCAGGTGCATACGTACGATTAGTAAACGGCCACCTCTACTTACTTGCGAATCTTCGGGAATTATCGACACTCACAGGATCCCATGAATTGAGTTATGGATTTCAAAATGTCGGATTGCTGTTGTGGCAGCTTGGGTATCATCAGCGGTCTCTCATGATGATGGATAGTGCATTGAGTAAGGAGAGAACCTTTTTCCCTGCATCGATCTCAGGAGCTGTATTAGCATTTCAACTTGGAGATACACTGAAATCACGTTGGTATCTTGCGAATGCACGAACAATCGAGCCGAACCATATTCTTACGCAATGGCTATCTCGTGTACACCTGTATTCCGACTCTCTTCATCGAATGCATTCATTGGATGGACGAATGAAGTACCGGTGTTCAACAGCAATTGCATTAAAAGAAATGGGGTTTATCAATGCAGCCATTGATGAATTAAGCGATGCTCTCGAAGATACTTCGACTCATCAAGGTGCTCTTGAACTTTTAGCGCAGTACTTCGAAGAAAAAAAGCGGTACTATAGCGCTCTCAATGTTTATGAACGATTGCTTTCGGTTTATCCAATGAATGAACAGTACCGTGCGAAGTATGAAGTACTCAAAGGATACTTGCGAACAAAATGAAAAGATAGTTCACTGTGAAAAATCTGTGGTAACTGAAAAGAGAGGTATATGTTCAACTGAGAAGCATAGTACTTGTAGAAGCATGTTGTTGTACTCTTACTCACCAGGAGTGGACCAAAGTTCAATAGTAGATACACTAATGTAAAACTTACTGCAAAATGTAGTTGAACTAGAGCTCAAAGACAAAGCCTTTCTCTTTTAGTTTTTCATATTTCTTTTTGTCGAAGGTGTAGAGGTAAGCAGGACGACGAATACCGTTTTTATCTTTTTCGTTCAATTTTTGGATGAAATGCATAGAAAGAATTTTTTTCCGGAAGTTTCGCTTATCAAGTTTTTTTCCCAGAACGACTTCGTAAAGTCGCTGAAGTTGCGGAAGAGTAAACTTTTCTGGAAGGATTTCAAATCCGATTGGTTGGTAGCGTACTCGTTTCCGAAGTTTTTCAAGTGCAACAGCAACAATTTTGCTGTGGTCAAAGGGGAGAGGAGGTATTTTTTCTATTGGAAACCATTGGACGTCACGGGTATCGACACCTGCGTGGAGTGAATAGTGTTCAGGACTAATGAGTGCAACATGCCCTACTGTGAAAACACGCCAAAGGGGGTAGCGATCAAGTTCATCGAAAACTCCAATTTCTTCGAGGTAGGTATCAGTCACTCCAGTCATTTGTGCAAGCACGCGTTTTGCAGCATCTTCGATTCGTTCACCTTTCTTCACGAATCCTCCGGGAAGCGCCCACATACCTGCATATGGTTCAACATCCCGCTTAACAAGTAACACTTCTAGAGTTGAATGTTCGTACCCGAAGATGACACAATCAACGGAAATATTTCGAATAACTTCACGTAATTTGTGAGACATAGTACTTATAAAATATTGACTTTTTGCAAAAAGAAAAAGAGGAAGTGTAGTTCTTTAAGTTGAAAAATACAAAAGCCCATCTGAAAGGATTCAGATGGGCTTTTGAAAATAAAGAAAAGAGGGAAGAATCTGTTGTTATTTTTCTTCAGTTTCAGCTTCTACGAGTTCACCTGATTCACGTTTACTTTGCCAGATTGCCCACCCAATTGCAACGATGGCAATGAGAATAACAACAATACCAATACTGCGAGCGGTTGCAAGGAGATCTTCACTCACCATTGGTGATACAATGTTGTACCGGAGCACTAGTCCCAGGGTAAGCAAGCTCACCATATTCATAACTTTGATGAGTGGATTGATAGCAGGACCTGCTGTATCCTTCAATGGATCGCCAACGGTGTCACCTGTTACAGCGGCTTTGTGTGCTTCAGATCCTTTGCCACCGTAGATACCATCCTCTATCATTTTCTTCGCATTGTCCCATGCACCACCAGCGTTTGCCATAAACACAGCAAGCAATTGACCAACGAGGATCATACCTGCGAGGAATCCGCCAAGCGCATAAGGACCGAGAACAAAACCGACGAGGATCGGTGTCATAATTGCGAGGAAACCAGGGCCAATGAGTTCTTTCTGTGCTGTTGTCGTACAGATGTCAACAACGCGTCCGTAGTTTGGTTTCTTTGTCCCTTGCCAGATTTCTGGATCACGGAATTGAATTCGGCATTCCTTGACAATGTAGTAAGCTGCACGTCCAACAGCACGAATGAGCATGCTACTAAAGAGAAATGGCACTGCACCACCAATAAGGAAGCCAATGAAAACAGTTGGATCAGCAACAGTAATTTTTCCAGCTTCCTGTAAGTACTGAGCAACTGTCATTAAGTTAATTTTATCTTCGCTCCCAACTGCAATAACTGCAATGAAGCTCGAGAACAACGATACTGCAGCAATTACGGCTGACCCAATTGCAATACCTTTTGTTTCAGCTTTGGTTGTATTACCAACTGCATCGAGATCAGCAAGTATCTGGCGGGCGCGTTTGTAACTCCCTGGATTCTCTCGCTCCATCTGCTCTTTGTCATAACCCATTTCACCGATACCATTTGCATTATCGGCAACAGGTCCGAACACGTCCATGGAAATAGTATTTCCTGTGAGGGTGAGCATGCCTATACCTGTCATGGCAACACCATATGCAATGAACATAGGTGGTGTTCCAGCATACGTTAACACTGAGAGGAAAATTGAGATTGCAATTACAAGAATTGCTGTAACAGTGCTTTCATAACCAACTGCGAAACCCTGGATTATGTTGGTTGCGTGACCAGTTTGGCAAGATTTTGCAAGACTCTGAACTGGTGCGTGCTTTGTGTGGGTATAGTAACTTGTGACCTTATTGAGAGCAATAGCAAGGAAAATGCCGATGAGTGTTGTAATGGCTGGTCGCATATCCAATCCAGGGATACCAAAGTTTGCAATCCAACTCAATTGTGTAGGATCACCGTTCGGGAAACCAGCTTTTGCCATAGGATTACCAAGAAGGTATGCTGGATCGAATCGGAGGTAGAAAAATCCTAATGCAACGAAGCCAAAGATACTAATAAGAGAACCAATCCAGAAACCTCGATGTACACTCTTCAGAGCTGTATCCGATGTATCGTTGGCTCCTGCTTTAACAGTGTATGTACTGATGATGGAACCAAGAACTCCTATACCGCGGACAAGGAGTGGGAAAATAACACCCTTGTGCCCGAAACTTGCCATCCCAAGAATCATTGCGGAAACAATTGTCACTTCATAGCTTTCAAAAATATCTGCAGCCATTCCAGCACAGTCGCCAACGTTATCGCCAACGTTATCGGCTATTGTTGCTGCATTCCGTGGATCATCTTCAGGTATATCTTTTTCAATCTTTCCTACAAGGTCGGCGCCAACATCGGCTGCTTTTGTGTAAATTCCACCACCAACACGCATGAAAAGTGCGAGGAGTGTTCCACCAAAACCGAACCCAAGGAGTGCTTCGTATGCTTGTTCACCAAAGACGAGAAAGATGAGGGTTCCACCGAGTAGCCCTAATCCATCGGTAAGCATACCCGTGATTGTACCAGTACGATATCCAAGCTGGAGAGCTTCACCATAGCTCCGCTTTGCAGCTGCAGCAACACGAAGATTACCTTGTGTTGCAAGTCGCATTCCAACGAATCCAACAAGCCAACTAAATACGGATCCCATGAGGAATGCACCAGCACGACCCCAACGAAATGCATCGACTGTTCCAGTGTAGGTGAAATAAAGAAAAAGAGTGATGATAATAATCAGTGGTCCAATTTTACGGAATTGTGCAGCGAGATATGCATTGGCACCTTCTCGAACAGCTGCAGCAATCTCCTGCATCTTTGGGGTTCCCTTATCGGCATTTCGTACTTGCTTTACAAGAAGTAAGGCGTAGAGCAATCCAGCGATCGCTATTCCAAGAACTGTGAGGAGAGCAACAACCTCAATTGTTGTATAACGTGGATCGCTGAAAAGTGCAAAGGGTTTGAAGGATTCATGCGATTGTTCATCTGGTGTTTGCGTGAATCCTGTGTAGGGTAAGAATACAAATGCTGCAACGAACAGAATCATCATTGCTAAGAGGTAATTCCGTCGAGCAACGGGTGTACTCTTGATGAAGAGATCACGTAAACTATTCATACTTATCCCTATAAATTAGTGAGTGATACGGTTACATAATTTCATACTAAGTATGGAGTGAATTGAACGTAGAGAAGCCACGCGCATCTATTTGCTTCGCCACGTCAAATCAAACTCGACCTTTAAAATCCTTCCAACTTTCTAAAAAATCAAGTTTGTTTTGTTACTTTTAGAAGAAAATTATTTTTTTGAAATTAACACTTGACATTATAAGGAGAATTTACTATAGTAAAGTAGCAATGAGAATCGGTACAACATATCAAAGTTTTACATGGACGTGGTGGTGGCGCTGGCGTGTGTCCACGCTTCCACCTGCGTGATGTACTTTGATTGTTGATTCAGCAAAAAAGGTGGAAACGTGGACTGAGCGTTCCCACCTTTTTTGTTGTACATCCTTCCGAAAGTGTGGGAACCTCACCAAAAGAATGAATTACCACTGAGATAAGATTACAACTAATAATTAATTCCCATTGAACGCTGAAGCGTTTAATGTGTATGTATTCATTCAATTTAGGAGGAACCTATGGAACGTAAAATTGTACTCGCAGAAAAAGATATACCAACCCATTACTACAATCTACTTGCAGATTTACCGACACCGCTTGATCCACCACTTCACCCTGCCACAAAGCAACCTGTTTCACCACAGGATTTAGCTGTTATTTTTCCTATGGAGCTGATTAAACAGGAAGTAAGCTCAGAGCGGTATATTGAAATACCTGAGGAGGTCCGGAAAGCGTATACAAAGTACCGACCGACACCGCTTTATCGAGCACTCGAATTGGAGAAAGCACTCGATACACCTGCCCACATTTATTACAAATACGAAGGGGTAAGCCCAGCAGGGAGCCACAAGTTGAATACGGCACTTGCACAAGCGTACTACAATAAGCAAGCAGGGATCAAGCGTATTGCAACCGAAACAGGCGCTGGACAATGGGGAAGTTCGTTAGCACTTGCTTGTAAGGAGTTTGGTCTCCAGTGTAAAGTGTACATGGTAAAAGTGAGTTATGAACAGAAGCCATATCGTCGGTCAATGATCCAAGCATGGGGGAGTGAAGTTGTTCCAAGTCCAAGCCCAGACACAAAAGCAGGTCGTGATATTTTAGCTAAAGATCCGAACTCACGCGGAAGTCTTGGAATTGCCATTAGCGAAGCCGTCGAAGATGCTGCTTCTCGTGAAGATACAAACTATTCTTTGGGAAGTGTATTAAACCATGTTTTGCTCCATCAAACAGTGATAGGGTTAGAAGCGAAGAAGCAAATGGAGATTGCAGGCGAGTACCCAGATATTGTTATTGGATGTGTTGGTGGGGGGTCGAATTTTGGAGGATTAGCACTCCCCTTTATTAAGGATAAGTTCGATGGCAAGAACATTCGTGCAATTGCTGTTGAACCGACTTCGTGTCCATCACTTACAGGAGGTGAGTACCGGTATGATTTTGGGGACGTTGCTGGTTTGACACCGCTCCTTTTGATGTACACGCTTGGACATGACTTTATGCCACCATCAATTCATGCTGGCGGATTACGATACCATGGTATGTCACCACTTGTAAGTAAATTGTATAAAGAAAAGTATATAGAAGCGCAAGCATACCCCCAAACGGAGGTTTTTGAAGCAGGGGTTCTTTTTGCTCGCACTGAAGGGATTATTCCAGCACCCGAATCAGCCCATGCTATCAAAGCAGCAATTGAAGAAGCAAGGAGAGCAAAAGTAGAGGGGACAAAAAAGATTATTCTCTTTAATCTGAGTGGTCATGGATTACTCGATTTGAGTGCGTACGACGCTTACTTTGCAGGTCAATTGAATAACGGAAACAACAAATGAGAAAAAATACGTGGAGTGTGGTGGGATGAAGTATATACTCACCACCTCCATTGTAAAAAAGGGAGCATAGGTATGATTTCATTCGAGCTTTTTAAAGAGGCAAGCACTCAGTATAACGTTATTCCCTTAACGGAGACGTTTTTAGCTGATACGCATACCCCAGTAACACTGTATAGGGCACTTCGGCAGAAAGGTGAAATTTCATTTTTACTTGAGAGTGCCGAAAGCAATGAACGATTAGGAAGATTTTCTTTTGTTGGTTGTAAGCCACTTTTTACGCTCGCGCTCCGTGATGGGGTTGTTTGGATTAATAAAGGTGGAAAAGAAGAACGTATAGAAGGTCACTTAATTGATGTAATACGAAATCTAATGTCTACGTACACCCAATACCCTCTTCCTCAATTAGAAGGATTTTCTGGTGGGCTTCTTGGATATGTTGGTTACGATACCGTGACACAGTTTGAAAAAATTCCACTTCCAGTAAGGAAACCGTACGTTCAACCAGATGCACTTTTTGGATTTTTCCTTTCGGTTGTTCGCTACGACCACAGGAAACAACTTATAACGATTATCCACAATGTTATTGTAAAAGACGGTATAACACTTCGACAACAGTATGAAGAAGGTCGGTATGCACTCGAATTTCTGAAAGAACAAGTACTTGCTTCGCACAATGGACCATCATTTTTTGAATATGAGAAACCAAAGTACACGGAAGATGATGAAAGAAAATTTGAAGAGATGGTCGAAAAAGCAAAGCAGTATATTTACGATGGTGATATTTTTCAGGTAGTTCTTTCCAGAAGAATGACGCTCAAGTATCGAGGAGATACATTTCCTGTGTACCGTGCTCTTCGTTTAATTAACCCTTCACCATATTTGTTTTACATTGAGTTTGGTACAATTACATTGCTTGGATCTTCCCCTGAAATACTCGTGCGTGTAACAAATAGACACGTTGAAGTTTTTCCAATTGCTGGAACGCGGAAGCGTGGCAGTACAATCGAAGATGACATTAAACTCGAGCGTGAGTTGCTTGCAGATGAAAAGGAGCTTGCAGAACATCACATGCTCATAGACTTAGGTCGGAACGATGTTGGGAGAGTATGTACCGTTGGAAGTGTCCATGTTCCAGTTAATAAACGGATTGATAAGTATTCGCATGTAATGCATATCGTTTCCGAGGTACATGGCACATTGCGTCCTGAATGTACAAGTGTTGATGCTCTCCAAGCATGTTTTCCTGCTGGAACAGTAACGGGTGCGCCAAAAGTTCGAGCAATGGAAATAATCAGTGAATTAGAAGAAGTACGCCGCTGTGTGTACGCTGGTGCTGTGGGATATATTGGTTTTGGCGATTCCTTAGATATGTGCATAGCGATTCGCACACTTGTTGCAACTGAAAACCACATTCACATTCAAGCAGGTGCTGGAATTGTTGCCGATTCACGACCAAAGAGAGAATACCTTGAAACACAGGCGAAAGCCAGTGCTTTGCTTGAAGCAGTACATCTCGCTGCATCAGATTTTAATTTAACACTACTCCGACGAGGTGTTGCATGATCGTTGTACTCGACAACTATGACTCATTTACCTATAATCTGGTTCAAATTGTTGGTACCCTTGTAAGCGAAGTACGCGTCTTTCGCAACGACGCAATTACAGTTGATGAATTAGACCAGCTTCGGCCCCATGGTATAATTATTTCCCCCGGACCGGGAAGACCTGAGGATGCAGGTATTTCAATGGAGGTTATTCGTGTTCTAGGTGATAGGATACCAATACTTGGTGTTTGTTTGGGGCATCAAGCAATTGGTGCTGTTTATGGTGCTTCAATTGTCCATGCACCAGAATTAGTTCATGGTAAAACATCAAAGATATACCACACTAACCACTTTCTTTTTCATAATATGGACAATCCATTCGAAGCTGGGAGATACCATTCCCTTGTTATTGATAAAAATTCATTACCACCTGGATTGCGAGTAATTGCTACCACAAGCGATGGTACTATTATGGCTGTTGAACATGAAAAGTATCCAGTTTTTGGTATTCAGTTTCATCCAGAATCGATTTTAACACCAGCGGGACCAACTATTCTTGCGAATTGGGTAGGAGGATTATACCAATGAAGTACTACATTGAAAAATGTTTGAACAATGAACATCTCACAATAGAAGAAGCTTCGCAAGCACTTGATACAATTATGAGTGGAGGTGCAACAGATGCGCAAATTGCTGGTCTCCTTGTTGCATTGCGAGCAAAAGGGGAAACCGTTGATGAGATAATTGGGTTTGCACGTACAATGCGCGAAAAAGCCATTAAAATTAACATTGAAGATGATAACGCAGTGGATTTGTGTGGTACTGGAGGAGATGGTACAAATACATTTAATATTTCAACGGTTGCTTCGTTTGTTGTTGCAGGTGCAGGGATCACTGTAGCGAAGCATGGAAATCGTTCTGTTTCAAGTCAATGTGGAAGTGCCGATTTGCTAACAGCTCTTGGTGTTAACATTGATATAGAACCTGAAAAAGTCAGAAGAGCGATTAACACAATCGGAATAGGGTTTCTCTTTGCTCCCAAGTTTCATCCTGCCATGAAGCACGCTTCAAAGGCTAGAACGGATCTTGGCATTAAAAGTATTTTCAACATGCTAGGACCCATTACAAATCCTGCGAGTGTCCAGAAACAAGTCATTGGAACATATAGTCCAACTGTTGCTCAAAAGCTGGCACATGCACTCAGTTCCCTTGGATCTGAGCATGCCTGTGTCCTTCATAGCCACGATGGCGCAGATGAAATTACACTTTCGAGTACGACGTCGATCTTTGAAGTGAAGAGAGGAACAGTTGCTGAAGTTTACAACATTTCTGCAGATACGTTCGGAGTGCGGAATGCTCCACTTCGTGTACTGCAAACAAAATCAAAAGAAGAGAATATTTCAATTGCACTAAGTGTTCTTCGGAACGAACAATCGCCAGCACGCGATGTTGTTATTGTAAATGCAGCGTATGGTATTTATGTCTCAGGGAAAGCCAAAAGTATCGGTGAGGCAACAATGGCAGCGCAAGAATCGCTCCAGAGTGGACGAGCGCTTCAAAAACTTCAACAACTCATTGATTTTACGAACGCAGTATGAGTATTCTTACTTCAATTGTCGAACGCAAAAAACAACAGCTCCAATACCAGAAACGACAAGTACCACAACATATCTTCGTCGATTCGCAGTACTACGATCGAACAACGTTATCACTTCTCGAGGGAGTGTCAAGAAAAAAAATTGGAATTATTGCAGAATGTAAACAAGCATCTCCATCGAAGGGTGTACTTAGGAAAGGATACAACGCAGCATCAATTGCACAATCCTACGAGCAGGCGGGTGCAGCAGGAATTTCTGTGCTCACAGAAGAACACTTTTTCCGTGGATCTTTGAATGATTTAGCGAATGTTCGTGCTGTTGTAAACCTACCGGTTCTCCGAAAAGATTTCATTATTGATTCGTATCAGCTCCATGAAGCGAAATCCTATGGCGCTGATGCAGTACTTCTCATTGCTGATATTCTCGAGAAGAACCATTTGCAAGAACTGATGCACGAAGCTGAGGAGCTTGGCTTAGAAACACTTGTTGAAATTCATTCTGTGCAGGAACTTGAGAAAATACCGTTGGACCAAACAAAATTGCTTGGAATCAATAATCGTAATCTTCGGACCTTTACGGTTGACTGCGAAACAACGGTAGCTGTTGTACGTGCAATTCCTCGTACTATTACAGTGGTTAGTGAAAGCGGTATCCAGAACGCAAACGATATTCAATACCTGTATACGTATGGAGTGAAAAACTTTCTCATCGGAGAAGCATTTATACGCACTGATGATCCTGGAAAAGCATTACGAACACTACTTATGGAAGGGGAATCAAGACTATGCTTGTGAAAATTTGTGGTATTACAAATGTAGATGATGCAATGTGCGCAACAGAATTAGGGGCAGATGCTCTTGGTTTTATTTTTGTTTCGTCCAGTCCACGGTACGTTCAACTCTCGCATGCAGCAAAAATTATTCATATCGTAAAAGGCTGTTATGGAACAAAAGCACCTCTCTGTGTTGGTGTGTTTGTGAATGCGGATCGAATACGCATAAGCGAAGTGCTTCAACGAGTACCACTCGATTGTCTTCAATTCCATGGAGATGAACAAGCGAATGATTTAAAAGGATACACACAAACTGTGTGGAAAGCATTTAGAGTATCGGAGTACTTTGAAGCTGAAGTAGTAAAGCAATATCCCATTGATGTGTGTGTATTAGATACATACGATCCATTGTCATTTGGTGGTACAGGGAAGGCATTTAACTGGGAAAAAGCTGTGGAAGTGAAAAAGTATCGTAAAGTCATACTCAGTGGGGGGCTTCATCCTGGAAATGTACTCCAGGCATATGAACAAGTTCAACCGTTTGGAATTGATGTGAACAGTGGAGTTGAGTTTGCTCCTGGGAAAAAAGACCATCAAAAATTACGATTACTTTTTAAAATTATGGAGAGAGGATAGTACGAATGAAATATGGGTTACCGGATAAACGAGGGTACTTTGGTGCGTACGGTGGACGATTCGTACCAGAAACTTTAATTGAACCATTGAGGCGTTTGGAGAAGCTCTATACTCGTATGAAGAGAGATCCCGCTTTCACCAACGAGTACTATAGTATCCTTCGGGAGTATGCTGGACGTCCGACACCTCTTACATTTGCAGAGCGATTGACAGCATACTATGGACGAGCATCTATCTTTCTGAAACGAGAAGACCTCTGTCACACAGGTGCACATAAAATTAATAATGTTGTTGGGCAAATTCTTCTCGCTGTTCGATCCAAGAAAAAACGGATTATTGCAGAAACTGGTGCAGGTCAGCACGGAGTTGCCACCGCAACTGTAGCAGCTCGGTTTGGATTACAGTGTGTTGTGTATATGGGGGAAGAAGATATGCACCGTCAACAACTCAATGTCTATCGGATGAAAATGCTTGGTGCAGAGGTTATTCCTGTCACTAGTGGAAGTCGGACGCTAAAAGACGCAACGAGTGAAGCAATTCGTGACTGGGTAACGAATGTAAATGATACATTCTACGTTATCGGTTCGGTGGTAGGCCCACATCCGTACCCGATGATGGTACGTGATTTCCAAGCAATCATAGGGAAAGAAGTACGGAAGCAGCTTCGTACTCTCAACACAGGGAAATCGCTTTACCTTATTGCATGTGTTGGAGGTGGAAGTAATGCTGCTGGATTGTTCTATCCTTTTCTCCAGAGTACAGCTCGTATGTATGGTGTTGAAGCAGCAGGGTTAGGACTTGATACTGATAAACACGCTGCAACACTTGCAAAAGGAATCCCTGGAGTTCTCCATGGTTCCTTAAGTTACGTGCTGCAGGATGATGATGGACAAATCGCTCTCGCGCACTCGATTTCTGCAGGACTTGATTATCCTGGTGTGGGACCTGAACATTGTTATCTGAAGGAGAGTGGAAGAGTGCAGTACCATGCTGTTACCGATGAAGAAGCACTAAAAGCTGCAGCACTCCTTGCAAAATTAGAAGGAATTATTCCGGCACTTGAATCAGCCCATGCCA
Organism: Bacteroidota bacterium; assembly: GCA_026416125.1. Lineage (GTDB taxonomy): Bacteria > Bacteroidota > Ignavibacteria > UBA10030 > UBA10030 > JAOAFT01. The sequence continues at coordinate 18,560 of JAOAFT010000009.1, forward strand.
TTGCATTTCTTGAGAAACTCATGCCATGTACGAAGAAGGGTGAATGTGTAGTGGTGAACCTTTCGGGTCGTGGTGATAAAGACATGCAGACATTTATGGAAAGGTTAACATATGAGTAGTTTTCATGAAGACCACCAATCACGGGTAACAAAGAGGTTACTTGAACTTCGAAGGAAAAACAGAAAGGCATTTGCTGTGTTCCTTACAGCAGGTTATCCTTCTCTCGACTCAACACTTCCTTTAGTGCGATTATGCGATGAAGCAGGTATAGACATTCTTGAACTTGGCATGCCATTTTCGGACCCTCTTGCCGATGGCCCGATTATTCAAGCATGTTCGCAACAAGCGCTCAACAATGGTGTAACATTGTCATGGATCTTAGAGCAAGTTCAAGCAATAAGAGAGTTCACAAATCTTCCACTCGTACTCATGGGGTACTTAAATCCAATATTTCGATATGGGGTAGAAAAATTTTTTCGAGACGCTTCATCAGTTGGAGTTGATGGTGTAATATTGCCAGAAGTACCATTAGAGGAGGTTCATCGATTTTCACACCATGCAAGGGCTAATAGTATAGACATTGTCTTGTTAGTTTCTCCTACAACACCGATTTCCCGTATTAAAGAAATTGATAAGACAACAAGTGGATTCCTCTACTGTGTATCTTCTACAGGTGTAACAGGACATTCGACTACGGTTGATGAGGTTCGAGCGTACGTTGTAATGGTGAAGGAGCTTGCAGTTCATCCAGTTCTCGTTGGTTTTGGGATACGGAGTGCTGAACATGCGCAACAAGTCGCTTCTGTAGCAGATGGTGTCATTATTGGAAGCGAATTTTTAACTAAAATAAGGTCTTTAGGACAAACAAACGGCCTTCAGATGTGGATTCGAAAAATAAGAGAATCACTTTGAATATCGGTATAAGAGTTGATATGGTGGTATGTTAGGAAGTCATTTGGTGCTGTGTATACAATGTATTGTGTATTGAAACCATTTCAAGTATCGTGTACGTAATACCCTCTGCATTGGTCATGAAGTGAAAAGACCTACAGTTCGGGCAATAAAAGTTGAAAAAGAACGGTGACACTCAACGTGTTGACGAAACAATCGAAAGGCGAAACCATGGTGGGATGTTGTCAAATGGGAGTGATCGATCATCAGATTTTACTAAGTAAAAGGAAGCCATAAACGCTTAATGAATTCAGTTTGTATCTTTTTGGATTATTAGTTTATTTCTCGTTGTCAATATGTCTAAAGGTAGAGAGATCCCTATGTAAAAATCGAGAATATTCAATATTACAAAGTAAATATCCTTATACAATATAAGGGTTAATGATACTGTTTATTCGTGTCAAACGGTTGGATAGAACATGACTTACAATATTTAGTAATCAATACTACATCGCTGGTGCTTGATATAAATTCATATTTACATACTGAATTTCAGGTAGATCCTTTGATTATTACTAGATATTCTAGACTTATCTAGATTTGGTATTTAAGTATTGAAAGAGTTATTTCATACTTGTGGTTTGTAGATAGAAGGCTTTCATGATTCAACACCTGGGTTGGTAACAATTAAGGTGTTCGATATTCTTGGTCGAGAAATTGCGACGATTGTGAACGAAGTGAAACAACCTGGCACCTACACTGTAGCCTGGAACGCAACAGGATTTACAAGTGGTGTCTACTTCTACAAGATGCAGGCTGGGAACTTCACAGATATCAAGAAAATGGTACTGTTGAAATAATCTTCTGTGAAACAAATTCTTCCTCCAATGAGCCTCACAGTGAAAAACTGTGGGGCTTTTTGTTTTTCTTGCATATCAGTTTTCCACCACCTGTAGAAATGTAACCAACTCCAGTGAGAACGAGATTCCGAATATCATGAAAAAATAACACACAAGTATGGCATATTAGTTGATGTCGATTTATGTAGACTCAAACAAATGTCCATCCGATTTGGCCCGAACGTTCCCGGTCTAGCCTTCAACCGGTTGGTTCGGGCCCCTTCCTTTTAAATAAAGAGAGTGGTACGAGCAATACGGTAATTATAAAGCATTCTATTTATCGCCATAAGGCTGATATTCTCCAGATATGGTTAATAAGTTTCATATCCAAAGCGAAATTTCAAGGAATTTACGTATGCGGAAAAATGGCATCCTGATTGTAGTGACAAATGAGGGGTGAAACATAACTCATAAGGTATATATGGATGTTCAACTCATAGCATTCTATCTTCCACAATTTCATCCTATTCCAGAAAATGATCAATGGTGGGGGAAGGGATTTACAGAATGGACAAATGTTACCCGTGCCAAGCCTCTTTACAAAGGTCACTATCAGCCCCATCTTCCTGCAGATTTAGGGTTTTATGATTTACGAAATCCAGAAACACGGGAAGCACAAGCAGATCTCGCAAAATTATATGGAATTTCTGGCTTTTGCTATTGGCATTATTGGTTTAATGGAAAACGCTTACTTGAAAGGCCATTTGAGGAAGTGTTAGAGAGTGGAAAACCAGATTTCCCTTTTTGTTTGGCATGGGCAAACGAGCCCTGGTCACGTCGATGGCATGGGTTAGAACAAGATGTTCTTCAACCCCAAACATACGGAGGTGAAGAAGATGATGAACGACATATCCAATGGCTTGTTAAAGCATTCAAAGATAAACGATATATAAAACTCGATGGGAAGCCATTATTTTTAATTTACAATCCTGCACATTTACCATCGCCGGAATGCACGATTGAGCGCTGGAGAAAATGTGTACAAAAAGCAGGGTTTGATGATCTTTTCATTGTTGCGATAAAATCACATGAAAAAACATGGACAAAAAGTTGGAAAGATAGTGGTTTTGATCATGAATTAATTTTTCAACCGAACTTTGGTATTATTAAGGATCTTCACACTACCCTGCAAAGCTTTTCAATACTTCCAACTATTTATGGAAGAGACGAAGTTGACCCGATTGTTGTACCATACAATGTTGTATGGAAAGACTTTGCAGCATTTTCTCTACAGTACCCGTCATTGTTTACAACAGTTGTGCCACAATGGGATAATTCTCCGCGTCGAAAGTACCAACCTGTGATTCTTGAAGGTCCTTCTCCAATTGAATATGAGAAATGGCTAACGTTTGATATCGATCGTGCACGGGTTGAAAAGCGGCCTTTTGTCTTTGTTAATGCGTGGAATGAATGGGCTGAGGGAAACCACTTAGAACCAGATCAACAGTATGGACATGCCTTTCTTCAAGCCACCTACAATGCTCTAAGTGCGTCACCTGAACGTATTATTGAATGTATCTGCGATGTTGTAATTGCAATACTCCATAACGATAACCAAGAACTCGCAAATAAAGTATTAATTGATCTCCAAAATCGTTTTGGGAGTACACAAGTGAAAACACAACTATCGCGAAAACTTAAAGAATTTAATTTACTGAGTAAAAATCGAGAAGCCGTAGAACTGTTTCGTGCAGGTCAATTGCAGAAAGCTATTTCGATATTCGAAGATCTTTTTCATCACTCTAACCATCCATTGATTATTCGCAATTTAGCATGTTCATATTATGAACAGCAGCAGTATGAGACTGCACTTCAGCTCCTTACGTCACAGAAAGAAGCAACTCTTGAAAATCCGTTTGCTCGACTCCTTGAGGCGGAGTGTAGGGAACACCTTGGTGACTTGAGTGGTGCGCTCCGTATCTATGGAGAACTCCTTACTGATTCTTACGATGAGTTACGTTGTATGCAACGGATTCAACGGCTTGTGGTACCTGAAGAGAAGACGCAAAATGCCAGGCAAGAAACTCTGTTCACTTCGATAATTGTTGTTACGTTCAATAACCTTCACTATACACGAGAATGCCTTGCATCGATTCTTGAACATACAACACCCCCATATGAGCTTATTGTTATTGATAATGCGAGTAGTGATGGGACACCTGAGTGGCTCGAAGAATTTTGTTCAAACAATTCACAATGCAAGTGTGTGTTAAATCCCTCAAACATTGGATTCCCAAAAGCAGTAAATCAAGGGTTGCGTATTGCTCGCGGAGATGCTGTTGTTTTGGTAAATAATGATGTCGTAGTTACTGAAGGCTGGTTAAATGGCCTTCTTCGTATTGCAACAGAATATGAGAGTATTGGACTTGTAGGGCCGATGACAAATTACATTAGTGGTTCGCAAAAAGATCGTACAGCGTGGTATTCAACTCGTCAACACATGCTTCAGCATGCTCGAAAAACCAGGGAGCTTTACCGCAATGTGATGTATGAAGCTACACGGATACGTTTTTTTTGTGTGCTTATTACGAAGAAAGCCTTAGAGCTATGTGGAGGTCTCGATGAACGTTTTACCCCCGGAAATTGTGAAGATGATGACTACTGTTTACGTGTTCAAAAGGCAGGGCTCCGTGTTGTTATCGCACGGGATGTTTTTGTTCATCACTATGGTTCAAAGGCATTTTCGTCCATTGGAAAAGGATTCTTTGAAGATATTCTTTTCACGAACATAGAACGCTTTCGAGAAAAGTGGGGGATTAGTGTATATGATATAGGTATGAATAATCCACATGAGAAACACTACCCTCTGAAATATCCTGTTTCATCCAATCGACTCGAAGAAGCGATTGAACGAGCTCTCATGCATGTGCAAGCCAATGAAATGATTCAGGCAGCAAAGTTACTTGATGAAGCTCTTGAATTGATGAATTCTTCAGATGTTCATAAACAAGAGTTGATGAGCATCGAGGATCTTTACAACATTGCTGGAAAAGTGTTCCTAAGCATTGGAAACCTGGAGCGCGCAAAGGAATTGTTTGAACTTGAACTGCGAATGAATCCTACATCTGCACGAGCATGCGCTGGATTGGGGAAAACATTTTACGCAGCGTCGTTGTACGAAGCTTCAAAAACGATGTATGAATATGCGTGCGTATACGATGTGACAAATAACAGTGTTAGAGAAGAATTAGGGAAAGTAAATGAAATCCTTGGGTTATCCCGTGAGCATAATTCACTTGTTCAGCAATGCGATGTTCTAAACGAGGGTACTAATGAATGAACCAATCGTTTCGTTAGCTATGATTGTAAAAAATGAAGAAGCAATGCTTCCAGAATGCTTAGAGAGTGTTAACGGTATTGTTGATGAAGTAGTTGTAGTCGATACAGGGTCGACGGATGCTACCAGAGACGTAGCCAAAGCATTAGGCGCACATGTGTATGTTTGTCCATGGACGAACAATTTTGCAGAAGCTCGTAATCGTGCATTGCGCTACTGTACTGGAACATGGATTCTCCAACTCGATGCAGATGAGCGGTTGGCTCATTGGAACAAAGCGGTGCTTCTAAAGCATATAAACAACAATCACTACGATGCATTCATTGTTACTATTGAATCACCGATGGGAGAAAAGGGAGGAACTGTTCTCTCATCAGCTCTTCGACTGTTTCGTCGTGATGCAACAATTGAATACGAAGGAATTATTCATGAAAGCGTGCTCCCTTCACTCCAACGCCATGGAGGTAAGATTGGAATCTTACCTTTACGCATTTACCATGTAGGATACGAAGAACCATCGAGACACAGACAAAAAGCTCTACGGAATGTAGCATTAATGGAGGAATATCTTGCACAGAATCAAAATGATACTCTAATGGGTATCCACTATGCGATGGGGTTAACTACATTGCATCGATTTAATGACGCAAAGAAGGTCTTACATTCTCTCCTACGGAACACTGATACATCCATACCTCTAGTAGTAACTGCGCTCAATCTCCTGGCCCAAATTGCATTAGAGGAAAAAGAAATCCAGTTAGCGAGAAAGTACACTGATCGGTCTCTTTCATTGTTTCCCGAGCAAATGTACGCTCGTAAACTTCGTGTTGTAGCACTCGTGCACAATCGTGAGTATTCACGGGCAGAACAAGAGCTTCTTGGAATAATTGAAATGCTTAAACGAAAAGACGAGCATCAACAAGGAATTAGTTGGTACGATTCTTTTCCAGCTTATTCGGAAGTAGTTGAGCTATTAGGTGCATGTCTTGCTGAACAAGGGAAATTTGAAGAAGCGTTGGAAAAGTTCCTCGAAGCAATTCTTGTTGGCTCAGACTCTCCCTCGATTATAGTAAATATCAAAAATATTCTTTCGTACATTCCAACTCTCTCTGTGTATGAAGAAAAAATTCGGAAAATTGTTGCGTCAAATATGGTTCATTCTTCTTTACTTCCCTATGTACTGGTGGAAGTACTTTGTGCAAATGGGAAATACAATGATGCTATGATTGTTGGAAAAAACTATTCTATACCTGAGAAAGTGATGCTTGAATGTCAAGTACGTTGGATGGTTCAAAGAGGAGAAGAGCGTTTTCTCTATCGGTCTTTATTATCTTTTTGATTTGTAAACTTTCGTGAGTGAACATATGAAAATCCATGAAGTACTCTTTGCATTACCCCATGGTAAGGGTATAGTTCGAGAAGATAATCAGTGGACAAACGGATCTATGTACCAAGCGTATAACGAAATCGGAACAATTCTTAATCCATTATCAATTGTTGGCATTGGTGTTGACTTCGGGCACAGTCTCATTGCGCTTATTGACGGTGCATCTAGGGTTCGTGAAATTGTATGGTTCGATGATGAGTCTTTGATTCCAAATTCGAATCAAATGTGCTTGAACAATATTCGGTACTATTTTGAACACTTATCAAAAGTTTCAAAGCAAGTCGATGTTCAATATTCATACTCTAAGAACCTATTACTTAATGCTATTTCAGAAGGGAAAAAGTACGATCTCATTCATATAAGAGGAGACAGTTCATACAATAGTACGTTTGATAATTTAAATATAGCCTACCACCTTTCGCCAAAAGTTATACTGGTAGATGGTTACCTGCGCTATGAAGAGGTACGACATGCTGCCAGTGTTTTGGCGTCGTTGTATTGCTTTCGATATGCTGTGTTCCCAAAACACGATGGGATAGCTATTATTGATAGAACACCACAGTGTAGTATTATTTCAAAGTTAGTTGAATCAAATGTCCAAATCGACTTTGTTGAACCTTTCCAAGAAATGATAAATAGGAAAACATGCTGGTGTGGAGGAACGTTAAGCGAGCAATCAGTACATCCATTGTACAACCATTGTGACAACTGTGGGACATTCGTATATCCAGGTACGGTGTCTGAAGAAGGAATAAAAAAACTCTACAAGTGTTCAGACTATTGGTACACGCATGTTCAAGCTATGGGGTTTCCTACTTTAGAAGAACGTGGAGAATATATTCTTAAACAGCGAGTGCCACGATGGTATGATCTGGTTCTACGATATGCAAAGAAGATTGACCCGTTGCTTGAAATTGGCTGTGCTGAAGGCTCATTCTTGTGGTACTGTAAGGATAAGGGAATACCGTCGGTCGTTGGCGTTGAAGTTGATGAAGACACCTGCTCATTTGCAAGAAAAAAATATGGCCTTGAGCATGTGTACAGTGGAGTTTTTCCTCATGTATCACTGCCATATACCAAGTACAATGTTATTTGTGCTTTTGATGTGCTCGAGCATTTTGCTGATCCTCTCCTCTCATTACGAGCAATGAAAAACCTTTTGGGTGATGGCGGAATACTGATTATTCAAACACCAATCTATAGAGGAGAAGGTGCCACATGGTTGCATTTTAAACCCCCAGAGCATCTCTATCTTCTTACAGAAGAAAGTGCCAGGCTCCTCTTTGACCGTGCTGGATTTGATGTTATTTCAGTTGAAGATGGTTTCATACGAGAAGATAAAATTTTCATTCTACAAAAGAAGGTCGATGTCGATGCACTGGTAATACCAAGGAGAAATAGTACTATAAAAGAATCTACGGCAGAATTTAGTATTGCAGTAGGGTTGATTGAACACTTTGGAGATATTGTTGCATGTGAACCTGTTAGTCGATATCTGCGTTACATGTACCCGAGTGCATACATTGTGTGGTGTGTAAGAAAAGAGTATGTAGAGATATTGAGGAATAATCCCTATCTCGATGAAGTTGTAACAGTTCATTGTCTTACAGAGTGGATCGAGATAAAAGAATCGGGAATTTACAATCAGTACGTTGATTTGCACATCGATCGAAGAAAGTGTCCAGTATGTGGCCGTGAGTTAGTAAAAGATACACCATTTCGGGTTACTGGCGAAACATACTTTAAAGTTGGAAATTTACTTTCGGCGTTTTCGAAAGGTGCTGGTCTCCCTGCCTTGGATGGTGTTCCGAGGGTGTACATCGATGAAGCGACGGTTGAGGCGGTGAACCATCTTTCTTTGCCAAGACGATTTGTGGTTTTCCATGCAATGGCAAATGAATCAGATCGAGATTGGCACAAGGCTGGGTGGGCAGCTCTTTTAGCATATCTGAAGAATAAGTACGATCTCCCAGTTGTAGAAATTGGTGTTAGACCAGTACTGTCGCAATTTTCCGATCTCGTAGTGAATCTTTGTGGGAAAACAACACTTCTTGAAACGGCAGAGATCATACGTAGAGCAGCATTGTTTGTCGGTGTGGAAAGTGGTCCTGCACACATGGCATATGCACTAGGTACTGATGCAGTGATTCTTCTTGGTCAGTATCGATCGTTTCAACGATATATTCCATATTCAAAGGTTGAGGAAAAAAGTAAGAACTTCAAACTTGTCTATAGTCGTGGTGGTCCAGCCCAAAACGTACATATCGAAGATGTTTGTAGAGCCATCGATGACTTTCTACAACAATCAACTCTCTGTGTTCAGAATTCCCAAGAGCGAGAATTACAGAACCCAGGATATTGTCAACGAACACTTTTAGATAGTCGATATTCACTTGATGAACAATCCGTAGTTTTATTTTCACAAGTATTATCACACGGGAATGACATTGAATCGATACGTTACGCACTCCGTATTGCAGCTCGTAAATATGCTCATGAATATCACAGTGATAAGTTAGGGAATGGTGCAGAAAAGAGTACCGCTCTCTTGGTAGACCTTGTTCATCTTCTCCTACACTACGGAATAGTGACAGTAGACCGGGGGAATGTGTATAAAGGATGGCAGTTGATTTACCGTGGATTACGGAGAGCTCATGAGGAAGATATTTGGGAGAACTATTGCACCATTGATCAACAATTTGGAGTACGAAAGCACTTAAACACATATTTTCAAGATCTTGAGTCAACAGAGGATTTCCCAAAAGAATTCATGTATGCATTCTCGCTTTTCCTTGCATTGGAACAGCAGTTTGATGGAGCTTTGCAAGTGATTGAAGCTGTACAGAATCGTGATCCGATGGATAAAGAAGCAGAGAAAATTCAAACACTAATCCATCGATCGATTGAGAGGTACCTACGAAAAACAGCAAAAGCAGGAAGTGCTCTCCTCGAACAAGCTGAGGAATACATTCAAAATGGTCGTTTTTCGCTAGCTGAGGAATTATTATATCAAATACTTTCTAGTTGTCCGGATAACGTTGATGCATTGAATGATTTGGCGGTGATATATATAGCACAGGGTAAAGTAGAAAAATCTATAACAGTGCTTAATAAAGTTTTAGTTCTTGACCCAGTGAATGAAATTGCGATAGAAAATTTGCAAGCGATTTTTACGTCGACATAGCGACGCGACATTTGTAAAATTGTAAAAAAGTACAACTATGTCTTAAGTTTTTCCTCAAGGTGCCGAAAATAAAAGTAGAGCAAGTAAAGCTCATTAATTAACGGGCACGGAAGCCCCAAAAATTAACAACATTAACCATTAATTACATGGAGGTAGTTATGGCATTCTCATCAGGTTCCCGCATCAACACCAATATTGGTGCATACAATGCACTAAACGCGTTAAATAACGTGAATCGCGAGATTGGTGTACACCAACTTCGCTTAGCCACAGGCAAGCGTGTCAATTCAGCGCAGGATGATGCATCTGGCTACGTTATTTCGAAGAAAATGGATGCACGCATCCGAGCGTTAACGGTTGCTCTCGACAACATGGGCGATGCCCAGAGCGTTCTGAGCACAGCGGAGAGCGGATATCAGACAGTTGCAGATTTGCTCGTACAGATGAAGGAAAAGCAAACCCGCTACAAGAACGGCAGCTGGAGCACAGAAGAAAAAGAAGCCATTGTTGCCGAGATGGAACAACTTCGCCAAGAGATCTTGGAAACGATCCAAAGCACAAAGTTCAACGGTGTAAAGCTAATGGATGGATCGTTTGCCAATGTGTCGTTAAGTGGAACAAGCACCATGAAAGTTGGCGATACAGGGTCGACCTATGTGGTCATTACCAACATTGATGTTTCTTCAGCAAAAGCTGGAAAGACATACAATATGACCTACAGTGGTGCTTACGTAACACTTACAAATGCAAGCGATGCAACCGACACCCAAACTGTCCAAGTAAAGGCTGCAACAGCTCAAGGTGAAACACAAACGCTGAACTTCGATCAACTTGGGATTAAGATTTCATTGCTCTCCAAAGCAGCAGGGACTGCTGCACAAATTGCAGCTGAATTGGACAGCTTAGGTGATGGAGCAAGCGACATTGTAACGAGCTCAGGTACAAGTCGTGGCTTTGAAGTCGGCGGTAGCTCGCTGTTATCGATTAGCTTTGCAAACTTGACGACACTCGGACTCTACAGCACCTCAATTACCACGAGCAATGCAGACACTGTTGATATTGACACAGACTTATCAACGGTCAACAGTGCTATTGGGACTATTGGTGCTCAGTTGGCACGTTTGACAACGAAAGAAGCCAACTTGAATGCAGCAATTACCAATACGCAGGCTGCTCAAAGCCGAATTGTTGATGCGGATATTGCAAAAGAGCAAATTGCGGCTGTGAAGTTGCAAATTCTCCAGCAGACAGCGACTGCACAGTTGGCACAGGCCAATCAGGCTCCGCAAGTCTTCTTGACACTCTTCCGTTAATCCTGAGTAGGGTGAAGGGGCTCCGAATGGATGCGGAGCCCTTCCTCCGTTTTAAAGAACACTAAGAGAATGAGGAACGTATGCAACACGCAGTAGCTCAGAAAATTGGCAGTGAAAGTGGAATGAAAGAAGGAAGACTGTTGGTTCCGCAGAAACAATTAAACGTCGCTGCACAACGATACCAACGGGAACAGTATATGAACCTTACACCAGTAGAGGTCATTAAAAAACTCTATGATGTTGCTATTTTAGGCTGTAAAAAACGCGATAAAGCGCTTGCAAATAATGCTGTTACAGAACTCATTGTTGGATTAAATTTTGAGTACCAGGAAATTGCTCTTGGACTCTATCGTTTGTACCAGTATGTAAAACATTGTTTGCGCCATGAGAATTATTCCGAAGCTGAATATGTGTTGCAGGAATTACGGACAACATGGATGCAAGCATTTCATTTAGAAGATAAATGAAAGGCAACGAACAATGGCAGCAACATCATCCATATCGAACGTATCAAGTACATCAACACAGCTTGAATCAGTAGCAACAAAGTATAAATCTCTGTTAGTTGCTCAGTATGTAACACCGTTGAATAATAAGAAGACAAATCTTCAAGCACGGATCAATGCACTTAATACGTTGAAGTCAAAACTTAAAGCGTTGAGCGATGCTGCGACTGGTCTCACCGGTTCAAGCGGAGTAACGAAGTTTAAGATTTATTCCGTTGAGAGTAGCAACAGTGCAGTTGCAACAGCGACCGCATCAGCGATAGCATCGCCAGGGTCCTTTACGCTCTCGGTTCAATCACTCGCAAAGGCGGATACTTTATTATCGTCGCGAATAACGAATTCTGAACAATCTATTGTTTCAACAGAATTCACACCAGAAGAGCAGACTGCGGGGGAAGCAATCAGACAGATTCGTGTGAAAATCCATGGGGTTGAGGTTGCAACAATTTCTGTTACGCTTTCAGCCAGTGACAATAATCGAACAGTATTGCAGAAGCTTCGTGATGCATTGAATAGTTCGCAGGAAGCATCAAAGTACATTTCAGCTGCGGTGGTCTCAGATACTCAAACGACATCTCGGTTAACTATATTAAGCAAAAACACAGGTGAAGAGAATACAATCAGCCTTGAAGATGTTACGGGCGCATTACTCGATGCTATTGGCATAACGGATGATGTAGTAACAAACCGCGTTGCTTCTACTTCGTCAACAGCGGGTTATGTAACAGGAAATGCAAGCGATCTCAATGCCCGATTTACACTCAATGGTGTTGACTTCACTAGTGGAAAAAATACAGTTGTTGATGTTTTACCAGGAATCACACTACAGTTAAAATCAGCTCAGAGCCAAAATGAAAATCCAGTGCAATTTCTCGTGTCAGTCGATACTTCGTCAGTACAATCAAATATTCAAACATTCATTTCGGCCTACAATGCGGTCGTAACGTACATTAGGCAACAAACAGCAACGAATCCCCAGGCTGGGACACGAGAAATATTCGCTGGAGATTCTTTTGTCACAAACATACGAGTAAATCTTCAGTCGTACGTATCACAGGCTGTCAACGATATTGGAGAAGACTATAACGCATTGTTTAAAATAGGCATTACACAAAACCGCGATGGTACGCTGACACTCAGTAATGTGTCAAAACTCAACGAGGCCCTGAAAAATAACCTTAGTACCGTTATTGACCTCTTTGGGGCTAGCAATGGAGAAACTAAGGGTATTGCGGTACGGATTAAAGAAGCGTTGAGTAATATCATTGGTACTGCTGGACAAATAGAATCAACACAAACAACGTTGAAATCACAATTGACGTCGTTGACAAACCGAATTACTGCAATGAATAAACGTGTTGAGAAACAGGCTGAACAGTACAAATTGCAATTTTCAAAGATGTTAGCTGTATACCAGGAAGCTGTTGCACAACAAACAGCATTGAAAACATTAACCGATTCACTTTACGCAGCATTTTATTATTAGCAGTGAGGTGTGCCATGACAACAATACAAGCCGTTGGTACTGAAGCTCCTTATCCAATACAGGATGTACGCTTCGAGAAAGAGCACAATCATTTACAGCAACGAAAATCTGTAGCAACGAAACAGTTAAGGAAGGAAGAGCTTGCAGCAGTTGTTGAAGAACTCAATAAAGCAATGCAAGTAGTAGGTACAACATTGGCATTTACAATCGATGAACATACAAAGAAAACAGTGGTAAAAGTACTTAATGCCCAAACGGGTGAAGTGATACGCCAAATCCCACCCGAAGAAATGTTGAAAGTATCTCAACGTATTGCAGAGTTAATGGGGATTCTCATTGATCAATCGCTGTGAATTCGTGGTGGAACAATGAATGCTATCGTAAACAATAGTACGTGGCATAATGAGATGGAGAACTTGGTATCGGTGCTAGAAGATATGTGTTCACTCACAACCGATCTTCAGCGTGCAGTACTCAACCTTGATGAAGCAGTATTAGAGTATGGATTAAAAAAACGAAGAGAGTTGCTTGAAAGAGTTGAGCAGTACCAGCAAGTGATGCAACAGGTAACAATGTCTGATGAAGAACGATCAGTTTACCGAAAACGTATTATACCATTGCTACAGTCTCTTATGCAAGCAGATCATGCTTTTATGACAACACTCGAAGAGAAGAAAAAAGAAATTGGAACTATTTTATCAACATTGTATCGACAACGAGACCGAGGACAATACAACCATGGAGGGTACTATGGGAATCAATGAAATCTCTGGGAATGGAATACCATTACAGCGCCCGGCTCCGAAGAAAGCTCAGTATGAAAAACCGAGTGATGTTCTCCGAAAAGATTCCGTCGAGCTGTCAGATGAAGCGCGTGCCAAGTTCCTTGCAGAGCAAGCAAAGCGACTTGAAACAATTCAACAGCGCATTGCAGATGGATTTTATAACCAGCGGGAAGTATTAGAACGAGTCGTTGATGCACTGCTGAAGGAGTTATTGTAACCATGGCAACCAAAGGTAATAGAACGTCTCGCAACGCAATTGTAACACGTGGAATTGACCTTTGTGCCCAGATAAGTTACATGAGCATGCAAGCAGAGCGTCTCTCACAACCGCAACGTGACCTTGTAGTATCGTTCGATGTCTACTGTGATCTTATTGAGTACTCGATCTATCTTCAGAACATGAGCACGAGTTCTTTGTCTACACTTGAAGAGTACTTACAAGCGGATGATTTGATTTTTCAAACAAACAGTCACCAACTTGTTGTTGTTGTCGATTTTTTTCTCCCACCAAATACTATACTTATACGTGGTGCTGAGAGCTGAATATTAAGTGCATAGTTATTTCTTCAAACCCAAGGTGTACCATCTTTAACTTCATAGGGAGAATTACTATATTCCGTATGGTGAATCAGGTCCAATCGGTTTTCGAACAGATCAGCAATATCCATACAGTAGAAATGAAGTCACGACGACCAATAAAAATTCTTGTTGTCGATGATCACTTAATTGTACGTCGTGGTATTATATCACTTCTTTCTTTAAACAAAGAATTTGAAGTTGTTGGGGAGGCTTCTGATGGACATATGGCACTGCAGATGGTTGATCAGTACGATCCAGACGTTGTGCTTCTTGATATAGCACTACCTGTTAAGGATGGGGTAGAAGTGACACGTGAGATACGAACTCAGTATCCACGTGTAAAAGTTCTTGTTCTCTCAGGGTACGATAGCGAGGAGTATGTTCAGAAGATTCTTACTTGTGGTGCTCATGGCTACTTGTTAAAAACAACCTCTCCGGAAGAATTAACATCAGCTATTAAAGCTGTTATTGCCGATAATGCCTTTTTTAGTCCGAGGATTTCAAAGATTATTCTTGAACACTATACCCATGGTCACAGAGGAGGGCGCCTCAATGGAGAATCGCTTTCACATGCGAAAGGAGTTTTATCGAAACGTGAACGAGAAATATTAAAACTCATTGCTTTAGGAAAAACACACCAACAAATTGCTGACGAATTAAACATTAGCGTTCGTACTGTTGATACACACCGAACAAATATAATGCGAAAAATAAATCTCCATGATACAGCAAGCCTCGTTCGATATGCAATAGAGCAAGGAATTATTCCACTCTCTCGTTAATCAACCCATCTACGTAATAGTGCTTACAGCAAACAACGTAGTATAAAATTACGTCATATCGTGTATTGCGTTCAGTTGGCGAATATTGTACACTTGTACACGAATTTCATAAGGTCCATAAACCAAGTACAATCACGGTGCAAAAGAAAGCAAAAAATAATATTACAATTCTTGTTGTTGATGACATTCCTGAGAACCTTGAGCTTTTTCTCGATGTTTTTGTTGACGAGGGGTACCAAGTTCTCAAGGCTGAGAGTGGTTTTCAAGCATTAGAAATTCTTTCCCAGCACACTGTTGATTTAATTGTGGCTGATGCCCTGATGCCGCGAATGGATGGATTAGAACTTTGCAAGAAAGTACGCTCCCACGAACAGTGGAAAACTATCCCATTCATTATTTACACAAGCAATTACATAGATCCAGAAGATGAGGAACTTGCAAAGAGCATAGGTGTCGATCGTTACATTATGAAATCATACGGATTGCGAAGTCTCGTTAATGCTGTTGAAGAGGTTCTTAACTTTCCTTCTCCTGATACTGTAGGGAACTCAGTTCCTCCGATTGATGAGTATAGTTTTCTTGAGCGGCACCACAGCATTGTCATGAAAAAGCTCGAAGAAAAAATGAAAGAACTTGAACAGTACACTGAAGTGTTAATGCAGCGTAACCAAGAGCTTATTGCTTCGGAGGGTCGCTATCGAAGTTTATTCGAACAAGCAATTGTTGGAATAGCTGTTCTCGACAATTATGTTAAAAAAATAGTGGATGTTAACAAGGAATGTTGTCTGCTTTGTGGTACCGATCGTTCAACAATACTCACGACATCATCGCTTCCTCTGTACACACTTGATGGAAGTCCGCTAGATATTTTTTCTCTTCAGCGAGTGCAAGGTTTAGAAGTACGATTACGAAGGGCTCACGTATCGGATCGATATGTCGAATTGAGCATCGGTCCGATTGAAATTCCCAATGACACGTCTTTTTCATTGCTTTTTCTTCGGGATATCACTGAACAAAAACGATTGCGGGAACAGATGTTTCAAAACGAACGAATGACAACAATGGGACGTATTGCTGCTGGTATAGCACACGAAATACGGAATCCACTCGCTGGTATTTCTTTTAACTTGCAGTTCCTCGAACGACGTCTGCAAAAAGGTACACAGGAACATGATTCTGTCGTTTCAGCACTCGAAGGCGTTGAACGTATTCGTCAGGTTATTGAGGATACTCTGGGATTAGCACGCTTTAAACCACCGTCGTTCAATCGGGAAGATATCCATACTATTGTTGATAAAACACTTTCGTACTTAAAGTTGACATTGCGTCAGAAATCTATTCAGATTAAGAAAAACTATGCAGAGGCTCTGCCTCTAGTGAATGTTGATTCAAGTCAAATTCAGCAAGTGCTGTTAAACATACTTCAGAATGCTATCGATGCTTCTCCAGAACATGGTGTAATTGAAATTTCTTCTGGCTTAACAAATCACCAACATTATCCGGAACGAGAGTATGTCTTTGTGAGTATTCGCGATCAGGGGAATGGTTTCACGGCTGATGTTCTAGAACATCTCTTTGAGCCCTTCTATACAACGAAGATAGATGGTACAGGATTGGGGTTGATGATTTCAAAATATGTCATCGATCATCATCAAGGAATAATCGAGGCAAAGAATGATACAGGGGCATGTGTTACTGTGTACTTACCACGAGAGAAAGGATAAACTATGCCGAAAGGTCGGGTTCTTATTGCGGACGATGAACAAACGTTGTGTATTTCGTTAAAAAATCTTCTTACCGAAGCCGGATATACACCAGAGATTGCAAGGAATAGAGTAGAGTTCTTTACAAAACTTGGTGCAGTAAATCCAGATGTTGTATTACTTGATGTGTATTTAGGTGATGACAATGGTATTGATATTCTTCGCCAAATGAAAACTGATGGGTGGAATACACCAGTTATTGTTATGACTGCACACTCAGAAATTGCTATTGCTGTTAGAGCCATGAAAGAAGGTGCAGTAGAGTTTCTAGAAAAACCATTTGATACGGATTACTTGTTTTTACTTATCGAACGTACTCTTGAGTTTGTACACTTGGAATCACGAGTGAAGCTTCTCCAGGAGGAATTAGAAGAGCAGTGGGCAAAGAGCGGTATTATTGGGAAAAGTCGTTCCTTACGCCGTACACTTGAAATAGCAGAACGTTTTGCCCAGAGTGATAGCACAACTATCCTCATCGAGGGTGAGAGTGGAGTTGGAAAAGAGCTTTTAGCCCGCTACATTCATCAGAAAAGTATCCGTTCCGATAAGCCATTTATTGCATTCAACTGTGCTGCTATCCCGAAAGATTTAGCTGAGAGTGAATTTTTTGGGTACGAACGGGGTGCATTCACTGGAGCAGTAGAGAAGATGAAACAGGGGAAATTTGAACTCGCGAACGGTGGTACTATTCTCCTTGATGAAATCGGTGAACTTTCCCTCGATATGCAAGTTAAGTTGTTGCGAGTACTTGAGGAAAAGAAATTTTACAGACTCGGTGGTACACGAGAACTCTCCATCGATGTTCGTATTATTGCTGCTACAAATCGGAGCCTTGCCAAAGAAACAGAGGCAGGGCGGTTTCGGGAAGATCTGTTTTATAGGTTAAATGTAGCAACTATACATATTCCTCCACTCCGAGAACGAAAGGAAGACATTCAACCGCTGGTTCTTGCGTTTGCTCATGAGTTTGCTCAAAAGTTCAATAAGCCAACACCGAAAGTTTCCAGTGATGCTATTCAATATCTTTCCGATTTACCTTGGAAAGGAAATATCCGCGAGCTTCGGAATTGCATCGAACGTGTCGTATTACTCCACGATGTTCCTGTACTGACTTCCGAACATTTCGCGTTTATGCAAGGAGGAACAAAAGCAGAAGTGCATTCAGTACACTTTGGTAACGATACGTACTACCTTCAAGTACCAAAGAAAGGAGTGAAAATGAACGATGTACTCAAAGATCTCATTCTCAAAACGCTCGAATTAACTGGGGGCAATCAGGTACAAGCTGCAAAAGTTTTGGGAATAACACGAGCGAAACTACGGTATAAAATGGAGCAGCTTGGAATTAAACCAGAAATGAGAACTTATAAGACCCAGTAATGATAAAGCCAAAAATATCTGTACTTTGTATTATCTCATCCCGAGAGCGTGCAGATGCGATCTATACTGTTCTTAACCAAGAGTACTCCATTACTCAATGGAAGTGGTTGAAGGGTATACCCAAGCAGAAAATAACTCCATTCATACCAACCCTTGTTATAGTTCAACGCTCAGTGCTCAAACAGCTGTCACATGTGAAGTTTTTAAAAGAACAATTTCCGTCATCGATTCACATTCTCCTTACTACAAAATCCATACTGAGTCAGTCACTCTGCACTACGTTTGACGCTATACTTTCTATTAGAGAACTTAAAAAGCTTCCAGAATATGTCCAACACTGTATCTTCAACTCCAATACTCCCAATCTGTATGATAACACTTTGTCGCTCGAAAAAAACAGATTGTTCTATGAGTTACAAGAAGAACGAAAAAAGGTTACTGATTTAACTGAACAATTGAAACATTATGAAGAACTTTTTACAAAAGCTTTTTTAACAACACCCGATGCAGTAAATATTAATCGACTTCACGATGGCCTTTACATTGCTGTGAATGAAGGATTTACTTCGCTCACAGGGTACACCTCTGATGATGTAAAAGGGAAAACATCACTTGAACTAAGTATCTGGGCTAATCCAGATGACAGGAAAAGACTTGTCGAAGAATTGAAAGCGCATGGTAAAGTAAAGGACTTTGAAGCTCAATTTCGACTCAAAGATGGAAGTGTTCGCACGGGTATTATGTCTGCATCAATTGTTACGGTTAACGGAGAACTATGTATTCTCTCTATTACTCGCGACATAACCGAACGGAAAATAATAGAGAACAGATATCGGACACTATTTGAATCGTCACCAGACCCGATTGTACTTTTTGATGAGAATTTTATTGTATGCGGAATCAATCAACGAGCAGTTAATGTATGGGGTGCAGCAGATAAGGAGTACTTTATTGGGAAAAGTATTTTAGAGTTCCTTGTACCCGAGGATCGTCCTCGTGCTATTGAAAGCAATAAAAAATTTCTCGATTCGATGGAACCTCGTACCGCTGTATATACATTGCTGCGTCCTAATACTACAACACTGTCATGTGAAGTGAATGTTGCTCGGTTTCCACAAGAACCTGGGGGAAAACGATTGTACATCGCGATCCTTAGAGATATCACTGAAAAACTCCGTACGCAACAAGAACTTCAATTATTAGCACATGCATTGAAAAGTATTCACGAGAGTGTTATCATTGTTGATCAACAAGGTACAGTGCTGTATGTTAATGAACAGTTTGAGAAAGTGTATGGTTTTTCAGCACGTGAAGTACAATCTCAACAGTACACAACAATTATTTTCCCAGGAATTGTAGATGAAGTCGAAATTGCTTTTGAGCAATGTCGTAAAGAAGGAGAATGGAACGGTGAACTTGTACACCGGAAAAAAGATGGTACCCTGTTTCCTGTTCATTCAGCGTTCTACAGAATTGTTGGAGAGGACAACAAGATTGTATCGTTCGTCAATATCGTCCAAGACCTTACACAGGGAAGAAAAATAGAAGAGGTTCTCCGAAAAATTGTTCGTGGAACCTCAACATCTATTGGTGCTGAATTTTTCAAAACGTTTGTATACCATCTCTCTTCTGCTTTAATGGTAGATGTTGTATTCGTTGGGAGTCTTGATGATCAAAACCCTACCACATTGAAGCAAGTAACATATTGGAGAGGGAAGTATGAGGAGTCCAATGTACCTATTGTCTTAGAACACACTGAACTTTCATTCCTTACACTCGAGAATAGGGATTTCTTCTATCCCTCCGAGATCCAACAATCATTCCAACAAAAAATGTTTCCCGATAGTACAGTTCATATCGTAGGGGTTGTACCTCTCAGGGATAATGATAATATTGTCAGAGGGCTTATTGTGCTTGCCCATGGTTATCCTAAAGAACTTACTCGCCAAGAGATCGCTGTTTTGAAAATTTTTGCATCTCGTGCTGCTGCTGAACTTCGGCGTTTGAAAGCTGAAGAAGAATGGAAAAAACTTCTTCTCGCTGTTGAGTACAATCCTATTGCCATCGCTATCGTTACCCAGGATCATCGGGTGGAATACGTCAATCCGCAGTTTACAGCTATTACAGGCCATGCGTTGATGGATATCAAAGGACAACCAATCTATTCGATACCGTTTGATCAGGCAGATCTCATTCGGAACTTACTGACAAATGCAATCGACGGTGATATTGTCGTTTCAAAGCGAGGAAGGAAGAGTATTACAAGCTATGTTCGGGCAATACCAATTATTACATCAAATAAAACAGTAAGTCATTACGTTATATTGATCGAGGATTTTACACAGCGTCGTACAATTGAAGAACGACTACGTTTATCGGAACAACGACTGCAAGAAATATTTGAGAACGATATCACAGGGAATTATGTTTGTCTTCCGGATGGAAAAATTCTCGATTGTAACTCTGCCTTTGTCGCTATGTTTGGTTTTGCTTCGTACAAAGAGGCATGTTCAACGTTGATGTCAACTCTCTATAAAGACAACGAATGTTTTCCGTTGATCGTTGAGATGATTAGAGAGAAGAAGAAGATATTACACGCAGAGTACGAAATGAAACGAGTGGATGGGAAAGTGCTGTATGTTGTTCAAAATATACTCGGGATCTATAATGACGATGGTACGTTAAGAGAAATATTTGGCTATATATATAATAACACAGAGCGACATCTATTAGAGCTTCAAGCTCGTCAATCGCAGAAAATGGAATTAATTGGAACACTTGCAGGCGGCATAGCTCACGATTTTAACAATATTCTTAACAACATTATTGGTTTTTCTACCCAAGCCCGACGCCACGTATATGAACCCGAACGGGTTCTCAGGTATTGCAATTCGATAGAAAAGTCAGCAGCACGTGGCGCTCAAATAGCACGTCAACTTCTCCACTTCTCGCGTTTGAAAGACGCTGAACAAGAAATTGTTGATATCGGAGATATTTTACAGGAGCTATCCTCACTCATTCGGGATACATTTCCACAAACTATTATACTGAAAGAAGACATTGCAGACGATCTCCATACTGTTTATGGTGATCGAGGGGCACTTTATGAAGTATTTCTTAATTTGTGTGTGAATGCCCGCGATGCAATGCCGAATGGAGGACTATTAACGATCCGTGCATATAATCGAAGCGTAGGTACAGAGGTAAGTCCTCAATTGTTTACAGTCGAAACTCACGAATGCGTGTGTGTTGAAGTTACCGATACAGGCATAGGAATTGATGAAAAAGATCTTCCAAGAATTTTTGAACCATTCTATACAACTAAAGAAAAAGGGAAAGGTACGGGTCTTGGACTTTCGATTGCATACAATGCAGTAAAAAATTCAGGTGGAAGTATTGTTGTTGAAAGCAAAGTTAACTATGGTACAACATTTACTGTATACTTGCCCGCAGCGCAGGAAAAGCAGACAATTGAGAGTAATGAGTCCTCAACTTTACCACGCGCACAGGGAGAATGTATTCTTCTTGTTGACGACGAAGAAGCAATGTTGATTCTTGGTCGAGAAATACTTGAAGAGCGTGGGTTTAGAGTACTTACAGCCAGCAATGGAGTAGAAGCTGTTGAGCTCTACGCAAAACGTTGGCGTGAAATAGATCTCGTTATCCTCGATCTTATAATGCCATTGAAAGATGGTGGTCAGACATACCTGGAGATGAAGGAAATTAATCCAACGCTTAAAGCAATTTTTTGCTCTGGTTATACATCGAGCAAATTGATTACTCAACTCCTCGAACACGAACACCTAAGTGCAATCCAAAAGCCATTTAAAGATGAAGAACTACTTGAGATGGTGTTCAAAGTACTTACTACGTAGATATCCATTATAGTTCCTACCAGCGAATTCCCATCAATTGTTGACAAGCCCCTAGGTGTGAAGGTTATAGTATGGGTTGTTGAGAAGGCTCAGTTCGGTAAGTGAAGTGGCTATATTTATACAGTGGTCTGTATTTTAACAGCTTATCATAGTAAAACGGTGAAAAACACCCATGAATGGAAGAATTTTTGAGAAATATTACATGGTATAGCATTTGATAATAAAAAAGGTGATAACTATTGAATGAAAGGATATCCGATGGATGTTCAAACAGAAGTACGTGAGACGAAGATGTCATGGAATGAGAGAGTTTTTAAGCGATGCCCCCTCTGTGGTAAGGAATGGAAAACATCCGATGATTTCCTCAAAGATCCGGATTTACAAGTAAATGGATACCAAGGGAACCTTCATCGCCTTTTCATGGGTATAGAGCGGGGAGGGCTTGTGTTATTCACTCACAATGCGGAAAACTGTGGCACGACCCTAGCATTCACAGCTGACAATTTTCGATTACAATCAAAACGACCACATTCATTCAGGTGACGTATGAAGACCGCTGAATATCCATGGCACGTTCGGTGCGATGGAACCATTGTGTGTCGAGAATGCAATCACCGATACTCAGAGTATGAATTGTCTCATTATCCTGATTGTCGGTTCTTCGATGTTGAAGAGGTAGAAGAAGATGATGATGAACTGTATAAACTGCTCGATGAATACAAAGAAAAAGAGCATATTCTTCACACATGAGGTCCAGGCGAATAACTAAAATAAGTTGTCCTATACAGAAGAAAGGGAATCCTTATGGAAAATACTCATGAAGTGAATGATCAAAGGAACTCTGACGAATTACTTCAGCTTGTCAGTTTCAATATCGGTGATGAGGAATTTGGCGTTGATATTCTGAAAGTCCAAGAAATAAATAGGATGCTCACAATCACTCGAGTGCCAAACGCTCCTGAGTACGTAGAAGGGGTTATCAACCTTCGTGGGAAGGTTATCCCAGTTGTAAATTTACGAAAGAGATTTGGTCTCCCCCCAAAAGAAGCTGATAAAAATACACGGATTATTGTCATCGAGCTTAATGGGAAAACGGTTGGATTTGTTGTCGATTCTGTTCGTGAAGTTTTACGCATTCCTAAAAGCGTAACCGAACCACCACCGGCACTTGCAACGCGGATCAACGCAGAGTACATCACTGCTGTGGGGAAACTCGATGATCGGTTGCTTACATTGCTTGATATGGAGAAAGTATTGTCGAACTGATTTGATTCGAGAGATTATCATAGCATTTTTTGTATTCTGGTCAGAAGTTCAATGGAAGTGGGCTTTTTTCTAAATACGCTCGTTGAGGTAATTAAAAATTGTTCAGCTTTAAGAAGAAAGGGTAACGTTTATGGGGCTTGTACAGTGGAATTCGGAATTAAGTGTTGGCATACCATCAATTGATAGTCAACACAAGAAGCTAGTTGAACTTGTCAATACAATGCATGAAGCAATGCTCACAGGGAAAGGGAAAGATATAGTCGCAAAAATTCTTTCAGAATTGATCACCTATACAAAAACGCACTTCAAGCATGAAGAAGATTACATGGAACGAACTGCGTACCCTCAAACTGCGGTTCATGCCTTACAACATGCTCAGCTGACAAAAAAAGTCCTCGACTTACAGAGCAAGGTCGAAAGTGGAACAGTAACAATAACAATGGAAGTAATGAACTTTTTGAAGTCGTGGCTTCAAGACCATATTATGAAAATGGATAAAGCCTATGAACAGCATTTCAAGCAACATGGGCTCAAATAGTCTTTGAACCTGTTATGTTTGGGAAAAAAGAGTAGCTCATCATCTATGGGAGTATTGTTTCAAAGTACAATGACGCATGTCTTGGAATCTACCATTATTCAATGGGTGGTAAGAGTGAGGAAAAAAGAGATTGAGTGGCAATAATTCGACTAGTGGTGTATAACGAGCATTGGAGGAATACAACGTAGATCCAGGTAGTCTTAAAAAGAAAGTAACAGTAAATACATTTTTTGGCACATAACGTGGTAGAAAAATGAATAGTTCAATGATGATGGACCATCATTCACATAATGATATTTCAACGTTAGCAAGGGAACTACTTACTAACGAAGATGCAGGAATTCGTCGGCAAATTGCGGAACAATTAAGTGGTGTCGATAGCTATGTGGCTATCGCAGCTTTAGCGAATGCTTTGCGTGATGAGAACAAGGGAGTACGCGATGCGGCTGAACGATCTCTCATAGCAATTGGTAATGAGCATGTTGCTCGGAGTGTAGTCGATTACCTTCTCGATACGAACATTTCACTCCGAAATACCGCTGCCGAAATACTTATAAAACTTGGTACATGTTCAATTAATGCAGTACTCCCATATCTCTATGATGCTGACCACGATGTCCGAAAGTTTGCAGTTGATATACTTGGAGTAATTGGAGATAGTAGCCCTGTAGAACACCTTATTCCATTTCTTAACGATCCCGATGATAATGTTGTCTTTTCAACGGTTGAAGCGTTGGGTAATATTGGTTCGCAACGGGCTGTTAGAGATTTACAGCGGATATATGAACATCGTGACGACTGTAAAGCTGTAGTCGCAGAAGCTTTGGGGAAAATCGGTGGTGATGAGGCTTGTGATTTTCTGCTGCAAAAATACTGTGAGCAAATACTCCAGTCGGATGTAGATCAGTTACTTCTCTACACAATGTTAGAAGCATTAAGTAAATGCGGAAACAAGAAAGCCTTGACGATACTCCGCGAACAAATTGGTATGCTCAAAGGTCATTTGAACTATCTCATTATCCATGCAGTTGTACAGATAGGTCTTCGATGTAATGCGTGTGAAATAGGTTGGCTACCATACAAACAATACTTACTTGAGGCACTGAGTGCTGAAGAACCATTCATTCGTATCAGTGCGATACAGGCTCTCCATACACTTAAGGATGATGATATTACTACTGCATTATTCCTTGAACTAGGGAAAAACGAAGAAGTAGATTTACTATTACTCGATATACTCCCCCAACGGTCGAAATTTCTTGAAATAGCTGTGAAGACGATTTGTAGCGCAGAATTTATGCTCTCAAAAGTATTTCTTCTGGTTCTCAGGAAGTACTTGAAAAATCTTACCTATGCAAACCTCCATCAGGAGTTTCTTATTCATGAAGTAACGTATTTACATACGCTAAGTCAATTGCTTGGAAAACAGTGGTACAGTGCTGATGAGGAAACTCGGCCAATTCTTATTGAATTACTCTTCCTACTCGATGGTGATCACGCAATAGAAGTGCTTTCTGATGTAACAGAGTACCCTGACCCATGGGTAAAAATGCAAGTTATTGAGTACCTGGCTCCTGTTTCAGGTCGACAGGCGGTCGATTTCATTGCTCGATTTGTGAGCGATGATGATGAAATGGTTCGACAGTTAGCAATAACTATTCTTGAATCGAAGGGGTACTCAAGTGAATTTACTCAGACACCGAGTGCAGAGGTGCAATGATGGGCAATCCAGCGCGGCAAGTAGTTCAAACACCAATCGTGTACGTACCAACAACACTGAAACTAAGTGATGAAGTTTTCCGTTTGCTGAGGGATTTTATTTACCAAAAGACAGGTATTTATTTTCAGGATACAAAGAAGTACCTCCTTGAAGGACGTATAGGGAAACGAATTCAACTTTTAGATATGAGTGGGTTCGATGAGTATTTACAACTGCTTCGAGGTCCTCAAGGAACACATGAATTACCATTTCTATACGAGGCGGTTACAATTAATGAAACATACTTTTTTCGCAATGAACCACAATTTGATGTTTTCGAACGTATACTTATACCTGAAATCATTACTCGACACCAATACAATGGAAGACCACGTGTTCGAATATGGAGCGCTGCAAGTTCCTCCGGCGAAGAAGCATACACAGTAGCACTCATTTACTTGGAACGGTTAAAACCAAAGTACCCCTTATTAGACATTGAAATTATAGGTACTGATATAAACAATGCAGTGCTGGATGTTGCTCGTGCAGGGGTCTACAGTGAATATTCCATCCGGAATGTTCCTCGGCCATACTTGGACAAGTACTTCGAGTATGAAGGTGGAAAGTACTACCTTGCTGATCATGTGAAGCAGTTAGTACGCTTTGAACATCTCAATTTGTATGATAGGAATAAAATGCGAAGGATGACCCATTTCGACGTTGTTTTTTGTTGTAATGTGCTCATTTACTTTGATATGAAATCTAAAATTCAAGTTGTATCTGATATTTATGATGCAATGAACAGCGGGGGATACCTCTTTATAGGGTATGCAGAAACATTGCATGGAATATCATCAGCGTTCAAATTGATAAACTTTCCGAAAACCGTTGTATACAAAAAGGAGTGAGACTCCCATGAAGAAGTGTATTCTCGTGGTTGACGATTCATCCACGGTGCGTAAGTTTGTGTCGGTTTCTTTAAGTATGCAGGGATTCGATGTGGTTACTGCATGCGATGGAATGGATGCACTTGAGAAACTCCCACAACGGAAGTACGATTTGGTTATTACTGACCTCAATATGCCGACAATGGATGGATTCGAACTCATTCGTAACCTGAAAAGTAACCCTGAGTACAAAGATATCCCTGTCATTATTCTTACATCTCTTTCAGACAATGCCAATCGTGAAGAAGGGGCAAAACTCGGTGTGTATTCATACGTTGTAAAACCATTTAGTCCTGAGAAAATTCAGTATGAAGTTTCCAAGTACTTAAGTTGGAGTGATTAACGATGGAAATCAAATTTCTTATTGTTGATGATTCATTGACGATGCGCAGAATTGTTATCAACGCGCTGAAAACACTCGGCTATGAGTCGATTGTAGAAGCAAGTGATGGGAAAGAGGCAATCATGAAACTTATGACAGAAGGAGCAAACTTCGTTATAACAGACTGGAATATGCCTGAAATGAATGGATTAGAATTGACGCGGTGGATTCGGAGTACGCCACAGTTTGAAAATGTACCGATCCTTATGGTAACAACTCGCGGTAATAAAGACGATGTAATCGAAGCTATGAAAGCGCGAGTTAACAATTACATTGTAAAACCGTTTACTCCCCAAGGATTGAAAGAGAAGATTGAACAAATACTCAAAACCGTTGGGGTTGGGTAAAACATTTGTACTATCGAAGGAGAAAAACGATGGAGCCTCAACAGAACAATGAAGCGATTATGAAAGATGTGCTCCAACTGTTAAAAGAGATCGTACCGTTGTTGGAGAGTGTACGGCACTCAATCCAAGAAAGCACAAAACATATTCCCAATGCCACTGAACAACTCTCTAAAGTAAGTGAAGCAACAGAAAGTGCAACAGTTGAAATCCTTGACCTTATTGATGTGTTATCGGAGCAACTTACGAAACTTCAGGAACGTGTTCGAACATTCCAGCAATCGCTTCAATCATCACGAGCGCTCGTTCTTGAAAACCTTGGAACACTTCGAAAGGCTCTTACAGATTCATCACAACTACACTGTATAGAAAGTATTGAACACTATTTTACGAATCAGAGTCTCGATGCGTTCTTTGATGAACTCCATTCAATTTTTGAGTCAACAAAAATGCAATACACATCAATTGCAATGGCACTCCAGGTACAGGATATTACTAATCAGCAAATTGTTGGTGTTTCTCAAATAATCGATATAGTGTACAGACACCTTGCTTCTGCACTCCATCGGTTTGAACATGGTGTTCATGAATCCCTTCCTCCGCTTGATGAACATACCGATGTTGTCGTTGATATCAATGCACAGTACACAAAATCGCCTAAACGACAAATGACAGCTGATGAAATTGTTCAGCAGTGGCAAGAAATGCAGAAACGGAAACAATGAAAAGGTGTGGGTATGGGACATCACTCCTTTGATAATGAAATGAGAGAAATCCTTGAAAGTTTTATTGTTGAAACACATGAAATTCTTGAGAAACTCGGACAGGATTTACTTCAACTTGAGAAAGATCCTGTGAACTCAGAACTCCACAACGTTATCTTTCGTGCTGTCCACACCGTGAAGGGGACCTCATCGTTCCTCGGATTTGATCACATGACTCACCTTGCTCATAAGTTTGAAGATGTTCTCAATAAAATTCGAAAAGGTGAGTTAGTAGTAACATCCCCGATTATGGATGTAATGTTTGAGGCGTACGATCTCCTCAAGGAAAATCTTCAATCCATTGAACGGGGAAATTACGAAGGTATCGAAGGTAACGAGGTAATTGAAAAGTTAACTGCAATTGCGCTCGGAGAAATCCCGAAAGGTAGAACTAACGATCAGGGAGGAGAACACGATCAAGGAATACAAGAGCATGACGATATTCAACTACAGAGTGAACGAAAAGAAACGATCGAACTACAAGCTCAAGAAGAAACAGTGGGAGCAGCGCAACCAAAAGAAGCAGAACACTTACAAAAAGAGAGCATTGGAGGAACCCGAACTACCGAGACAACAATACGGGTTGATGTAGCGCGCTTAGACGTTTTGATGAATTTGGTAGGTGAATTGGTGCTCGGAAGAAATCGACTTGCTCAAATTGCACATCAATTGACTGAAGAACTTGATTCTAGCAGTCTTTCACGAGAATTAGCGGAAACAAGTTCTCACATCGATTTCATAACAACCGAATTACAAATGGCAGTGATGAAAACACGAATGGTACCTATTTCAAAGGTATTCAATAAACTGCCTCGATTGGTCCGAGAACTCTCAAAAGAAATGAAAAAAGACATTGAACTTGAGATTAGTGGAGAAGAAACAGAGCTCGATAAATCACTCATCGAAGAACTCAATGATCCACTTATTCATTTACTGCGAAATGCTGTTGACCATGGAATTGAATCACCGGAAGAACGTTTAGCCATTGGGAAACCTCAAACTGGTACTGTGAGTGTGAAAGCATACCAAGAAGGGAACCACATTGTCATACATATTGCCGACGATGGGCGTGGTATGGACCCGCAGAAGTTGAAAGCCAAAGCGATTGAAAAGGGACTTATATCACAGGAAATTGCAGAAGAAATGAGTGACGGAGAAGCATACAATCTTATCTTCTTACCCGGATTCAGTACAGCCAAGGTGGTTACGAACGTATCAGGCCGTGGCGTTGGTATGGACGTAGTACGAACCCATGTAGAAAGGTTAAAGGGCACAATCCATGTAACATCTGAAGTTGGCAAAGGAACAGCATTTAGTATTAAACTTCCACTAACCTTGGCAATTATTCAGGCGCTATTAGTAGAATCGTGTGGAGAAATATTTAGCATACCACTCGATTCAGTTATTGAAGTAGTTCGAGTACGAGACTCCGAAATTGACCTTGTTGGAGGGAATGAGGTAATACGATTGCGAGATACAGTGCTTCCATTAACGAGGCTTTCTTCAGTACTTGGGAGTATTAATGGTCATTCAAAAAGTGAATGGAAGTACATTGTTGTACTCGGCGTCGCAGACCATCGCTTGGGTGTGATTGTTGATGCACTTCTTGGTCAAAAAGAAGTTGTAATAAAATCAATAAGTGAATATTTGGGTACTGTACGTGGAATTGCAGGCTCAACAATTCTTGGGGATGGGAGAGTTATTATGATTGTTGATGTTGCTGAACTTATTCGTCTCCACAAAACAGCAGCGTAGTAAAAAGGTTCTCCAATGAAGAAAGAAATTAAAGTTTTGGTCGTTGATGATTCAGCGTTTATGCGAAAATCTCTTTCGATGATGCTTGAATCGGATCCTGAAATCAAAGTGGTTGGAATTGCCCGTGATGGGCGCGAAGCAATAGAAATGGTGCGAAAAGTACGACCAGATATAGTAACTCTCGATATTGAAATGCCGGTAATGGATGGTCTCACGGCACTAAAAATAATCATGAAAGAAATGCCATTACCTGTGCTAATGGTTAGTTCATTAACCACAGAAGGAGCACAAGCGACCATTGATGCATTAGCACTTGGTGCTGTGGACTTTATCCCTAAGGAGTTATCATATGTCTCGCTTGATATTGTAAAAATACGGGAAGAATTAATCAACAAAGTGAAAAGTATAGTTCGAAGCCGGGCGCTTACATTTCGGCTACGACGAATTCAAAATACCACAGCCCATGTTCTTGGGGAGGCATCGCCTAAAACACCGCCAAAAATAGTAGGGAAAATAGAACGCCGGAATTACAGAGCCGTTGTCATTGGTGTATCAACGGGGGGACCAATGGCACTTCTCCAGATCATCCCAAAAATTCCGCAAAATTTTCCGGTGGGGATTGCTATTGTTCAACATATGCCGCCACGCTTTACGCAATCTATGGCTGCGCGCTTGGATAGTTTGAGTGCTGTACGTGTGAAAGAAGCTGAGGACGGTGATGTATTGTCTCAGGCAACAGTACTCATTGCTCCTGGAGGTCGCCATTTAGTGTTCGAAAGTGTTAATGGTCAAGTGAAAGCTAGAGTTACAGATGAACCGCGCGATTCTCTCTACCACCCATCTGCCGATGTGATGTTTCACTCTGCAGTTGATGTGTACAATCAACCTCTTATTGGAGTTATTATGACAGGGATGGGTAAAGATGGACTCGAAGGATTGAAACGCGTTAAGCAGCGTGGTGGATTCGTTGTTGCGCAAGACGAAGATACATGTATTGTGTATGGCATGCCGAAAGCTGTTGTAGATGAAGGGGTTGCTGATATCATTGTTCCACTTCAAAATATTCCAAAGATTTTAAATCAACTCGTGGGGGTAGAATGAGTGTGGTTGAAAATACTGATTCTGTTGAAAATGGATTTATTGAGCTCCATACATTAGTACATCAGACTTCATTGCCTGATACAACTCAATCCAGACCATGTAGTGAAGTACATGGTCATTCCACCAATGATTCCACTGATGAACCGCAAGTACTTCTTCATAGAAAAGGGCCATATATCGAAGCAATTGAATTCTGTTGTTCGTGTGGTAAGCGAACAGTGGTACGACTTCTATACAATGGTGATTAAGCAACATGTGGTTGATTATCTCCACCACCACGAGCGTTGGAGTGGAAGAAATGCTTTTTTCTTAATGAGTATACTTTGGCACTTTGCTTGTTATAGTAGATAGTGTATACAGTATGAAACTCTTTGAACTTACAAAAATACCGATTCTCAGTAAAGCACTCGATGCGTATGCAGCACGGCAGCGTGTTATCGCTAATAACTTAGCAAATGTCAACACTCTTGGTTATAGAGCAAAAGCAGTGACATTCGAAGAAGAATTGAAGAACGCGACAACGAATCAGACAATCGATCTATCGAGAACTCATGAACATCACTTGACATTAAAGGAAAATCCCGAAGGAATCAACGTAGTCGACGCTGCAGCAGAAGGTATACTTCCGAACGATCCAACAACAAGTGGTATAAATAATGTAGATGTTGATATGGAAATGACGACCCTGGCAGATACTCAATTACGCTTTAAATTTGCATCGCGCATCATGGCTGAAACATTCCGAGGAATTCAAAAAAGTATTCGAGGTCAAGTATGAAGATCGATAAATTATTTGCTGGGTTAAAGATAAGCGCTCTCGGTCTCTCTGCACAACGGAAAAAGCTAAATGCAATTGCAAGTAACATCGCAAATGTAGAGACCGTTAAAACAGAGAGAGGCGAACCATATCGCAGGAAGGTAGTTGTAATGGAAGCGCCAAAACAACAGTCTTTTGCACGTGCTTTGAATTCTGCTGAGAGTGGATTGGCAGTGACACATCCTGCACATTTCACATCATCAACCATTCTCAGTGAAACACAAAATCTAACACCCGGTGTTATAAGTAAAGAAGTTGAAGATCCAACAGACTTTAAGCTTGTGTACGATCCAGCCAACCCTGAAGCTGATGAAAATGGCTATGTTCGACTTCCTAATGTGAATATTGTTGCTGAAATGGTCGAAATGGTAAATGCAACGCGAGCCTATGAAGCAAATATTACAGCTGTGAATGCTGCAAAAACGATGACAAGAGATGCATTGGAGATATAAGGTATGGATATTCATCGTGTATCAATGACTCTACACAACGTTAACCAAGGACAACCAAACGTCCAATCTAAGAAAGTAATTTCTGCTCTTACAGTTGAAAACAAACAGATTAATGAAGTTGTAAAAGATAACGAGAGCGTACTCAATGCTGAGGAACATAAATTCTTTGAGCAGTTATTTCCTGAAGCTGTCCATGATTTGCGATCGTACCATGCCTACAAACGAGATGGGACACGATCGACATTCACAACGGGTACACTTATAGATCGAAAGGGGTAACTGATGAAGATAAGTCAAAGCCTCACATTACTTCCTAACATTGATTCAAAGATAGATAGTCGAAAGATCAATCGAACACTTGAAGAAACGAAGGAAACATTTAGTGAAATGCTTTCCCAAGCAATTAGTGATGTCAACCGATTACAAGCAGAAGCGGGGAAAGCAGTGGAGAATGTCATACGAGGCGAAGAAGTCGATATTCATTCTGTTATGATTGCTGTCGAAAAAGCGCGTACAAGTTTTGACTTATTAATGGAAATAAGGAATAAAACGATTGATATGTACCGTGAACTCATGAGAATGCAGGTGTAATACTATGGCTGCAACTCCGGCGCTATCTCAAGTATCTCATTTCCTCACGAAGCTTACAACAGCCCAAAAAGTACTACTTGGTGGAGTCTTTATTGGTGTCCTTGTTGGAGTTATAGTGTTGGTTGGTGTTCTCAACAAACCCTCTTATGGTGTACTGTATAGTAATTTAAGTGCAGAGGATGCATCAAAGATAGTCGACGCCTTGAAAGAAAGAGATATTCCCTACCAATTAGAGGATGGTGGAAAGGTTATTAAAGTACCACAACAACACATCTATGATCTTCGCCTATCGTTTGCTGGTCAGGGGCTTCCTCGTTCGAGTATTATTGGGTACGAGATCTTTGATCGAACAAATCTTGGTGTTTCTGATTTTGTTCAGAAAGTAAACTATCGACGTGCATTAGAAGGGGAACTCGCACGCACAATTTTGGAATTAGAAGAAGTGGAAGCTGCTCGGGTTCACATTGCAGTGCCGGAGAAAGCACTTTTTAAGGAGGATGAACGTCCAGTAACAGCATCGGTTGTGTTGAAATTGAAATCTTCCAAACCTTTACGTCGTGAGGTAGTTCAAGGGATAGCACACCTCGTGGCAAGTAGTGTTGAAGGGTTAGAGACTAGTAATGTTACCATTGTAGATTCACGGGGTGTGCTCCTTTCGGAACCAACGAAACCAAATGGACTCACGGCACTCTCATCTACCCAATACGAAATACAACAAAAAGTAGAATCATACCTTAGTTCAAAAGTCCAAGCTCTCTTGGAACGAACTGTAGGAATGGGAAATGCATTGGTTCAAGTGAACGCTGAGTTAGATTTTCGCCAGATCCACAGGACACTTGAACAGTACGATCCTGAAAAGACAGCGGTACGAAGTGAACAGATATCCGAAGAAAAAACACCGACGTCAGATACCTTACCTCCATCAACGCGGAGTAATACTGTTACAAATTACGAGATCAACAAGTCAGTTGAAACCATAGTAGAAAATGTAGGAGCGATAAAACGTCTTACCGTGGCAGCTGTTGTTAATGGGATTGAGAAAATTCAAGAGATCGATGGTGAACAGAAGGTGGAGTACATCCCACGTACTCAACAAGATCTCGAACAACTCACAGAACTTGTTAAACATGCTGTGGGGTACAATAAGGAACGAGGTGATGAGGTGTCTGTTATCAACATGCAATTTGGGACGGGTGTGCGTGATGATGAATTTATGTATAAACAGACACCATGGACTGAGTGGTCAGATATACTCCAAAAAGTACTTCTCCTTGCTGCCATGGCTGGGGCGGTTTTTATTCTTCGCTCCTTACTCAATAAAATTCGTTTGCGAACTGTTGATGAGGTTGAAGAAGTATTCCATACAAAGCATACTGCCGAAGAAGTAGCAGGGAAATTACACCACCGGAAAGCTTCGATATCTCTCCCATCACCAGAAGAAGAGATATCGGAAGAGGCGCTCATTCGAGAAGAGAAACGAAAACGAGTTGCTTCGTACGTGAAAGAGCGACCGGACGAAGCAGCGAGATTGTTAAAAGTATGGCTTTCGGAGGAAGAATAGATCGTGGCTGTCAGTAGAGTGTTTGAAAAAAGTAGAATCTCAGGGAAACAAAAAGCGGCAATGTTATTATTGTCCCTCGATGTTGAAACAGCAACCCAAGTGTTGCGGAAACTGACACAAGAAGAACTAGAAGCTGTAACACTTGAAATTGCTAATATACGTGGGGCTACTCCCCCTATGATTGAGCAAGTCACTGATGAGTTCTATCAGCTCATTGTTGCTCAACAGTATGTTATACAAGGGGGGCTGGAGTACGCACAAAAACTCTTAGAGAAGACACTTGGTTTTAATAAAGCAGCAGATATCATTGAGAAAGTGAAAATGCTCTCGCACGTCACAGGGTTCGACACGTTGAAGAAGGCAGATCCACGTCAGCTTGCAAGCTTTTTACAGAAAGAACACCCGCAAACCATTGCTCTCATTCTTGCTAATTTACCACCAGATCAAACAGCAAATGTACTTTCTGAGTTTCCAATCGAACTCCGAGTTGATGTAACCTATAGGATGGCAACACTTGGAAAAATTGCACCTTCACTTATCACTGAAATGGAGAATGTGCTTGAAGATGTAGCTGAAACGGAAATTAGTCAGAACATGAGTGTCCTTGGAGGAACAAAATCAGTAGCAACAGTTCTGAATCGGTGTACAACTGTTGAAGCACGTCAAATTTTAGAGGAATTAGAACGACGTGATCAAAATCTTGCTCAAGAAATCAAACGACTAATGTTCTTGTTTGAAGATATCATCTTCATTGATGATAAGGGAATACAGCGATTACTCCGTGAAGTTGATAAACGTGACCTTGCGATGGCTATGAAAGTTGCTGATGATAAACTTAAAGAGAAAATACTAAAGAACATGTCTGAGCGTGCAAGGGAGTTACTCAATGAAGAACTCCAGTTTATGGGACCGGTACGACTCAAGGAAGTAGAAGCTGCACAAACACGGATCGTTGAAATTGTGAAGCAGCTCGAAGAAGCTGGTGAAATTGTTGTAGCAGGGCGTGGTGGAAAGGAGGAAGTCTTTGTCTAGGACAATCACTGTACATCGGCCTGTGCGGTCAGCAGTTATTGAACATGCAATGGTCTTTCCAGACATCAACGAGATTTCTGTGACTGATCTCGATGCTGGAGAAGTGTTACAAGATTCACGTGGGGACGAACAACCAGCGGGGTATGCTGTTCACAGTGAAGAAGCACAATGCGTCGAAGATCATTCTGTGGAGATAGTGAACATTGAAGAATTAGTCAATACTGCTCGGCACGAAGGTTTTGAACAAGGATACCAAGCAGCTCGAAACGATATTGAAAATGAATTTTCTGCACGGCTTGAAGAGATTAAACGGCACGAGCTAGAACCCTACATTCGTCAATTGTCAGAGTTCCTTACATCTCTCCATCAACAGTGGAAATACCTTAGTAAGAAAATCGAGGATGCTGTCGTAACGCTTTCGCTCACTGTAGCACAACAAATAATTAAAGTTGAAGTTAGTACAAATGGAATGGTTATTGTTAACCAAGCACGCGAAGCAATTCGACACCTTGCAGGTGTCGAACGCTTGCGAATTCGAATTCATCCCGAGGATGAAGCACTCCTGAAACAATTCAGAGCAGAGCTTATAGCAGCGTCCGATGCTGTGAAAGAGATTATCATTGAAGCAGATGAACATGTAGCACGAGGTGGTTGTATACTAGAAAGTGAATCTGGTAATATTGATGCTACGCTCGAAACACAGTTTCGAAAAATTTCAGATCTCCTAATGTCTGATCATGAATTATCAGCGTAATGCTTATGGCGAACGTTGAAACAATCGAAAAAGACCGATTCCTTTTATCGACGGAAACGCAGAGTACACTCTCTGGTGCCTGTATCTTAAGTCGCCTCGATTACTACGCATCAAAAATTCGAAAAGCAGATCTTATCAAAGTGAATGGTCGTGTTGTACAAGTCATTGGACTAGTTATTGAATCAATTGGTCCAAATTGCTCACTTGGTGAAGTATGTGTTGTAAAGTCGCGCGATGGTGAGGATGTATGCCTTTCAGAAGTTGTCGGCTTCAGGAATAACAGAGTACTTTCGATGGTGCTTGGCGATGCAACTGAAGTGAGCCCAGGTAGCGAAATTGTTGCGACGGGAAAAACACTTTCAGTTCATGTAGGGTTTGAGATGTTAGGACGTGTTATCGACGGGTTGGGGCGACCAATTGATGGCAAAGGTCCTATTCATACGACAGAAACTCGGTCTATTTACAATACACCACCAAACCCTTTAGAACGTCGAAGAATTGAGAAGCCAATTACCACAGGGATTCGTGCCATCGACGCTCTCCTAACATGTGGAGTAGGACAACGTGTCGGCATTTTTGCAGGGAGCGGTGTTGGGAAAAGCGTAACACTTGGGATGATTGCTCGAGATACAAACGCTGATGTAAATGTAATTGCATTGGTCGGTGAACGAGGACGTGAGGTAGGGGAGTTTATTGAAGAACAGTTAGGACCCGAAGGACTTCGCCGTTCAGTCGTTGTTGTTGCAACGAGTGATCAGGCAGCTCTCATTCGCATTAAAGCAGGATTTATGGCAACTACAATCGCAGAGTACTTTCGCGATCAAGGGATGAATGTCATGTTCATGATGGATTCTGTAACACGACTTGCCATGGCTCAGCGCGAGGTAGGCCTTGCTATAGGTGAGCCACCAACAACAAAAGGATATACACCATCGGTGTTTGCAATGTTACCAAAGTTGCTTGAGCGGGCTGGGAACTCTAAGGACGGAAGCATTACAGCATTATACACAGTACTAGTTGAAGGAGATGATATGACTGAACCAGTTGCTGATGCAGTTCGCTCAATTCTCGATGGACACATCGTTCTCTCACGACGGTTAGCTGCTGCTGGCCACTATCCAGCGATTGATGTACTCGAAAGTGTGAGTCGTGTCATGCCTGCGATCACAACGCTTGAACATCGAGCAGCAGCCCAACGTATTGCAGATTGGCTTGCGACATACAGAGAAGCTGAAGACTTAATTAATATTGGTGCTTATGTGAAGGGAAGTAACCCTAGGATTGATAAAGCTCTGCAAAAAATCGATGCGATACGAGCATTCTTAAGGCAACAACCTGACGAACGCTCCGACTATGAAACAAGTCTCCAAAAGTTAATGGAACTCGTAGCGGATAAGTAAATGAAGTAGAATTAACATGTTGTGGAAACACAAAGGAGATTAAGGATGAATGTCAACTCAGTGAAATTTGGAACGTTACTCAAGGTTCGAAAGTACCAGGAAAAAAAGGCTCAGGAAGAGCTTCTCCATATACGGACCCAAAAACAGCGTGAAGAAGAAACACTCTCAAAACTTGCAGAAAAACATGATGAAGAAATATCCTCATCGCCACAAACGGGAAGGGTACAAGCTGCGGAGGTCCAGGTTAGTAGAGCGTTCCTCAGAAAATTAGCTAAAGAGATTCAAGCACAAAAGAATAAAGTTGACGAGATCAAACAGCAAGAAGAAATAAAAACCTATGAACTCATTGAACGAAAGAAAGCAAAAGAGATGGTTGAATTGCTCGAAGAAAAGTTTCAATTACAGCTTGCTAAAGAACGCGAGCGAAAAGAACAACGGTTGATCGATGTGTTAGCACAACGAACACAGGTTGAGAAGAAACTATGAACGGAACAATAAAACCATACCTTGTACTTGTTGGGGTTACAACAATTCTTTCTATAGCAACATCGGCGGTGCTCTACTACACGCAGCCAACGTTCATACATAAGTTACCTTCGGGTATTTCCTCAGTCCGCGGTGTTATGGATACGACTCAACAACAAGCAACGCAAGGGAACACTCCACAAGATACGCTGACATTAAAGCGTTCGCCAATTGTGTGGGAAGATACAGTAGCTATACTTCGGAAAGAACTTGCAGCACGTGATAGAAAAATTGCGGAACTCACAAGACAAATTCAGAGTTATAGTACACACATTGACAGTAACAAAATAGCTCGTGAGCTCCAGTATGCAAAACTACTAGAAGCAATGAGACCGGAAGAGGCGGCAAAAGTACTCAGTAATTTTAATGATGCAGACATGAAAGCAATTCTATTAAAAATGAAAACAAAGCAAGCAAGTAAAATTGTCGCTGCGTTAGAACCAAAACGCGTAGCTCGCATTATGAAATAAAGGAGGTTCACATGCATATCCCCATTGTTCAATCAAGAGGAGAACTACCGGAAGACCAGATCCAACTTAGAACAGGAGATGGTGCTGTAAACGATGGTACGATAAACACAAATGAAACGGCAGTATTTATGATCGTGCTTCAGCAGTATACGATGCAACAACTCAACCAAACAGTTGGTGGGATGAATGAACATATAGAGGAAACTATTCAGGAACAACTCCCTCAATATCCAGACATTACCCATGAGTGTGGTTTTATCCCTAATGATATGGCATGTGAGCCGATGGAGTTGAATAATCCTTTTTCGTTTTTACAGGAAATGGAGCAAGTTCCTAGCGACCCTGTTTCGGTGGCACTTACCCATCGTGGAATACCAAAGAATCCTATCAACGTTAGTAAAAATATTATCACAGAAGTAATGGTGAATGAAACTCCGAGCACTCTGCAACAAGCAGTGAAAGTGACACAAGAACAAATTTCCAACTACACTTTTATTGGAGAAGAACAAACCACTGTTTCAACCACAGACCTCCCACAATACGAGGTGAAGAGTATAGGCGAAGAGGATAATGTCCCCGATGACAGTATTTTGAAACATATTGTTCATTCAAGGAAAACACAGGGTGGAGGTGAACGTGCACTTAATACAGGTAGAGGAGATCAACGATTAGCTAATCCAGTTGCAGATAACGCTACAACAGAAAGTGAGAAGGGATTAACTACTAACTCTGGATCTGTATCAGTGGTACCATCAAAAAGTTCTGACGAAGGTGCCTATAGCACATCATTCAAGACGACCAACGAGAGTCTCTTACAGAATTCGGCAAAGGAACAAACTGAACAGCAAGAGGGAGAACAAAGTCCTGTTACTATTTCACCTATGGATGAATTAAAAGTACAACCAAGTATTGAGAAAAAACCACAATCCCAGCAGTATCACTCGCAGCAGTCGACTCCTTTTCGGAATCATGTAGTTTCAAGCGGTTTGGGAACAATGCGAATAACAGAGGTGGCACAGAAGGATGAAGGAACGCGTTTCGTTATAGAACAGGTTGTTCAAACAATTACATATACCATTCGAGAAGAAATATCGCAGTTGAAGGTAAAACTTCAACCACCAACATTAGGGGAAATACTTGTTAAGGTAAAAATGGAACGTGGAACATTCCAAGCCGAGATTGATACAACAAATCCTGCAACGAAACTCCTTCTCGAATCTGGTCTTCCTCAATTACGTGAGGCACTCTCATCACGCGGTATTGAAATGCAGAAAATCGATATTGTAACATCTCAACAACAAGGAGCTGACACATCAGAACGACGGAGAGATTTGAAAGATGGTAAGAGTA
The DNA here is from genome assembly GCA_026416125.1 of Bacteroidota bacterium. Lineage (GTDB taxonomy): Bacteria > Bacteroidota > Ignavibacteria > UBA10030 > UBA10030 > JAOAFT01. The sequence goes on from JAOAFT010000009.1 coordinate 58,415, forward strand.
AACACACTGTATCGTTCCGCGATGATGCATCAGAAGATAACGAAGGATTGAGAACTTTAGGATATAATACTATGGAACTTACACTATAGGTGATGCTATGACACAGTCAATTCAATCAAGTACTACAACTGGTACGACAAATCATAACTCTGTGGTGGGGAATTCTTCTGCTATACTTGGGAAAGATGATTTCCTAAAAATGCTTATTATGCAATTGAAGTACCAAGATCCGTTAAATCCACTCAATGGTACTGAATTTGCAGCACAACTAGCGCAATTCAGTTCAGTGGAACAATTGACAAATATTAAGACGAACTTGTCACAGTTTATGAATACGAATGTTGCGCTCGCTAGTTCGATCAATAACGCATTGGCACCTACATTTATCGGGAAAACCGTACGAGCGTCTACGAATGCGTTTACGTACACAGGAACTGGCTCCGTAGAACTTGGGTACACAATCTCTGCACCAGTAGAGCAAGTACTGATAAAAGTGTACGATTCAAACGGTACGATCGTGAAAGTTCTGAAAGGAAGTACTAAGAATGGCGAAAATACGATAGAATGGAATGGTAAAACTGACAGTGGTGAACAAGCACCGAGTGGGCGATATACGGTTACTATCGAAGCCATTGGGAGCGACGGTCAACGGATTGATGTGCCAGCGTTTATCTATGGGAAAATAACAGGTGTACGATTTAAATCGGATGGTACAGTCTTTGTACTAAATGGTGTGGAAGTGTTACTTGGCGATATTGTTGAAATAAAGGAGGAGTAACAATGGCTGAAATTATTAATGGTGTTCAGGTACCTTTTTTACCAATTGGTGGTATAGAAGGACTTCGAGAAAAGCCTTTTCTCCCTGTGCAACAGGGGGTTCCGGAAAAGACATTCGAAGAAGTATTGGCAGAAGAAATTGAAGGACTGAAATTCTCAAAGCATGCGCAGAAGAGATTGGAATCACGAAACATTCACCTTACTGAAGAAGATCTTCGAAGCCTTTCAAATGCTGTTCAAAAAGCAGAATTGAAAGGTGCCCAGGAAGCACTTGTGTTATTGCGAAATCTTGCCTTTGTCGTGAGCATAAAAAACCATACAGTTGTTACGGCAATCGATGGAGAACGTTTGAAAGAAAATGTATTTACGAATATCGATAGTGCTGTTATTGCAGAGTAGAGTGTAATTCACTGGGGCTGGTCCTTTGACGCAACGCGTCAAGGAAGCCCTCCGGTAAAGCTGACTGACAGAAGCTTTACCACATGTTCTAAACAATTAACTATATGGAGGGTTCAACTATGTCATTTCTTCGATCACTATATTCTGGTGTTTCTGGACTTAAAAATCACCAGGTGATGATGGATGTCATTGGGAACAATATTGCAAACATTAATACTGTAGGATTCAAGGCAGGTCGAGCAACGTTTAGTGAGACATTCTCACAAACGCTTCGGAATGCAACGCAACCCTACAGTGGAACTGGTGGTTCAAATCCAATCCAAATTGGATTGGGGATGGCAATAAATTCCGTTGATACAATCTTCTCGCAAGGGAATCTTGAAACGACGGGAGTTTCAACAGATTTGGCAATTCAAGGGAATGCATTCTTCATTGTGAAGAAGGGGGGAAAAACGTTGTACACTCGAGTGGGGCAATTCCAATTTGATGCAAATGGAACACTTGTAAATCCTGGGACCGGAGCAATTCTCCAGGGGAAATTAGCAGATGCCACAGGAAGGATTCCAACTGGTACGAGGCTTGAAGACATTCGTATTGCACTTGATCAAAAATCACCAGCACGAGCAACATCGCTCATTAGATTCTCTGGTAACTTGAATGCAAATGCGTCCGTAGCTCGGACGACACTCTCTGGCACGCTTGATTCGACAGCTCCTGTTGGTACAAGCTATAGTCAAACAATCACTATGCGAGATGATTTTGGTGTTTCTCATGATGTAACATACACGCTCACAAAAACTGCTGCTAATACATACTCTGTCACAGTCACAACAACGAATGGTAGTATCACAGGTGGAACAGGTACAGCAACATTTGATCCAGTGACGGGGTCATTGATATCATTTACACCACCTGGAATTACACTTGTACCTGCTGGTGGAGCTCCACCAATGTCGATTAATGTTGATGGAAGTAGTCTCACCGAAGTTTCAGGATCATCGTCCTTTATAGCAAATTTAGAAAAAACAGCTGATACAACAGATGCAGCAATTTCTATTTATGACTCCTTAGGAAATAGACATACAGTGACGATAACGTTCACAAAAACAGCAAATCAAAATGAGTGGACATGGGCAGCGAATGTTAGTCAACCAGCTGTTGCGCTCGCTGGTCGGAGTGGCAGAATTCTCTTTAACCCCGATGGAACAATTCGAGCATTTAGTTACGACGATGGCTCAACAGCACTTTCTATAGCACCGAATAACGGAGCAGAACCGATTTCAATTAACTTGAACTTTGGTACTCCTAATTCGTTTACTGGAATTACACAGGTACAAGGTGACTCAACTGTAACTCCACGTGAACAAAATGGTTACGGTGCTGGTGTTATGACAAACATTTCAATCGATGCAACAGGGAAAATCATCGCAACATTTTCCAACGGTGCTGTGATGAATCTCGGTCAGGTATTGCTTGCGGAGTTCAATAATCCTGGAGGACTCGTAAAAGCGGGTGATAACATGTATGACCTCTCTGGTAATTCGGGAACACCAGCGATTGTAGAAGCTGGAGTATCGACGAGTTCAACAATCACAGCAGGTGCTCTTGAGCAGTCCAATGTTGATCTTTCAGAGGAATTTACGCGAATGATCACTGCGCAACGTGGCTTTCAGGCGAATGCACGTATTATTACAACGAGTGATGAATTTTTACAGGAAATTGTCAATTTGAAACGCTAGTAAATACCGCAGGCTGTTTTCACAATGTTGAGAACAGCCTGCATTTTAGGATTGAGGAGAAGCAATAGAATGACATCGGTTGTGTTACATGACGTTCATCAACAGAAGAATGCAATTCTTGCTGCAGGTGTTGATTATGAACATCAGGTTATACTACAAACAATCATGAACGATGTTGGAGAAAGGATTGGCATTGTACCTAATTTACAGGATGTACTCATCGTTGGAGCAAAACGGAAACTCGATATCATTATAATCTTTCTCCAAGGTAAATCAGATTCAGAGTCGGTCGTTCTGAAAAACCTGCGTTCGCTTCAACCGGAAGCTTGTATTGTCCTTCTAGGTTCAGAAGAGCTTCGAGGTGATGCCTTCGAATACATCGCTGCGGGCTATGCAAATAGACATTTGCTCCTACCCCTCCAGTATGCAGAGGTTGTGCAGGAAATACATCAAATCATAAAAGAACGGTACGACTTTCGATACCAGAATCTTCAAAGTTCTTTATCCTCGTTTGTGAATTTGCCTGTACCAGAACGCTTTCACACAAAATTGCGTACACTTCTGAGTCAAGAAGGAACGCCACTCCAAGAAATCATTACAGAAATAGAGAAAAATCCCGCCCTTGTTGCGAAAGTACTTCGGGTAGCAAATTCAGTACACTATGCTACACGAAATCCTATTCTCACTCTCCGGGAAGCGATTATTTTTATTGGCATTAGTTACCTTGAAACACTAGTAATGGCAGTCGATTTGTTTGAACGGTTTGCCGTTAGTCGAGATCCCAAAATACGAGCATCCTATGAGCACCTGTGGAACAGTTCGCTTCGTCGGGCGCTTATTGCAAAAAAGATTGCAGAAGAGTCAGATTTAAGAACAGAAGCGAGTACAATTCACATCGCTGCACTGTTACAGGATATCGGCATGCTTGCACGGTTGTGTACTACGCCTGATCAGTACGCAACGATGTTACAGAGAAAAGAAGAAGGAACCTCACTCTATATTGCAGAATTACGTACGTTCTTGACAACGCACGATGAAATTGGTGCAGCATTATTACGACGGTGGAATTTTCCACAAGAGATTGTTTTTGCAGTTGCTAACCATCATAGTGAAACCTTTGGAAATGACATTGTGCGCTGTGTACAAATTGCAGATGCTTTGGACCCTGTTGGAGAAAATGAGCCACACGACGAAGATCTCTACCCAGATATAGCAGAATGGGAACAAAATCTTGAACCTATGCTTGAGCGATTGAAAGAACATGCTGTGCCATAATCGATGGATGAAAAAGGATGTACTATGAAAAAACAAGCAACAGAAGTCTTTGTACCATCAGTTCTCTTTATCGTAGAATCAGTTGAACTGCGACACTACTTGCGTGAATTGTTTTTAAGAGAAAAATACCACCTCCGGTTCTACAGCAGGTTAGATTTCGCAATAGACACAATCAAGAAAAATCCGATAGATCTCCTTGTGGTTGTACCAGAAAACGACATAGAGGTGTATATACGATTTCTGAAGAAACTAGCAGACGAACGACCAGAAATTCGAGTAGTCATGATTACTTCAAAAGATAGAGAACCGAAAGTGTTAGAGGCAGTTGCTACTGGAATCGTTCATAAACTCCTCATCAAGCCCTTTTCTGATGAGCTTGTTCGGGGAGTTGTGAGTGAGCTTGTATATTTGAACTATAAGTTACGGTTCGAAGCAATGCGAAAAAAGCTTGCATCGTTCAGAAGTCTTCCTTCCCCTACACGATTTCAGGAGCGAATCCATCACCTTTTACATGAACAAGATCGGAACTTGCGTGAAATTGTAGCTGAAATCGAGCAGAATCCAGCACTTGTTGCAAAAGTACTTCAAGTTGCAAATTCGGTTCACTTTTGGACACGTGTACCAATTACCACAGTGTGGGATGCTGTTGTCTTCATAGGCACGGAGAACGTTGCTGCTATCATCGCAGCTATTGAAGTGTTTAATACCTTGGGACAAAATGTCCCAGACGATGTAAAAGCGTACTATGAACTATTGTGGAATCGGTCGTTGTTGCGTGCTAATATCGCAAAGCATATCGCTGAAGAGTGGGAGGAAGTTAACAATTCTCAGGTGGTGTACGTGACAGCACTCCTTCAGGATATAGGGTTGTTAATTCGCCTCGTTAACGAACCAATTCGTTATCGGGAAATGATGCATCGAAGTCATACGCAGCATATAACTCTCGCAGAAGCTGAACTTCAAGTTTTTACTCATTTCCATGCTGATATTGGTGCATTTGTTTTGCAACTGTGGAACTTTCCAAAAGACATAGTTTTTGCAGTTGCACATCACCATGGTTTTACCTACGACGACCCCTTAACACAAACAATACAAATGGCAGATATTCTTGCTACCTCCGATACTACAATCCCACATGACCCTACAATCGATCCATTTCTTGATATATGGACGGTTCGTTTGGGAGGATTTTTTCACCCATTAACAACACCACCACTGTACAAGCAGTAGTAAAAGAATTCTAGCACATTCTCCTTCACTACATGCACCGAGTACTCTGAAAAGTATACCTGCGATTGTAGTTTTCGCCATTTGTCTATTATTCACCACCTCTCTGAAGAATGGGGATTTCTATGCACACAATATTTATAACATTTTCGTTTTTTTTGATGTGGTACACGGTTTGCGACTACATCAGGAAAAACGGAAGAGCTATGGCAAAAGAAGTGCAAACTCACAATTCACATACTCAAGAGCAACAAGTTCAACAACAAAAACCTGTGCTGACAGTAAAAACTGCCCTCATGGTTGGTATTCCTCTCTTTATAGTACAAGTTGTAGTAGTGTATTTTCTTGTTGCAAAGTTCTTCGGAGCAGATGTACAACCACCCAATAGCCAACAACGGACAGTTGAGCAACAGCACACAGGTGGAGAAACGGGTAAAATTTTTGTTGTGAAAGATATGATTGTAAATCCGGCAGGGACGAATGGAAGTCGCTATTTGCTTGTCACTGTGGGACTTGAAGCAAGTTCATCCAAGGTATACGATGAATTACAACAGAAAGAAGTTCAAGTCTGCGATGTATTGAATGCACTCTTTGCAAGTAAAACATTGTGGGAACTTATCGATGTGACAAAACGTGAAACCTTGCGGAAAGAAGTTGCAAAGAGGACTAGTGCCCTCCTTACGAATGGTACAGTGACTAATGTATACTTCAGTAAATACATCATTCAATGAAGGAGTAATGAATGCCAGAGATTCTTTCTCAACAGGAAATTGATAGTCTTCTTTCGGGTGTACCACTTCAGGAAATTGAGAAAGCTGTTGCCGAAGAACGACATCATAAAGAAGTCATTACGTTTGATTTTCGTCTTCCTCATCGTTTGTCAAAAAATCAGCTTCGTACTCTCCAAGCTATTCATGAAAGTTTTGCTGAATCATTGGGATCATTCCTTGTTTCAAAACTCCAAACGACAGTAAGCATTACTGTTACATCTGTTGATCAGTTGTTTTATTCTGAATACGTGCTGTCTGTTCCAAATCCGAGCTGTCTTTACATTTTCAGAATCGTAGAATCGGATGCATATGCATTGATGGAATTAAGCCCTCAATTGGTGCTCGCCATCATCTCTCGGTTACTCGGTGGACAAGTTGAACCTGATACGAAACAACGCCCAATTACACGGATAGAGCAACGAATCACCAAAGGGATTATTCAACGTGCCCTGACCGATTTGCGGGATGCTTGGAAAGCAATAGCAGATTTAAATTTTACACTCGAGCGGTATGAAACAGAAGGTGACTTTGCGCAAATTGCACCACTTAGCGAAATAGTTTTGCTCGTAACGCTCGAAGTAACATTGAGCGAACAAAAATTTTTAATGAATGTTTGTTTTCCAACCTTTGCACTCGATTCTGTGTTTGCAAAAATGAATACACAAAATGTTGGTTCTCTTACGGTGGGGAAGAAAGATCCTGAATGGACAAAATCACTGCTACGGAAGGTAAGTACGACGAACGTTGAAGTTGTAGGATTGTTAGGTACAACAACAATGACACTTCGGCAACTCCTGAATTTACGTGTCGGGGATGTTATCCGTACGAACATTCCAGCAGGATCGGAAACGCAAGTTGTCATTGGAAATAAGCCACGCCTTTGGGGAAAGGCTGGAATTTCAAATGGACGATTGGCAATAAAAATTACCCGTACATCGAATGATCAGCAATAACGTATCAGAAGGAACTTTTTATGGAAAACGTAGCACAAACAAAAGAATCAACATCTCAGCAAGGAACTGTTCAGACTTCCATCGAGTTTGATCCAAAACTTGAAGCGTTACTTGATTTGCAACTTCCGGTTGCAATCGAGCTTGGGCGGACGAATCTTTCGTTACGTGATATTCTTGCTCTTCAACGAGGATCGGTAATTGAGTTTGAGAAACTGGCCAGTGAACCAGTTGATATTCTCATAAACGGTAAAAAAATGGCTGAAGGGGAAGTTGTTGTTATCGAAAAACACTTTGGAATTCGTGTGACGAGTCTAGTGGATGCGGCAGAGCGTATGAAGGGAGTTGGTAAATAGTATGGTATGGGCATACGCACAAGCACTTATTGCGTTACTCGTTGTTTTGTTCATTATGATTGGTGTAGTTTTTCTCCTCCGTCGTGTTTTCTATGGGAGACGTTTTGGTAGCCCATCGGTAGTTACAATTGAGGTTCTCGGTGCACACATGCTCCAACCGAAAGTAATGATTTACGTTCTTCGAGTTGCCAACAAAACAATTGTTGTAGGGCTTACAGAACATGGGCTCCAATTGTTAACAGAAGTTGATGTGTCCAGTGAAACAACAATCCAGGGGCAAGGTGGTGAGGTGGAACAAAAATCAGGAGCACCGAATTTTTTGGAGCATTTAAAAAAGAACTTGGGGATTCCACATTCTTCATAACTGTATCTCAGTGGTAATGAACATGAAATGGTTTGTTAGCATAATTGTTCTTGTAGCGCTTCTACTCTGTGCTTCGGTAGTTCAAGCACAACAAACACCACTCCCCCTTCCAAAGGTTTCTATCGAAGTAGGGAAGTCTACAAGTCCGCAGGAGGTAGCTGTTACCTTACAGATATTGTTTTTAATGACAATCCTTTCGTTGGCTCCTGCACTATTGATTCTGACAACATCGTTCACACGTATAGTTATAGTTCTCCACTTTGTGAAACAGGCTATGGGGACTCCACAAATGCCACCATCGCAGGTACTTGTTGGACTAGCACTGTTTCTCACATTTTTCATCATGGCACCGGCTTGGAATAGAGTGTACACCGATGCACTCTCACCATACATGAACAATAAAATTACTGCGCAACAAGCATACGAGAAAGGAATTCAGCCAATCAGGGAATTTATGTTTAAACACACGCGCGAAGAAGATCTTGCATTATTCATGCAAATGGCTCAAATCAAGAAACCAGAAACCCGTGCAGATTTACCAACATACATTTTGATTCCAGCATTTGCACTCAGTGAATTACGAGCCGGGTTTCAAATTGGTTTCCTCATTTTTATTCCATTCCTCATTATCGATTTAATGGTGGCAAGCATTCTTATGTCGCTCGGCATGATGATGTTACCTCCAGTGATGATATCGTTGCCATTCAAAATTCTATTGTTTGTTCTTGTTGATGGATGGCACTTAGTGGTATACTCCGTGTTAACAAGTTATCAATAGGAGAATGTATGAACGAAGCGTTTATTGTTCATCTTTTGCGTGAAGCATTCTATACGATGCTATTAATCTCAGCTCCAACTTTGATCGTTTCGATGGTTGTTGGACTTGTTGTTTCAATTTTCCAAGCAGCAACGTCGATCCAGGAGTTTACACTTTCATTCGTTCCAAAGTTAGTACTGATTGCGATTGTGCTAGTACTAACGATGCCATGGATTCTGGAGACAATGATCACATTTACGGTTTCATTGTTTCATCAAATACCTGTGGTGGTACACTAATGGTAGAAGTCACTATTCAACAGTTTGTTGTATTTATTTTGATCTTTTTACGGGTCTCTGCGGTAATTGTTGTAGCACCTATTACAGGACATCTTACAGTTCCTGTGCAGGCGAAGGTCGCACTTGCATTATTTCTTTCATACGTGCTCTTTCCACTTGTCGTCACTCATACACCTTCCATTAATGTTCACTTGCTAACATTGCTCCTCATTGCGCTCAAAGAAATTGTTGTTGGTCTTTTACTCGGATTTGCTCTCCACCTTGTCTTTATTGGGCTCCAGGTTGCTGGTGAGTTGATGGCGTATACCATGGGATTAAGTACAGCGCAAATGTTCGATCCTGAAAACATGCACCAAATGCCGGTACTAAGTCAATTATTCTACCTTTTCGCACTCTTAATCTTCGTTACAATAAATGGTCATCATTATGTTTTTGAATCACTCTACCTATCGTTCGCAAAGATCCCGCTTGGGGGATTTATACTTTTAGAAAAGTCCCTTAAGACACTTGTTGAATTGACTGGTTTAGTGTTTGTAGTAGGAATAAAAATAGGGGCACCTGTACTCATTGCTGGTTTTTTAACATACTTTGCGCTCTCAATACTCGCACGGATAATGCCACAGGCGAATATTCTCGTTGTAGGATTTCCGATAACAATTACTGTTGGCATGCTTGTTCTTGTGTCGAGTGTGCCACTTGTAGTAGCAGTATTTAAGAAGCTCCTTGTTGTGTTTGAAACACGAATAACTGAAATCATAATGGCATTCTGACAATGGCTGAGTACATTGACGATAGTGCTGAACGAACTGAACCTGCAACTCCTCGAAAACGTGAGGAGACTCGCAAGAAAGGAATTGTCGCCAAGAGCATTGAGATAAATTCTGCTGGTGCGCTCTTCTTTGGTATTCTCATTCTCTACTTTGCAGGAGCTAATATTGTATCACACAGTGTTGCCTTGGCAACATCCATGTTCCAAAGTGCTGGTCACGCTACAATTTCTATTCATTCTTTTCAACAGATGTTTCTTGAAAATACGGTTGTGTTTTTTAGTGTTCTTTCACCGGTGCTTGTCGGCTTAATGGTTATAGGGCTTGTTGCAAGCATAAGTCAAGTAGGGTGGAAAATATCTGCAGAAGCACTTGCTCCAAAGTGGAAGCGGTTAAATCCATTTGTTGGTGTGAAAAACATTTTTATGTCCAAGCGAGCACTAGCAGAGTTGGTGAAGAATTTCTTAAAGATCATCATTGTTGGATGGATAACCTATGCTGCTGTAGCTGAGGCTGTTGAACAAAGTGTTCTCCTCGTTGATGGTGAAGTTAGTGCTATAGCATTGTTTATGGTTCGTACAATGATATCAACGGGACTCAAAGCAGGGTTGGCATACATGGCACTTGCAGTGTTGGATTTTGGGTACCAGAAGTATGAATTCGAGAAAGAATTAATGATGACAAAAGAAGAGGTAAAAGAAGAAACAAAGATGCAAGAAGGTGACCCACTGGTGAAAGGAAGAATTCGTTCAATTCAACGACAAATTGCATACAAACGCATGATGCACGAGGTCCCCAAAGCAGACGTTGTTGTAACAAATCCAACGCATATTGCTGTTGCCTTGAAGTATGAGGCACAAAAAATGAATGCTCCGAAAGTAGTTGCGAAAGGAGCAGAACTAATTGCTGAACGAATCAAAGAAATTGCACGCGAGGCGGGTGTACCAATTGTTGAAGATAAAATGCTTGCTCGTGCACTTTATAAGTCTGTTGATGTTGGTGAAGAAATTCCAGAAAAGCTTTTCCAAGCTGTGGCACAGGTGCTTGCTTACATTTATCGATTGAGACAACAGAAACTTGTAGGGTTCTAAGACTGGATGATGAAATCAATGCAAATACAATCGCCAATTATCAGTGCGTTGCGTACGAATACGGATGTTATCCTTGCAATGGCAATTATTCTTACCCTCGCACTACTCATTGTACCATTGCCTCCACTGTTATTGGATATTCTACTTGCACTCAATATCGCATTAGCAATTCTCATTTTAATGGTATCACTCTACATTACTAATCCGTTGGAACTCTCTGTTTTTCCGAGTTTACTCTTAATGCTGACGCTGTTTCGTTTGTCACTCAATATTGCATCGACAAGGCTTATTCTTGGCGAAGGGTATGCAGGAGAGGTAATTAATGCATTTGGTTCTTTTGTTGTGAAGGGGAACTATGTTGTTGGATTCGTTATTTTCCTCATCCTCGTTTTGATTCAGTTCATTGTTATTGTAAAAGGTGCTGGACGTATTTCAGAAGTTGCTGCACGATTCACATTAGATGCAATGCCAGGAAAGCAAATGGCTATTGATGCTGATATGAATGCAGGACTTATTACAGAATTCGAAGCACGTGAACGACGAGCACTCATTGCCCGCGAAGCAGAGTTTTATGGAGCTATGGATGGAGCAAGCAAATTTGTTCGTGGTGATGCTATTGCTGGTCTTCTGATTACTGTAATCAATATCGTTGGTGGTTTTATTATAGGCGTCGTTCAGCGGGGAATGACTTTTTCAGAAGCACTTCACACCTACACTCTTTTAACAGTTGGTGATGGGTTAGTTACTCAAATTCCAGCGCTTATTGTTGCAACAGCGGCGGGGATGGTCGTAACACGGAGTGGAGCAGGTAATCAACTTGATATGGAAGTACGGGGCCAAGTACTAGGCAAACCCAAAGCCCTTCTTATTGCTGCTGGTACGTTGGTATTTTTTGCAATTATTCCTGGACTTCCGACGATCCCATTCTTGATTCTTGGTGTACTCACTGGTACTGTTGGGTACGTTGTGTTAAAAAGTGGAAAGCCATCTCTTGAAGAACGTGTCGCACCAACACCGCCAGCAGAAAAGAAAGAAGAACATGTTGAAGATTACATTCAGGTAGATGCAGTCGAATTAGAAATTGGGTACGGACTAATTTCGCTTGTTGATGAATCGCAGGGTGGTGATCTCTTTACTCGAATTGGAAATATTCGCAAGCAACTCGCACTCGATCTTGGCATTGTGATACCTCCAATTCGTGTTCGGGATAATTTGCAATTAACTCCTAATCAGTACGTCATTAAAATACGAGGAAATGTAGTTGCTAGTGACTCACTTCAAATGGATCGCTTGTTAGCAATGAATACAGGTGCTATAACAGAGGAAATCGAAGGAATTACAGTAACTGAACCTGCTTTTGGACTCCCCGCTGTATGGATCCCGGTTTACGAACGAGAACATGCAGAACTTGTTGGGTACACCGTTGTAGAACCTGTTGCTGTCCTTTCAACACATTTGCAAGAAGTCTTACGACGGAATGCAGATAAAATCCTTAGCCGGCAAGATACAAAGAAGCTTATCGAAAACTTAAAGAAAGAGTACCCTGCGGTAGTGGAAGATATAACCCCGGAATTGTTGCCGATTGGTACAGTACAAAAAGTTCTTCAGAATCTTTTGCGCGAGGGGATACCAATACGTGATCTTGTGACAATTATGGAATCACTTGTTGACTATGCTCGTGTAACGAAGAACGTTGATGTATTGACTGAGTATGTTCGGCATTCGCTCTCTGAAACGATCGCTCGCCTCTATGCAGATAGTGACGGGGTTATTCATGCGATTCTCATGGGACCTCGACTTGAACAAGTTCTCACAACAGCACTCCAGAATCAGCGGGAAACGAGCCCGAGTTTGGGGCTTGCACCAGAAACTATTGAAGCAATACAACAAGGATTACGTACAAATGTTGATGCTGCACTTTCTGCTGGATATCAACCTATTGTTCTCTGTGCAGCAACAGTCCGACCGTATTTCTATCGGCTTATCCATACAGCGTTCCCTAATGTCTCAGTAGTTTCATTTACTGAGTTACCTGCAGAAACAGAAATTGAATTCATAGGTAAATTGGAGATTGACCATGCAAATTAAAAAATTCGTTGGCACAACGATAAGAGAAGCAACTGAACGGATGCGTGAGGAATTAGGTCCGAACGCTATAATCTTAAATACTCGGAAAATATCGTCCGGGAAGTTGTTAAACTTTTTGGGGAAAGAGATGCTTGAAATAACTGCAGCAATCGATGAGTATCCTCCTATAAACCAGAAAAAAACTCCAGAAGCGGAAAAAAAGATACCAGGGTCTTATGCATTCTCCAAGGTACGCGAAGCGTACGGAATCGACATTGGTGATCGTAAGCAAAAACAAGAAACAAAAACATCCAAAGAATACGATCAACGCCTTCCGTATCAAACTTCACAGAATAGTCCCGATTCAGAATTATACCTTTTGCGGAGTGAAGTGGAAGAAATGCGACAGGTCCTGACACAAATAGCCGATCATCTTAAGTACACGAAAATGCCGGTACTCCCATTATCGTTGCAACAGGTATTTCTACGGCTTGTGAATAACGATGTTGAGGAGACTATTGCTGCTGATCTTATTCAAAAAGTTTATGCTCGATTGACTGAAGCAGAGTATGATAATCGCCAGCGTGTTGAAGATGCTATAGTGAACGAAATAACGAAATTCATTACTACGAAATCTCTCCCAACAGAACATCAGAAGCGTTCGTACGTTGTGACACTTGTTGGACCAACAGGTGTAGGGAAGACTACGACTATCGCAAAGTTAGCAGCAATTCATAAGCTTCTGTACCATCAAAATGTTGCGCTTATTACAGCAGATACGTATCGTATTGGTGCGATAGAACAACTTCGTACCTTTGCGAGTATTGCAGATATTCCTGTCCAAGTAGTGTACCAACCGACAGAAATACACAAAGCTCTTAAAATATTTAAGAAACACGACCTCGTATTTATCGACACGGTAGGAAGAAGTCAGCGAGCAAAAAAAGAGATACTTGAACTTCGACGGTTTGTAGAAGCAGCAGAATCTGACGAAGTTCATCTCGTGCTCAATGCATCATCAGGTCGGAAAGTACTCCTCGATGTTGTCGAACGATTTAAAGCACTTCGCCCTAATCGATATCTCATTTCAAAAGTTGATGAAGCGATTATGATGGGAGGGGTGCTGAGTATTCTCCAGCACCATCGGATGCCAATTTCCTATATCACGAATGGGCAAAATGTCCCCGATGACATTATGCCAATTGAACCTGTTCACTTAGCAGCAATGATTAGTGGAGTAAGTGCACATGCATAGCAATGTCGTAATACAAGATCAAGCAACACGACTTCGAGAACTTGTTTTGCATACTACGCAAGCGAGTGTACAATTAGTTCAACCACGAATTATTACAATTGCAAGTGGCAAAGGTGGTGTCGGAAAGAGTACCGTCGCAGTGAACCTTGCACTTGCTTTCTCCGATGCAAATAAACGCGTCGTGTTGGTGGATGGCGATCATAATCTTGGAAATTTAGCAACGTTGATGGGACTATCGCCCAAGAACAGCCTTTCTGATGTTCTCCGGGGAGAATATACAGTAGAAGAGGTACTAATAACACCATTCACTCGAGTTCGTTTTCTTGCAGGAGCATCTGGGGAGTACAGTTATCCACTTGTAACTGAGAAGGAATCGCAGTACTTGATACAAATTTTACGATCGATTGAAGTACCAACGGATTTCATTCTTATTGATCTCTCAGCAGGAATTGCACCACCAATTCTTTCACTCTGCGCAGCCTCCGATGAAACACTTGTTGTAACAACAGATGAACCAACGGCGATAATGGATGCGTATGCACTTATAAAGATGTTGTCATTCAGGAGTCCACATCATCCAATCAACATTATTGTAAACAATGTACCAACACTTCGTTCAGCTGATGAATCCTATAAGAAATTGTACTTAGCGGTATCGAAGTTTCTCCGTCGTTCGATCGGATACTACGGGGGTATTCCTTCTGATGGAAATGTCTCTAAATCTGTGTATCAGCAAGAACCACTCGTTCGATGTGCACCGTATACTGCTGCTTCGCTAAGTATTCGTTCATGTGCCCAACGCATTCTCGAAAATAAAGTACTCAATCATAAGGAGTAAAGGGTATGAATAAGCTTATTTTTCAGATTGGAATTTTGGCATTCTTCATATCAATCGTAATTTTTGGTGTACAACAGTTTTCACTCTTCGATACACTTGCACGTGCCTTTATTGTTTTTATAACGGTTGTACTCTTTGGTATTCTCCTTGTCGTTTTTGTAACATACATCCACGAAAAGAATGAAACTACGAAACAATCAGAATCACACAATACAGCAGCTCATTCAGTAGCGAACAATGAATAGTGATTGGTATAGAGACTTGAAAATTATGCATGGACACCAGATGGATGAACGAATGACAGATGAGCAGCGGAAATTATTTTTCCAGTACGTACCATTGGTGGGATTTGTTGTCAAGAAAATAGTTGGGTACGGAGTACCACCAGAACCCCTGGAGTACGATGATCTCATGCAACTTGGTATGCTCGGATTGATGGATGCTGTGAAACGATTTGATCCTTCGCGAGGTGTTCAATTTCAAACGTATGCACTGAATAGAATTCGAGGGACAATTCAGGATGAACTTCGAAAGCTCGATTGGGTACCACGTTCGGTACGGAAACAAACAAAGAAAATGGAAAAAAAGCTTCAAGAACTTGAGCAACACAAAGTTATCGGGTCTGATGAAGAGATGGCACGGCAATTGGGGTTGACTCCTGAAGAGTATAACCAACTCCTCCAGTTTACAACAACCACAATGATTGAAAGCAAACTCAGTGTCGATAATGAAGAAACACACATTTCGGTTATCGATACGGATGAAGAACATGACCCCGATAGAAAATTACAAAACGATGAACTTCGAAATGCAGTGTACCAAGCAATCGAAAAACTCACGCAACGCGATAAATTGGTGCTTGTGCTGTATTACTATGAAGAGTTAACGTTTAAGGAAATTGCACGAATTCTGAAATTAACAGAGGCACGAGTTTCCCAAATTCATGAAGAAATAATGACTACGTTGCGTAGACAGTTGAAAGAACACACGAGGTGATCTGTGCAGGAACTAGTCGGACAATTTGAAACGGTCGACGTTGCACGTGAACTATTGAACCTGATCAACTCACCAAAAACACATGTGCGACAGGTTAGTGCTGTTCTTACCAAGGATCCTATACTCATGAAGAGTGTGTTACGATATGCGAATGCCTCGGTGTACGGTCTACGTGGACGAATTTCGGATTTAAATCTTGCTGTTATTTTACTTGGGTTTGATGTGCTCAAAAAAACAGTTGCACGGGTTGTCATTCATAATTCGCTTAGAAAAATTGTTACTGCATTTTCAGAGTACGATACATTTTGGCAACATTCACTCTATGTGGCACGAATATGTTTCGTACTTGCCAATGAAACAAAACGTTGGGCTCCTTCTGAGGCATTTACAGCTGGGCTACTCCACGACATCGGTCATATTGCACCTCATTTAGAAATGCCATTGCTTCGATTATCAATTGATCGCTTAGAAACGAACAACCATGTTGACCATGGAATACTTGGTGCAAATATTGCTCGCCAGTGGGAGATACCTCCATCGATTGTTGAAGCAATTCAGTATCACCACTGTCCCTATCATTCATCAGAAGCACGAGTACTCACAGCACTCGTCCATATTGCTGATGTTGTATGTACGCAACAAGGAAGCTTTCCAAGTGTTGAGGAATCCAATATATCGTACGATCCACGCACCGGTATCCTTGCAGGGTTTGAAACGGAGACTATCCATGATATCCAAAAGTTATACCCACTCGAAAAATATTGCACACATGAACCAGGCATTGATTTTATGACAGAACTTAAAAGCACATTACTCACAGCAGTTTCGTTATTGCCCGAGGAAGAACGTATTGTTCTAGCACTTCGGTATTTCGATGGTTTAACATTTGCAGAAATTGGGAAATTGTGTGGATACGATGCTTCTGTAGCTGAACACCATCATACCAAAGCGCTCATTCGTTTGAAATCGTATTTATTCCCTAATACAAACTCAAACAGTTCGGATATTTGCTATGATGACGGCCGAAGAAATACGTGAACGCATTAAAACAATTATACAACTCCCAGCATTACCGGCAATTGCCTTAGAAGTTGTGGAACTCATTGACAATCCAAAGACAAGTGCTGCCAAGTTGGGACAGGTTATTTCATCAGATCAGGCTCTCACAGCAAAGGTACTAAAAATTGCAAATTCACCGTTTTATGGATTCCCGCGGAAAATTTCGACGATCGAATTTGCAATAATTGTCCTTGGCTTCGATGCATTGAAAGAAATTGTGATCAGTATTTCTCTTCTTAGCTCATTGCAGAAACGTTCAGACCAGTACCTCGATTTACAACAATTTTGGGACCACTCAATTGCTACAGCTGTCATTGGACGTGCTCTTGCTAAGGATGTTGGCTACCGTATCACAGGGGAAGTATTTGTTGCAGGGCTTCTCCACGACATGGGAATTACTGCACTTCACCGATATTTCAATAATGAATTCCGTCGAATCATCGATATTGTAAAGGACTCTGAACTCTCAATAACTGAGGCTGAAGAAGCTGTTTTGGGTGGAATTACTCACGGAGATGTAGGAGGGTGGTTAGCAGAACGATGGAATCTTCCTGTGCAACTCATCGAGGCAATTTCATTCCATCATACACCTCAGAAAGCAACAATCAATCCTGAGTTGGTTGCGATTATTCATTGTGCTGATAATTTTGCCCGTGAAATTGCAAAGGCTGATATACTGTATGAACGTCACATTGGACTCAGCCCGGTAGCGCTAGAGTTATTGCAATTATCTGATCCTGATGTACTGAAACAACGAGTTGAAATGTTGCGTACTGAAGTGCAACAGAATCTCGAGCGTGTAAACTTTACGTTATAGAGCGAGGAACTTCCATGGAACGGTCAAAACGTAAACAACAAACTGTAAAAAGTCGATCAGACGTACTTGAAGAAATGTTACCACAATTTGAATCATTTATCGAAAGCAGAGAGAAGTATATTAAAGCGTTGGAGACAACAATCGATGCATTGCGAAGAGAACTCGAGAATCGAAATAAAAATAACCTCGCTATTCGAAATTCTATTGATGAACTTGTTGCAATGCAACGATTGTCAAACACGATTAGCACGGCACTTACTCCAGCAGCTATTCTTACAGCATTGATTGATTTAACACAACAAGTCATACCTATTTGTGAAGCCGATATTTTCCTCATTGGGGAAAAACCAAATGAACTTATACAACTCTCACCTAACCCTTCACAGTATTTGCTACAGGAAGCCAGAGAACAATTGGAATCAGGAATAGTTGATTGGGTATTTTCTGAAAAACGTACAGTGATCATTCCCGATCTTAAAAATCTCTCCGCAGGGTCAGTGAGGAGGAACTTTGTTATTGTGCCACTCTTCATTCGAAATACTGGGATAGGGTTCTACTTCATTCATACAGAAAAACAGCAGCAAGAGTTCACAAACCAAGATGTCCAGTTACTTTCCGTCCTTGCTAATCAGGCGGCAGCTGGTGTTGAAAACTGGAGAACATATGAGAAACTCGTTAAAGCCAGCAATGAACTGAAAATGTCAGAAGCACATATGATTCGTGCTGCACGTCTTGCAGCAATAGGAGAGCTTGCAGCAAGCATTGTCCATGAAATAAAAAACCCAGTACAAGTACTCATGCTCCAACTCGATGTCATGAAGCGTGGAACCCAAATACCAAATGCTGAGGAACTTTTACGCCAGCAAGTGTACCGTCTTCAAGAAATTACGAAACGCTTGATGAACTTTGCTCGAAACGTAAATGAAGACTTTGACATTCAGCCGACCGATGTAAACAAGGCTATTCTTGATACAATTGCTCTTGTTGAACATGAATACAAACTCGATAAAATAGAGTTTGTTCTTGATCTTCAAGGACAATTACCACTTGTGCCAGGGAACGCAAGTTACCTACAGCAAGTATTTCTGAATCTTGCTATCAATGCTCGCGATGCAATGCCCAGTGGTGGGAAAGTAACCATTAAAAGCTACGCTGATGCCTTCTTTGTAGTTGTTACATTCTCTGATACGGGTCATGGTATTCCTCGCGAACAACTCGATAAAATTTTCCAGCCATTCTTTACTACTAAGGAGGAGGGAAAAGGAACCGGCTTAGGATTGGCCATTTCCAGAAAAATTATCAATCAGCATCAAGGGGAAATTAGTGTTCAAAGTGAAGTGGGAAAGGGGACGACCTTTACAATTAAACTTCCTCTAAGGAGGATAGCGGAATGAAACAAAAAGTTGTAATTAGCCTCTTGTTTGTAATAGTCGGATCAATTTGGATTTCTGCACAACATCGTACAATCGATCAGAATACAACTACACCTACGTACCGTACAAATGCTCCAGCCCGATCAGTTGATTTTTTAGAAAGACAACACTTACTGATTGAATGGAGTAAGTGGAAAGGTGTACAACAGATCGAATCTCACCAGAGTACAGAAAATGGTTCACACCGAGCGTCGATATCACCAACTAACACAGCATGGAGTACAAACCAATTTCCATTAAGGATCTTCTTGGGCATCGTGGTACTTCTTGGTGTTGTGAATGGCGTTGGACTATGGTTATTGTTCTTTAGGAAAAAAAATCCCAGTGTTCCAGCAGAGAAGAACGAAATTACCCCACAAGCGAAAGCTTTCGAATTATTAGATCAACCATTACGACATGAAAGAGAGGATGAGGAGAAAAGTAACCAGATGGCTGAAATTCACCTCCAGGAAGTGCAAGAAGATGGTATGAGAAGTTCCTTTGACCGAGAAATGGATGAAAAGGAAGTAGAGAGCACATTACGCCAAATGAAATATCAACACAAAGCAGAAACAGTAAAGCAGGTAGCACAAAAACGTATGAGTAAGACACAACTGAGCAAGACAGCAAAAAAACTTGGCACAGGAATTGGTGAAATTGAATTGGCAACGCGTTTGGTGCACTTACAGAAGAAAGGGGCAAACAGATGATTAAAGGTATTTACACTATTGCAAGTGGAATGCTTCCACAAGTAACGAAAATAGAAGTGCTGAGCCACAATTTGGCCAACATCAATACAGCGGGTTTTAAGAAGGATAAAGTTTTTACAGAGGTACTCAATGAATACCAAGCGGCACGTACACTCAACTCACCTAGTGCACCGTCGTTAGCGGTACACCAAACAACGGATTTTTCAGAAGGTTCATACCAACAGACAGGAAATCGCCTTGATTTTGCTATTCGGGGGAATGGTTTCTTTGCAATTGAAACACCACGTGGTATTCGATATACACGAAACGGAAGTTTTACGCTTTCACTTGATGGTACAGTGGTGACACAGGAAGGATATCCTGTGCTTGGAACAGAAGGTAAAATCCAACTCCCTGACCTACAACGTTTATCAGATGTTGATATTCAAGTAAACGAAGCCGGTGATGTCGTCATTGATAATAAACACATGGGGAGGTTGCAAATTGTATCCTTCGATTCAATGACTGTGTTGAAGAAGGATGCAGCCACGCTCTTTTATGCTCAAGATGGAGTATGTGCTCGGACACTATCACAGGGAGAATACGCTATATTGCAGGGATACCTTGAGGAATCAAATGTTGAAGGAATTGATGAAATGATTCTAATGATCGAGGTGAACCGAAATTTTGAATCTGGACAGAAAGCGATCCAAGCACAAGATGAAACGCTTGAACGATTATTTGATGTACCACGCGTATAATGAGAAAGGGAAGAGAAAATGAATAGAGCATTACGCATTGCAGCCTCAGGAATGTATGCCCAACAATTGAATGTTGATTTGATAGCGCACAACTTAGCCAACGTTAATACCGTTGGTTTTAAGAAAAGCAGACCTGAATTTCAGGATCTTATGTACCAAACAATGCGAGTAAGCGCTCAAACGAACGACCACAACATTCAGGAACCTCTTGAACTTCAGGTAGGAACAGGGGTGGTACCTGTTGCAACACTAAAAAATTTTACACAAGGAGACATTCAAACTACTAATAACCCACTCGATATAGCAATACAAGGTGAAGGATTTTTCCAAATACGCCGCCCTGATGGAACATACGCCTATACACGAGACGGTACTTTCAAGGTTTCGAGTGAAGGAATGCTTGTAACTTCACAGGGGTATATTGTGGAACCTGGCATAGCGTTACCCACCGATGTTACAAATATTACAATTGCACGAGATGGTACAGTTGAAGTACAGATCGTTGGGCAAACAGAAGCAACGAAAATTGGTCAACTAGAACTTGTGAAATTCGTAAACCCTGCAGGGTTACGTTCTATAGGAAACAACCTTCTAGTTGAAACATCGGCTTCTGGCAAACCACTTATTGGTACACCTGCTAGTGAGGGGTTTGGGGAGTTAATCCAGGGTGCAATTGAGTCATCGAATGTTGATGTCGTTGAGGAAATGGTGAGTATGATTGTTGCACAGCGTGCTTATGAAATAAACTCCAAAACAATTAAAACTGTCGATGATATGTTTACAATGGCAAATAATTTGAAACGTTAAGGGAGTACTTATCAATGTGGCAAATAGGGACTCTCGCTGTTCTATTATTTGTGGGAAATGTGAATTCAATACGAACTGAATATGATCTCAAAGCAGATATTGTAGCGCGAGCTTCTCAATGGGCACATCGCAGTGGTATCGACAGTATTACCGTTGAGTTTCGGCGGTTTCAGATTCCCAAAACCAATGTTCAGGGAACAGAGGTATTCCGTGTTGTTGACGATGGGTGTGTGTTTCGAAAAGGAAGAGTAATTGTACCGGTGGAAATTGTACGAGAGAATATAACTGTTGCCCGCTTCAGTATTCCAGTGGTACTCCGAACGTACCAGTTTGTATATGTTGCTCAACGACAAATACAACGTGGTGAGCGATTTACTCACCAGAATTGTCGGTTGATGCTTTTTGAAACAACATACCTTCCAGCGGATGTGGTAACAGAGTACGCAGAACTTGAAACGTTAATCGCAGCGCGGATTCTATCTGAAAAGAGTGTCGTAACGCGTTCAGTCAGTAAACCTATACCAATAGTTAACCCCTACGATATTGTTACGCTCAAAGTACGTGCAGGTACAGTAATGATTTCAACACCAGCGATAGCAAAGGAAGAAGGTTACCGCGGAAAGCATATAACAGTGCAAAGGGTAGATACACACCAAAAGTACCGTGCACGAGTACTCGATGCTCATACAGTTGAACTCGAAATATACTAAACTAAAGAGGTATAAGTATGAAATACAGCATTTACTGTGTTGTAGCAATCGTCATAGGTGTTGAGAGTTTTCTCCAAGCACAAGATTTTCGGGAAAATATAAATCGCTCACTCTTCTCTGACCAAAAAGCTACGAAAGTAGGTGACGCACTCACAATTTATATAGTAGAAACATCAAGTGCTTCGAACGATGCAAAGACTAGTTCCTCTCGAGAGAGTGCCATTGGTGGAAGTGCAAGCGCATCGTACTCCGGGAGTGATTTACCATCAGCATCATTGAATTTAGGGACAACAAACTCGTTCAAGGGCGAAGGATCAACAGCAACTCAAGGTTCGATCCGGGCAAAGTTAAGCGCTCGTGTCGATTCAGTTCTCCCTAATGGAAATCTTTACATTCGTGGTAGTCGGATTATTCTCATTAACAATGAAGAACAAGTAATCACTATTACTGGCATCGTGCGTCCTTCTGATATTCAACCAGACAATAGTGTGTATTCCTATAATATTTCTGACGCTGTTATCAGTTTTCAGGGAAGCGGGATCGTAACACGATCGCAAGAGCCAGGATGGCTTACAAAACTCTTCCATTGGTTATTTTAAGGGTATGTACTGTATGAAAACAATTATATTCCCAATACTTCTTGTGATGAATGTTATTCTTACGGTTGCCATTGCTGGTACACGTATTAAGGACATTGCGTATGTTCAAGGACTCCGTGGCCAACAATTGGTTGGATATGGATTAGTTGTTGGATTGAATGGTACTGGGGATACTCAACGATCGACCTTTACACTACAATCGGTGACAAGTATGCTTAAACGATTTGGAATTACAGTTTCGCAACGTGAATTGCGACTGAGAAATGTTGCCGCTGTTATGGTTACAGCACTTGCACCAGGATTTGCACGTGAAGGTGGATACATTGATGTTGTCGTTTCATCACTGGGAGATGCAACAAGTTTGCAAGGTGGTACATTACTTATTACACCTCTCTCAGCTCATGATGGGACAGTGTACGCAATGGCTCAGGGACCAGTTTCTGTCGGTGGAGTAAATGTAGTGGCTGGTGGCAGTGAAGTACGACGAAATCATACTGCAACCGGCAGAATTCCCGGTGGCGCAATTCTTGAACGATCGATACCAAGTACTCTTGCAAATGATTGGACTATCGTTGTTGTACTCATGCAAGCAGATTTCACGACAGCGAATCGTGTAGCATCAACGATCAATACCCAATTCCCTCATTCTTCCATTGCGAAAGATGCATCAACGATAGCAGTGACTGTTCCAGAAGAGTATCGACACGAGGGGAAAATGGTAGAATTTATTGCTCTCATTGAATCGCTAGAAGTGGCACCCGATGTGGTGGCTCGTGTTGTTATCAATGAGCGTACAGGAACAATCATCATAGGTGGAAATGTAACAATACTTCCTGTAGCAATATCTCATGGTGGGTTGAATATTGAAATTCAGTCGACACCTATCATTTCTCAACCAAATCCATTTTCACAAGGCAAAACAGTTGTTACACAATTAACGACTGTTGCAGCTGGTGAAGATAGTACTCGTGTCTATACCATTAATGGTGCTACCACTGTCCAAGATGTAGCGAAAGCGTTAAACGCTATGAAATTAACACCTCGTGATATTATTGCTGTATTTCAAGCACTTAAAGAAGCAGGAGCCTTAAAAGCTGAATTAGTTATTATTTAACATGGGAATCACGTTAGCACATACAACACCTGAGGTGCAGAAAACGGGGCATACTCAGCTCGATGCAGCGAAAAAAACAAAATTACGAAAAGCTGTTCAGGAGTTTGAAGCCATTTTCGTTAATACTATGTTAAAGGCAATGAAACAGACTATTCAAAAAGAGGAATCTGACGATCAGTCATTTGGAAGTGATTTGTTTGACGATTTATTTAATATCGAAGTTGCAAAAGCGGTATCAAAGCAAGGATCCTTTGGCATAGCAGAAACATTATATAAAAAACTCACCGGTGAACAACTCCGGACTGATGAGAGTGACACAGCATCCCTTCTTCAAGTACGAGCACCAAAAATCCGATTTGCACAACCAAAATCTATAACCTCTACAAACCTTCAGAGCTCATCTTCCCTGACAGAACGTGTGAATCGGTTTCATAGTATTATTGAATCTATTGCAGAACAACATGGTGTTGATTCCACGTTGGTGAAAGCTGTGATTGCTGCAGAATCAGCAGGTAATCCCCGTGCGCTCTCATCAAAACAAGCTAAAGGTCTTATGCAACTTATTGACTCGACAGCTGTTGCAATGGGGGTTTCTAACGTATGGGATCCAGAAGAAAACATTAAGGCTGGGGTCAAATATTTAAAAATTCTTTTAGAACAATTCAATGGGGACGTTAAGCTTGCACTAGCGTCGTACAACGCTGGTCCATCCCGTGTTGAAAAATATGGTACGATTCCACCTATTCCAGAAACACAGATGTATGTTTCTCGTGTTTTGAAATTATGGAAAGCATTTCAATCAATGGAAGGGAAAAACCATGAATGAGCAAGGTCTTGAAGAAATTTTAAAGACTGAAACTGAGCTTGTCGAAGCATTGCTTGGCGTGTTACGTCAACAACAAAATGCAATCATTCACTTCCAAAGTACATCGTTATTAAAACTCGTTGAGCAACAGCATTCATTACTCCGCCCATTGGAACAACTTGAGCGTGAACGAGTAAAATTGTGTACTACAACGTCAGTGAATGGTGATGAAAGTGTACGTGAACAGAAACAACGGTTGAAGAACTTGGTCCGCCAAATAGTTGAAATAAATCAACAGAACAAGCGGCTTTTAGAGAATGCCCTGCAGTTTGTTCAGTACAACATTCGGTTGTTAACCGATGGATTCACGAAACAGCTCATTGACGCAAAGGTTTAATATGTCCAGTCTCTCGACAGTATTGGAAGTTGCTCGACGTGCTCTCATGGCTCATCGTATCGCAATGGATACTGTAGGGCACAATGTTGCAAATGCTGAAACACCAGGATATACACGTCAACGTGTTAATTTAACTGCGACTCACCCATTGCGTACACCTGTTGGAATGCTTGGTACGGGTGTGACTGTACAAACCATTGAACGGTTACGAGAACACTTTATCGATTCGCAAATTCGAGCGACCAATGATGCGCTTGGAAAAGCAACAGCTCAGCAAACGATACTTTCACAAATTGAAGCACTCCTTAATGAACCATCGGATTATGGTTTAAGTAATCAACTCGATGCGTTTTTTAATGCATTTCAGAATCTTGCTGTTCACCCTGAAGAATCTGCATACAGGAATGCAGTTCTTCAGCAAGGTGTTTTAATTTCTAAGACATTCCATCAGTACGATAGTACTCTAAAGAAACTCCAGAATGATGTAAAGTCCGATATAGAGGTAAAACTTCAAACGATTAACACACTTGCAAAAAAAATCAGCGAACTTGATGTGCAGATTATTCAATCGCGGGCAACAGGTGTAGAACCAAATGATTTATTGGATCAACGGGATTATGCTATTAAGGAACTTTCAAACCTTGTACGTGTCAATGTTGTCGAAGATTCACAGGGGGCTGTCCTTGTTGCCATTGAAGGTACCGTTATAGCGTCAAAGAGTGGTTATGCGGAGCTAACAGCACGGATGAATGGTTCAAAAATCGAAATCTATTCATCCGATGCAGTCCGGCCACTTTTAATTCAGTCTGGCAGTTTAGGTGGTGTACTTGAAGCATACAATAGTATACTACCAACATACATTAATAAAATTCATACCCTTGCCTCAGCACTAATTACAAGTGTCAATGCGCTTCACCGGCAAGGATATGGTCTTGGATCTCCTCCACCGACTGGGTATGATTTTTTTAGTGGAACAAACGCATTCGATATTGAGGTTAATCAAGATTTACTGAACAATTCTAACTTAGTTGCAGCTTCTGGGACAGGGCAAACAGGTGATAATTCGATTGCAATTGCAATCAGTCAATTACGAACAACTCGAATTCTTAATGGAAACTCTGAATCAATTCCACAATTCTATAGTTCACTTGTGAGTGATATTGGTACTGCAATTACAGCAGCAGAGAAATTACAAACAACCCAAACGCTCATTCTCAAACAATTAGAAGTACAACGTGCCTCTGTCTCAGGTGTTTCTATCGATGAAGAAATGACGAATATGATCAGGTACCAGCGTGCGTTTGATGCCTCAGCTCGAATGGTAAAAACAGTGGATGAGATGTTTCAAACAATTTTGAGTATGGTGTAACTATGAGAATTACAGAAAGCAACATGGCTTCACGCTATATGGATAGCATTAATAAAACGCGTGAACGATTAGTAAATTTGCAAAGCCAAACTGCAACAGGAAAACGAGTTTTAAAAGTATCAGACGACCCGCAAGGTACAGCGCTTATCCTTCGATTGAAATCAATCCTGACTGCTAATGAGCAGTACATATCAAATACTCAAGAAGCTCAATCGTTCATGGAAGTAACGTCGAATACACTTGACCAGATTGCCGATGTTCTAACATTGCTGAAAGAGGTTATAACACGGGCAATGAATGGTTCACTCACAGAAACGTATGATACCTTTGCTCTACAAGTTGATGAGTTCCTCGATGAAGTAGTACATCTCTCAAACACGCAGTTTAATGGTCGATACATTTTTAGTGGTACCAATATACTTGAGCAGCCATTTACTCTCGCGGCTGATCGTTCGGCTGTAACAATAAACCCAAATGGAATTACAGGAACCATTGAAGTACCAATAGCTGAAGGATTAAAACAGAATATCAATATCGATGGTCAGGAAGCGTTTCGAGGAACAGGGCTCTTCGATTTATTCATCAAACTGCGTACTGCACTTCAGGCAGGTCATTCTCCAACAAAAGCGGATATCGACGAAATAGATTCAATGCTCGATCATATTTTAACCCAATCGAGTAAGGCAGGTCTTATTGCACAGCAGTTAACGCATCACGTTTCATACCTTGAGGGGCAGACTATTTCCTTACAAAGTTTACTTTCGATGGTTCAAGATACCGATATTGCAGAATCTATTACTCAGTTACAACAGAATGAGCTTATGCTTCAAGCAGCGCTCAGCATCACCGCTCGTATTCTTCCAAAAACATTGCTCGATTATTTGAGGTAATATGGGAAAACGGAAACTTGATGGTGCAACCATTGGTGGTGTTCTCCTTGGTGTTATTTCTATTTTTGGTTCATTTTTACTCGAAGGTGGACAGATAGCTGCACTCATTCTGCTGCCAGCAATCATCATTGTTCTTGGTGGCACCATTGCAGCAACGATGATAGGAACATCACCAAAGTATCTTGCAACAATGGTCAAGCTTATAAAACTTGTTGTTTTTCCACCACTCTATAACCGCAAGGCAATTATTAATGAACTCGTGCATTACGCAACGATAGCTCGAAAGGATGGTTTATTGACACTCGATGCACAGCTGTCGAAGATGAGTGATCCGTTTCTTCAACGTATCATTCGGTATGCGATCGATGGAGCGGAACCTGAAGCACTCCAGGCAGTTGCCAAGGCTGAATTGGATGGAATGACCGAACGACACGCGTACGGTGCCCTTCTCTTTCAAAAGATGGGTGGATACTCACCAACAATGGGGATTATTGGTACAGTAATGGGATTGATAACAACGCTCGCTTCGGCAGGTGAAAATCCCGATGTACTTATACGGCATATTGCAACGGCGTTCATTGCAACTCTCTGGGGTGTGTACATGGCAAACCTAGTGTGGCTACCTATTGCTGAAAAGTTACGCCACATTCATGATCAAGAGATGCTCTATCGCGAAATTATAGTTGAAGGAGTTCTTTCTATTCAATCAGGAGATATTCCATCTGTAATAAAAGCAAAATTGTTCAGCAAATTACCACCGAGTGAACAAGAGGAATGATAATGACGAAGAAAAAAGACCACAAGAATGAAGATAATATTGACCGGTGGCTACTTACATACGCCGATCTTATAACACTTCTCCTTGGCTTGTTTGTTATTTTGTATGGAATGTCGAAAATCGACCTTGAACGGTATGAACAAGTTGTTTCAGCGCTTGGTGGAGTGTTTGGAAGAGAAAGTGGAGTTTTCGAAGGGAAGAAGAAAGTAATCGAGCAATTGACACCGTTGCAGAAGGAACGGAATAGAATACAACAATCAATACAAAACGTTATTGGCGATCTTACAACGAAAGGGCTGGTATCATTCTCACAGAACGAACGAGGCGTCACAGTTCACCTTACTGAAGAGCTTTTATTTCCTTCAGGAAGTGCTGAACTCAAAGGAAGTTCCCTTGCGGTTCTTGATACCATTGCATCAGTTCTCGTGACACTACCGAACGATATACGTATTGAAGGTCACACGGATGATGTACCAATACGTACAGAACGATTTCCTTCCAATTGGCATCTCTCGGTTGCGCGGGCGTTGAATACAGCATTTTACATTATCAATAAGTATCACATGAAGCCAGGCCAACTATCAATAGCGGGGTATGCAGAGTACCGTCCACTTGTTCCAAATACAAGTCCAGAAAATCGAGCACGAAATCGACGTGTAGACATTGTTATTGTAACGAATGTTGTCAATGGAGTTATAACAGGTAAAGAATAATGTGTGATTGAGAGGTATACTATGAAGTGGCAAAATATACAATTTGGCGAGTTTGAGTATCAGGAAGATCACATACTTAATTTCCCTGAAGGACTCTTTGGATTTGAGGATTTACATAAATTCGTTTTGATTAACGATGAGCAGTCAGAGCCTATTCGTTGGTTAGTATCGTTAGAAGATGGTTACGTGAGTTTCCCAGTTATTGAACCTCATATCATTGTTCCAACCTATACAGCTGGAGAGTATGATACAGAAGGGAACACAATCCTCGTAGTTGTTACGCTTCGTAGTTCGGTTGAAGAATCAACAGTTAATCTCCGAAGCCCGATTGTTATTTCGAACACAACACAAGAAGGTCGTCAAGTTGTTCTTATGAACGAGGAGTATTCCTTTGAATACCCCCTTTTCCACCACGAAGCAGATATTCAGAAAGGGTAATCTATGCTTGTATTGGCACGGAAAGTTAATGAAAGTATACGTATTGGTGATAAAATTGTTGTAAAAGTGCTTTCAATTCAAGAAGGTCAAGTGAAGTTGGGAATCGAAGCACCGAAGAACGTAGAGATCTTACGGTGGGAAATTTACGAGCAAATTGTAAAAAGTAATCAAGAGGCAGTTGCTGCCCCTAAACAGAGAGCAGAAGAAATTGCTAAAAAGTTGCAACCACAGACGTCAAAAGAAAACAAAAAGAGTAATTCTGGTTTATCGAAAATTCAGAATACTTGTTCTGAGTAAACAAAGAGGAGGTACCTATGCTTGTATTAGTTGGAATTGTCGTGGTACTGGTTGGTGTTTTAGGTGGGTTCATTCTTGAAGGTGGTCCACCAGCAGTTCTCTTGCAATGGGCTGAGTTCGTAATAATCGGTGGAGCTGCTATAGGGTCTCTGTTAATTAGTACACCACCAGTTGTAATGAAACAAATGGTGGCAAAGTTAACAACGCTTTTTAAACCCAATCCTTACACGAAGCAAGAGTACCTCAATCTTCTGAAAACAATGTTTGAATTATTCACAATTGCACAACGTGATGGATTAATTAATATTGAGGCTCACATTGAGGATCCTGAAAAAAGTTCAGTGTTTTCGAAAAATCCTTTTTTACTGAAAAACCACCATGCATTAAGCTTTTTCTCTGATACGATGAAGTTACTCCTTGGAGGTGGTGTACCTCCCCACGATCTCGAGGCATTACTTGATAGTGATATTGAAACGCACCATTTTGAGTCATCAACAAGTCCCATGCTCTTTCAAAAGGTTGGTGATTCACTGCCTGGACTTGGAATTGTTGCTGCAGTCCTCGGTATTGTTATAACAATGCAAGCGATTGATGGTCCTCCTGAAGAAATAGGGCACAAAGTTGCTGCGGCACTTGTTGGTACATTTCTAGGTGTTTTAATGTCGTACGGGTTTGTACAGCCAATCGCAACAAATTTGGATCTCTCTGCACAATATGAGTCAAAATTTTTCGAATGTATGAAAGCAGGTATTCTCGCATTTGCGAAGGGTAATTCCCCTATTGTTGTTGTGGAGTATGCACGTCGAGCAATACCTTCATCGGAACGGCCATCGTTTGCAGAAGTTGAGCAGGCAATGCGGGAGTTACGGCAAGCTAAGTAAGGATTAATTAACTATGAAGAGTCAAGCAGAGCAGGTACCTATTCGAGTTGTAAAGAAGAAAAAAGGTCATCACGGGCATCATGGTGGCGCGTGGAAAGTCGCGTATGCAGACTTTGTTACTGCAATGATGGCGTTATTCATTGTACTCTGGATAGTAGGACAAAGTAAGCAGGTTAAAGAAGCTGTTGCTGGATATTTCAAGGACCCAATTGAGTATGAAGAAAAAGTAAAACAAAAAGGAATAATGAAACTCAATGAAGAACAAATTGAACAAGAAATACAACGCCGAGAAGAAGAAGAAAAGAAAAAATTGGAAAGCATAGGAAAAGCGATTGTCCAAAGCTTGTCAAAAGATCCATCACTTGAACAACTGCGACACCAAATTACTATTGAACCTGTAAAAGAAGGACTTCGAATTGAACTCTTAGATAAATCGGAATCATTTTTCTTCGATATAGGGACTGCGCACCTGAAACCGGAGGCAGTAAGAATTCTGATGATTATTGGTAAAGAACTTGGGAAACTTCCAAACAATATAATTATAGAAGGACATACAGATAGTAGGCAGTATTCAACCATTGTAGGCTACACGAACTTTGAATTAAGTGCAGATCGAGCAAACAGTGCACGTCGTGTACTCCAGGTAAATGGATTGCGAAATGGACAGATTACAGAAATCCGTGGTTATGCTGATACTCGTTTACGGAATAAAAAAGATCCATACGATGTCTCAAATCGGCGGATTAGTATAATTATAAAAAAGCTTGAAGGGATGAGTAGCGATGGAACAGAGACCAACAATCCTCATCATTGAAGATGATGCGGTACAACTCGAAATGCTTGCAGAACTTCTCAAGCGCGAAGAGAGGTATACAATTTTCACCGCAACGAATACAAAAGTGGCGCGTCAATTACTACGCGAACACACTATCGATCTCATCGTGAGCGATAACTACATGGAAGGTGAAACTGGGTATGAATTTTGTCGGTCATTGAAACAAGAGCAAAAACACCAATCAATCATGTTTATGCTGTTGACAGCTGAGCAACGAATTGACCACAAAATACGAGCACTCGATCATGGTGCCGATGATTATATCAGCAAACCGTATCATCCTGATGAATTTCTTTCAAGAGTACGGGTATTACTCCGGCTAAAGAAACTCCAAGATGATTTAGCAAAAGAGAGTCAAGAACTTAGGAACGCGATTGAAACTCTCAATGCAAATTTTGAAGGAGTTGTGAACTTACTGACTAAACTCATTGCTTTACGAATTCCCAACGCTGCTGCTCGTGGTGCTGAAGCAGCTCGCCTCTGTCGATGGATGGCTGAACGTTTTGGAATTGAACAAGAAGGACTAGTACTTATCGATCTTGCTGCACGCTTCCACGAAATTGGTAAAATTACGTTGCCTGATGAGTTACTCCACCGTCAATTTTACGAATTGGGATCTGAAGAGCGTCAACGTATCGTAGAATCAGGCGTTGTTGGTGAGATGATTGTCAGTGGTATTCCACAGTTTAAAAACATGGGGAGTTGGCTACGGCATCAAATGGAAAATTATGATGGTTCTGGATACCCTGATAAATTGGCGGGAGAGGAAATACCACTTGAGGCTCGTTTATTGCGTGCAGTAAATTTACTCGAGAGTATCCCACCCCAAGTACTAAGCGATTCAAATGTAATGAACGATATTCTCCTGAAAGCAAGGAATACTATTTTGGATCCACGAATTGTTCAACTTCTCCAAGAGTATCTCCTCTTACATTTTCATCCATCGTGGATTGAGGGGAAAAAACAAATCAACGTTATGGATCTACGAGAAGGGATGGTTCTTGCAGCCGATTTGTCAACGGGGAGTGGAAAAAAACTTCTTCCAAAAGACACGCGTATAACGAAAACGATTATCGAACGAATTCTTTCACAACACCACTTTGATCCTATTATTGGTGGCATATATATCTATAAGGAATCAGAGACGTAATCTGTACCATCGTTGACGAAAACATAAAGAGAAGTTGCTTTTCGTATACTTTTTCTGTTAATTTGTACCAACACCGGAGCTGGAGAGGTGGCCGAGTGGCTGAAGGCGGCGGTTTGCTAAACCGTTATAGGGTTGAAAAGCTCTATCGGGGGTTCGAATCCCCCCCTCTCCGCAGGAAATAAAAGTTCACATGCTAAATCCCCAACTCGTTCGATGTTGGGGTTTTTTGTCTAGTGAAGGACGAACAGTGTGAAAACATTCCTTGAACTTCTCACTGAAAAAGTTATTGTATTCGATGGGGCAACTGGGACTCAACTCCAATCACAACATCTTACAACTGATGATTTTGGTGGAGAACAATATGTTGGATGTAATGAGTACCTTGTTTTGTCTAAACCATCAGCTGTCGAACGAGTTCACGTTGAGTACCTCGAAGCAGGCTCAGATGTTATAGAGACGAATACCTTTGGTGCAACTGCTATTGTGCTGAGTGAGTATGGTCTTCAGGAGAGAGTATACGAAATAAATTATAAAGCTGCACAATTAGCAAAACATCTCGCTCAACAGTACTCTCGACAAGAACAACCTCGTTTTGTAGCAGGGTCAGTTGGTCCAGGCACCAAACTGCCATCGTTGGGTCATATTTCATTTAGAGAATTAGTTAGTGCCTATGAGGAACAAGTAAGAGCATTGCTTACAGGGGGGGTCGATTTACTCTGTATTGAAACATGCCAAGATATTCTCCAAACAAAAGCGGCGCTCTTCGCTGTTCAGCAGACCTTTACCTCTCTACGAATGAGTGTTCCAGTTATTGTCTCGCTTACTATTGAAACAACGGGAACCATGCTCGTTGGAACAGATTTGCTTGCAGCTCTATCAACTCTTGAATCATTTGATTGTATTACAAGTATAGGGCTGAACTGTGCAACCGGACCAGAGGAAATGGTTCCACACGTACGAACATTAACAGCACACAGCCCAAAGCCGGTACTTGTAATGCCAAATGCAGGAATGCCAGAAATTGTCAAGGGACATGCACAGTACAAACTCTCACCGGAAGCATTCATGCGAACGCTCACTACGTTTGTTACAGAACTCGGTGTAAATATTGTTGGTGGATGCTGCGGGACAACGCCAGAACATATTCACCACCTTGCAATGAGCGTAAGAAATCTTACTCCTCGAATGCGAACGTACCAGTTTGTTCCTGCGGTTGCAAGTTTGTACCAAGCTGTCCCATTACGGATTGATAATCCACCGCTTCTCATTGGCGAACGAACAAATGCAAATGGAAGTAAGCAATTTCGAGAACTTCTTCTCCGTGAAGATTGGGAAGGAATGGTAGCAATTGGTAAACAGCAGGTGGATGAAGGAGCTCATCTCCTCGATGTTTCCGTTGCTTACGTTGGACGCAACGAGGCTAAGGATTTCCGTGAACTAATCCCACGACTGAATAGACAACTACAAGTTCCACTAATGATTGACTCAACAGATCCTCTTAGTATTGAAGAAGCTCTCCAGCATGTTAGTGGGAAGCCAATTATTAATTCCGTGAATTTAGAAGATGGTGAGAGTAAGGTTGAAAGAATTGCATACCTTTGTAAACAGTACGGTGCAGCGGTTGTAGCTCTTACGATTGATGAGGAAGGAATGGCAAAAACAGCAGAACGAAAAATCGCGGTTGCACATCGATTGTACAATATACTTGTCAAGAAATTCGGCCTTCACCCACACGATCTCATTTTTGACCCGTTAACATTTACTTTGGCTACAGGTGATGAAGAATTTCGTCGAGCTGCACTTGAAACAATTGAAGCAATTCGCCGAATTAAACAGGAGTTTCCACAGTGTTATACTTCATTGGGAATTAGTAATGTATCATATGGGTTAAAGCCAGCGATACGACAAGTGCTCAACAGTGTATTCCTTCACTATGCAGTCGAAGCTGGTCTCGACATGGCTATTGTGCATGCTTCAAAAATTCTCCCGCTCTATCGAATCGACGAACGAGGGAGGGAACTAGCGAGGAAACTTATTTTCGATGAACGTCAATGGGAAGATGGAAAAAGTACCGGAAAACTACTTTTTGATCCATTAGCTGAGTTCATAACATACTATGAGGCGAATATTGAAGAGAGGAAGGAAACTGATGGTGTACAAGATGGGACAGTCGAACAACGGCTTCAGCGAAAGATTATCGATGGTATATTGGCTGGTCTAGAAGTTGATTTGAATGAAGCGCTGAAGAGTTATACCGCACTTGAAATTATCAACACAATTTTACTTGAAGCAATGAAAAAGGTGGGAGATTTATTTGGTAGTGGCCAAATGCAACTCCCCTTTGTACTTCAATCAGCTGAGGTTATGAAAAAAGCTGTTGCATTTCTTGAACCGTACATAGAAAAAAAATCTGACACCAAAAAGGGAAAACTCGTTCTTGCTACAGTGAAAGGAGATGTCCATGATATAGGGAAAAATCTTGTCGATATAATTTTAACAAACAACGGCTACACCGTCTATAATCTCGGAATCAAATGTCCAATTGAGCAAATGATTGAAGTTGCACTTGCAGAGAATGCTGATGCGATTGGAATGAGTGGATTGCTTGTAAAATCAACTCAAGTTATGAAAGAAAACTTAGTAGTGCTGAATGAACGAAAACTCTCTATTCCAGTCATACTCGGCGGAGCAGCACTTACTCGACGATTTGTTGAGAATGAATTACGTCCTCTCTACGCTGGCGAGGTCTATTACGCTCACGATGCATTCGATGGGCTTCATATTATGGAAGCAATTATTCATGGGGAAATCCAGGATCAACAGCGGATTAGTGTTGACGAACAAAACAGTGACAAGGATGATTCTTTTCGCCAAGTGGAACACTTCGAGAAATTCACCTCTCGCTCTGTGAGCATATGCTCTTCCGCCATACCACAACCTCCATTCTGGGGTTCACGCATCGTAACGGATATTTCACTTGATGAAGTTTACCGATACATTAACCAAGTCGCACTGTTCCGTGGTCAGTGGAGAATTGTTCGTGGAAAACGAACAGAAGAGGAATACAGGAAAATTTTGGAAGAGCAAATAATTCCAGAGTTTGAAGTTTTAAAACAACAAGCAAAGGAGCAAAAGCTATTGCAACCTTCCGTTGTGTATGGGTATTTCCCGTGCCAATCCGATGGCGACGAACTTATTATTTATGAAGCACCGGAGTCAAATACCCCCCTTGGTGAACTGCGCGCAAGTATTCTTCCTGAAATAGTCCGCTTTACTTTTCCACGGCAACGCACCGGTAAACATCTTTGTATCAGTGATTTTTTTGCATCTGTCGATTCTGGTGTGTACGATGTTGTTGCTTTTCATCTCGTTACAATGGGAAATCGGGCGACTGAATATGCACACGAACTCTATCGTCTCGATCATTACAAAGAGTATCTCTTTTTCCATGGTTTTAGTGTTGAAGCGACAGAAGCACTTGCTGAGTACTGGCACCGAAAAATTCGTGAAGAACTCAACATTCACCAACATGACGATCCTGATATTACGAAGCTCTTCAGTCAAAAATACCAAGGTGCACGTTATAGCTTCGGATACCCAGCATGCCCTAATCTTGAGGATCACAAAAAACTTTTCATGTTACTTCATCCTGAGCGGATTGGTGTTACGTTGACGGAAAGTTATATGTTAAATCCGGAACAATCCACTGATGCAATAATAGTTCACCATCCAGAGGCTCGGTACTTTAAGGTTTAGAAGTTATTAGTTTTTCGATCCCTCATATGTCAAAAGATGTCTTTTATTTATATATAGGTATTTTCATGAAAAGGCCTATTTTATTTGGTTTTCAACAATTTCGTAACTATTTTTTACGTTTTTGTTATTGCTTTTCCAAGGTCTCTTTCGCATATTGAAAACGCGCAAGCTTTCTATAAACTATCCATTGTTATAATAAGGAGTATGCTATGGCTACAAAGATAACCGAAGAATGCATTAATTGTGGTGCATGTGAAGCAGAATGTCCGAATACTGCAATCTACCCTGCAGGTACACCGTATGAGTTGAATGGTCAAACATTTGATCCTCTCTCCAATGATTATTACTACATTGTACCAGAAAAGTGCACAGAGTGTGTTGGTCATGCAAATCAAGAACAATGTGCAGCTGTATGCCCTGTTGATTGCTGTGTTCCGGATCCTGATCATCGTGAAACAGAAGAAGAGTTATTTGAAAAAGCAAAACGGTTACACCCTGATAAATCTTTTGGTGAACTTACATCCGAAAATTCTCATTTCCGCAAGTAAAATCAGAGATTACACACATTTTGAGTCGGTTTTTTCATGAGAAAAACCGACTTTTTTATTTTCGTGCAGTTTCCGGAGGAGAATGTGAAGCAACAGTATGAGCTTGTAATGGTAAATGCAGGTGGACTATGGCTCGATGGTGGTGCAGTGTTTGGTATAGTTCCAAAAACTCTCTGGAGTAGATTCCACCAAGCGGATGAACGGAATAGAATTTTCTGCGCAACCTATTGCTTGCTTATACAAGGAAACGGAAGAATCATTCTTGTTGATACCGGGTGTGGTGTAACCTGGACACCGAAAGAACGATGGATATACTCTATCGAGTACTGTTTACTCGAATCTCTTGAAAAGATGGGTATTTATGCTGGCGATGTTACAGATGTAATACTCACCCACCTTCACTTTGATCATGCAGGTGGTGCTGTAACAAATGTCGATGGTGTGCTGCGACCGACGTTTCCACGTGCGCAGTACTACATTCAGCGTAAGCAATGGGAGTGGGCATTGAATCCATCAGAAAAAGATCGGGGAAGTTACCGGCTTCATCAGTTTTTTCCACTCTATGAACACAGGCAAGTAACATTCCTCGATGGAAACTGCAGTATCTTCGAGAATATTTCAGTACTCGTTACATATGGACATACACCTGCACATCAAATGATAAAGATAGCGAATGGAAATGCAACGTTTCTTTATTGTGGTGATTTTCTTCCCTTTGCTGCACATCTTCGAATTCCTTACATTATGGCCTACGATAATAACCCACTTATTACTGTACATGAGAAAAAAGAGTTATTCCAACACGCTGTGGAAGAGCAGCTTATTCTGTTTCTTGAACACGATCCGAGGGTACGAGCCATAACTGTGCAGAAAGGAGAAGAAGGATACGAGGTAGCAAATGTATTTACTCAATGGCCGTGCTATGAGTAGTGATTTATCACAGTGGGTGCGCACAAGAGCACGCGAACTTGG
Source organism: Bacteroidota bacterium (assembly GCA_026416125.1). GTDB lineage: Bacteria > Bacteroidota > Ignavibacteria > UBA10030 > UBA10030 > JAOAFT01. Next base: position 96,139 of record JAOAFT010000009.1, read on the forward strand.
GTTTTCGAAGGTTGGAATAGCCCGCGCAGAACCTTTGGGGATCGAAACTGAGCGTTTAGAGTGGTGGCTTCACAATCGATTCCACGCATACATGAAGTGGATGGAAGAAAAAAAAGAAGCTCGAAAGAACCCACAATATCTTCTCCCATCTGTTAAATCTATTGTCTGTGTAGCACTAAATTATTACACGGAACCACAAGAATCAGCACACATTAATAACCGTGTGAAAATATCAAGATATGCATGGGGTGCTGATTATCATGGAGTTGTGAAGAAGAAGCTTAGGACATTACTTACAGAAATTCAAACACGGGTACCTGAATGCCAAGGTCGTATATGTGTTGATTCAGCTCCAATTATGGAAAAAGTATGGGCACAACGGAGTGGAATAGGATGGATAGGGAAAAATACGTTAGTACTCACTAGAGAGTATGGTTCATGGGTATTTTTAGGAATATTGCTGCTCTCTGTTGAGTTAGAGTATGATGTCCCAATGAGCAATTACTGTGGGACGTGCCGAAGATGTCTGGAGGCATGTCCAACACAAGCACTTGTTAATGAATATGTTCTTGATGCAAGTCGGTGTATTGCATATTTTACTATTGAATTTCAAGGCGAAATTCCACGAGAGCTTGCTACTCAATTTACTCCGTGGGTATATGGATGCGATATATGTCAAGAAGTTTGCCCGTGGAACAAGAAATTTGCAAAGAGTACAACAGAACCCTCTTTTTTACCAAATCATACATTAATAAATTTGAGCTTTTGCGATATATATTCGTGGACAGAGGAAGACTATCGAAAATGTTGTAATAAAAGTCCAATTAAGCGGATAGGCTATAAACAATTTATACGAAATGTCACCGCCATTGGTCAACTAAAAAATAAGAATACTTAGTAAACACACAGAGATTACTTTCACTAGAGGGAATATTTTCATAATTTATACTCAATGTGGAACTGAAGGAAGAAAAGGACTATGAAAACTCAACTGAAACGGATTGGCATATTAACAGGTGGTGGCGATTGCCCAGGGTTGAATGCGGTTATTCGTAGTATTGCTAAACCTGCAATGACTGAGTATGGAGCAACAGTGATAGGGATTCTTGACGGATTTGAGGGATTTGTTGAAGGAAGAATGCGGGAACTTACACCGAAAGATGTTGCCGGCATTATTAACGTTGGTGGAACAATTCTTGGTACATCGAATAAAGGGAATCCGTTTATGTTCCCTGTGGAGACCCCGAAGGGTATTGAAATATTAGATTACTCAAGCCATGCAATTCACAATTACAAAGATTGGAAACTTGATGCGCTCATCGCGATTGGTGGTGATGGTACAATGCACATCGTGGATCGATTCACAGAACTTGGCTTAAATATGATTGGTGTACCTAAGACAATCGACAATGATCTCGCTGCAACTGATGTAACGTTTGGGTACCACTCTGCAGTGGCAGTTGCTACAGAAGCTCTCGATCGGTTGCAAACAACAGCCTCAGCACATCATCGTGTCATGGTTGTTGAAGTGATGGGACGATATGCTGGGTGGATAGCCCTTGGTGCAGGTATTGCTGGAAGTGCAGATGTTATCCTTATACCAGAAATACCATTTAAGTGGGAACGAGTATTTGAACATGTACTCTTGCGAAGCAAACGAGGAAATCGATTTAGCATCGTGTGTGTTGCCGAAGGTGCGAAACCTGCAGAAGGTGAATTAGTGGTAAAAGAACTCGATAAGAAGCGAACGGATCCAATTCGACTGGGTGGAATTGGAGAACTTGTAGGAAAAAAGATTGAAGAAGAAACTGGACTTGAAACTCGTACTGTAGTCCTTGGCCATATTCTCCGTGGTGGAAGTCCAACAGCATACGATCGTATACTTTCAACGCAATACGGCTACAAAGCACTCCAACTTGCTGCTGAAGGAAAGTTTGGCTACATGGTAAGCTTAAAAGGGACAGAGGTCACTGCAGTACCAGTGAAAGAGGCTATTCTTAGTCTACGCACAGTCCCATTGGATTCACAACTCATTGCATGCGCTCGAGCTGTTGGCACCTGCTTAGGTGATTAGAAAACAATGGCGAAAAATGTTCACGAGCAGCAACGGGAAGATAACATTATAGAACCAGCGCTGCTCCTTACCGCGTACTGCACTGGGTTGTTCCCAATGGCTGATGGAAAAGAAGGACCAATCCGCTGGTACTCACCGGATCCACGTGGAATTATTGAACTCAACGAATTTAGAGTTTCACGGAGTTTACGTCAGGTACTTAAAAAAAATATTTTTGAAATTCGGTATAATACAGCGTTTGAGAAAGTAATCCGTTGTTGTGCCGATCGCACCGAAACATGGATTTCAGAAACAATAGTGAATAGTTACATTGAACTTCATAAACGTGGATATGCGCACAGCGTAGAATCGTGGATTGGAGATAGTTTTGCAGGGGGATTATATGGGGTTGCAATTGGGGGTGCATTTTTTGGTGAGTCGATGTGCTCAAAAGTTTCAAATGCGTCAAAAGTGGCACTTGTCTACTTGGTTAATCGTTTACGGGAACGTGGTTACCTTCTTTTAGATGTCCAGTTTCTCAATCCACATTTAATTCAATTTGGTGCGCGAACAATACCCCGGAGTGACTACGTAGAACGTTTACAGAAAGCAATAAATAAATCATGTTCATTTATTTAAAAGGGAGCATTCTATGACAACAAATTTTCTCGAACCAGTTGTTCTTGAGACTTCGTTTCCAACTCTTACTCTAAAAAACCGAGGGAAAGTAAGGGACATTTATGACCTGGGTAATTCGCTCTTAATTGTTGCAACGGATAGAATATCGGCGTTCGATGTTGTTATGAACGATGGTATTCCCTACAAAGGAAAGGTATTAACCAAAATATCGAGTTTTTGGTTTGAACAAACAAAAGATATTATTCAAAACCATCTTCTTTCAAGCATTGTCTACGATTTTCCATCAGAGTGTAAACCATACTGGAGCACGATGGACGATCGTACAATGTGGGTAAAGAAAGCAAAACCATTACCAGTTGAGTGTATCGTCCGTGGGTATATTTCAGGTTCTGCATGGAGTGAATATAAGAAATCAAAAAGCGTATGTGGAATCGCCTTACCTGATGGGTTGGTAGAGTCTGCAAAATTTGATGAGCCACTTTTTACGCCAACAACGAAGGCAAGTGTTGGTCACGATGAGAACATAACATTCCAACAAATGTGTGACATTGTTGGAAGAGATCTTGCAGAGCGAATACGCGATATCTCAATTACGTTATATCTCCGTGGTTCACAAATTGCCGAGGAACGAGGAATTATTATAGCCGATACTAAATTTGAATTTGGTCTTGATGAAAAAGATGAACTTATTCTCATTGATGAAATTCTTACTCCCGATTCATCACGCTTTTGGCCGAAAGATAAATACGAACCAGGACGAAGTCAAGAAAGCTTCGATAAACAGTTTGTAAGAGATTACTTGCTTTCGATTAATTTTGATAAGAAACCACCAGCACCAAAATTACCAGATGAAATTGTTTTCAAAACATCAGCACTATACTTAGAAGCGCTGAAACGACTTACTGGTATCGAACTGGTGTAGTCTTGGAATACATTCGAGTACTAGAGCACCCCTCTGATATCGGAATCGAGGTACACGGGTTAACACTTGAAGAGCTGTTTCGGAACGCTGCCTATGGAATGTACTGTATCATGTTTGGCGGTCCCTATGAAAGCAATCGTGAGTATGTCATACAAGTGTCCTTGAAAAGTACAGATCCTGAACGATTGCTTGTTCAGTGGTTGAATGAGCTCCTCTATTATTTTGAGACTAGTGGTTTTATTTTTATTGATGCAAGCTTTGAAGAGTTGAGTGGAACTTCATTAAAGAGTAGAATTTTCGGTGCACCGTTACTGCATGCAAACCTTGAGGTATGTGTTGGAATTAAAGCAGTGACGTACCATCGCTTATTGCTTGAACGAAGGAACGAACTGTGGTACGCACAAGTCTATTTTGATGTATGACAACGACACTCAAACAAATTGCACCGTACCGATATCTCGTACCAAAGAACTTCAAGAAAGGAATGCTCATTGAGGGGCTCATTTTTGCAAGTGATGAGCTTATTGGAGCAATTCAAAACGATGAGACAATCCAACAAGTTGCAAACGTTGCAGCATTACCTGGTATGGTTGGGTATTCTCTAGCCATGCCAGATGCTCATCAAGGGTATGGGTTTGCTATCGGAGGAGTAGCTGCAGCAGATGTAGAAAAAGGGGTTGTTTCAGCTGGTGGAGTAGGATTTGATATTAACTGTGGTGTACGATTACTCTCAACGGATTTTACCATCGATGAACTCCGGCCTTACCTTGATAATTTGCTCAACGAACTCTTTCGAGCAATCCCATGTGGTACAGGGAAAGGAGGGCGCTTGACTATCACGCAGAACGTTCTCGATGAGGTACTTCAACGAGGTGCTCAATGGGCAGTTGAAAACAGATTTGGTACTCCTGAGGATATTGACCATACTGAGGAACATGGGTGCATGATACACGCACAAGCATCTACTGTGAGTAAGCGAGCGAAAGAGCGAGGTGCACCTCAATTAGGGACCTTGGGATCTGGTAATCACTTTATTGAAATTCAATATGTTGCTGATATTTACGACCAATCGGTAGCAAATGTTTTTGGGATACAGTTAAATCAAATTTGTGTTATGATTCATAGTGGTTCACGTGGACTTGGCCATCAGGTGTGTTCTGATTATCTTGAGACAATGAATGAAGCAATGTCGAAGTATAACATTCACGTTGATGATCGGCAACTTGCGTGTGTACCCATCCAGTCAAAAGAAGGGCAAGCGTACATTGCTGCGATGGCAGCGTCAGCAAATTTTGCATTTGCAAACCGCCAGATAATGACTCATTGGATACGAGAGAGTTTTCATAGTGTGTTAAAACGAGGCACGCTTCAGATTGTATACGATGTTGCACACAATATTGCAAAATTCGAAACCCACCAAGTACACGGGAAAGCTCATAAAGTCCTCGTTCACCGTAAAGGAGCAACGCGAGCGTTTCCAGCAAACACCCCTGGTGTACCAATGGATTATCTGACTGTTGGTCAACCCGTCTTAGTACCCGGAAGCATGGGAACTGCATCATATGTATTAGTAGGTACGCAGAGAGCGATGGAAGAAACGTTTGGTTCAACATGCCATGGTGCAGGACGTGCGATGAGTCGCCATGCAGCAAAGAAACAAGAGTCTGCTGATAGATTGATAGCAGAACTGAAAGCAAAAGGAATTCTTGTGCGAGGTGCGACGAAAAGCGGTTTGGTGGAAGAAAAGCCAGAAGCATATAAAAATGTTGATCAAGTTGTTGAAGTTATGCACAACGCAGGAATCGCACGTAAAGTGGCACGATTGCTTCCACTTGGTGTTATAAAAGGATAGCAGGAGTATTTACTTATGGAAAGGAACTATCTCATCAATGAAAGAACTTACTATTGAGAATGTCCTCGATACCTTGAAATCTGTTGTCGATCCCGACCTCAAGAAAGACATTGTGACACTGGGTTTCGTTCGTAACTTAACAATTTCAGGCAACAATGTTTCGTTCGAGCTACAGTTGACCACACCGTCGTGTCCAATTCGCGATCGATTTGTTGAACAGTGTAAAGAAATCCTTCATTCAACAATCGATGGTATTGGCACAATTAATATCACTCTTACAGCCAATGTTCGTGCTCATACCCATAACCTGAAAGATCCTCTACTTCCCGGTGTAAAAAATACAATTGCAATAGCAAGTGGAAAAGGAGGCGTTGGGAAATCAACCGTGGCTGTTAATGTTGCTGTTGCACTAGCAATGGACGGAGCACGAGTTGGATTCCTCGATACAGATGTGTATGGACCAAGTGCACCACTGATGTTTGGTATTCAACAAAGGCCCCAAGCTGCAAACAATAAGCTGATGCCCATAGAAAAGTACGGTGTCAAAATTATGTCGATTGGATTTCTTATTAATCCAATGGATGCTGTCATTTGGCGTGGTCCCTTAGCGAGTGGTGCAGTTAAACAATTTTTAACGGATGTTGAGTGGGGTGAACTCGATTATCTCATTTTCGATTTACCTCCGGGAACTGGTGATGTTCAGTTAACACTGGCTCAAACTATTCCACTTACAGGTGCGGTAATTGTAACAACTCCTCAGGATGTAGCGCTTGCTGACGCAAAGAAGGGACTAGTTATGTTCAATCGAGTCAATGTCCCTGTACTTGGAATTGTTGAGAACATGAGCTTCTACCTATGTAGCGCTTGTGGTCATCGAGATAACATCTTTGATAGCGGTGGTGGAAAGAAAACTGCAGAAGAACTTAATGTACCGTTTCTCGGTGAAATTCCTCTTCATACTGAAATACGTCATTCTGGTGATGTCGGTATTCCTATTGTGTATAAACAACCAACATCACTTCTAGCGATCAGTATCAGACAGATCGCGCAACAAATAGCTGCACAAATAAGTATTCAGCATCTTGGACATCCTGAAAAACCTAAACTCGAAATTCTCCTTTGAACCAAGGTTTCAAAATGTTAACACCAGAAGCAATCGAAGAGACCTTACGACGAATACGCCCTTACCTTCAAGTTGATGGTGGAGATGTCGAATTAGCATCAATTCGAGAAGATAATATAGTAGAAATTCGACTTCTTGGTTCGTGTGCTCATTGCCCAATGTCTCTCATGACACTTCGAGCTGGTATTGAACGAGCACTTATGTTGGAGCATGAAGAAATACGCCGTATCGAACAAGTGCGATAAGGATGAGAAAGTTTTTACAACATACTTTCCCACTAATATAGTGTATTTTTACTTACTGTTGATTCGATAGATGGCATAACTTACAGGTCCATTAGCAAGGGAGATGGTTCTCCCTTTTAGAGAAAGTTCTCCTTTTCCCGCAAGAAGCTGTGGTTTTTCGCACTCGTAGTTTAATATGACTTGTGCAGAAACATGCCGTTGTGCAGGGTTCAGTACGATAAGCAAGCGATTATTGTTATGTGCTCGGATGTATGCAAAGGGGTACTGAAAACTTTTTGTATAGCTTGGAACAAACTCTGCACTTGCACGAAGTGCAGGTTCTGATCGGCGAAGAGCAATGAGTTTCTTTACTTTATTCAGTAATGAATTGTTATTCTTCATTTGGGATTCCACATCTGAAGCATCGAATGAAGTATCAACTGCTCTGTAAAGTTTTTCGGGAGATGCTGAAGAAAATCCTTTGTTAATACCATTAGTCCATTGCATAGGTGTACGTGCACCGGCACGCCCCATGTAGCTACCTTCTGTGTGAGGA